>NZ_CP170508.1:1341807-2012710 GCF_052055875.1 Methanosphaerula subterraneus
GGAATGGTTCGCCTGGGATGACGTGGAGATCAGGGATACGATCACCCGGATCAGAAAGGAACTGCATCAGAAAGGGCGATGGTTTGGGGAGGTCGACCTGAAAAGGATGGACCGGTCGTCCATCTGCGCCCAGCTCACCCTCAGTATCATCAGGGATGAACTGGGAAACCATCTCTGCTCAATGGCTTCCTTTGTCGATATCACCACGCAGAAGCGGACGGAAGAGGCACTCAGGACCACCTATGAGAACCTGCGGGATACGATCGAATTCATCCCGGACCCGACCTTCATCGTCGACCTCTCCGGCGTGGTGATGGCCTGGAACCAGGCCATGGAGGGGCTGACCGGTGTCAGGAAAAGAGAGATTCTGGGAACGAAAAATTACACCCAGGCCCTCTCATTTCTACAGGGACTCCGACCGATCCTGATCGATCTGATCGATCTCCCGACCGGGGATCTCATCAGCCAGCACCCGGGGGTCAGAAGATTCGGGGACAGCATCTTCGTCGAAGCCCACGTCCCTTCCCTCAATGGAGGGAAGGGGGGGTGCCTCTGGGGAAAGGCCTCCCCACTCCTGGATCATGAGGGTAAGAGGATCGGGGCCATCGAATCATTTCGGGACATATCTGCATGGAAACAGGCAGAGGAGATGATCAGAGGAGGGGATGAAGACAGGGGAGAGCGCTGAACAGAAACCGGGAAGCTCACCCTGATCGTGATGCCTGTCACCATTAGGTAGCCGGCAGGCGTCACGAACCGGAACCGGTTCATCTCGAACTCGACCGACGAGGGAGGAGTATGTACACCCCGTCACTGCCCGGATCACAGATGCGGGGGTGATCGGCAGGCACCGGTGTCCGCCGTGGCGAGATCTGTGCGGGATCGGGCTCATCCATGCAGCCAGGCGAGAGGAAGCCGAAACAGGTTTTCATATACGGACTCATCTCCACCAGCGTGCCGATGAATCGGACATACGGTTGTATCAAAGGCAAAGGTCCTGCTGCCGGCTTATGAAACCCATTGATGCGGCAGGCAGGCACTGATGATCATGCCGTTCATTCAGGATATCAGAAAAAGAATCTGTGGCATCTGAAGAATGCTCGAAGTGCTGATCCCGGCGAGTCGTGCCCGTGTTCACCGGTATAGGAGCCCGATCGAAACTGGATCAAAGTAGGATCAAAAATACTGAGAATTCAGGAATATTTTGAAGAAATAACGATACAGCAATTACTATTTTTTTGAGAAGAATTGAGGGATTTTAGATATATTAAAATAGTAGTATAAGGATCATCCCCCCTCAGAGTATCATGACAGATATCATCACCAGTTTACAGCAGGTCGCCGGCGAGATCATCGCCATGATCCCGAACCTGCTGGCCGCCCTGATCCTCCTGCTGATCGGTTGGATTGTGGGCAGGCTCCTCGGAAAGTACATCGCACTCTTCCTCGACCGGATCGGGGTCGACGATGCAATGGCACAAACATCGATCGGCAGGGCGATCGAAGAGCAGTATGGAGGAGGAAACAAGGGGATCCTCAGGTTCTTTGAACTTCTCGTCAGATGGTTCATCTACCTGATTGCAATCCTCGCAGCAGCGAATGTATTGCAGTTGACATTCCTGACCAGCCTGGTGCAGAGCATCGTGGCCTTCATCCCAAACATCGCGATGTTCCTGATCATCCTGATCGTCGGGTTCCTCCTGATCGACTACATCGCACGGTTCGTCCGCGGAATCGGGGAGGTGCAACGGGTCTCCATGCTGGGGCCGGTCGTCTCACTCCTGGAGGTCTTCCTCTACTTTGTGGTCGTGATGCTCGCCCTGGAGCAGCTCAGGCTCGACCTGACGATCATCTACATCTTCATCACTCCGCTGGCCTGGGGAATCGGGCTCGGCGTGGGGGCGGCGATCGCCATCATCATCGGCTTCGGGCTTCGCGACCGTGCACCAGAGATGATGGACAACCTGTTCAACCAGATCAGGAAAGAGTGACCCGATCTCCCCAATTTTTCCACCAGATCTCCCTGACCGATCAAGGGAACGATCCCCTGATAGAAAGAGACTATATGGGATATAAAAAGATTTATCAGGACCTCTGATTATCCAAACAAATTATTATGGTATATCTAAGGATCCCTCCGGGCCTGATCGTTCTGGTGCTGGTACTGCTGTGCATCACCGTAACAGCAGAGGGAAGCGTGAAGATCGTTCCGATAGGGGACTCGATCGTCCGCGGCTCCTCCAATGATGATGGAGCGTCCCATGCCACCTTTCGGTACTGGCTCTGGAAGCACCTGCAGGAGAGTGGTTATGACGTGGATTTTGTCGGCAGTACCGATCAACCCCATCTGCCTTATGACTTCGATCAGGACCACGAGGGCCACTCCGGCCTCCGGACCAGCGATCTCCTCACCGATGACCGGTTGGAGAACTGGCTCTCCGGGTACTCCCCTGACATCGCCCTCGTCCATGTCGGAACCAACGATGTGATGACCGGGGTGCCGGCAGAGACCACGATCAGCAGCCTCGATGAGGCCATCGGGATCCTCAGACAGAAAAATCCGGATATCGTGATTTTGATAGGAACAGTCATCCCGCGGGATGGGTACATCGAACGCCAGCAATCCCTGAACAGGGCGATGAAGAGTCTCGCCGAAAGGAAGAACACGGCGGCATCCCCGGTGGTGGCGGTGGACCTGTTCAGCGGATACGACTGCCAGGCCGACAGCCAGCCGTCGATCTATCTCCATCCGAATGATAAAGGCGACCGAAAGATTGCCGATCGATACTATGCGGCCCTCGTGCCGTACCTGTCAGGCGAACGAAAGAGCGGGAGCACGATGCCAACCGGGGTCCCGACCACGGTGACCCCGGCCTCAGAGCCGGCCGGCACTCAACAGACACTACCGGAGCCCACACAGAATCCAGAACCACAGGCCACGACCTTCCCATCGCCGGTGCCGGCTCCCGTGACGGCGACAATTCCAGCTGAAACGGTGCAGACCCGGACGCCGGCCCCGGCCACAGTATCGTTGACGGTAGCATCGGAAGCGTGGAGTCCGTTCGGGGGGAGTTCAAAACAGTACCTGATCGGGGACCAGCAGGCATTCCCGTCCCCGGCCTCGACCGGATGGCAGTCCGGGTCGACGGCTTTCGGATCTACTGATCTCAAATCCTGGAAGAATGAGAACCAGTACCAGCAGTCCTCAGAACCGCCGGCAGAGTTCTTCATACGCTGGTACCCGGAGAGGGAACGGGGCAGTCAATTCAGTTAACCGGCCAGTCCCCCCTTTTACCCGAGAACCACCTCGATCATGTGCTCTGTATGGTCATTGACCAGGCGCACCGTCTTGTCCGGCTGCAGAAGACCGTCGACGGTCACGGATCTGATCCCGCAGGCCGTCCCGCTGGCGTGGACCACGATGTGATGGATCGTCTCATGATACCGGTAGTCCATCGTGAACGAGGACCAGCCCTCCGGGAGGCAGGGTGAGAAGTGAAGGACGTCCACCTCCAGTCGCACCCCGAGGAGCGACTCGAGGATCAGCCGGTACATCCACCCGGCAGACCCGGTATACCAGGTCCAGCCCCCGCGACCGACATGCGGCTCCACCGCGTAGACATCGGCAGCGGCGACATACGGCTCGACCCGGTACCTCCAGGCGTCCTCCGGGGTGCTGCTGTGGTTGATCGGGTTGATCAGGTTGAAGAGGTCCCAGGAACGCCGCTGGTCCCCGAGGGTCGCAAAGGCCATCACCACCCAGATTGCCGCATGCGTGTACTGCCCGCCGTTCTCCCGCACCCCCGGCACATACCCCTTGATATACCCCGGGTTCTGGGCTGAGGTATCAAACGGCGGAGTCAACAGCGCGATCAGCTGGTCCTGGTGCCGGACCAGGTGCTCCTCGACCGACTCCATCGCTGTTCTGGCCCGCTCTCTGCCGGCCGCACCGGAGAGCACGGACCAGGACTGTGCGATCGAATCGATGAAACACTCCTGGTTCTGGCTGGAGCCGAGCGGTTCCCCTGAATCGAAGTACGCACGTCGGTACCAACTTCCGTCCCAGCCGTTCAGTTCCAGGTTCTGCCGCAACCGTTCGGCATTGACCATGCAGAGATCTGCAAACTCGGTATCCTCGCGGATCCGGGCCACCTCGGCAAACTGGAAGAGAACGTCATACAGGAAGAATCCGAGCCAGACACTCTCACCCTGACCATGGACACCGACCATGTTCATCCCGTCGTTCCAGTCCCCGCTCCCGATCAACGGCAGCCCGTGCGAACCGAACTTCAGCCCCCACCGGATCGCCCTGACACAGTGTTCATAGAGCGTCCCGGACTCCTGCGAGACCTTCGGCAGGTCATAGTAGGACTCCTCCTCCGGTTTCAGCAGCCTTCCCTCAAGGAACGGGATCCGTTCGTTCAGGATCCCGGTATCCCGGGTGCTCAGCACATACCGACTGGTGACCAGCGGCAGCCAGAGGTAATCATCAGAGCAATGGGTCCGGACACCCCGGTCCATCGGCGGGTGCCACCAGTGCTGCACATCCCCCTCGATGAACTGGTGACCGGCAGAGAGGAGCAGATGCTTGCGTGCCAGCCGGGGCTCGGCATGAAGTATGGCCATCACGTCCTGGAGCTGGTCCCGGAAACCGAACGCTCCGCCCGACTGGTAGTACCCGCTTCGCCCCCAGATCCGGCAGGCCAGGGTCTGGTACATCAACCAGCCATTGGTGAGCAGGTCCACGGAGGGGTCGGGGGTCGAGACATGTACCGCCCCGAGTGTCCAGGTCCAGTACTGCCTGACCGTCCCGAGTTCAGTTCTGGCTGGCCCGACGCCGCGGTACCGCTGGACAAGAGTTCGGGCCGCATCGAGGTCACGTCCGACCCCCAGCGTAAAGACGAGTTCATGTTCCTGACCGTCGGCGAGGGTGAACGGAACCTGCATCGCTGCGCAGGGATCCAGCCCGGGCCCGACCTTGCCTGAAAGCCGGGTCCGTCCCATCGCTGCCGGCGCCGCAGGAGTCCCGTTTCTCCCGATGAATTCATGGCGGTCGCCGGTTACGGTTCGGTTCATCTCGTTGGTGTCGAGGAATGCCACCCGGTCCGGGAACTCATTGTTGTATGGGTTCCTGGCGAAGAGAGCACCGGTGACCGGATCGATCTCGGTGGTCACATGCAGCAGGGATCGCTGCCGGAGCTCTCCGAGCACCCACTCCACGTACCCTGTCACCGAAAGCATTCGTGCACGCCCGGAGGTGTTCCGGATCTTCAGCACGAGGAATTTCACGGTACTGTCAACGGGCACGAAGACCGTCAGTTCAGTGCGGATCCCTCCTTCAGCATACTCAAAGACCGAGTAGCCGAACCCGTGACGGGTCAGATACTGATGGGTGCCGCGGGCCGGAAGGGGGGTCGGCGACCAGAACCGCCCGGTCTCCTCGTCCCGGATATACAGCGCCTCACCGCTCAGGTCCCGGACCGGATCATTGTACCACGGGGTCAGCCTGAACTCATGGGCATTCTCACTCCAGGTATAGGCACCGCCACTCTCCGAGATGACGGTCCCAAAGTTGGGGTTTGCCAGCACATTCACCCAGGGGGCAGGGGTCTCCTTCCCGGCCCCGGAGACGATCCGGTACTCGCGCCCGTCCTCGGTAAATCCACCGAATCCGTTGAAGAAACGGAGGCCGTCACCCACATCAGAGAGGAAGGACGGCCGTTCCGGGCGCCAGGCTTTAACCGGGATCAGAGGCGGCACAGTCAGGTCACTCCACCCGCCCCGCTCCATCTGCTCGGACAGGGTTCCACGACGTTCAGAGATAACCGCCCGTGCTACGGTCTGCATCAGGATACGGTCCTCGTCGGACATCTGTTCGAGCCGCCTGACAAAGATCCCGCCGGGCCGGTCGAGCTGCTGGATATCGGGGCTGCTGGACATCTGCCGGAGGATCTCGTCCTGCAGTTCCTGCCGGTACCCGGACTGGTCCTCGTTCCAGATCACCAGGTCCACGGTCAGTCCTTTCACGCGCCAGTAGGCGTGTGCCTGCACCATCTCCCGGACCAGGGCGAGGCCGGAACGGCTGCGGACCCTGACCAGTACAATCGGGTAGTCCCCGGAGATCCCATACCCCCAGAGCCCCGACTGCCCCCGCCGGTTCTGCGTCAGCACCTCAGGGGACGCCCGACGGGTCGGATTGGCATAAACCACCGAGGCGGCCAGTGACCCGAAGTCCCGCGCCTGACTCTCGGTGGCATTCAACTGCCTGAGGACCACCTGGGCATGAGTCCAGGCCAGTTCTGCGACCCGTTCCCCGATGTAGGCGTCATAATACTTCTCCATCAGTCCCTCTACACCGGCCCGGGTCTCACTGACACCGGTGAAGATGTTCACCACTGCCGTCTCCTGGGGCTCGATCGTGATCGTGCACCGGATCGCCACCAACGGGTCGAGCACCGACCCTGCCGTGTCCGAGAGGGTCGAGGAGTCGGTCATCGCCACCGGATCCCGAAGCGTCCGCCCACGGCCGATGAACCGGGCCCGATCGGTCTCATACGATATCTTCCTGACCGGAGTGGTGCCGGACAGCGTCATCATATGGAAGAGCCAGGGCGGGTGTTCCCCTTCTGAACGCGGTCTGCGGGTGGCGAGGATCCCGTTCCGGTTCCGAACCAGTTCGGTCTGGACGAACAGGTTGCTGAAGGCGGGGTGGGACTCGTCGGAATTCGGTGGCGCCATTACCACCTCAGCATAACTGGTCAGTTCAATCGTCCGCCGGCGCCAGGAACGGTTCGTGATCCGAACTCTGCGCATCTCGACGTCGTCCTCGGGCGAGACGATCACCTCGACAAAGGTATCGATATCAGGGTCGCGCCGCCGGAACTCTGCACGGGCCTGCTGGAAGATCGCCTGGTAGGAGGGGGAGGGCCTGCATGCCGGCTGGAATGCCGTCGACCAGAACAGGCCGCTCTCAACGTCCCGGATATAACAGAAGATGCCGGCACAGTCCGCTGTCGGGTCCTCCCGCCACCTGGTCACAGCCAGGTCCTTCCACCTGCTGTACCCGGCCCCGGCATTGTTGATCATCACGTGATACCTGCCATTGGAGAGGAGCTGGACCTCGGGCCGCGGGGTGTTCGGGGTCGTAAAGACCCGCATCATCGACTCTGGTTCGCCGAGCATCTTATGGATCCCCTGCACCTCGCCGGCATGCGGATAGAACGGTGCCACCTTTGGTACCTTCTCCTGGAGCAGCAGCGCGGTGGCCTTCAAGTGCGGCTCGGCTTCGAACCGGCGCTGCATCGGACGACCCCGGAGATAGACGAGGGAGAGGAGAGACATCCCCTGATGGTGCACCATGAAGGAGTGGACCACGGCATGAGACTGGCCGGGGTTGATCCGGGACGGGGTGAAATCGATCGCTTCGTAGAACCCGTACTGGCCGACGAACCCGGAAGCAGCCATCTGTTGCAGGTTCAGACAGGCTGCACGGGGGTCCACCATCAGCGCCATTGCCGAAGCATACGGAGTGATCACCAGATCCTCGGCAAGCCCTCGCTTGAACCCGAGCCCGGGAACCCCGAACGCCCGGTACTGGTAGTTCAGGTTTGCATCAGTGATATTATACCCGGACTCGGAGGTCCCCCAGGGCACACCATGCCTGCGCCCGTATTCGATCTGTCTGGCCACCACAGCGTGATAGGTCCGATCAAGGAGTGTATTATCATAGGTCGGCATCACCAGCAGGGGCATCAGGTACTCAAACATCGAGCCGCTCCAGGAGAGGAGGATCGGTTCACCGGTGCTCCCTGCCGTCAGTAGCCGGCCCAGGGCGAACCAGTGCTCCTGCGGGAGATTTCCCTGTGCAATCGCGACATAACTAGTCAAGCGGGCCTCGGAGGCGAGCAGATCATAGAAACTGGCATCCCGCCGGAGATCAGTGGCATTGTACCCGATCGAAAGGAGGTCGCTGGTCCGATCATACAGGAACTCGTAATCGATCTCGCTGAAGGTCGTGCAGAGGCCGATCAGACCATCAGCCATCTTCAGCCGCTCAACCGCCTCTTCACCCGACGACCGGATCTTCTCCCGCAGAGCGAGGAGCCACGAGCGGGTCTCACCAGAGACCTCCTCACCTCCAGAACCCGGAGTCAGCACCCGTGTCAGCAGGGCGTCCAGGGGGCCGAGCAGATGCTCTTCGAGGGCCGCCACCTCACCCAGGGTCGGGACGCTCCCCCAGAGATCCTGGATCCGGCCCCAGAGTTCCTGATATTCAGAGAATGGGACGAGCCCGTCCCCGTCCTGGGGCGGGTTGACCGATACCCACGAGGCAAGCATCTCGAGATCCTCCTGATGGTCATGGACCTGCCGTTCCACCGCCTGCGCCCACCACCGGATCTCCTCGTCAGGGTGCGAGCGGAGATCCGCTGCCACCTTTGAGGTCAGATCCTGGAGCACGACAAGCCCCTGCCACGCCTCACGAAGCGTTTCGGGCATCACAACCAGAGACGTTCTGATCTCCGCAATCAGGGACCGGGTCTCGTCTGATACCGCGTCCGCCTCAACCCTGACAGCAGATGTCACTGCTTCTTCCAGAAGAGCGAGCGTATCGGCGATCCCTTCTGCAGCCAGATCCGAGATCACCGATGCTTCGGAGAGTTCAGAGAGCCCCTGCCGTAAGATCAGCAGATGACCGGCCAGGTTGCCACTGTCCACCGTGGAGATGTACTGCGGGAGGAGCGGTTCAAGAGTGATGGTGTCGTACCAGTTATAAAAATGCCCGCGGAACCGTTTCATCTGTTCCATCGTCTTCAGAGTCTTTCCTGTCCGATCGATCAGGCGCCCAGCCGAAATATATCCGGAATCATAGGCGGCCAGGTCTGCCAGCAGCGAGAGGCCAATGTCGGTCGGGGAGGTACGATGGGCGATCACCGGGATCGGTTGCTCCTGATAATTGTCCGGAGGAAGCCAGTGCTCCTCGGCAGTCACAAACGTCTCAAAGAACCTCCAGGTCCTCCGGGAGATCGCCCGTAAAAAGAGCATCTGGTCAGGAGTCAGGACGGTCGTCCGGATGGGGATCGGCTGACTGAGCCACCAGGCCAGCGCAGGGGACGCAACCCAGGCCACCACGAAGAGACCAGCCGGTAGCAGGGCCGATGGACGGAAGAGGGCAAGGCCTGCCAGTGAAAGTACCGCGACCACTGGAGCGATCCACATGGTATAATACGACTCGATCAGACCATTCTGTCCGTTCCGGTCAGCCTCCCGGTAGGTTGTCCAGTTCAGCAGAGAACGATGGCTGATCAGCATCCGCCACCAGGTCCTGAGCACCGCGTCGAGGCTGATGAAGGCCTCGTAAGGGAGCAGGGCCAGTGAGCAGAGAGGGGCTGCAAACTGGACCGGAAGAGAGGATATGACCTCCCGTAGATGGAAGGGCAGTGACTGATCGGATGGCTTTCTGATCAGTCTCCACAGATACATGAGGACCGGCGGGACCAGGTAGATACCTGCGACCAGCCAGGTCCAGATCAGTGGCAGGAAGGCCCATGAAACGATCAGTAGCAGCAGCATGGCCGGAGAGACAAAACTTCTGCGCAGATTATCGAAGATCTTCCATCGAGAGAGGAGCGAGAGCGGGTTTTTCTGTCGATCACCGTCTGAACAGGGAACCCGTGAAAAGATCCACGGCGCAATCTGCCAGTCCCCACGGATCCAGCGGTGCCTCCGCTTGATGTCGGTCAGGTACCTTGTCGGGTACTCCTCAAAGACCTGCAAATCGCTGGCCAGCCCGGTCCGGGCATAGCACCCTTCGAGCAGGTCATGGCTCAGAATCAAATTCTCAGGGAACCGTCCTTCCACGGAATGGGCAAAGGCATCGACATCGTAGATCCCTTTTCCAATGAACGAACCTTCAGAGAAGACGTCCTGATAGACATCAGAGATCGCCCGGGTGTATGGATCGATCCCCGGCTCACCCCCAAAGTAGCGTACAAAACGGGAGAGACCGGTATCAGGGAGGAGAAGCCCCACACGAGGCTGGAGAAGGCTGTGGCCTTCGCGGACCGATTGGGTCTCCGGGTTGATCACCGGCCGGTTCAGCGGATGAGCCATCGCCCCGACCATCTGTCTGGCCATATCACGGGGTAACTGGGTATCGGTATCGAGCGTGATCACATATTTTACGCCTGAGAGAAGGGCCCGATCTCCGATGATCACCGAAAAGTCATCGGCCAGGTCCTCGCGGAGAAGACGGTTCAGAGCACTGATGATCCCCCGCTTCCGTTCATATCCCATCCAGGCCTCCTCCACGGGGTTCCAGGCACGTGAACGGTGCATCAGGAAGAAGGTCCCTGCCTTCTCACCACGGTACCGCTCGTTCAGTTCCTCGATCCCCTGCCCCAGGCGGAGAATCATTGACTCTTCACCAGGCAGCGTCTCCTCTGCCGCTGTGACGAGATCAGTCAGCAGGGCAAAGTACAGGTTACTGTCTCGGTTTGCCAGGTACCGGACCTCAAGAGACTCGAGCAGATCGTCCACGTCGTCGGGCTCGGCCAGCACCGTCGGGACCACCACCAGGGTGCGCATCTCAAACGGGATCCCTTCAGAGAAGTCCATCTTGGGGATGAGGACCGGCTCGATCAGCAGGGTCACCAGCCAGTTGACCAGCGTGACGCCGGCCTGGCTGGCAGGGACCAGCAGCAACAGCACGGCCAGCAGGGCAGTCCACCGGAAGGGTGAGGGGAGGAGCCAGTACCCGAAGAGAACAATAGAGCCTGTGATCAGTGCAATGCCACCCAGGTAGAGCCCCAGCGAGTGGGCATTTCCAAAGATCCGGAACCGATCGGTGATGGAATAGGGGAGGGAGAGAGCCGAATAGAGCGAGTTGAGCCCTTCGTCGATCAGGTAATACCCAACATGGGAGGCCCGCTCAGCGCCACCATGCCGGATCCTGTTGTCGAGGGCAAGTTCCATCGCTTTGAGCGCCACCTTCTCTTCAGAGATTCCGGACACCTTTGCGATCTCCTCGACCACATGTCGGTACCGATCGCGGGTAGCGAAGTCCATATCCCCATACTCGTCCGCCGGGTTCTCCCGGAGCGTACGTTCGACGACGCTCATTCGTTCGACGAACTCACGCCAGTCCATCGCGTCGAGGAGACGGAAACTGTTGATACTGTTCCCGATTGAGACCTGATCCGCGGCCTGGGCCTGGGTCTCGGCCTGGACCATCTGATCGATGGTCAGGTTCAGTTCTGAGAGACGCTGCTCGATCCAGGTCAGGGGAAAAGCCAGAGCTGCAGACCAGCCCTGGAGCCGCCGGGCCAGCTCGGCGACAAAGGCGCTGGTCATCGGCGGTTCTGATGTGGCCATCTCTGCAACGATCAGGATCAGGCTCTTTGGGTCGACCTCCACCGTCTTGACCATCCGGTCCGCCCAGTAACTGGCAGCGTCACTGTCCCGCCGGTTTGCGGCGATCCGATCAGCGACTCTCCGGAGGTTTTCAATCAGCGAGAGACGGAGCATGATCGGGATCGCCCAGAGCTCCCCGATCAGCAGGGGCGTGACATTCTGGTACGCCTCGATGAAACTGGAGAGACTCTCGGTATCGACACGTCCGTCGACATGGGCGATCAGTTCCCGTGCAATGAAGTAAACCCTGGGATAACCTTCAAGCGGCCCTTTCACAAGGTGCGGCAGCTCTTTGCTGTAGCCTTTCGGAAGATGCCTGCGTGCAGTCCGGATCTGCTCCTCGACGAGGTAGAAGTTGTCCAGCAGCCACTCACCGGCAGGGGCGATACGCCGGTTCACCTCGACTGCAGCCGAGATCAGTTCGTAGGTCTCGAGCAGCACCGTCTCATTCTCTGCCAGCCGGGGAAGGAGACGGTCCGTACCCATACTGGTCTCAACCCTGTACCACCCGGCCATCTCCTGTGCATGCTGGGCGAGCTGGTCGATACTGAAGAGTTCTGCTCTGAGCGGGTCGGTGCTCAAACAGGTCTGACCCACCGAAACCTTGTCACCTGACGGTACCGACTTCAAGGTGATCTTCCGAAGCAGTGTATTGACCCAGTCCATCACGCTAAAGCTCCCGACTCATGAAGGTACCATCCCTTCTGATCAATCAATTCAACAGGCCTGCCCACGTTCTCCAATAAGACCTCATCTTCAGATATCCTTTTTTCCCGGGGTGTCCACCATCACCCACAAGGGAGATTGTATGTTGCAAAGGGGAGCCTGAGTATAAATAAGAAGCGATGAATATGGCCGATCCACACCCAGGAGGGATGATTCAGAAGCCTCTCCAGACAAACCAGACCCTTTTTTTACCCAGAAAATGAGAATAATAACCAATACTAGGATGAGCATCCATGATCTCCATTCTCTATGTCGATGATGAGCGACCACTCCTTGATATAGGAAAGCTCTTCCTCGAAAAGCACGGGGATATGCAGGTGGAGACGCTCACCTCTGCGACCGAAGCACTGCAGGTGATCAGAGCGTATCCCTATGATGCGATCATCTCTGACTACCAGATGCCGGAGATGGACGGCCTCTCTTTTCTCAAGGAACTGCGAAAGCGGGGCGAAAAGGTTCCGTTCGTTCTCTTCACTGGCCGGGGACGCGAGGAGGTGGTGATCGAGGCTCTGAACTGCGGGGCAGACTTTTACCTTCAGAAAGGCGGGAATGCCACCCCGCAGTTTGCAGAACTGCACAATATGCTCCTGACCGCGATCACCCGGCGGAGGGACCATGAGAAAGTCACCCGGTACAACCGTGCCCTCAGGATGATCCTGGCCTGCAACCAGATCATCGTCCGGACCACAGATGAACAGGAACTGTTGCACCAGATCTGTGAGACGCTGGTGAACCTCGGAGGGTACCGGTTCTCATGGGTCGGCAGCGTCGAAGATAGCGATAAGACCATAAACCCACTGGCCTACGCCGGATTTGAGGATGGGTACCTCTCAGCCGGAACCATCTCCTGGCGTGAAACCGCCGAGGGTGACGGGCATACCCGGACCGCTATCAGGACCAGAACCCCGGCTGTGGCAAGAAACCTGCAGACCAACTTCAATGCGGCCTGGCGAAAAGAAGCGGCCGCACGGGGGTACGCCTCCTCAATCGCGATCCCAATGGTCAATAACGAATTTGTCTGGGGGGTATTGAAGATCTATGCGATCGAGACCGATGCATTCGATTCTGAAGAGGTGACCCTCCTGACCAGACTGGCCCAGGATATGGCCTATGGGATCCTCGCTCTCAGGACGGATATGGAGCGGAGAACAACACAGAAGGAACTGGAGATCAGTGAAGCCCGGTACCGAGCGATCATCGAAGATCAGACCGACATGGTCGCACGGTTCACCCCGGATGGTCTCCTGACCTTTGTGAACACGTCGTTCGCCAGCTCCTGCAGAAGGTCCCAGGAGGAACTGATCGGTGCAGACATCTTTCACGTAAACACCCCGAAGGAGCAGGAGATGGTCACGTCAAGTATTGCAGCACTGACGGCAGATAATCCACTTGTCGCTCTCAAGACTCATTTTTCGACCCCTGATGGCATCAAAGCAGTTCACTGGGTCTGCAGGGCGATCACTGATCGGAACAAGGCTGTGGTTGAGTTTCAGATCGTGGGCAGGAAAATCGACGACAACCCCACCCGATCGCCAGAGAATTACAGCGCAAATACTGGATAACCAGCTCGTATGCTCGGTTTTTTATCTGATCATGACGAATTGGCTTATATACCAAATGGGTAGGGTCACTGTAGATACTCACCATGCTCGATGATCGACAGCGTATGAATCGATCATATACAATTTCAGGGGATCTCCTGACGGAACACTACAGGACCATCATACACCAGACCAAGAGAGAGGATGATTACAATGGCAGAGAAGCAAGATCAGCATGAACTTTGTACCGAGCCGGAGAAACAGGAGAGCTGCAGCGGGGACTGCGGGAGTTGCCCGAGTGCCCGCGAACACGGGATGGAAGGTGCACAACCCCATCTCCCGGAGAAGGCAAAGATCGATGTCAGACATGTGATCCTGGTGCTGAGCGGAAAGGGTGGGGTCGGCAAGTCGACAGTGGCCGTGAATCTCGCATACGCGCTTTCGAACCACGGTTTTAACGTAGGCCTCCTCGATCTGGACCTGCACGGACCGAGTATACCGAAGATGCTCGGGATCGAGGATTACAAACTGCAGGTGGTCGGGAACCTGATCGAGCCGGCACGGATCACCGGCTCGCTGAGTGCACTCTCGATGGCATTCCTCCTCCCGGACACCAGTACGCCGGTGATCTGGCGTGGTCCGATGAAGATGAGCGTGATCAGCCAGTTCTTGAACGATGTGAACTGGGGACACCTGGACTACCTGGTCGTGGACCTGCCGCCGGGCACCGGGGACGAGGCGCTGACGATCGCACAGCTGGCACCGAACGTCCGGGGTGCCGTGATCGTGACGACACCGCAGGAGGTCGCTATCCTCGACTCGCGGAAGACGATCAAGTTCATCGAGAAACTCGATCTTCCGGTGCTCGGGATCGTCGAGAATATGAGCGGACTGATCTGTCCGCACTGCAAGACCGAGATCGATGTCTTTGGCAAGGGGGGCGGGGAGAAGGCCGCCGAGGAGTTCAAGGTTCCGTTCCTCGGCAGCATCCCGCTCGACCTGGCCATGCGGGAGGCCGGCGACGAGGGGCGACCCTATGTGCTCCGCCACAGTGACAGCCCGACATGGAAGGCGGTCGACAGCGTGATGGAAGAACTGGTCAAGCGGGTTGAGAACTGAATGGAGTATATGCGGGTGCTGCAGGGCACTGGCGGAGAGATGGAGATCTATAAGGAGATCGTCATCTGTCTGGAGGATCTCAATCAGTTGCCTGACAGGATAGAACCGATCTTCCGTTCGGCCCAGCTCTTCAACGAGGGGGATCTCGAACGGCTCCGGTTCGCCCTCGTCAGGGTTCAGATCTATACCGATATCCACAGCACCCAGGATATGGAGAAGGCCCAGCGGGTCAGGTATGCGGCCCAGGTGATCGAGCGCATCATCTTCGGGAGTCTCCTCCTCGAGGTGGCCGACCGATCAGCCGAGTAAAGGAGAGGAAAACTGCCGGGGGCACCCCCGGGATCTCCTCCTCCGGATGCCGGGCTGTGCCGGCATCTTTTTTTGGGACTGACCGCTCGAGCCTTCCAGCATCCCTCCAATCACTGGAAATAACGTTTCTCATGCAGGGATCCTGCCATACAGGAGGCAGAAAGGAAGGGGAAGATCCCGTTGCACCGGCGCGTTAACCGGCCGAAAACCTGCTCAGAGGAGGAGGCAGAACCCCGATAATGCGCCATTGGAGAGGGTTTATTCTTTTATACGATACATGATCTGATATGGCGAGTACAACTCCCACGGTCAGCGTCATTCTCCCTACCTATAACCGGGCACACCTGCTCCCTACGGCTATCGAGAGTGTACTGAACCAGACTTACCGGGACCTGGAACTGATCGTGGTGGATGATGGATCAAAGGACTCCACTGAGGACGTGATCAGGACCATCACCGACGAGCGGCTCAGATATATCAGGTACGAGCCGAACCAGGGGGCCAACCACGCCAGGAATGTCGGCATCCAGGCGGCCCGCGGCCCGTTCATCGCCTTCCAGGACAGCGATGACGACTGGTTCCCTGACAAACTCGAGAAGAATATGAAACTCTTTGAGACCGTAGGTCCGGAGGTGGGCGTCGTCTACTCAGGCTACTGGAAGCATATGGGCAACGACCAGAAGATGTACATCCCGTTCACCTGGGTGAAGCAGCGGGACGGCGACATCCACCACGAACTGATGCGTGGCAACTTTGTGACCACGCAGGCAGCCGTGGTCAGAAAGGAGTGCTTTGCAAAGTCAGGACTCTGGATGGAAGGGCTGCCGGCAAAGCAGGAGTGGGAACTGTTCCTGCGGATCAGCAGGGACTACCAGTTCGCCTACATCGATGAGCCGCTGCTCAACTCCAACTTCACCGAGACCGGGATCTCCAATACCAACACCAGTGTCTACCGCGGAATGGAGATGGTGCTCAATGAGCACTATGACGAGTTCAAGATGTTCCCCGCACTGCTCGCCGAGCACTTCATCCGGCTCGGGATCCAGTTCGCCTCGGTCGGGGAGTTTGCAAAGGGAAGGACCTACCTGAAGAAGGGAGCCGCCCTGAACCGCGGCAACCTGAAGTACCAGGCGGTCGCCCTCCTCTCCCTCCTCGGTGAAAAGACCTTCAACCGGGCGATCAGCGCGTACCAGGCACAGGATAAGGAGATCGATAACTAACCCTATGACCCAGAGGACAGAGATGAACAGGGGCTACCTGCACAGAATTGGAACGGTGCCCTGATGGCCGGCAACGAAGCAGCGGTGCTGGTGCCGGATGAACAGGAGAGGGGAGCGATTCAATCCTTCCTGGCAGGTGCCGCGGTCCCCACAGCCCTGCAGAACCTGATCGAGCAGTATATCGTCAGAAAGATCGACAAGGACTGGCATGATCCGGTGATCCTCGATCGGATCCGGCGGGCGATCGTCGCACAGAAGAACCGGTACTGGAAGGAGAAGGCAAAGCGGCCGATCACCTACAAGGGCGGGTACAGTGTGATCGCCTACCTTGCCTATCAGTTCCCGGTCTATTACCTGCAGTTCGCCAGTATCTTCTCTGAACTGGCAGCAGCCGGGCTGTTGAAGAAGGAGATGGTGATCGTCGATGCAGGGTCAGGGCCAGGAGTGGTCCCGCTGGCGATCATCGACCTGATGAAGCGGCTGCACGGGTGCCATGCCACGATCCATGCCATCGAACAGTCTGAAGAGCACCGGGAGGCCTACCGTTACCTGGTCGAAGGCTACGGGAAAGGGATTCCGGCCGTCACCCTGACCCCGCCGATGAACAGGGACATCACGAAGGTCAAACCGGAGGATCTGCCGGCGTCGATCGACCTGCTGGTCTTTTCAAACGTCTTAAATGAGTTGCACGAGAGCAGCATCCAGGACCGGGCTGACCTGATCAGGGCATGGGCCTCGCGGCTGGCACCCGACGGCATCATTCTGCTGATCGAACCGGCAGAGCGGGTGGCCTCCTCTGCACTCAGAAAGACCACGCAGATGCTGGCAGCAGCCGGACTCACCGTCTACAGCCCCTGCCCTGACCTCTGGAGGAGCCGGTGCAGTTGCCAGGACTGCTGGACCTTCGAGGAGCGGCGCTCGATCCAGCCGACCCATCTGATGAAGGTGCTGGCAGACGATCCGGAGGGGTACCGGTACCTGAACACGGACATCAAGTTCTCCTCTGCGATCATCAGAAAGGATACAAAGACCAGGACCCGCTTTGAACCCCTCTCTGAGAAGAAGTACGCACGCTTCTCCCACCTCGCCAGCCATGAGAACCGCCGGGTCTCGTGTGCGGCCGTGAAGATGTCGGCAGACCTCGGCGATCCGAAGAATCATGTCTTCCTGCTCTGCGACGGCACCTCAACGGTGCCGGTCTTTGCAGTCCTCCCTGCATACCACGAGACCGAAGAGAACAGGGCGATCAGAACCTGCGGGTACGGGGACGGAGTCGTCCTGCAGGGCATCCTGGTCCGGCAGAACAGGAAGACCGGAGCCTATAACCTGCTGATCAGCAAACAGTCCCGGGTCATTCCGTTCCAGCAGGATCAGGAGAACTGATCCGGGGTACCCGGATCGGACAGAACTTTTATCAATTCCGGTTCAGATCCTATCATTATGCTGGTGGATCATCTCTCTCTCAAAAATTTCAAGAGTTTTCGCGAGGCCACCGTTGACCTGCGCCAGGTCTCGGTGGTGATCGGGCAGAGTGCGGCAGGCAAATCCAACCTGATCCTGGCGATCCGGTTGCTGCGGGACATTGCTGCCCGGGGGCTGGCCGCCGCCGTCGCACTGCAGGGCGGGCCCCGGCTGCTGCAGAATATCCAGGAGAGCAACGGCGAACCGCTGACAATCGAAGTCGGATTCACGCTCCCTGCAACCGGCACTCTCCTCCCACTCACCACAGGGGGAAGCCTTGCCGGAACCTATTCCCTCTCCCTGCTCTGTTCTGGAGATGAATTCACCATCACCGACGACCGCCTGGTCCTCAGGTTCCCGGTGCCCGGAGGGAGAGAGCCGGGTGCCAGGGGTACAGTGACGATCCGCCACCAGCAGGACAGGATCGAGTACAGCATCGACCTGCCGGCTGATGCAGGAGTGACCGAAGAAGAGGTGATCCCCCCGGAGTACAGAAGCCGACACCTGGACGCCGGTCACCTCCTCCTTGAGAGCAGCGTGTACCCGATGCCCGACATTGCAGCATTCTTTTCAGAGTTCGCCATCTACCATCCCGACCCCCGCCGCTTGAAACAGGGGACCGTACATTGCCTGACCCCCGATCAGGATGAGAATGAGGGAAATCTGGCCCGGATGCTGGATCAGATCCTGGCCGTGCCGGAGACAGGGAAGCGGTTTATGACCCTGGTGCAGGACCTGCTCCCCTTCATCAAAGAGATGACCGTCAGCCGGTCACCGGACCAGACCCTGCAGGTGCAGCTGCGGGAGTCCTACGCCGCAGGGGTGGACATCCCGGCTTCGTCCCTCTCAGACGGCACGATCACCCTGCTGGCGCTGATCGCGGCCCTCTACTTCACCAACCACCCGCTGATGGTCTTCGAGGACCCGGGAACCCCGGTGCACCCGAACCTGCTGGCGACGCTCGTCAACATGTTCTACGACGCGTCCAGCAGGGCGCAGCTGGTCGTGGTCACGCACAGCCCTGAGATCGTCAGGCATGTCCACCTCGACGACCTGCTGCTGGTGAGAAGGGACCGGGCCGGGTTCTCGGAGATCACGAGGCCGGCGGAGAGTAGGGAGGTCAGAACCTTCATCGAGGAGGGGATGGACCCTGGCGATCTGTACCAGCAGAACCTGCTTGGACTCTGAACTATGAGACGACTCTTCATCCTTGTCGAAGGAGCGGATGATGTCAGGTTCTTCGACCGGATCGTCAAACCCCTCCTCGAACCCAGGTATACTTCGGTGGAACTGATCGCGTTCGCCTCGCTCAGGCGAGGAATGGTCTCCCGGTTTCTCCGGAGTCTTGAGAAACTCGGCCATGACTATATCCTTGCCACCGACATCGATGCAGAACCCTCGGTGAAGGCAAAAAAACGGGTGATCCTCGAGAGGTTCCCGGACCTTGACCCGGGGAAGGTGATCATCGTGATCAAAGAGATCGAGGGGTGGTACCTGGCCGGTATCGATGATGATCAGCAGCGGACCTTCGATCTGGCCCCCTTTCACTCCACCGATAACCTGACCAAGGAAGCGTTCAACGCCCTGATCCCCGGTAAGTTCACCTTCAGGATCGAGTTCATGGCCGCACTGCTGGAGAGTTTTTCACTCAGCAGTGCCATGGTACAGAACCGCTCCTTTGGGTTCTTCGCCCGGGCATACCAGATCAGTGAGGTTCCGGATAATAACAAGTTGCAGTCTCTTCAGGCAACGACCTCACAGATACGGGAGAACTGACGATCCGATCGGATGCAAACGCTTATCACCGTCATTCACATTACACTTTTCAGTTTCAGAGATTCGTAGGGATCTGCCGGGGCCCAATCCGGGAATCCCCCTGTGCAGCGGCGACAACGAAGAAACTGGCTGGAGAGGATCATACCTTCCTGCCTCTAATCAGAACATGAACGGAGCGTTACGATGGATAAGTACACATGTGGAATCTGTGGTCACACCTATGACCCAGCAGTCGGAGAAGAGAAACAGAACATCCAACCGGGCGTAGCCTTTGAGGACCTCCCTGATGACTGGACATGCCCGGTCTGCGGTGCAGGCAAGGCAATGTTCCGGAAGGTTTGAGATCATCATGTCTGCTTATGAGATCGTACCCGGGGTCCACGCTGTCGGAACCGTCGACTGGGATCGCCGGATCTTCGACGAGCTGGTCCCCCTTCCCCATGGTACCAGTTACAACGCGTTCCTCGTCCAGGGAAGTGAGAAGACCGCCCTGATCGACACGTCCGACCCGGAGATGGAATTGCCGTTCATCACCAACCTGATGAAGGGCGGGGTCGGGCAGATCGACTATGTGGTGGTCAACCATGCCGAGCAGGATCATTCCGGGCTGCTCCCCCTGATCCTTGAACTCTATTCTGATGCCAGGGTGGTGACCAATGCGACCTGCAAGGACCTGCTCAAGAACTTCCTCGGGATTGCTGATGAGAAGATCATCGTCATCAAGGACGGGGAGACCCTCTCGCTCGGCGACAAAACGCTCGAATTCTTGATCACCCCCTGGGTCCACTGGCCCGACACGATGCTGACGTACCTGAAGGAGGATAAAATCCTCTTCTCATGCGACCTCTTTGGAGCACATCTGGCGACCAGCGACCTGTTCATGAGCGATACCAGCGAGTGGTACACGGCTGCAAAGCGGTATTACGCAGAGATCATGATGCCGTTCCGGAACAGCATCAAGGGATACCTGGAACGGTTGAAGTCCTACCAGATCGCGATCATCTGTCCGAGCCACGGCCCCATCCATGGCAGGCCGGAGACGGTGCTGGAGGCCTATGCTGACTGGACCTCTGACGAGGTGAAGAACACCGTCGTGATCCCGTACATCTCGATGCACGGATCGACAAAGGCGATGGTGGACTATCTGGTCAGGGCCCTGACCGAACGGGGCGTCGGGGTCAAACAGTTCCAGCTCAACCTGACCGATACCGGGGACCTGGCGATGGCACTGGTCGACGCCGCCACGATCGTGATCGCGACCCCGACGGTCCTCTTCGGTCCGCATCCCAAGGTGGTGTACGCAGCCTACCTGGCCAACATCCTCAAGCCCAAGACCAGGTTCGTCTCGGTGATCACCTCGTACGGGTGGGGTGGAAAGACCGTCGACACGCTGGTCGGGATGCTGAACCATCTGAAGGTCGAGGTGATCGAGCCGGTGACGGTGAAAGGATATCCGACCGAAGAGACCCAGAAAGATCTGATCAGGCTCGCCGACGAAATTGTTAAGAAGCATAAGGAGAGTATAGGAGTCAAGTCAGGAGTGTGATTGAAATGACAGAGATGCTTCAGGTCTACCGGTGTGAGAAGTGCGGCAACATCGTAAAGGTTGTTCGGAGTGGTGCAGGCGATCTTGTCTGCTGCGGTCAGCCGATGATCCTTGAACCGGAGAAGACGACCGATCAGGGGAACGAAAAGCACGTGCCTGTGATCGAGAAGACAGCGAACGGGATCCTGGTGAAGGTCGGCGCCACGGAGCACCCGATGCTCCCCGAGCACCACATCGAGTGGATCGAGGTCAGGTACCAGAACAAGATCTACATCAAGGCGTTAAAGGCCGGGGAGAAGCCGGAGGCAGAGTTCTGCATCCCCGACGTCAACGTCAAGGCGCGTGAATACTGCAACGTGCACGGGCTCTGGACCAACAAGCCCTGAGCAACGACACCCTCCACTTTTTTACTTATTCTTCTCCGCAACCCGCCTGAGAACGTCCGCGTATGCCGCTGCGAGCGTATGCCAGTCGAACCGCTCGGCCACGGCACGGTGCTGCTGGGCATCACCAGGGTCTTCGAGCAGGGACTGCACCGCCATGATGAAACCCGGCTGATCGTCGTAGTAGGAGATCTCGGTCGGCAGCAACTGTTCGAGCGCCTCGGTCCGGCTTGAGAGGACCGGTATCCCACAGGAGAGATAGTTGAAGACCTTGCCGCCGACGGTGTACTCGTTCATCTTCATCGGCTTCCTGGGGTTGAGGCCGATGTCCATCGCAGAGAGGTACCCGCTCAGTTCGGCGTACGGGACGGCCCCCATGAACTGTACCCGCTCAGAGACCCCGAGATCTGCTGCGAGGTGCTGGATCGTCTCCCCGTAGTCGGTGAAGAGGCCCGGGCCGACGACCATCAACGTCACTTCAGGGAGCGACGGTAGCGCCTTCACCACGGTCTCGAGATCGATCCAGTACTCCAGCGAACCGAGGTACCCAATCACTGGACCTGAAAAGCCGAGGTTCTGCTTGGCCACCTCTTTGGGGACCGGATGGAGCAGGGTGGTGTCGACACCGTTTGGGATCACGGTGACGTCCTTCACCCCGAGGGTCTGCAGGTACTGCTTGAAGACCTCGGTGACCGTGATCACGGCCCGCGCCTGCCTCAGATTGAAATGACTGAGGACGGCCACGCCGGTCCGGACGACCGTTCCGAAGAAGGAGTCCGGGTAGTAGATCGCAGCAGACTCCTCCAGGTGGTCCAGGTAGTCAAAGACCACCGGAACCCCGGCAAAGTTCGCAACCAGCGAGGGAAAGATGTTGCTCGAGAGGATCACATCGATCTTCTCCCGCTTCACAATCTCCCGGATCTTCATCAGGTGAGCCGGGCCGTTGAGCAGGTAATGGGAGGAGAGACCGGCGGGTGAGAAGGCGTCTCCGTCCACAAGGGTGCACCGGGTGGTCCGGGCGGGGAAACCGTCGAACTGTTTGAGGTGAAAGTTCAGCACAAAGATCGAATGCTCTTCTGCAAGGATATCAAAGATGAAGTTGAGCCTGTTCGGGACAGGGTGCCGTAGCCAGTCGGTTGTCGGGATGACGAGTATCTTCATAACAACTCCTGATCACGGCGAATCTGATATGAGCGCCATGACCAATCTGTCGGTATCTGTATACAGAGATGGAAGTGTGGTCGGTAAATGGTTTCGGACCATCCCCTGGTGAAACACCGGGGTTATATCTGCGAAGAGGACGAACCATTCTGGTATCTGGAACCATCATGATCACCCTTGTTCTTGGCACCAGGCCTGAGATCATCAAGTTCTCCCCTGTGATCCGGGCCGCTGAAGCGGCAGCGATCGACTACTGTGTGATTCACACCGGCCAGCACTACTCGTTTGAGATGGACCAGGTCTTCTTCGCCGAGCTGAACCTGCCTGCACCGGCCTTCAACCTGGACGTCGGTTCCGGCACCCATGCGGTCCAGACCGGAGCGATCATGGCCGGGGTCGAGCGGGTCCTCTTAGAGCAGGGCAGCAGCGAGGTGCTGGTGCAGGGGGACACCAACACCGTCCTCGCCGGGGCGCTGGCCGCAAAGAAACTCCAGATCAGGGTCGGCCACGTCGAGGCCGGCCTCAGGTCCTTCGATCGGAGGATGCCCGAGGAGATCAACCGGGTGGTCGCCGATCATATCGCCGATCACCTCTTTGCCCCGACCGAGACATCCCGGAGCAATCTACTCGCAGAGGGGATCGCTGACGAGAAGATCACGGTCACCGGCAACACAATCGTGGACGCGCTGTACCAGAACCGGAGGATCGCTGAGGAGAAGTGCTCCACCCTGCAGGCGATGGGACTGAAGAAGAGAGAGTACCTGCTGGCGACGGTTCACCGCGCAGAGAACGTGGACACCCGCGAACGGCTGACCGGCGTGCTGAAAGGGCTGGCCAGGGTCCATACCGATACCGGGCTCCCGGTGATCGTGCCGGTCCATCCCAGGACCGCGAAGATGATCACACAGTTCAACCTCGATCCAGAGGGGGTCGAACTGGTCCCGCCGCAGGGGTTCTTAGCGTTCCTGCAGCTCGAGGCAGAGGCAGCACTGGTGCTGACCGACTCAGGGGGCGTGCAGGAGGAGACCTGCATCTTAAAGGTCCCCTGCGTGACCCTGCGGGAGAACACCGAGCGGCCGGAGACGATCGCTGTCGGGGCCAATCTGCTGGCCGGCACCGATCCTGCGAGGATCCAGCAGGCAGCCACCGAGATGCTCGGGCGCGACAGGGACTGGATCAACCCGTTCGGGGATGGCAAAGCAGGGGAACGGATCCTGCGGGTCTGTACGGCCGAACAGCAATAAAGGAGACTGGGGGACACTCTCATGAAGATTCAGTTACAGAATGAGTTCTTCTACCCACGGATCGGGGGAATCGAGACACATCTGTACAACGCTGCAAGGACATTCATCGCGCTTGGGGATCAGCCCACCATCCTCTGTTCACAACATGCCCCTGAACTGCCGGCCCGGGATGAGTACGAGCAGATCCCAATTATCCGACATCCAGCCTGGGCATTCCCGGGCCCCCTGTATACAGTCAAGCCGCTTGCCTTTACACACGCCCTCACACGATATATGCACCACAATAAGGGGGATTATGATGCGATTTGGGCGGGACATCCCTATTATGCGCACGCCTCTTCAAAGGTCTACAAGGAGATCCCCGTCGTCTACGTACAGGCGGCGGTGTATCCGAAGGTCCTGGACTTTCTCGCCGGCGGTCTGAACCGCATCGAACAGATGGGGTTCAGACTCTTCAACCCCCAGAACTACCAGATCGAGAAGAAGGCCATAGGAGAGGTTGATCGGGTGGTCACCATCAGCACCGCAAGGATGACGGAGATCATCGATTATTACGGTGTCGACAGGGATAGATTCAACGTTGTTCCGCCAGGCATCGACCTCGAGAGGTTCTTCCCCCGGGAACCAGACAGGAACCTGCTCACTGAACTCGGGATACCGGAGGAGTCCAGGGTCATCCTCACCGTCTGCAGGTTGAGTCCTGAGAAGAATGTGCGGATGCTCATTGAAGCGTTCAATCATATGAACCGGCCCGACTGCTACCTGGTCATCGTCGGAGATGGTGTTGAACGAACGGATCTTGAAGATCTCGCATCAAAGACAGGATATTCGGATCAGGTCAGGTTCACCGGACTCAGAACAGATACCGAGCCGTTCTACACCATTGCAGATGTATTTGTGCTCCCCTCCACGTATGAAGGGTTTGGCCTGGTCTATCTGGAGGCTATGGCATCAGGTGTACCCTGCATCGGGCTGAAGAGCGATTATCCCAGAACAATTGTGGCCACTGAGGAGATCATTTTGGACAGAATTACGGGACTGGTCTCCCTCAACTCCAGCCAGGACCTCGCCGGGAATATCTCGACCCTCCTGGATGATGACGAGCTCCACCGGAGATGCGCTGAGGCATCCCGCCGACGCTGTGAAACCACCTACTCCTGGAGAGAACATATCAAATCGATGAAAGCGATCATCGATTCGATCTGAGCCCTCTCTTTCAAGGCTTCCCACAATGTCACTTCAGCATACTCACAATCTATGAGACCGGTGCCTTCCCCACCATCCGGCGAGGTAAAAAAAGATAGGGAGGGAGATCGATCATAGGAGAGAGAATGACCAGACGCTGCTCTGTGATCCGGGGACCGATCTTCTCGGCCCATGACCTCTGCCTCCATGACGAGTGCAGCACACGGCTTCGTGACCTGGAGGCAGCCATCCCCCGGGGCGTGGTGACGCACGATCCGGTGATGGCCACAGTGGATGACCTGCTGACCGTCCACGATCCCCACTATGTCAGGATGATCAGGTCGCTCTGCAGCGAGGGCGGCGTCCACTACCTCGACCCGTCCACCTACCTGACTGCAGAATCGTTCACCGTCGCCTCATATGCAGCAGGATCGGCCATCGAAGCTGTTCTACGGGCGCTGGACGGGGAGCACTGTTTCGCCCTAGTCAGGCCGCCCGGGCACCATGCAGAACCCGATCGGGCGATGGGATTCTGTCTCTTCAACAATGCTGCGATCGCAGCGACCTATCTGCAGAGAAGAGGGATGCGGGTCGCGATCGTGGACTGGGACCTGCACCACGGCAACGGCACTCAGAAGATCTTCTACAGTTCCGACCAGGTCCTCTACTGTTCGATTCACCAGCAGAACACGTTCCCCGGCACCGGCTGGATCGATGAGATCGGCACCGGCGCCGGCAAGGGGTTCACCCTGAACGCCCCCATCCAGCCGGGCGCGACCATCGCCGATTACCGGCTGGTCTTTGAAGAGATCTTTGGTGCCGCGATCGAACGGTTCCGACCTGACCTTGTGATCGTATCAGCAGGACAGGACCCCCTCGGCGATGACCCCAAGAGCGGAATGCTCCTTCGCCCTCCCGACTTTGGGGCAATGGCCGGGATGCTCGCGAAGACGGTGGAGACCCCCCTCGCCCTGGTGCTGGAGGGGGGGTACGGCCCGTCCCATCAGCTGGCGATCACCAGCATACTCAGCGCTCTGCAGGGGAAGCAGCAGGACGATGAGGTCGAAAGTGCACCGCTCAGGTCGACCAGAGCGATCGTGTCAATGCTGAAGAGACTGATCTGACCGGTCACCGGGAGCGCCGGACCCGATCGGGATGCTGGTGGGTGACCTCAAACCCGGGGATCACCACCCGCACCACAGGGATATCGGTCTTCTGCAGGTCGCAGACACAGATCCGATCGGCATGCCCCTCGACGGCACTGCAGAGCGCCTTGATATCGTCATCAAAGTATTCGGTAGAGAGGTCGGGAACATCAGCGATGGAGATCGTTTCTGCCGGGGCGAACCATTCGTGATTGATCCGCTTCATCCGGTCGTACCCTGCCCTCCGAATAAGCGCGTCTCGTTCAGGTTCATTGTCGCGATAATAGAGCCTGACCGCCCGCCCCTGTGCAGCCTCGGTCAGGGCGTGCTGGGCCGCGATCGAGGGGGAAGGGTGAGTCGCCGCCCCCATCACCAGCAATGTGGGATCCCGGGTCTGCTGATCGTCGGCCGCTGCCGCGACCGTCGGCACTCCGGTCCTCCCGTCGAGCAACCAGAGGGTGACGGCGACCCCCGCCTTCTCAAACCGCTCCAGCAACGCTGCCGCAGCAGGGTCGTCATCGACCTGCAGCCGCCGCCCCATCGAGCGGGTCCGCTCGGCAACACTCAGCGCGTCCAGCTCGATCACCTCGCAGATACCTTCAACGATCGCCTCTTCCGACACATTACCCGCTGCAAGCCCCCAGGGGTCGCTTGGATAGAGCGCGGTCGTCATCCCGCGGGTGTCATAGGGGTGGATCACCGCATTGGAGGGGACAGCCACCTCCTCCTGGCCGAGCAGGTCCCAGCCTTTGGACCAGTGGAGCGGCTCGCACATCTCGACGGTCCGTGGAAGGATCAGTTCCTCAGGGTCGACGGCCCGGGCGATACCGATCTGTTCGAGACTCCCGAATTGAAGTGGTTCACCCCGGTACTCGGCAGAGTAGCGTTCAAGTGCCTCCATCTTCAGCGCGACAGTCGCCTGCAGCAGGTCCTGGCCGGCATGGATCAGCATCACGACGTCCCGGGCGCCGGCCCGCTCTGCAGCCATACAGGGGATTCCAAGCCTGTCGATATCGGTGATCTCTCTGACCGATTCGAGCCCGATCCCTTCCATCAGCGGCTGCACCCGCCGATCGGTCTCCTCCGGCGGGACTGCCCGGTGGGTCCCGGCATAGAACTCTTTTCGCTGGTGCAGGATTTGATTCATCATCAGTAGTCTGCATGCTCAAATTTTATATGTTCTCGTGGCGATGCTCCTCTATGGATCAGGATCAGATCGCCGTCGGGATGCAGGTGCGATACCCGCGGACGGGCACCACCGGTGCAGTCGTCTCGCTCACCACGATCAGGGGGGACCTGTACGCCGAGGTGGAGACCACCCACCTCCTCTACCGGGTCGATCAGCTGATCGCTGCCGAGGCGAAGGCGCAGACCGGTGAGGAGGAGAAGCAGGATATCAGGACCATCCTCGAGAAGGAACGGGAGGCCCTGACCCGTCTGGACGGCTCGCAGATCGAGACCGACAACAGCTGCGAAGGTGGTGGATAGAACTACGCATGGTGGGGCGTCAGGACAGGGGACGTAGGATTCGCCTCACCAGGTACGGGCACGATGCCCGTCGGTTTTTTGGATATTAAAAAAAGAGGATACTGATCCGCCGATCCCCGTTCACTCGTCAATCGGGATCGTGGTCAACTTCACCGACTCGACCCCTTTCTGGGACATCAGCCGTTCTGCAAGGTCTTTGAGTTGTGTTCCGTCCCCATGGACCAGAATCACCTCAAGACACCGATTATGGGAGACATGAGAGTGGAGCGAGGCCTGGATGATCCCCATGAAATCATGCTGGATATCGGTCAACATCGGGAGGAGCCCCCGCTGATCATGATCATAGATCATCGTGATCACGCCCTGTCGTTCACCCTTCACATCCGACATCCACCGATAGTATGTGATATAATTCCTGATCGCATCCCGGATCCCTTCTGACCGCGAAGAGTACCCCCTGATTGTGATGATCTCATCGAACCTGTCGAGCAGGTTCTTAGGAAGCGATATTCCTATCCGTGAAAGTTCAGTCTCCATCGGCATATGGCACTACCTGATCAGACATCTGTCTGCGCATTTATCTGGTTGGGGGCCATCGTATTAATAATTTTTAAAAAGTAACATGATTTGTGTTACTGAAAATCCTGCCGGCCCCAGACCGACTATCAGTGCCGGCAATTGGAAGGGACTGACCCTACCGCACCGTGCATGTATAAGTATCAGCATTATACATAGAATAAGGAGGTTCGAAGTTTTTGCCTGATGAAACAATACCCAGTGTCAACATAGGGGTCGTGGGACACGTCGACCACGGCAAGACCACCCTTGTCAATGCGCTGACCGGTACCTGGACCGACCGGCACAGTGAAGAGATGAAACGAGGAATCTCAATTCGTCTCGGTTATGCAGACGCGACATTCTATAAGTGCAACAGCTGCAAAGGTTCCGACGCCTACACCACGTCCCCGACCTGCCCGAACTGTGGCGGAACAGCCGTCCCGTTCCGTGCAGTATCATTCGTGGACGCACCTGGCCACGAGACACTGATGGCCACGATGCTCTCTGGATCAGCCCTGATGGACGGGGCCATGCTGGTCATCTCTGCCAATGAGAACTGCCCACAGCCCCAGACCAAGGAGCACCTGATGGCGCTGGAACTGGTCGGAATCAAGAAGATCGTCATCGTCCAGAACAAGATCGATGTGGTGACGCAGAAGGACGCGCTGCAGCACTACCAGCAGATCAAGGACTTTATCAAGGGCACGATCGCCGAAGGGGCACCGATCGTCCCGATCTCTGCACAGAAGAATATCAATATGGGGGCACTCGTCGAGGCGCTCGATCAGACGATTCCAGTCCCCAAACGCGATCCGACAGCCACGCCGCTGATGCTGATCGCACGTTCGTTCGATATCAACAAGCCCGGAGGATCCTGGAAGGACGTGAAAGGCGGTGTAATCGGTGGATCGCTGATTGCAGGTATCTTCAAGGAGGGCGATGACATCGAGATCCGACCGGGCCGGCAGGTCCAGGTCGAGAACAGGGTGCGCTGGGAACCCATCGAGACCAAGATCGTCTCGATCAACACCGGCTCGAAGAAGGTCGTTGAAGCGACCCCCGGCGGACTGCTCGGGATCGCGACGAAACTCGACCCTGCCCTTACCAAGAGCGATACGCTTGCCGGCCAGGTGGCAGGTCTCGCCGGATCGCTGCCTCCGATCCGGGACAAACTGAGGTTCAAGGTGATGCTGATGGAGCGCGTGGTCGGCGCCACCAGCGAACTGAAGATCGAACCGCTGAAGTTCAACGAACCGCTGATGCTCTCAGTGGGGACGGCAGTGACGGTCGGGGTCGTCACCACCACCAAGAAGGAGACGGTCGAGGTGACCCTGAAGAGACCGGTCTGCGTCGCGGCCGGAGAACGGATCGCTATCAGCCGCCAGGTCGGTGCACGATGGCGGCTGATCGGGATGGGGATTCTGCTCGAGTGAAGGTCCTGATCGATGCCAACGCACTGATGATGCCGGCCCAGTTCCGGGTCGACCTCTTCGGCGAGCTGACACGTCTGATTGGGACGCACGAGCCACTGGTGCTCGAGGATGTCGTCACCGAACTGCGCGGGCTCTCCCTCTGCAGGGGAAAGAACGGGGCTGCGGCCCGATGCGGGCTGGCGATGGCAGAACAGTGCACCATTGTCACCGGCACCAGTACGGCTCCGCAGGTGGATGACCGGATCATCGCGTATGCATACGAACACCAGTGCCCTGTAGTCACCAACGACCGACGGATGCGCAGGCTGCTGCTGATCGAGGGCATCCCTGTTATTGGGATGAGAAAACAGAGAACTATGGAATTTATCAGGGGATAGAAGAAGCATGTATTACAAACTGTTGCTCGAAGACAAGGTGCGGGTCCCTCCCCACCGACTGGGTGAGGATCTGATCAAGGTGATCCTCGATGTGCTGCAGGAGCAGCTTGAAGGATCCATCGACAAGGAGATCGGGATCTTCATCGCAGTCACGAAGGTTACCGAGGTCGGCGAGGGTGAGATGGTCCCGGGCGACGGAGCCGTCTATTATGATGTGAAGTTCGAGGCGCTCGGGCTCCGCCTCTCCCTGCAGGAGGTGCTCGAAGGAGTGGTCGTCGAGACCACGACCTTTGGTGCCTTCGTCAGTCTCGGCCCGATCGATGCCATGCTCCATGTGAGCCAGATTTCAGACGAGTTCATCAACTATGATGAGAAGAATGCCCGCCTGATCTGCAAGGATTCGGGAAGATTCATCGGTGTCGGCGACCGGATCAGGGCGCGTGTCGTGACGCTGAGTCTGAACGAACGTGAACCCCGGGACAGCAAGATCGGACTGACGATGCGGCAGGCCGGGCTGGGGACCGAACTCTGGCTCGAAGAGGAACTGAAGCGCGAGAAGGAAGAGAACAAGGAGAAAGGAGGAGTATAGGTCATGGCAGTGAGCACAAAGAAGCAGCTCCCCAAGGTCTGCAGAGAATGTCACCGGGTCGTCGACGGCGAGACCTGTGTGATCTGCAGCACCTCGAACCTCTCCACAGACTGGTCAGGGTACCTGGTTGTGATCGATCCGATCAACTCCGAAGTGGCCAAGAAGGTCAATATCAACCTTCCCGGCAGGTATGCACTGAAGGTCCGCTGATGCTCAGGTTGCCGGACGAGCACCGGGCACTCTTTCGGAACCCGTTCGGAACGCTCTATCGCGAGCTCAGCACAGCGCTGCCCCTGCTCACGGGAAGAGCAATCTATACTGTTGGGGACGTGGTCACGGCAAACATCCTGGCTGCAGGAATCCTCCCCACGATCGCGATCATCGACGGGTATACCCGCCGCCTTCCATGCCCGCCGGCCCTGCTCCACCAGGCCAGGCAGATCCTGGTGAAGAACCCGGCCGGGACGATCACCGACGACCTGATCGGCGCCATCAAAGACGCAGCAGATGACCCGCCGGCCCTGATCGTGGTGGATGGTGAAGAAGACCTCGCGGTGCTTCCGGTGATTCTGGCAGTACCGGATGGCGGCACACTCCTGTACGGCCAGCCCGGGGAAGGGGCGGTGCTCTGCACCGTCGATCAGCAGGCAAAAGAACGGGCCCGCGAGATGCTGGCCCTCTTCGAGCAGGTCTGATCCCAGAGAGCCTCATGTTTTAAATAAACTCGTTTCTAATAATTAGAGGATATCGATGGAATTTGAGATCACCAGTGATACACGGAATGAGCTGTTAGGCAGGAGAGAACTCCGGTTTACCCTCACCTACGACGGCGCAACCCCTTCACGCAAAGAGATCAGGGGCAAACTCTGTGCACTCAACAATATCAATGAAAACCTTGTGGTCCTGGACTCGCTTCGGACCGGATACGGAAGGATGCAGCTGAACGGGTTCATGCGCATCTATGATACTGAGGAGGGGAGGCAGAGAACCGAACGATCCTATCTGATGGAGAGAGGGATGCCAAAGAAGGAAGAGGAGGAGGCCTGATCATGGCAGACAAGCGGAGTGCATACTTCAAGGTCGAAGGATCAGGTGTGACGCTGAACAAGCGCTACTGTCCCCGGTGCGGGGCTGGCGTGATCATGGCAGAGCACAAGGACCGCAGTGCATGCGGCAAGTGCGGCTATACCGAATTCAGAAAATAGACCAGAATGCCTTTTTCCGGGCAGGTATTGGGCATTGAGGGAACAGCCTGGAACCTCAGTGCCGCACTTTTCAGTGATCGTCTCTGTGCATTAGAATCAGATCCGTACAGACCTCCAACAGGAGGGATCCATCCGCGCGAGGCTGCTCAGCACCATGCTTCGGTCGCAGCCGGCGTGATAGGAAAGGTTCTCGATAAGGCCGAGGATCTCCAGGGGATCGCCTTTTCGCAGGGACCAGGACTTGGTCCATGCCTCCGCACCGTCGCCACTGCAGCCCGGGCGCTCGCCGTGGCCCGTAACCTTCCGCTGATAGGCGTCAACCACTGCGTGGCTCATGTTGAGATAGGAAGGCACGCCACCGGCTGCGACGACCCGATCGTCCTCTATGCGAGCGGGGCGAACACACAGGTGATCGGCTATCTGAACAGCAGGTATCGGATCTTCGGTGAGACCCTTGATATCGGCATCGGCAACGCGCTCGACAAGTTCGCACGGTCCAAGGACCTGCCCCACCCCGGAGGTCCGCTGATCGAAAAGTATGCAGCCCAGGGAGGGTACATCGATCTTCCCTACACCGTGAAGGGGATGGACCTCGCCTTCTCGGGGCTGGTCAGCGCAGCAAAGGAGAACAGAGCCTCCCTTGAGGACGTCTGCTTCAGCCTGCAGGAGACCGCCTTTGCCATGTGCGTCGAGGTGACCGAACGGGCGCTGGCCCAGACCGGGAAGGACGAGGTGCTGCTCGTCGGCGGGGTCGGTGCAAACCGGCGTCTGCAGGAGATGCTCCGGACGATGTGTGAAGACCGGGGGGCATCGTTCCATGTCCCGGAGAACACCTTCCTCGGAGACAACGGAGCGATGATCGCCTACACCGGCCGGCTGATGCTTTCCCACGGAGAGGCACTGCCCCTCCAGGACTCCACCGTCAACCCGAACTTCCGGTCTGATGAGGTGACGGTGACCTGGCGCAGCGGAGAGAGAGAGCAGATCCCGACCGGCCCCACAACACAGGGTGCAGAAGCCGTCGTGACCCTGAACGGGCATGAAGCCACCAAGCACAGGTCCAGCAAGCGCTACCGGATGCCTGGACTCGATCACCGGCTGCTCACCGAACGGACCAGGGCCGAGGCGAAGCTGATCGTGCAGGCCAGGTCTGCAGGGGTCCTGACACCAGTGATCAGGGACATCACCCGGGACACGATCGTGATGGAAGCGATCGAAGGTCCCCAGCTGAAGGAAGCACTGACCAGGGAGAACCTTGCCCTGGCAGGCGAGGCCGTCGGCCGGCTCCACACCGCCGGGATCGTCCACGGAGACCTGACCACCTCCAACCTGATCATCAGGGACCGGCAGTGTGTGCTGATAGACTTCGGGCTCGCCCACGTGACCCATGAGATCGAGAGCAGGGGCGTGGACCTCCACGTGCTCTTCCAGACCCTCCAGAGCACCACCAGCGAGGCGGCATCCCTGAGAACTGCGTTCATCGAGGGGTACACCACCACCTTTGAAGGGGCCGCCGAGGTGGTCGAACGGGAAGAGGAGATCATACATCGGGGGAGATACCAGTGAAACTGACCGTCGTCACCAGCAATGCACACAAAGCAGAGGAGGTTGCGGCCTTCTTTGGCGGGATAGCAGAGATCGATCATGTGAGTATGGATATCCCGGAGTATCGGTACCCGAAAGTCAGGGAGATCGCAGAGGAGAAGGCCCGGGATGCATACCGTGCACTCCGGCGCCCGGTGATCGTCGACGACACCGGGTTCTTCATCGATGCGTTGAACGGGTTCCCCGGTCCAAACGCTGCCTATGTCTTCGAGACGATCGGAAACCAGGGGATCCTGAAACTTATGGACGGGATGACCGACCGCAGGGCCCACTTTGAGACGGTGGTCGCCTACGCCTCAAAAGAAGAGGTCAAATCCTTTCAGGGGACCATCGAAGGGACCATCGTGCAGCCGAAAGGGAGGGAAGGGTTCGGGTATGACCCGATCTTCCTCTATGAAGGCCGGACACTCGCAGAGATCCCACTCGACGAGAAGAGCACGATATCCCACCGCGCCAGGGCCCTCGCAGCGTTCCGGGGATGGATCATCAGCGCCGGGGAACCTGCAGGGGACTGAACGGACCTTCCTACAAAACTGTTAAGTGAAGACAGAACACAATATTGTAGACTTACAGAGTGGAGTATATAGAATGGGCAAATTTCCTGAAGCAGAAGAACGTTTACTCAATGTAAAGATCTGTATGCGCTGCAATGCAAGGAATGCAGTACGCGCAACCACCTGCCGCAAGTGCGGATATCAGAACTTGCGGCCCAAGAACAAGGAACGCAAGGCCTGATCAACTGCTATAATAGGTAACTTTCTTCCCTTTTTTGCTGTATTCACCCCGAAACGTCTCAAGGTTCCGCTTGTAGCCGAGGCGGTCGACAAAGCCTGCACTGCGCAGTTCCTCACGGACCCGCATCACATCTCCTTCGTCCTGCCAGTCTGGCGTATAGACATAGACCACAAACCGGTCATCGCGGGCATCAGGGTTCGGTTTTGCTGTGCTGACCTTGGCCGAGATCCCCAAGACCCCCTGATAGGTCAGGTCGCGCACACGCTGCCAGGCCTGGTCGACCCGGTCCTTTTCAAGAAAGATAAGCCACTTGCCGGCCAGTTCGTCATCCACCGCATCAGGTCGGCCCTCTGGAGCGTCCTGAACGATCCAGTACATCAGGGTGGTCCGAGTCGGGATCACCCCCTCTCCGGCACAGAGCATCGCATAGATGGCATCAGGGGTCAGGTACCGTTCGAGCAGTGCCTCGGCCAACAGAGGATACTCATCGGCAAACTCGGAAAAGATCCGGATAAAGTCATCTGCAAAGTCGACCTGCTCCTCGACCAGCCGAAAGAGCGGATGGCCAGCTGCACGGAGTTCCCTGTTCAGCACGATCTCAAAGATACCATATGCCACATCAGCCAGCGCTTCAGGTTCGACATCTGCCATAAGTAAGGATAGCATGTACTCGAAATAAAAGATATAGGATCTACCGGAGGGGGGCCGGGCAGTACAGGGAGATAACCAGAAAGGGAGGGATGTTCTCTGACGGGAACTCCGGGAATGATGGATCCCAGGTATTCTGCCTCCAACGATTCATTTAACTGAAGATATCCACATATTTTATAAGTATGAAATGGCAGCGCGACCTCGGACTCACCATGCGAGTCTGGCTGACGATGTTCCTCCTGTTCATCGTCTACCTGGTCTTTATCAGTATACTCTCCGCGCTCGGCGTCGGGTTGGGTTGGCTGGTTATCCTCTCGGTTGGAATGGCATTTGTCCAGTACTTCTTCTCTGACAAGTTGGTGCTGATGAGCACCCGGGCCCGGGTGGTCGATGCAGACGAGTACCCGGACCTCCACCAGATGGTCAGCCGCCTCTGCACCACTGCAGACCTGCCGATGCCCCGGATCGCCATCATGCCGAGCCCGGTCCCGAACGCATTCGCAACCGGACGGTCCCCGCGCCATGCAGTCGTTGCCGTGACCGATTCTATCTACCAGCTCCTCTCCCCAAAAGAACTCGAGGCCGTGCTGGCCCACGAGTTGAGCCATGTAAAGAACCGGGATATGCTGACCCTGACCCTCGCCTCGTTCATCGGGATGATCGCCTCGATCATCATGCAGAACGGGATCTTCATGAGCCTGGGAGATAGGCGGGAAGGGAGCCCGTGGCTGATAGCCTGGATCGTCGCGATCGTCGTATGGGTGATCAGCACCCTGCTGATCCGAACACTCTCGCGGTACCGGGAGTTTGCAGCCGACCGGGGCAGCGCCCTGATCACCAGGGACCCACAGTCCCTGGTCTCTGCACTTGAGAAGATCAGCGGCAGAATCTCCCGGGTCTCCCCTGAAAAGCAGCGCGAGATCGAAGGGGCCAACGCCTTCTTCATCCTCCCGGTCCTCTCGTCCTCGACCCTGCAGCAGCTCTTCTCGACTCACCCGCCCCTCGAGAAGCGGATCGCTGCACTCGATGCGATCGAGGAAGAACTGAGGGGGTACTGAGGTACACTCCCCAATTTTAGCAGACACAATGGGAAAGGAATAATAACGCAGAGTGCCATATATGAAAGGCACATCGCATCGATGGTCTAGTGGCATGACTTTGGCCTTCCAAGCCAATAGCCCGGGTTCAATTCCCGGTCGATGCATTTGGGCCCGTGGTCTAGTTGGTTATGACGTCGCCTTCACACGGCGGAGGTCCTGAGTTCGAATCTCAGCGAGCCCATACACACTCTTTTGCACAGTCGTTCTTAATACATACTATTATTAATCAGGGGCACATAGGATTAAATACAGAATAAGTTCTGTAAGAGTAAATCATGAGCGAAAGAGGATTCGGAGGTCCAAGGAACTTTGGGCCACGAGAAATGACAAAGACGATCTGTTCAGACTGTGGAAAAGAGTGCGAGGTTCCGTTCAAGCCAACACAGGACAGACCGGTTTATTGCAGGGACTGCCTTCCAAAGCACAGAAAGCCAAGATTCTAATCCTTTTTTTTCGCACGGGAAAGCCCGGTAGCAGAATTATTTTATCAGTTCTCCTCCAATAGGGAGCATATGCAGACAGAGAACGAGTACGCTGCAATCTTGCAGCATCTCTACCAGAAATCGCTGATCCTTCAGGACACCAGTCTCTTTCACCCTGTGCTGAAGTTCTACTTCATCGATGCACTGGCACACCTCGACTACACCCTCGGCATCTATGCCTACAATATCCAGTCACCCAAGAACATCATGGCCGGAGAGTACCTCCGCTGGCGTATCGATGAAGAGAAGAAAGGCGACCGGCCACGGTTTGGTGCCTTTGTCGAGTGGCTCAAGGCAGAGCACCCGGAATCCTTCGAAAAACTGCCGACACTCTGGCAGATGATCTACGACTCCGCCGACCCTGCCCAGTACCGCTCATTCCGGATCATTCTCAATCCTGACAGCCGGGCCCCGATACCCGCCAGATTCTTCAGGGACGCGATCGAGGAGTTCTTTGGAAAGGCATTTTTAAAGAGTCTGTACGAGGAGGCATCGCTCTCAACCCTGCTGAACGAATTCCTGACCAGGACAGGTTGAACTCATGCAGATCGACCCTGCCGATCTCTGTGCTTCGCTGGTTCAGATCAGGACGGATAACCCACCCGGCGACACGCAGGACGCCGTAGAATACATCAAAAACCTGCTCGACGGCCTCGGCGTCAGGTCCATCATCGCCGGCGAAGAGCCAGAAAAGGCCAACCTCGTCACCAGCCAGAAGGATGCCACCCTCCTCCTCTGCGGACACCTGGATGTGGTCCCTGCGATCGACCAGGGCTGGACTTATCCTCCATTCGAAGGGGACAGCGTAGGAGGATTCATCTGGGGACGAGGATCCACCGATATGAAAGGCGGGTGTGCGGCCGTCATCAGTGCCCTTGCCACCGTGATCGAGGAAGGGCTCGAACCTCCCGTGGACCTGGCCTTTGTCTGTGACGAAGAGATCGGTGGCGGAGGAGTACGACATCTGCTCAAAGCTGGGCTGCTCTCCCCGATGGACTGCGTGATCGCCGAACCGACACCGGCCAGGAATCCATGCATAGGCCAGAAAGGGCTCTGCAGGATGACCCTGAACTTCTCCGGGAACCCAGGGCACAGTTCCCTGTACCCGGACAGGGGAGTCAGTGCGATCATGGAGGCGATGAACCTCCTCAAGTACCTCGATAGAGTCCATGAACAGGAGTTCGAGGCCGGCGATCTCCTCGACGAGATCCTCGATCAGTCGACGGCCGTCCTGGAAGAGACCTTCTCGATACAGGGGCTCAGCCATGTGCTCCGGCGGGTGATGTTCAATCCCGGACGGATCGAAGGAGGGGAGAAGGCGAATATCGTGGCCCAGCAGTGCATGCTCGAACTCGATCTTCGCATCCCCTGGGGATGTGGGCTCGATCAGCTGGTCACGGGCATACAGGAGCATGCCCAGAACGCCACCATGACGATTCAAAGCAGTGCAGAGCCCAGCTTCACCCCGGCGGACGCACGGATCACCGCGGCAGTCTGCAGGGCCGTCAGCTGCGAGTACAGGACACCCGCAGTCCCCATCGTGCAATGGGCTGCCAGTGATGCCAGGGCGCTGCGGCCAGAGGGGTTCAATGTGGTCGAGTATGGACCCGGCGAGATCACCACCATGCATGCGGTGGATGAACGGGTATCGATCGATCAGCTGCACGCTGCCTCCCGGGTCTATGCCGGGATCATCAGAGAGTACTCGGGTTGAACGTCGCTATGGGAAAACAATTCCATCCTCTCCTTGCATGCTGATCCTCTGTCATCTCTTTGCAGGGACCATCCTCGGCCTTGTCATCTCAGATCGTGTCAGGGACCGCCGCCTGGTCGCCGCATGCATGGCCGGCGCAGTGCTTCCCGACCTGATCGACAAGCCGCTCGGCCACCTGCTCTTACAGGCGACGATCGACAATGGCAGACTCTTCACCCACAGCCTCCTCCTCTGTCTTCTCCTCCTGATCGTCGGATTGCTGATCTATCGGAGAAAGGGACCCATCATCATGGGAATCGGGGCCGGCGTCCTCTCCCACCAGATCCTTGATGCAATGTGGACACAGCCGGAGCTCTGGTACTATCCGCTGCTCGGCCAGTATACCAAGCAGTCGTACCCGGACTTCTTCCTTCACATGCTCCTCGTCGAACTGACCACCCCAACCGAGTGGCTCTTCGGGGCAGGGATCCTAGCCTGTCTCTTCACATGGTACAGAGGAGCATGGGTTCGATCGCTGGCACCTTCCCTGCTCATCCGATATGAACAGCAGCTCAGCATGATGACCCTCGTCCTGATCGGGGGTGCCGGCATCGGGGCGATCCTCGCCGGAGTCACGGGAAACGTCACCATGCTGACCGGGCTGACGACCCCGCTCGATAACCTGATCCTCGGCTTCTCCGCTGTCATCGGTGCCGTGGGCGGAGGCTTCGTCCTCCATAAAAGAAAGACCTGAGTTTAAATCAGGAAGACCTGGCCTGCAGATCCAGCACATCTTCCTGCTGCAGGGCGCAGAGGAAGGTCTGCAGGTGATAAAAGTCCTCGACGACCATCTCACGGTACAGGTCGTCCGGCATCAGTGAAGCGAACTTCCAGGTCTCCCGGGGGGGCAGAGGGAGGAGGTGAGCGACCTGGTCCACAGTCACCGACTGCAGATTCTTCAGTGCCTCCGCGACCAGTTTTCCGGCTCCCGGACGGGCCTTCTGTTCGACGACCAGGCGAATGTCAGTAGATCGTACCCGGCAGCCGAGGCGGTCCAGAAGCAGCGTCGCCAGCACCTGGTTGAAGAGACTCCCCTGGAACGAGAGAACCACCACCTGGAGGCCGGTGGCGAGCGGCTCCTCCCAGACCTGCAGACCACTCCGATGCACCCCGGATGGATAGGTGGAACAGATTTTCGCCAGGAGCGCCTGCCCATCCTCGTCGATCGGAACCTTCGTTTCACCGGCCGCAATGATCTCAAGCATACCATGGGTGACCAGCGGGGTCAGCGCAGAACGGGATCCGATCCAGAAGATCGGGGTTGCCTGCTGGCCGGCCGATGCCCGGGTCACGATCAGCAGGCGGTGCTGCGGATCACACCCGGCCACCGACCAGAGACGCCCCCCGAGCGGGAACGCGTCCCCAGGCAGGAGGTGTAGCGCTTGCCCGTCCAACCTGCCGATCCGGTCACCGTCAGGGGTGATCACCTGGTACTCGCTCCCTGACGAGAGGACCGAGAAGAGGTCCTTTCTCCCGGCACCACAGAAAGCCGCTTCGCCGGCGTCACCGAGCATCAGCAACCCTCCGTCGGCCGCCACAATCCGAAGATCGATCAGATGATCGATCAGGCGATCAACCGTCTCCGGTTCTGTCGACAGAAATGAAAAGAGCGGGAGGATATGACGGGAGAGCGATGAACGGGATGTCTGCCGGTTTTTTATCAGGTACAGGAGCATCTGCTGAAGGACGACGGTATACGGTTTCTCCGGCGGGGTGAGGGGTTCAACCTGGTGCGCTGCCGCCGCTTCGATCACCGCGAGCGTGATGAGGAGGTCGTCAGGACCGAGCAGCAGAAAGGTCATCATGGCGGGAGTTCCCCGCCGGCCGCTCCGCCCGAGCCGCTGCAGAAACGACGAGACCGAGGCGGGCGGACCGACCTGGACAACCAGATCGAGGCCCCCTATGTCGATCCCGAGCTCAAGGGTGGAGGTGCAGATGATACAGACCGGACCCGGCCGGGTGGTGGCCTCCTCTGCTGCACGCCGCAGGTCAGGTGCGAGTGCCGAGTGGTGGACATAAACATGTGGGATCTCCTCCCCAATGGCCCGCCTGACCTTCTCGGCCTCGCTCCGGCTTTTGACAAAGACCAGGGCCCGCCGGCCGACGACCACCCCGGACAGGTGCCGATGGAGTTCTGCCCGGTCCTCCTCGACGATGAAGGAGAAACGTTTCTCTGCAGGGAGACCGGTGGACCGCACCACCTGCCCCTGCCGTCCTATTCCCGAGAGCCACTCAAGGATCGCCTCTGGATTCCCAACGGTCGCAGAGAGACCGATCCGCTGCACCTTGGCCATCGCGACCTGGTCGAGCCGGTCGAGGAGGACCTTCAGGTGAACCCCCCTGAGGCCAGGGACGAACGCATGGACCTCGTCGATCACAACAACCCGGAGCTGCGCGAGATCGGCCGAAAGTACCGGATCGAGCAGCAGCACCTCCAGCGATTCGGGAGTGATCATCAGGATCTGCGGGGGATCGTCCCACCGGCGTTCCCCTTTCGGGACGTCCCCATGCCACATCTGGACGGTGATCCCTGCTGGCCTGGCCAGTGTGCTGATCCGTTCCTCCTGGTCGTTGATCAGCGCCTTCAACGGGGAGATATAGAGGCAGGCGATCCCTGCCGACCCTTCCCGAAGGATCCGATCGATCACCGGGATCAGGGCGGCTTCGGTCTTTCCCCCTGCAGTCGGGGCGAGTACCAGCAGGTCGTCTCCACCGGCGGCAGCCTGCCAGGTCTGCTCCTGCAGGGGCCGAAGCGCATCCCATCCGAGCCGGTGTTGGAGAGTCTGCCGGAGCGTCGGGTGAAGAGCGGCAAAGCAGGAGCGAGGCATATGCTACAGCATTGATCGCGATCGCATATTGGATTAGGGGTATCAGAAGAATATCGTCAATGATGGAGACCATAAGTCCGGACGATCTTAGCCCGAAGTACCTCCTGGGGGTAGGCACCAGTGATCCGCCCGACCAGTTTCCCGGAAGAGAAGAGCAGGATCGTAGGAATGGCTGAGATCTGAAACCTGGCGCTGATCTGGTGGTTCTCATCGGTGTTGCACTTCGCAAACACGACCGTCGGGGCCATCTCCTTCGCCAGAGACTCGATGATCGGCCCGACCCTCCTGCAGGGACCGCACCACGGGGCCCAGCAGTCGATCACGAGCAGGGGGTGCGCAGCCAGGGTCTGCTCCAGGTTCATCACCGTGATCGGGAGGACACTGACCGGAACGGGCTCAGATTCGCGCGCTCTCTGCTGCATGATCTCCCTGATGCGCTCCTCCCGCAGATGCTGCAGTTCGTCATCCATGTCGACGGTATTTGGGAACGCCCTATTTAGATATATCTCATGAGTTGGCAGAAAGTTGACCAAAACTATATATCTCAGTGGATCATATAGTAGTAACCTGCATAGGAAGCGAGGTAGGGTAGTCAGGAGATCCCGACGGGCTCATAACCCGTAGACCGATGGTTCAAATCCATCCCTCGCTATCGATTGTTCATAGCATTCTTTTGATAGTTTTTTCTTCCAGATCTGTCTGATCACTTTACTCTGGCACCCTCAGCGCAATTATACCAGATAAAGATCGCTCCCGATGAACAGCCCTTCTGATCCATTCCTCCGATAGAAACCCGCAGATCCTGGCCATGTGACCAGGAACCGGGACAGGTTCAGTTCTCCTTCACCCCCCAGGAGAGAGGATTCGCGCCCCGCGGGACGGTCCCGCCCCCAATATAACACCCTGAAAAAAAGTTATGATTCGCTCGTGATCAACTGAAACCCGCCAGCAGTTCTTTGATCTGGGGGTCTGTCTTGAGGGTGTACAGGTAATAGATCAGAGCACAGGCGCCGGCTACGATCATCTGGATGAGGGGGGAGATTCCCCAGAATTTGAGCATCAGGATCAGCACCCCGGCCGGCACAAAGAGTGCAACATTGGAGAGAACGATACGTGCCGTCCTTCTGAGTGGCACTCCGCTGAACGAGAGGAGCTGCAGACAGAGGTACCCATACACTGCAATCCCAGATACCGCAAAGAGGAAGATGGCGATACGTGCACTGCCGAGCATCCCCCCCGCCATCAGGGCGAGCAGCCGGGTGACGAAGTTTGCAATATTGACCTTCAACCCGAAGCCCTGCTTCTCCTGGATCATGTAGATGGTCGAGAGCGGAGAGGTGATGAACCAGATCAGGGCCCAGACGCTGAGCAGCTGAGTATAGAAGCCGGCCTCCCCCCAGGCATTCCCAAAGACCAAGATAAAGAGATCTTCACCCATCAGTGAGAGGAGGAGCATCGGAAAGAGACCGATCTTCAGCAGCACGCCAAAGACCCCTTCGGTCAGGACACTGAGCGATCCATGCTTCTGGGCATCCGATGCACGCTGAAAGAAGACCTGCTGGATCGCACCACCGATCAGGTCCATCGGCATCTGGATCAGCCGGAACCCGAGCGAGTAGAACCCGACCACGGTCGTCGAGAAGTAGGCTGCGAGCAGAAACGAGGGGAGCTGCCAGGAAGCGACGTTGAGCAGCCCTGACCAGGACTCATAGAGCGGGAACTTTTTGTACCGGATCATCCCGGCCTTCATCCCACGCCAGGAGATCTCCCGCCGAAGCAGGGCGAGGTCGTCCCGGGCAATCTGCCAGCCGAGGATCAGGGTGGCCACCGCAGTCCCGAAGACGTTGGCCCCGATCAGGCTTCCGCTGGTCGCCATCCCTGCTGCACCGGCACCCACCTGGGCGCCTGTGATCCCCAGGGACGAGACCATCCGTGCCATCGAGAGGCGACCATAATGGCGGGACCTGGAGTTCCAGTAGTTCAGCGCCAGGAATACGCCAGTCAGGAAGATGAACGGTGGAATGAACCAGATATAACCGGCGAGGGACTCAGCATTGAGCAGCGCCAGGAACGGCCTTTCCCCGATCCAGATCAATGGAACCGTCAGCACCGAGACGGCAGTCACCACGACCAGACAGAGACCAAGCAGGTTGGCCGCCTCCTCCTCCCGATCAGGGAGCATGATCGAGAATTCGTAGCGGAGGCAGGAGACGACGCTCAGGATCTTCGTGATCGCGGTGAAGACCGCCAGCAGGCCGAAGGCTTCAGGCGTATACATCCGCGTCAGCACCGGCGAGGCGAGGACCACCATCACCTGTGCCAGCGTGGTCCCGGTCACCAGTTTGAGGACATCAGTCGAGAAACTCTTCTCGCCATCGATCCGTGCATTCCTCTCCTCCTCTGATTCAACCCCACTCATAGCGTACGTACCTTGTCTGCAGTATTATCGGCGACCCAAGAAGATAAAATGGAACGATAGAGAATAGACCAGAGGACCGGGTTCCCGCCACTTCACCGGGGCCTGTCGCAGGGTATCTGATCCACCGGCTGTTCAGGTAGAGAAACACCGCAGTCTATCTTCCTGGCCGGAGCCCCGGCGATCAGGATCCCCCTTTCAGTGAACGACCGGGTCACCACGGCATTGGCACCGATGGTGATGTCATCCGCGATGGAGATCTTCCCAAAGAGTACCGCCCCAGGACCGATACAGACATTGTCCCCAAAGATCGGGGCCTCGGTGTCCGTCCCTGCCCGTGAACCGATGTTCACGCAGACATGAAGTCGACAGTTCTTACCGGCCCGTACACAGCTGTTCACAACGATCGTTCCCACGTTGGCGATTGCAAGACCCGGGCCGAAGACATGCTGAGGGATCGTGTACCCGAGCAGCAGGCCGTACAGCCGGAACAGGACAGAATAGTAGATCAGCAATGGCCTCCAGAAGAGCGAGGCCCGACAGTTCTCATAGAACTCCACAGTCCGGAGGAGCCGCTGAAACTTCCAGATCTCATCACCGAAGAGTTTCGGCCTCTTTCGATGAAGGTTGAGTGCCACCCGGTCCGCCTCAAGATAGAACAGATACTCTGTTTTTGATCTGATCACCAGGTACCACCATCCACCGCAGAAATGACCTCCTCAGTCATCCCTTTGCACAGTCCTTACGTTTGCGTCCAGGCCTACATAAAGATCACCACACAGGGACAGAACCCGAAAGAGAAGGGTGGAACCTGCCCGGAGATCAGATCTTTTATACCGGGGCAAACAGAAACATATGTGATATACTGGATGGAGAGCGGACCAGAATCGCGGGTTTTTTATGAAATCTCGGATACCCCGTGGTTGCGACGATTGAGGCTGAAACATATCCGAAACGGATCGATCTTCATATCAAACGCGCATGTGTTCGCCGGGGGCGATCATGCATGATGGAGATCTCCAATCTGACCATCATGAAGAACCGGATGATCGGTACCCCGTCTCATCAGCACCAGTCATAAAGAGGGACAGGCCAATGAAGATACTCGCATTCGGTGCACATCCAGATGATCTGGAGATCGGGATGGGCGGGACGATCGCCCGGCATATCAGCAGAGGGCATGAGGTACTGATGGTTGTCGCCACCGTGCCAAACAGGAAAGAGATCAGGATACCTGAGGCAGAGCAGGCCGCAGCGATCCTCGGCGCCGAACTGATCGTCATGGATGTGCTCCCTGATGAACTGGTCTTTTCCCGGGAGATGGTGCGGCAGTTCGACCAGATCTTCAAGGAGTACAGGCCGGACACCGTCTACACCCACTCCAACAACGACTCGCACCAGGACCACAACGCAGTGACCAACGCGGTGATCGCGACGACCAGGAAGAACGACTGTTCACTCTACATGTATGAACAGACGATACCCGGTGGCATCGCCCCTCTTCCGTTCCGCAGTCAGTACTTCATCGATATATCAGAGACGATCGACCAGAAGCTTGAGAGCATCATGGCCCACAAGTCCCAGCTCGACACCTACGGGCCATGGTGGCTGGAAGGGATCAAAGGGCGAGCCAGTTACCATGGGTTCCAGGTGAACACCAAGTACGCAGAGGTCTTCGAGGTCGTCAAGCACCTTGCAGACTGGTAATCCAGAAATATTAATTAAAAAATAATACTCTTTTTATATATTGCCTGCAAATAATTAAGACAGGAGATCAGATGAGATCTGAACAGGTATTATTCTTTACTCAGAAGGAAGAGGAGTTCGTCGACCTGCTGATCGGGATCGGGATCAGACGGAACCTGGCAAAGGTCCTTGTCTATCTCTCCAGCACCAATGAAGCCACGTCACGGGATATCGAGCGCGGAACCGACCTCCGGCAGCCGGAAGTGAGCATTGCAATGAGCCGGCTGCATACCGAGGGATGGATCGAGAGCAGGGAAAGCAAAGCCGAAAGTAAAGGGAGACCGGTGAAGATCTACCGGCTTGGACATCCGATCACCATGATCATCGATCAGATCGAGGCGGATAAACGATCAGAGGCGGAACAGCAGCGTCAGACGATGCAGCAGCTCCGCGACCTCCTCTCACAGCGGGAACTGACCGTCTCGTGAGAGCACCTGGCACCCGCCAGAATCTCCGACGATCACCGTCGTCTTCTCAGAGAAGGTGGTGAAGAGGCCACAGGTGACAACCCCCGGGATCGATGAGAGCCGGATATCGAAAGCGGCAGGGTCGCTGATCGGGCCGAAACCACAATCGATCACCATATTTCCATTGTCTGTGATGACCGGCCCGTCTTTCTTAATCCCCTCCCGAAGCACAGGGACTCCACCGATCGCTTCGAGGTGCCGGATCAGCGGCACGTAGGCAGAGGCGAGCACCTCGATCGGGACCACTGCATCCAGCTGTCGGGTCAGCTTGGACAGATCGGCCACGATCACCAGGGACCTGGCCGCAAAGGCCACACACTTCTCCTGAGTCTGGGCGGCACCCCGGCCCTTGATCAGCGCAAAACCCGGGTCGACCTGATCGGCCCCATCGATGGCCAGATCGATCACAGGATAGTCGTTCAGCGTTGCCAGGGGGATCCCACAGGCTCGTGCCCGGATCGCAGCCTGGTACGAGGTCGGGATCCCGGTGATCCTAAGCCCCTCCCGGATCCGTGCTGCGAGCCGTTCCATCGCATAGAATACCGTCGATCCGGTTCCAAGCCCGACGACCATCCCATCGGCGACCATATCGGCGGCACGGTAACCGGCCTCACGCTTTCCCGCAGCCAGTGCTGATGCATCAACCATAGAGCTACGTGGGGGGTCTGCAGATAAGAAAGAGTAGGCAGGGTCACTGTCCTACTGAGAAGAGTCGGTCCATATCGTCAACGGCCCAGGTGGCCGTGCAGTCCAGGGTGATCGGGGTGATCGAGATCGCCCCGCTCTTGATCGCATGAACATCGGTCCCGTCTTCGGCATCATCGAGCAGCGGTCCATTGATCCAGAAGTACGGACGGCCCCGCGGATCAAGCCTTTTTTCGACCCCGGTCCGAAAGAGTTTCTTTGCGAGCCTAGTGATCTCATACCCGCCCCGGACCGTCGAGGGGACATTCACATTGATCACGTCAGCGGATTCGGGGAAACCCTGTTCAAAGATCCGGGTACAGACATCCCGCACCACCTGCTTTGCACTGGAAAAACTCTGACTGGGTCGCCGGGGATCGTCGAACTTGTCCCCCTGATCCTCGACCTGCAAAGAGAAAGCCACGGCAGGAGTCCCCTGGTTGGCCGCTTCCAGCGCAGCCCCGACGGTGCCCGAGGTCATGATCGACTCGTACGAGAGGTTCTCCCCGATGTTGACCCCGCTGACAACCAGGTCCGGCTTCAGATCGAGGGCATACAGCCCGATGATCACTGCATCGGTCGGTTTTCCACCGACGGCATAGGCAGAAATCCCGTGCATCGAAACCTTGCCGGCGCGGATCGGCTCAAAGATCGAGATCGACCGGCCGACAGCACTCTGCTGGGAGGCCGGTGCGACCACTGTCACCTCGCAGATATCAGTTAGGGCCTCATATGCCGCCCAGAGTCCGACAGAGTTGATTCCATCATCGTTTGTCAGCAGCACCCTGGGTTTTTTCATCCAGGTACCTCTGCGCAGGGACTGCAGAAATAGTCATCGGAACCTGAGATCACCCTGTTCTGATCGTCACACTCATCTGGATATACGGTGAATGGATCGGATATGAAGGCGCTCATTGCAGAGTATACGATGACCAGAGAACCGGTCTGTGCAGAGGAGGGGAGAGCGATGTTCGAGGTGCTCTCGAGTTCCTTCGAACGGTGCGGTTACGAGGTGCTGACACCTGAGGAGGATGACTTTTCCGGGGAGATCCGGCGCCTCGCCCCCCTCTGCGATGTCGGGCTGGTGATCGCCCCCGACCCGCTCCTCGCAGGGTTCAGCGCGACCCTTGAACACCTGACCAACAATATCGGCTGCGGTGCGATGAACGTTGCAGTCTGCGCCAACAAATTGCGTGCCAAAGCGGTCATGGCCATGCACGGTGTTCCGGTCCCTGAGGAGGTGACGACCGGCCTGCGGATCGTGAAGCCGATCAGAGGCTACGGAAGCGCAGGAGTACGCCTGACCGACGGGCCGGCAGGGGTGGATGAATTTGGAGAGCGCTCTATCGAGGGCGAGCATATTTCAGTCAGCATGGTCGGTTCCCGTGTCGTCGGGGATGCCTGTGACAACTACTCAGGCGACCCGCCCCTGTTCCTGGCCATAAACAGGCAGCTGATCAGCCAGGGGCCCGACGGCCGGATCCGGTATCTGGGCGGCGAGACCCCGATCGATCACCCCCGCAAGGAGGAGATCATAGCAACCGCTGCGCTGGCTCTGAATCGGCTCGGCTGCCAGGGGTACACCGGGATCGACATGGTTGTGGCGGACAGGTGCTATGTAGTCGATGTAAATCCCAGGATCACAACGAGCCTGGTCGGCATCGCGGCCTGCATGCAGGAAGAGATCGCCGACGTGCTCGTCAGTGCGTCCCATGGCAGGGGACCCGCGTCAGTCCACCTCGCCGGCAGGGTCAGGTTTGATACCCGAGGCGGGGTCACCAGGCTATGATCGGAATCGATGTCGGCGGCGCAAACCTCAAGGTGGTGACCGAGGAGGGAGCAACGATCCACTACTGCCCGCTCTGGGAGAAGGCCCCGATCACGGCACTGCTCCGACCCTATAACCCGGATCTCACAGAAGAGGCAGCTGTTGTGATGAGCGGAGAACTGGCCGACTGCTTCACTGGCAAGGAGGAGGGAATCCGGTTCATCGTGGATGCTGTCAGGGCGGCATTCCCAGAATCCCGATTCTATGGTATGGACGGAACCTTCCATGACAGCGCCGACCCTTCGCTTGCAGCGGCCAACTGGCTCGCCTCAGCCGACATGCTCAGACGGGAGCACCCGAACGCCCTGTTCGTGGACTTCGGCTCCACGACCACCGATATCATCCCGCTGACCCGGTTCTCTGATCTGATCGGTCTGACCGACCTGCTCCGGCTGCAGCAGGGGTACCTGATCTATACAGGGATGCTCAGGACCAATGTCGCCGCAATCCTTCGCTCGGTCGAACTTGAGGGGGTCAGGACCCCGATCTCGAGCGAGTACTTTGCGACCAGCGCCGACCTCCACCTGGTGCTCGGACATATATGCACCGATCAGTACACCTGCGATACCCCTGACCACGGGGAGAAGACCCTGACCGGTTCACAGAGGAGGCTCGCCCGGGTCGTCTGTGCTGACCTGGCCGAGATCGGCGAGTCGGGTGCCCGGTCGATCGCTGAGCAGTGCTGGGCGGTGCAGAGTCATGCCATCAGAAGAGGGGTGGAGCGGATCGCTGACGCCTCCGGTGCAGACAAGGTGTTGACCGCGGGGATCGGGGCCAGCATCGCCGCAGAGATGCTCGGCGGTACCAGCCTTGAAATGGAACTGGGAGACCGGACCGATGCTCTGCCGGCCTGGGCGGTCCGCGAGGTGGCATTGCAGAACAGATCACCCTGACCAGGGTGACCGTCGATCCCTCTCATCACAGCCACTTTTTTGTTCAGGGTCGGATCACTGCTCTGGATCAGAGCGACTCACAGACATGCAGGCAGCCAGCGCCTCGGCACCAGTGACCTGTTCTCCTGCACTCCTGGCCGCAGCCAGCGATGACAGGTTCACAATCGAGAGGGGGAGGGTGATCCCAAAGAGCTGATTCGTCACAGCCGGCATGATCGGAAGGGTCGCGTAGTTTCTGATCGTGCCCCGGTGGAGGACGACACCCAGGTCACGGATCAGCCGGTTCGCCCGATTGTACGGCAACTGGTGGGCGAGGACGACACAGAGATCCACCACCGGAGATCCGAGATGAATGTCAGGGTAGAACGGGACTTCAGCAGTGACCAGCCGGTGGCAGGACCGGCAGTGAAAACGCCGGACCGACACCATGATATCCACCTGGTCCGACCCGCGGAGAAGGGATGCAAACTTCCGATCCTTATAATCATGGACGAGCAGGGAGCCGCCACAGTGCGGACAGCACCGCCGCTCGGTGAAGACCACGCCATCCATTGCAGAGAGACCGGACCGGACCAGGTCTACCATCAGGGGAAACATCGGGGTCTTCTTCAGTCCAGACACATCCAGCACGAGGTGATCATGCGCTTGCACCACATTACCCCAACAAGTATATAAGTATATCCTAGTCTCACCCAATCTACAGGGATTCGGGCAGATCAATACCCACCCACAATATACAATTCTCCAAAATTGTATCACTACAGTTAAATAAGTAAAGTTACTTAAGTAAATTAAAATCTAACAGTTCGAGGTTTTCCAATGGAGATGAAATACGTACCAACGACCTGTCCGTACTGCGGAACAGGCTGCGGTTTCAATCTTGTCGTCAAGGACGGGAAGGTTGTCGACACCGCACCATGGCACCGTGCCCCCGTCAATCAGGGCAAGACATGTGCAAAGGGGAACTATGCAGCCGAGTTTGTGAACAGCCCGGACCGGCTGACCACTCCCCTGATCAAGAAGGACGGCAAGTTCGTCGAAGCATCCTGGGACGAGGCATATGCACTGATCGCATCCAAGTTCAAGGCATACAAGCCGGAAGAGATGGCATGCCTTGCATCCGCCCGTGTCTCCAATGAAGAGAACTACCTGATGCAGAAGTTCGCTCGGGCAGTCCTCAAGACACCACACATGGACCACTGCGCCCGGCTCTGCCACGCTTCAACCGTCGCCGGCCTTGCAGCCGTCTTCGGGTCAGGTGCAATGACCAACTCGATCGAAGATATCGCCGAAGCCAAGTGCGTCTTTGTGATCGGGTCCAACACCTTTGAGCAGCACCCCCTGATCGGTCGCCGGATCATGATGGCCAGGCTGAACGGGGCAAAGGTGATCGTTGCAGATCCACGGTTCACCCCAACCGCCAAGCAGGCCGATCTGTACCTGCCCTTCTTCTCAGGCACCGATGTCGCCCTGATGAACGGGATAATGCAGTATATCATCAAGAACGGCTGGGAGGACAAGGAGTTCATTGCAAAGCGGACTAAGGACTTTGACAAGCTCAAAGAAGTCGTGATGCAGGACACCTACAGCCTCGAGAACGTGGCAAAGGTCACCGGCCTCCATGCAGAGGACATCGCCACCGCAGCCGAGTGGATCGCCAAGGCCGATTCCAGTGCACTGCTCTACTCGATGGGGATCACTCAGCACACCGTTGGTGTCGACAATGTGAAGACCACGGCAAACCTGCAGATGATCACCGGAAACCTCGGTAAGCGGGGCGCCGGCGTCTGCGCACTCCGTGGCCAGAACAATGTGCAGGGCGCCTGCGACATGGGCTGCCTGCCGAACGTCTACTCCGGTTACCAGGCGGTCATCAATGCCGACCTTCACAAGAAGATGGAGGACGCATGGGGCTGCGACATCGCCGAGGGCAAGGTCGGGTACACCGTCACCAAGATGATCAATGTCCTCGCCGACGAACCAGGCACCCTGAAATGCCTGTATGTTATGGGCGAGAACCCGATGATCTCCGACCCGGACCTCCACCACGTCGAGAAGGGACTGAAGAACCTCGAGTTCATGGTCGTGCAGGATATCTTCCTGACTGAGACCGCAGAACTCGCAGACGTCGTCCTTCCGGGCTCCTGCTACGCAGAGCGCGACGGAACCCAGACCAACACCGAGCGGCGTGTCCAGCTCTGGAGAAAGGCACAGGACGCACCAGGACAGGCAAAGCCCGACTGGCAGATCATCTGTGAACTCGGAGCCGCAATGGGTTACGAGAAGCAGTTTGCATTCAAGAGTGCAGAGGAGATCTTCAATGAAGTCGCAAAGGTCACCCCATCCTATGGTGGTATGACCTACGCACGCTTAGGCGCCGAGGGACTTCACTGGCCATGCCCAACCGCAGAGCACCCAGGAACCCCGGTCCTCCACAAGGAGAAGTTCGGAACACCGGACGGCCTCGGTATCCTCTCACCAATCGAATGGAAACCACCGGCAGAAGTACCGGACGCGGAGTATCCACTCCTGCTCACCACCGGCCGCTGCATGTGGCACTGGCACACCGGAACCATGACCCGCCGCTCAGAGAGTCTCGAGCGCGAGGAGCCGACCGGCTGGGTTGAGATGAACCCTGAAGACGCAAAGGCACTGGGCATCAAGGACAAGGAGATGGTCCGGGCAATCTCCCGCAGAGGAGAGATCACCATCGGTGCACGGGTCACGAAAGACATCAAGAAAGGTGTTGTCTTCATGCCATTCCACTTCAAGGAGTGCGCAGCGAACGTCCTGACCAACAATGCACTCGACCCGATTGCAAGTATTCCAGAGTACAAGGCGTGCTCTGTGAGGATTGAGAAGATTCCGGAGGCACAGTAATGGCAGCAAAAGGCGACATGGTCCTGGCCTGGACCACCAATGCAGACCTACAGAAGAAGGCAGAGTGCGGAGGCGCAGTCACCGCCCTTCTCAAGTATGCACTCGAAAACAAGATCGTCGATGCAGTGCTGACCGTGCAGAAAGGGGTTGACCTCTACGATGCACAGCCAGTCCTGATCACGAACCCCGATGACCTGAACAACACGGCAGGTTCCCTCCACTGCGGAACCCTGCTGCTCTCCAAGCTGATCAAGAAGTACCTCGACGGCGCCAACGACATGAAACTCGGTGTCACCGTCAAGGGCTGCGACATGATGGGGATGTACGAGCTGGCCAAGCGCAAACAGATCAACCTCGACAATGTCATCATGATCGGGGTGAACTGTGGTGGTTCAGTCAGCCCGGCCCTCGCACGCACGATGATCCGTGAGAAGTACGAAGTCGACCCCAACGACGTGAAGAAGGAGGAGATCGACAAGGGCCAGTTCATCATCGAGACCGAGGAAGGTCACAAGGGTATCGCTATGGATATCCTCGAGGATGAGGGCTTTGGCCGCAGGACCAACTGCCGCCGCTGCAAGCTGAAGGTCCCCCGCCAGGCCGACCTCGCCTGCGGGAACTGGGGCGTCATCGGCGACAAGGCAGGCAAGGCCACCTTCGTCGAAGTCTGCAGCCAGAAGGGCGCAGACCTGCTTACCAAGGCAGAGCAGGCAGGAGCCATCGCCACCGAGCCAGCCCCAGCAAAGGGGATCGAGATCAGGGGCAAGATCGAGGGCGCCATGCTGAAGCTCGGCGACAAGTGGCGAGCAAAGGACTTCGCCGAACTCGGTGAAGGACAGACCCGGCTCGAAAAGATCATGAAGGAGACCGCACGCTGTATCAAGTGCTACTCCTGTATCGAAGCCTGCCCGATCTGTTACTGCGTGGACTGCTCCACCAAGAATCCGGCACTGGTCACCCCGGGAGAGATCCCACCGAACTTTATGTTCCACCTGATCAGATACGCGCACATCTCAGACTCCTGCGTGAACTGTGGACAGTGCGAGGAACTCTGCCCCGCAGAGATCCCGAACGCCCTCTTCATGCATGCACAGCAGGTCGAACTCGAGGACCTCTTCGGCCACAAGCCGGGTGTCGACATGACCCTCCCGGTGCTGGCACTGGTTGAAGAGCGTGCAGAGCGCGACCGGCTTGCAAAGACCGGCAGCGACATGATCTATCTGAACTGCTTCAACAAATAATCCCTTTTTTTAAGAAAAGTGAATGTGTCTTAAAAATCCAAAAGAGTGGAACCGTCCTTCAACCACATTCCATAACCTGACGGATATGACTGTCAGATCCGAAGGTCAACGATCCTGAGAAGAATCAGGCACTTGTGGGCCAGTGAAAAACTCATACGCGCCGGCCGGCACGATCATCTCGAACCTGGCCCCCTTATCCGGATCCCCAATCTCCTGCAGAGTGATCCCGGTCACCGCCAGAATTTCACGATCAAGGAAGAGACCGTATCCCCGGACGGCATCATAATCTCCACCAAAGATCCGTTCTTTCTCATATTCCAGGATCCCATCCCCGTTATCGGTGTAGATGATACAGAGATGGTTCCCCTGCTCTTCGGACCAGAGTTCACCCCGATCCCCCCCGCGCTGGCAGGTACTGGTGAGGAGTGTGGCGATCACTCTCACCAAGAGCGGGTCTGCGAAGAGACGGACCGCACCCCCCCTGACCGTGACAGAGGGGACACCCGATGAGGCGTTCTGAAGTGCGTCAGCGACCGCCTCATCGAGATATTGCCAGCGTGGGAGGACCGTCCCATGGGACTGGATCTCACGGGTGAACTCGATCCGCTGCTGGATCTGTCGGGCACCAAGGCTTACCCTGACCAGATCCTCCTTTGTTTCAGGATCGGTGATCGACTCACCTGCAAGGTCGAGATACCCGAGCACAATCGTCAGTTCGTTCATAATATCATGCCTGACCACCCGGTTGACCAGGTGAAGGTTGGCATTGGCAGAGAGCAGACCCTCAATGGCCCTTCGCTGGGTGAAGATATCGGTCAGTGTCTCGATCCCCCCGATCACAGTCCCGGATAGATCTGTCACGACGGCAGCCTTCACAATCACCTGGCCACCGGCCCCACCCCTGATGCAGGGCAGATGAACCTCTGCAGAGACAGTCCCCGGATCCTGTTCGAGGATGGCGTACAGGCTCAGGTCGGGAGGGGTTCGAGACGGCACCACCAGGTCGACCAGAGGGGGACGTTCATCCCCATAGAAGGTGATCCCGCACGCCGTCCCATCCTTCCCCACCATCTCTTCGCGGGATACACCGGAGAGTGTTTCAAGGCGCCGGTTCCAGCCGACGATGCAACCGGAGAGGTCCACCACAAACCCGGGGTTCGGAAGGAGATCGAGCGTACGGCAGAGGAGGGACAGACGATCTTCAGATGAGGAGGGTGGAGACGACATGGGATCAGTCTGTAGTTGTCAGATAGTTGGGAGACAGGGTACTCATGTCTTTCGATGGAGTGCCTGGACATCCTGAAGAGAGAACCGGTTACCCGTTCTGTACGTTCCTCGAAGGAAACCGCAGGATTATAATAATTATAGAAACAGATATATAACTGGAGAAAGAACGCGAGCAGTTGCTATCAATCTGCAGTTCTGTATTCATGGCAAACCCAAAGAAGATCCTGATCGTCGAGGATGATGAGATCATTGCGAGTCTGATCGAACGGATGCTCCAGAAGAAGGACTACACCATCGTGGCCAAGGTCACGAGCGGAGAGGAGGCACTGAACAGGACCGCAGATCTCGGGCCGGACCTGGTGCTGATGGACATCACCCTCAAGGGGGTTATCGATGGGATCTATGCAGCCAGGTACATCAATACCATCTTCAATATCCCGGTCGTCTTCCTGACCGGCAGTTATGACGACGAAACGATCGAACGGGCCAAGGTGGCAGAGCCGATGGGGTTCATCAGCAAGCCGTTCAATGACAGGGATCTCTATTCAAATATCGAGATCGCGCTGTACAACCATTCGATGCGAAAGAGGGTGCTGAACCTCAAGGATGGGGGAGTAAAGAGTGTGATGGCCGCACTCGATGCCGTCATCATGACCGATATGAAGGGCAGGATCTTCTTCATGAACCCGTATGCCGAACAGCTGATCAATGTCAGTTACCGACAGGCCATCATGCACTCGATCAACAAACTCTTCTTTTTAATCGACATCAGGACTGGACAGCCGATCGAGGATCCCATCTATGAGGTGGTGAAGGAGAGCATGGTGATCGGGATCGAGAACAACCTGGCCATGATCACCAACGACAAGAAGAAAAGACATATCACCCTCTCGGCACGGCCTGTCCGGGACAGCAGGGACGACGTTATCGCAGTCTATGTAAAGATCCATGCCCGCACCCAGAGCGAGCGAAAACTGTTCACCTCCTGATTGCGGGCACGGGGCCTCTGGATGACGGTCGCGTGTGCACTATTTTAAAACCTGCCCCTCCAATAAGTTCCTCGTGAAGGGGAGCGTCGACGGGACCTCGGTGAGGCTCGGGATGGATGGGCTTGTACTCTACGAGCAGAGCGGCTATGGAAGGCCTGAGAAGGACGGGTTGCGGTTGGCCCCACAGGAAGCGTTGTACCTGGCTTACCGGTCCAAGATCACCATTGAAGGCCATGATCTGGAGAGCCTGCTCTCATACTTCTCAGAACAGGAGTTGTTCTTCCGGAGTTTTATCGTCTACCGGGACCTCCGGGAACGGGGCTATGTAGTCCAGACAGGCCCGCATGACTTCCGGGTCTTCCGACGGGGACAGCGGCCGGGCGTCGGCACCTCGCAGTACATGGTCAGGGTCCTCTCAGAGCGGGATCTGATCGACTTTGAGGTACTGATCAGCGAGGCTGCAGCCTCGATCAATATGCGGAAACAGCACGTGCTGGCCGTCGTCGACGATGAAGGGGAACTGACCTACTATGAGATCAAACTCCAGCCCCTGCAGGAGAACCAGCCCCAGCCCACCCTTGAACCGGTGGAGGGTCTTCTCACAGGCAGATCGGTGCTGATCCCGGGGGGGGCCGGCTCAGTGTTCGAAGCGGCCGGGTACGGGAAACGGTTCGACGATCAGCGGTTGATGCTCTCGCTGGTCGAGGCGGGTTACCTGCAGAAGAGAGGAATTCTGAATGTGCACCACCGAGAGCAGGTCCTCTCCGCCGACGAGTATACCAGCCTCTTCCAGGCGGACGATGCCGAGGCCACAGAGAAGGCTGCGGTCTATGACCAGGTCCGTGACCTCGGATATATCCCCCGGACCGGGTACAAGTTCGGCCACCACTTCCGGGTCTATGTCTGTGGAAAGTCCCACTCAGACCTGCTGATCCATGCCATCGCCAGGGGGACTGCACTGCCGATGAGCGTGATATCGCGTTCGGTCAGGCTCGCCCATAGTGTCAAAAAGAAGATGTTGTTTGGATGTGTACATACTACCGGAATTCAGTACATCGAATTCGGACGAATCAAGTTATGAGCGTACCATCCATGCAGCCATCCATCAACCCCTGGTCGAGCGGCCAGTCTATCGATACCAGAAAACTGTTTGAAGAGTTCGGGATCGAACCGATCGGTCCGGTCCTCCACGACCTCCCGGAAGTCCCGGCCTTTATGCGTCGGGGTGTCGTGATCGGTCACCGTGATTACGGGCAGATCGCCACAGCGATCAGAGAGAGAAGACCGTTTCACGTGCTGACCGGGTTCATGCCATCAGGCCATCCGCACCTCGGCCACCTGATGGTGATGAAGGAGGTGGTCTGGCACATTCAGCAGGGCGGCCAGGGAACGATCACGATCGCAGACTGCGAAGCCCACGCCGTCCGGGGGCTCTCCTGGGAGGACTGCAACCGGTACGGGCGCGAATACCTGCAATGCCTCTATGCGCTCGGGTTTGAGGGGCGGACCTACTTCCAGTCACGAAACGAGGTGCTCAAGAACCTGGCTTTTGAAGCGGCCACCCGGGTGAACTTCTCGGATCTCTCAGCGATCTACGGCTTCGGGTCCGAGACCGCCCTGGCCCACGCCATGAGCGTGATCAACCAAGTCGCCGACATCCTCGATCCCCAGGTCGAAGGGGCGCCGGCCCCGACCGTGGTCCCGGTCGGGATCGATCAGGATCCGCATATCAGACTGACACGGGATGTGGCCCGCAAACTGAGGTTCTTCACCGTCGAAGACCGGGGCGATCATGTCAGCGTCAGGTCCAAGAACGCCCCGACCGCCGCCCTGGAGGCCGTGCACCGGGCGTACAAAGGGTCCAAAAAGTATGAGGGGCATGTCGATATCAGAGGAGTTCCGCTCGCAGAGGTGAAAGAAAGGGCCCGGATCGTGGAGATCGAACACGGCGGTTTCGGGTTCTTCACCCCGTCGGCAACCTATCACCAGTTCATGCCCGGACTGCAGGGGGGGAAGATGTCCTCATCGGTCCCTGAGAGCCTCTTTGGATTCCATGAACCGGAAGCGGCGGTGAAGAAGAAGGTGATGGGGGCGCTGACTGGAGGACGGTCCACCCTCGAGGAGCAGAAGGCGATGGGTGGAGAGGCAGACCGCTGCCCGATCTATCTCCTCAACCTCTTCCACCTGATCGAGGATGACAGAGAACTGCAGGAGTTGAGGGACCGTTGCTGCGGGGGGGAACTGACCTGCGGGGCATGCAAGAAGGAGACCTTCGCGAGAGTCAGCGAATTCTTGAAGGACTTTTCAGAACGGATGGATGCGGTCGAGCATCTGGTAGAGGTATAACCATGGAGAGAGAACCATCAGCAGAGAAGAGAGGGCCGGCAGGGGTCACCCAGAACGAGAAGAGGCTCTTAGCCGTGCTGGCCGGTCACCAGGACAGGACCGCCGAATCGGTAGCCGAAGAGATGCAGACCGCGACCGACGCGGTGATCCAGTGGGCCCACCTCGCAGAGGAGAACGGGTTCGCCACGATGACCAGGACGATCACCCACACCTACGCACTGAACGAAGAGGGGGAGGTCTATGCCAGTTCAGGCCTGCCAGAACGGCAGTTGCTGAACAGTTTCGAAGGTTCGATCGATATGGCGACCCTCAAACAGCACCCGCTCTCAAAGATCGGGATCGGCTGGATGCGGAAGAAGGGCTGGGTCACCATCCGGGACGGGGTGATCAGCAGGGCCGGGGACGCACCCGAAGGGGTCGACGAGCTGGCACTGAAAGGGCCGCTGACCGAAGGAGAGGGACTGAACGACCTGATCCGGCGCGGGCTGGTGGTCGACCAGGAGAATGCCGTCACGACGATGAGGCTGACCCCTGCAGGCGAGGCACTGGTCAGCGATGGGCTCGATCTCCGGGAGGAGACCGGGCAGATCACCCACGAGCACCTGCTGACCGGGGAGTGGGAGCACCTGAACCTGCGGCGGTACCGGATCGACCGGCTTCCGCGGCGGGCCGTCCCGGGGAAGGCCCACCCCTACCAGCGCCTGATCAACGAGATGCGCCAGATCCTGCTGGAGATGGGGTTCACCGAGATCAGCGGGGAACTGGTCCAGAGCGCCTTCTGGAACTTCGACGCACTCTTCCAGCCGCAGGACCATCCGGCCAGGGAGATGCAGGACACCTTCTACCTCGCCGAGCAGACGACCCTGCCCGAGGGGTACGAACGGGTGAAGGCGATGCACGAGCATGGCGGCGACACCACCTCCAGCGGCTGGGGCGGCGTATGGTCGGGCAAAAAGGCGGAGCAGTGCGTCCTCAGGACGCATACCACCGGCCTCTCGATCCAGTACCTGGCCACCCATCAGGAACCGCCGGTCAGGGCCTTCTGCATCAGCAGGGTCTACCGGCGCGAGGCGATCGACCCGACGCACACCCCCGAGTTCGAACAGCTCGAAGGGATCGTGATGGACAAAGAGGTCACCTTCTCGCACCTGCTCGGCTTCCTCAAGGAGTTCTACCTGAAGATGGGCTTCGCCGATGTGAGGTTCAGGCCGGCGTACTTCCCGTACACCGAGCCGAGCGTCGAGCCCGAGGTCTATGTCGACGGCCTCGGCTGGGTGGAGATCGGCGGAGCCGGGATCTTCCGGCAGGAGGTGACCGAGCCCTGGGGCGTGAAGACACCGGTGCTCGCATGGGGGCTCGGCGTCTCCCGGGTTGCGATGCTGAAACTGGGGCTCAAAGATCTCCGGATGCTCTACCGAAGCGACATCGACTGGATCCGGGACGCCCCGATCCTCTCTGCGGACGCCGTATCGTCCACGAGGCGGTGACCAGATGACGATTATCACCCTACCCTACACCTACCTGACAGCCCTCGTCGGCACGGACAAGGAGACGATCCTTGACCGGCTGCCGATGATAGGTTCAGATATCGAACGGATCGAGGACGACCACGCAGACGTCGAGTTCTTCCCGGACCGACCGGACCTCTTCTCCACAGAAGGGGTCGCCAGGGCGATGAGAGGATTCCTCGGGATCGAGACCGGACCGGTCACCTACGAGGTGAAGCCCTCCGGCGTCTCGTTCACCATCGACCCGGCCCTCAAAGAGATCAGGCCGTTCCTCGGTTCGGCGGTTATCAGAGGGCTCTCCCTCTCGGAGGAGGCGATCCAGAGCCTGATGGGGCTGCAGGAGGCGCTTCACTGGGCCGTCGGACGCGGCAGAAAGAAAGTGGCGATCGGGCTGCACGACTTGGACAGGATCACCCCGCCGTTCAGGTACTGCGCCGCAGAGAAGAGCCGGACCTTTGTGCCCCTCGACTTCACAGAACCGATGACGATGGAGCAGATGCTCGACGAGCACCCCAAGGGGAGGGCCTTTGCCCACCTGGTCAGAGACCATCCGCTCTATCCGCTGATCGTCGACGCAGAGAACCGGGTCTGTTCGTTCCCGCCGATCATCAACGGAGACCTCACGAGGGTTACCACGGAGACGAAGAACATCCTGCTCGACACCACCGGTACCGACAGAAAGGCCGTCGATGTGGCCGTGAAGATCGTCTGTGCCGCCCTCGTCGAGGCCGGCGGAACGATCGAGAGCGTGACGATCGACGGGGTGGAGTCTCCGGATCTTACACCCACTATCAGGACCGTCTCAGTGGAGGAGGGGAACAGGCTGCTCGGCCTCTCCCTGACCGCCCCGGATACGGCCGCCCTGCTCGAGAAGATGCGCTTTGGGGCGACGCCTGAGGGGGCAGACCGGGTCAGGGTCGAGGTCCCCTGCTACCGGGCTGACATCATGCACGACTGGGACATCTTTGAGGATGTCGCGATCGGGTACGGGTACGAAAACTTCGATGCAACTCTGCCGGAGACGTCGACGATCGGGGAGCAGAGCCAGGTCTCGGTGATCGGCGGCGCCGTCCGGGAGATCATGACCGGGCTCGGGTATCACGAGGTGATGCCGTTCACCCTGACCAGCGAGACGGTGACCTTCGATCTGATGCAGCGCGAGCGATCGCCGGCGGCCCTCCACCTGCTCCACCCGATCACCGAGGACCAGACAATCGTCAGGACAGACCTGCTGCCGCTGCTCCTCGAACTGCTCCAGATGAACCGGTACCGGGAGCTGCCGCAGAAGGTCTTCTGCACCGGCGATGTCGTCGAGGGGATCAGCACCCACCAGAAGGCGGCGGCAGTCTCCTGTCATGGAGCCGCTGATTTCAGCGAGGCCTACGCGGTCGCAGACGCCCTCTGCAGGGATCTCGGACTCCCCTACACCACGGCAGAGTCAACAGACCCGGCCTTCATCGATGGAAGAAGAGGGGAGATCATTGTCGACGGAAACCCAGTCGGGGTCTTTGGTGAGATCAGCCCGAGGGTGATCCTCGGGTTCGAACTCGATCACCCGATCGCAGCCGTCGAACTGGACCTCAGAGCCGTACGGGCACACCGCGACCGGCGAGATAGGTCTTGACGTCCCGGACCGTGAACTCACCATAGTGAAAGACACTGGCCGCCAGGCAGGCGTCGGCCTTGCCTGCGGTCACCCCATCATAAAAGTCTGCGAGGGTTCCGACCCCGCCGCTGGCGATGACCGGTATCGAGACCGCGTCGGAGACGGCGGCCGTGATGGCCAGGTCAAATCCGTTTTTGGTGCCGTCGGTCTCCATGCTGGTCAGCAGGATCTCGCCGGCGCCCCGCTCTTCTGCCTCCTTTACCCACCTGACCGCATCGATCCCGGTCGGGGTCGAACCGCCGTAGATCACCACTTCATACCAGCAGGTCGTGCCGTCCGGGAGATGAATCACCGTCGCCTCGGGGTTCTCTGCGGCGGACCGCCTGACGTCCACCGCGACGACGATGCACTGGTTGCCGAACCGGATGGCCCCTTCGCTGATCAGAGAGGGATCTTTGATCGCACTGGTGTTGATGCTGACCTTATCGGCGCCGGCCCGAAGGAGCTGATGGATGTCATCGATCGTCCGGATCCCGCCGCCGACCGTCAGCGGAAGGAAGAGCTGGTCCGCGGCCCGGCTGATCACCGAGAGGATCGCACCCCGCTGCTCCTTCGAGGCGGTGATGTCCAGAAAGACCACCTCGTCGGCCCCCTGTTCGTTGTAACGTTCGGCCAGCTCCACCGGGTCGCCAGCGTCCCGGAGATCGACAAAGTGTGTCCCTTTCACCACTCTCCCGTCCTTGAGGTCGAGGCAGGGGATGATCCGTTTGGTCAGAACCATATATACAGATGAGAGGGGAGCCATATCAGAGTTATGGATTAAGTAATTATACGGCCAACCTATCAGGAGATGACCACGTCCGCTGCAGGACCAGAGATGGCCTTTCGGCAGCAGATTCGGGTCGGGATATCAGCATGGAGAAGGATTCAGGGACTTTGAAGATCGAATGGGCCGGGCAGTTCATGCCGGTCCTCTCGCGCATCAGGGAACAGTTTGAGAAGGAGCAGCCCTTTAACGGGGTCACCATCGGGATGGCCCTGCATGTCGAGGCCAAGACCGCCAACCTGGTCATGACCCTGGCCGCGGGCGGTGCAGAGGTCTATATCACCGGCTGCAACCCGCTCAGCACCCAGGACGATGTCGCCGAGGCGCTGAACAGGGTGCCGCATGTCCACTGCTTTGCAAAGCGGGGATGCACGGTCGAGGAGTATTACGCAGCGATCGATCAGGTCCTTGACGCGAAGCCGTCGGTCACCATCGACGATGGGATGGACCTGATCCACTACCTCCATACCAAGCGGAGAGAACTGCTCAGCACGGTGATCGGCGGATGCGAGGAGACGACGACCGGGATCCACCGGCTGCGTGCGATGGCTGCAGAGGGAAAACTGGAGTTCCCGGTGGTCGCGGTCAACGACACTCCGATGAAGCACCACTTCGACAATGTCCACGGAACCGGCGAGAGTGTCCTCTCGTCCGTGATGATCACCACCAATGTGCTGATCGCCGGCAAGTACCTGGTCGTGGCAGGCTACGGGTTCTGCGGACGCGGGCTTGCACGCAAGGCGCACGGTCTCGGTGCGAAGGTGATCGTCACCGAGGTGGACCCGAGGAAGGCGCTTGAAGCGCATATGGACGGGTTTTTGGTGATGTCAATGGAGGAGGCCGCACGCCTCGGCGACATCTTCGTCACGACTTCAGGGAACTCGCATGTGATCAACAGCCGCCACTTTGGCCTGATGAAGGACGGAGCGATCCTCTCCAACGCCGGCCATTTCAATGTGGAGATCGACATCGACTGGCTCGAGTCGCATGCAGCAGGGAAGGAGAGCCGCGACGGGATCAACACCTACCTGCTGGCCGGAAAGCGGGTGCATGTCCTTGCTGAAGGCAGGCTCGTGAACCTTGCGACACCGAAAGGGATGGGTCATCCGGCCGAAGTGATGGACCTCTCGTTCGCCCTTCAGGCCCTCTGTGCACAATATATCACCGAGCACGGCAGAGAACTCGCCGGCGGAGTCTACGAGGTGCCGGAGGCGATCGATGTACAGGTCGCCGACCTGAAACTGGCCTCACTCGGGATAACAATCGATACGCTCAGCGACGAGCAGAAGACCTATCTCTCGAGCTGGGACGCCGGCACCTGATCCGGAGATCCCCGGTAACCGGGGAATCACATACCTTTTTTAAACCGGCACATTTCTAAAGATCAGCGGAACAGTAGAGTACATTTCGGGTGATCTGCATGAAGATGGTGATCAATGGAGAATGGGTCGGCTCGCTCTCAGACAGGACCTATACCGTAAAGAATCCAGCGAACGGCGAAGCGGTCGGTCCGGTCCCGCTCGGTGTTCGGGATGATGTGAAGCGGGCGGCCGATGCCGCAGAGGAGGCGCTCTCCCGCTGGAGCGGCACCTCCTCCCATCATCGCGGGCAGATCCTCGCCAGGGCTGCGGCCAGGATCCGGGAGCAGGCCGAGGAGATCGCGATCATCCTGACCGCCGAGCAGGGGAAGCCGCAGCGTGAGGCGATCGATGAGGTCCGGGGTTCTGCCCGGGTCTTTGAGTATTATGCCGGCCTCTCGTCCAATCCTCTGGCCACCATTCAACGCCTCGAGGACGGGTCAGAGGCGACGGTGCTGCGGGAGCCTATTGGTGTCTGCGGGGCGATCCTGCCCTGGAACATGCCGGCGCTGCTGATGGCCTGGAAGGTCGGGCCTGCACTGCTGACCGGGAACACGGTCGTGCTCAAGCCGGCCACAGCGACCCCGCTGACCCCCCTGATGATGGCTGCGGCCCTGCACGATGCCGGGCTCCCCAACGGCGTCCTGAATGTGGTGACCGGTTCAGGCGACGAGGTGGGGGAGGAGATCGTCCGTTCAAAGCAGATCAGGAAGGTCTCGTTCACCGGTTCGACCCAGACCGGCAAGCGGATCATGACGCTGGCGGCCCATGACCTCAAAAGGCTGACCCTCGAACTCGGGGGGAGCGATCCGATGATCATCTGCGGGGACGCCGATATCCCAAAGGCAGTCGCCGGGGCGGTCGCCGGCAGGTTCTACAATGCCGGACAGATCTGCACCGCGGTGAAACGGCTCTATGTCGTCGACGCGGTCGCAGACCAGGTGATCGAGCAGATCACAGAGAAGGTCGGCCAGATCACCGTCGGTGACGGGATGAAACCCGAGGTGAAGATGGGGCCGCTCTCCAGTATGCAGGGGCGGGAGTCGATCCGCTCGGTCGTCAGGCAGGTAGTGGACCGGGAGGAAGGTCGGGTGATCGCCGGCGGGGAGCTGCCACAGGGGGACGAGTACCTGCGGGGGAACTTCTATACCCCGACCCTGGTGACCGATGTCGCCCCGGACTCGGTACTGCTTCGGGAGGAGATCTTTGGGCCGGTGCTCCCGATCGTCCGGGTGAAGGATCTGAACGAGGCGATTACTGCCGCCAACAGCACACGGTATGGGCTGGGGGCCTCGGTCTGGACCAGCGACCCAAAGACGATCAGGGTGGCGGTCGGCGGGCTGAAGGCAGGAATCGTCTGGGTGAACCAGCATCTGAAGATCCCGCCGGAGGTGCCTTTCGGGGGTGTGAAGGAGAGCGGGGTCGGCCGGGAGAACGGGATGCAGTCACTCGACGCCTACACCGAGGCGAAGACGGTCCTGGTCAGACTCTGACCAGCTCAGACACCTCCCCTCGGTTCAGAATTCCTCATTTTATTGATCACCTCTTGGAGATCTCTGGATCATCTTGGAACTGTTGCGAGGATCTAGGGCGAGTTAGGAGTCAGAGATATTCCTCAAGAAGCCTTCATAAATTGGAGCGCTGGGATTGATAATGACGTTCTCTCTACATTCATAGCCTGCCGGAGTTTCGGGTCAGGAGGGCTCTCAAAGAGCGGAACGAAACCGTCTCGAACCCAGAGAAAAAACGACACAAAAGGCAACCCTCAAGAGACTCTTTTTTCTCTTTCAGCACCCATAAAAGAGGTGGAAAAAACCTTGAATTGAGGAGAGGACAAAACCCCTCAGATCAGCTCAGACGACCGGAACCGTATGGGAGTACGACGGTATCACCGGCTGATCAGCAGCGGTCTCGACAAATCCATCAGGGAACCGAGTCGTTGTGATCGATGGAGAGATATCGGGATAGATAAACCCTGCAAACCAGGTGTTCTGCAGATATGCATCTGCCCTTGCGAAATCAAGTCTGGGGGTTGCATAACTGATGCCCTGCCCCTCTACACTGGTCTCAGCATAGGTGTCCAAGTTTACCACTGCCTGATCGACTGAGACTGAACGGACCTCAACACCTCTCGAACTGAAAGCGGAGAGTGCAGCAGCAAGTTCAGTGGACGGTTCAATAAGATGGAGATAGACAGCTGTCATCTCAAGAGGCGTCAGGTGATAACCGAGAGTAACCACGGCTCCACCAGACTGACCCACGGATATATCGAGTGATGTCGTCTCAAAAGCGGCGGCCGGCGATACGACCAGCACCATCGCAGTAAGAGCGATCATCACCATCAAGCTCGTCTTCATGGGTATCACCATTATTTGGGGAAGGAGATATGATAAAGGTTCCCGGCTCACCTGATCAAAAAGGATTAGTGGATGAGAAGAGAGTGTGTATGAGAGCCGGCAGTATGTGGGAGATGATCAAGTGAGTGAACAGACGATGCAGGAGTTCGCAGAGGCATGCGCAGACCAGAACAGTACAGACGAACTGCTCGAAGGGCTTGAGTTACTCAATGACGGAACATTTCGATATCTCATGAATGAGGCGAGCCTGCTCGACTGTATTGAGTGGGATCTGACGCCCCGCGAATGGGTGGGGGCTTTAAACCTTGCAGTGCTCAGGCAACTGACGGGGACGTATGCCGATTGGAAGACGGCGGAGGTGGTTGCCCGGGCCCTGGCCAGGTTCGGAGTTGAAATCGATGGCGACGAAGCAAAAGACGGGACTTATACCCTGATCGTGACCAGGGGGATGAAAGTGCTGAGGCAGATGGCAGAAGCGGTCCCGGTGGTCGACCTCCAGCAGGACTGAAAATTGCGGACCAGTTCTGTGTAGATGTAACCAATTTTTCTCCAGTGTATCAGAATTTGAGATGCACTGAATCGATCCTACCCCATCGAACGGAGCCGAATTTTACCGTTAAATCATTAAAAATGGAGAATATCCGGATGACAATAGTAATATTTAAATATAGTAGAAAGAAGCGTTATTCCATCAAATATTTATAACAAAACATCATATCTTTTATTCACACCATGAAGGTGGAGACCGAGGTGAAGAAGATACGAAGTTACAGGAAGAGCAGCATCGGAGATCTCCGGCAGTAACGTCAGTCCCGTCAAACCTGACACAGCAGCCGGCTTAACCAGGCTTCCGGGCGGACAGACCCTGGCCACAGTGCCGGATACAAAGTGGGGGAATCAAAAGGCCCCCTGAGATCTGGTGCAACAGATCCGTGGTCCCGAACCGGGAGTGGGATATGATCAGATGCGACCACATCGTCGCACCATAACCTGGAGATCTGCCAAAAATGAGGAGAAGAACAAAGGCGAGGACCGAATGGTCTGGAAAAAATCCACAGGACGATGAAGACCCACAGGTGAGATGAGGAGATTATCATGAAAAGACAGGTAGCAATATATGGAAAAGGCGGAATCGGAAAATCGACCACAACCCAGAACACCGTCGCGGCACTGGCAGAGCAGGGGAAGAAGATCATGGTGGTCGGATGCGACCCGAAAGCTGATTCCACCAGACTTCTGCTCCACGGACTCTGTCAGAAGACGGTGCTGGACACCCTGCGGGACGAAGGAGATGACATCGAACTGGACGAGATCCTCAAGCCCGGATACCGAGACACCCTCTGTGTTGAATCAGGCGGTCCAGAGCCTGGCGTGGGATGTGCCGGCCGGGGAATCATTACATCGATCAACCTGCTGGAGTCACTCGGGGCATATACCGACGATCTGGATTATGTCTTCTACGATGTGCTCGGGGATGTCGTCTGCGGCGGGTTCGCGATGCCGATCCGGGAGGGTAAGGCAGAGGAGATCTATATCGTCGCCTCCGGGGAGTTGATGGCACTGTATGCGGCCAACAACATCGCCAAGGGGATCCAGAAGTACGCTATATCAGGCAAGGTCAGGCTGGGAGGGATCATCTGCAACAGCCGCAAGGTCGACAACGAGTATCCCCTCCTCAAGGCCTTCGCCGAAGAACTCGGATCCCAGCTGATCTACTTTGTCCCGCGGGACAACCTGGTGCAGCGGGCCGAGATCAACAAGAAGACCGTAATCGACTTCGATCCCGAGTCCAACCAGGCAGAGGAGTACAGACAGTTGGCCAAAGCCATCGACGAGAACAGGATGTTCGTCGTCCCAAAACCGATGACACAGGACCGGCTGGAAGAACTGATGATGCAGCACGGATTCCTGGACGCACTGGTGTGAGGATAGGTGAAAGAAGCATGTTACTGATCAGAGCGATTGTACGACCCGAGAAGAAAGACGAGGTGCTGGGTGAATTATCATCAGCAGGATTCCATGCCGCGACCGTCGTGGATGTCGTAGGTCGTGGTAAACAGAAGGGGATCAAGATCGGGGGGATCGTCTATGATGAGATCCCAAAGACGATGATATTGATGGCCGTTCCGGACGAGGAGAAGGACCAGGTGATCGGTGTGATCCTGAGGACAGCCAAGACCAGTGACAAGGGAGCATATGGCGATGGCAAGATCTTTGTCAGCCCCGTTGAAGAGGTCTACACAATATCAAAAGGCAGTCAGGGCCTGTAGGAGACTGCACATGAAAGAGATTATGGCTATCGTGCGGATGAAGAAGACCGGTGTCACCAAGAGAGCCCTGGTGGAGACCGGGGTCGCCGGCTTCACCGCCCTCAAGGTACTCGGACGGGGCAAGCTGGTCGAGGACACCACGGTGATCAAACCGTGCAAGGAGAAACTGCTGGCCATGGCCATCGACGACATCAATGAAGTGGAAGAGGCAGAGCAGGAGGTCACCAGTTTTCTGGACGACTCGCGGTTCTTCCCCCGCCGACTCTTCACCATCCTGGCGCACGACGAAGACGTGCCCAGGATCGTGGAGGCCATCACCAGGGTCAATATTACTGAACGGAAGGTGGGCGACGGGATAATCCTGGTGCTGCCTGTGGACGACGCGGTACGTGTTCGGACCGGTGAATCGGGCGACGCGGCCATCTGGTAAACGAGGAGTGTGTGATAATGGCAATAACTGAGGAACAGATGGAGGAACTGCTCAGCCACTACCCGGACAAGGTCAAGAAGAACCGGAAGAAGCATCTCGTCCAGAAGAACTCGGCCGAGACCTGTCAGCAGATCGAGGCGAACACCCGGACGATCCCGGGCATCATCTCGCAGCGTGGCTGTGCCTATGCCGGCTGCAAAGGTGTGGTGATCGGACCGATCAAGGACATGGTCCATATCGTCCACGGTCCGGTCGGCTGCTCGTATTACGCCTGGGGGACCCGCCGGAACAAAGCGAGGGCTGATGATGCAACGCCACCGGAGAAGATCTTCTCACCACTCTGCTTCACCACCGACATGCAGGAGAGCGACATCGTCTTCGGCGGGGATAAAAAACTGGCCAAGATGATAGACGAGGTCGTGGAGATCTTCCATCCGCAGGCGGTCTCGATCTGCGCCACCTGCCCGGTCGGCCTGATCGGGGATGATATCAATGCGGTCGCCAGGGCGGCGGAAGAGCGGCACGGCATCCAGGTGCTCTCGTTCAACTGCGAGGGGTACAAGGGTGTCAGCCAATCGGCCGGACACCACATAGCGAACAACAACCTGATGGAGCATGTGATCGGAAAGGGAACCACCGAAAAGAACCCGGACGAGTACGTGATCAACATCCTTGGAGAGTACAATATCGGCGGAGATGGATGGGAACTGGAACGGATCCTTGCGGATATCGGCTACACCCTGAACTGCATCATGACAGGGGATGCCAGTTATGAGAAGATCAGGAATCTGCACAAGGCCGACCTGAACCTGGTCCAGTGCCACCGCTCGATCAACTACATCGCCGAGATGATGGAGACGAAGTACGGCATCCCGTGGTTGAAGGTTAACTTCATCGGGGTCACCGCCACCATCGCCTCCCTCAGAGAGATAGCCCAGTGCTTCGGCAATCAAGAACTGATCGAGCGGACTGAGATAATCATCGCCAGGGAACTTGCCCGGGTGACCCCGGTACTGGAGCAGTACAAAAAGATCTGCCAGGGGAAGACTGCATTCGTCTTTGTCGGAGGATCCCGGAGCCATCACTACCAGGCCCTCCTCCGTGACCTGGGCATGGACGTGGTGGTCGCAGGCTACGAGTTCGCCCACCGCGACGACTACGAGGGCCGGCAGGTGATCCCGACCATCAAGAGCGACGCCGACTCCAAGAACATCCCGGAACTGCACCTGACCCCGGACGAGGAACTCTACCAGGAGGCGCATGTCCACCTGAAGATGTCAAAGGAGAAGTACGAAGAGATCTCCAGCAGGATTGCATTCAGCAATTACACGGGGATGATCCCGGAGATGAAGAACGGAGAGGTGATCCTGGACGACGCCAACCATCACGAAGTCGAAGAACTGATCAGGATGATCCATCCCGACCTCTTCTTCTCGGGGGTCCGGGACAAGTACATCGTCCACAAGATGGGCATCCCAGCGAAACAGATGCACTCGTATGACTACAGCGGCCCCTATGCGGGCTTCAATGGATCCCTGATCTTCGCTGAGGATGTGGCGAACGCGCTGGTGACCCCGGCCTGGAAACTGGTCACACCCCCGTGGGAAGACACGAACAGAAGAAGGAGTGATAGCAATGCTTGAATGTATCCCCAAAGAACCGGCGGAGCATACGATAGGAAAGATAAACCCGGCCAAGACCTGTCAGCCACTCGGAGCCATGTATGCCTCATTAGGCATACACGGCTGCCTGCCCCACAGCCACGGCTCGCAGGGGTGCTGCGCCTACCACCGGATGCACCTCACCCGCCACTTCCGTGAACCGGTGATGGCCTCGTCCAGCTCCTTCACCGAAGGGGCCTCGGTCTTCGGCGGTGCGGCCAACCTCAAGACATCGATTAAGAATGTCTTTGAGATCTACAACCCCGACATCATGGCCGTCCACACCACATGCCTCTCGGAGACGATCGGCGACGACATCCCCAGCATTATCAAGCAGGCTGAGGTACCGGAGGGGAAGATCGTCATCCATGCCAACACGCCCAGTTACGTGGGATCCCACATCACCGGGTTCTCAAACATGTGCAGAGCGATCGTCGCTTACCTTGCGGAATCGGATGGAACGGCGAAGAAGGAGCAGGTGAACATCCTGCCCGGATTCGTCAATCCCGGCGACATGCGGGAGATCAAACGGATCGTCGGAGCACTCGGCGTCCCGCTGATCCTGTATCCGGACACCACCGGGGTGCTCGATTCGCCGCTGACAAACAGGTACGCGATGTACCCGGAGGGAGGAGCCACCATCGAATCGATCCGCGATTCAGGAAACTCAAAACTGACCCTGGCCCTCGGGTCCTGGTCCTCCGACGCGGCCGGCAACCTCCTGCAGGAGAAATGCAGCGTTCCCGGCGTCCCCCTGAAGGTGCCGATCGGTATCAAGGCGACCGACGACCTGATCATGGCCATAAAGAATGGATTTGACGTGGAGGTTCCGCAGTCCCTGACCCTCGAACGGGGGCAGGTGGTCGACACTCTCATCGACACCAACTTCCACTACCAGGGAAAGAAGGTCGCCGTCTTCGGGGATCCGGACATCGTGATCCCACTGGCCGAGTTCCTGCTGACGATGGGTATGATCCCGGTCCATGTGCTGACCGGTACCCCGGGCAAACGGTTCGAGACCGAGATCCGGCAGATGCTCGAAGAGGCCGGCATCAAAGAGAGCCATGTCAGGGCCGAGGGCGATCTCTTCGAACTGCATCAATGGATCAGAGACGAACCGGTGGACCTGCTGATCGGGACCACCTACGGCAAGTACATCGCACGGGCCGAGGATATCCCCCTGGTCAGGGTCGGATTCCCGATCCTCGACCGGGCGGTGCAGCCCCTGATGCCGATCGTCGGCTACCGGGGGGCCCTCCGGCTGATCGAGATGATCAGCAACGCGCTCCTCGATCGGCGGGACCGCGACTGCCTTGACGAGGACTACGAACTGGTATTGTAAGCGAAACCGCTTGAATCGGAGGATGATGGCATATGGAAGAGACAAGTGTACTGGACAGTGGGTCCTGTGCAGGTATCGATGAACGACAGCGATCGATCATAACCTCCGGAAGAAACAAGAGCAGCATCCACTGCTCTGACGACAGCCTGGCCGGCTCAGTCAGCCAGCGGGCCTGCGTCTTTTGTGGGGCACGCGTGGTGTTGAACCCGGTGACAGACGTAATCCACCTCGTCCACGGTCCGATCGGCTGTGCCACCTACACCATGGATATCCGCGGAAGCCTCTCCAGCGGTTCGGAACTGTATCGAAACAGTTTCTCCACCGACCTCAAAGAGACGGACGTGGTCTTTGGCGGGGAGAAGAAGCTCGCCGCATGTATCGATGAGGTCGTCACCAAATATCATCCTCCGGCAGTGTTCGTCTACTCGACCTGCGTGGTCGGGATGATCGGCGATGACATCATTGCCGTCTGCAAGGCGGCCACGGAGCGGCACCAGATCGATGTAATCCCGGTGGAGTCCACCGGGTTTATGTCAGGGAACAAGGTGATAGGCTACCGGGCTGCGGCCGAGGCACTGATGAAACTGATCACCCCAAAAGGTGGAGAGACCGTCCCGATGACCCGGAAACTGAACTTCCTGGGGGAGTACAACCTGGGCGGGGAGAAATGGGTCGTTGAGCGGTACCTCCGGGAGATCGGGATCGAGATGAACGTGGCCTTCACCGGCGATTCAACGGTAGCCGCCCTGAAGCAGGCGCCTGGCGCGTGCCTGAATATTGTGCAGTGCACCGGGTCCATGCACTGGGTGGCCACCAACCTGGAACGGACGTTCGGCACCCCCTACATCGATGTGAACTTCTTCGGTGCAGAGAACACGGCAGAGAGCCTCAGAAAGATCGCCGAATTCTATGAGGACGAGGAGATCATGCGCCGGACCGAAGCCCTGATCGAGCGGGAGATGAAAAATATCCAGCCCACACTCCAGAAATACCGTGAGAAACTTACCGGGAAACGTGCGGCCATCTATGTGGGCGGCGCCTTCAAAGCGGTGGCCATCATCCGCCAGTTGCAGGAACTGGGGATGGAGGTGGTCTTCACCGGGACGCAGACGGGCAAACCGGAGGAGTACGATCGGATCCGGGGCATGGTGAACGAAGGGACGGTCATCATCGACGACGCCAATCCGGCAGAACTGGAGAAGTTCCTGCTCGAGAAACAGGTCGACATGATGGCCGGCGGGGTGAAAGAACGGATGCTCGCCTTCAAACTGGGCATCGGCTTCGTCGACCACAACCACGACCGGAAGGACTGCCTGGCCGGCTTCGAAGGATCCGCCAGGTTTGCGCGGGAGGTGTACGTCACCACCTGCTCCCCGGTCTGGAAGCACCTGAAACAGACCCTTCCAGGGGGCATGACCGATGAGTGAAACACGGGCAAAAGAGGTGAACGAGAACCAGTGCCAGATGTGCATGCCCCTCGGGGGCGTCGTCGCCTTCAAAGGGATCGAAGGGGCGATGGTGCTGGTGCATGGCTCACAGGGCTGCAGCACCTACATGCGGCTCGCAAACGTCGAACATTACAACGAACCGATCGATGTCGCGTCATCGGCTCTGAATGAAAAACAGACCATCTACGGCGGGGAGAAAAACCTGAAGAAGGCCTTGGACAACGTGATCCGGGTCTATGAACCAAAAGTGCTCGGCCTCGTGACCACCTGCCTTGCCGAGACGATGGGTGAGGACCTCACCCGAATGATCGAGACTTACACCAGGGAACGGGGTGTCAAAGGGGTCGACATCATCCCGGTGGCCACGCCGAGTTATAGTGGAAGCCACACCGAGGGGTTCTGGGCGGCGACGAGGGATATCATCGCATTCTATGCCAGGCCGACCGAGGCGCACCAGCGGATCAATGTGATCATCCCCCATATCAGTCCGGCGGATATCCGCGAGATCAAGCGGATCTTCGACCTGATGGGGCTCGAGTACACGCTGGTGCCCGACTACTCCATGACCCTGGACCGCCCCTACGGGGGACGGTACCAGAAGATCCCGCCAGGCGGCACCAGTACAGAGGAGATCGCTGCGATGCCCGGGGCACGGGCCACCGTGCAGTTCGGAGAGACCTGCCCGGATGATCTGTCGCCAGGGCTGTACCTGCAGCAGCAGTACGGTGTCCCGCTGATCAACCTGCCGCTCCCGATCGGCCTCCAGAACACCGACCGGTTGATGGAGACCCTGCAGAGATTGAGCGGCCGACCGCTGCCCGAGACCCTGACCCTCGAAAGGGGGTGGCTCCTCGATGGGATGGCTGACTCCCATAAATACAATGCAGACGGGCGCCCGGTCATCTACGGCGAGCCGGAACTGGTCTATGCCTGTACCAGCCTTTGCATGGAGAACGGGGCCACCCCGGCGGTCATCGCCAGCGGGACCCATACCAGCCGGCTGGCAGAGGTGCTCAGGCCCCTGCTGGCAGACGCCGATGAAGAGCCGGTGCTGCTCGAAGAGGCGGACTTCGCCTCCATCGGAGAGGCAGCCCGGGAGAAGGGGGGGAATATCGCCATCGGCCATTCAGGGGGCAGATCCCTGACCGAACGACAGATGATCCCCATCGTCAGGGTGGGATTTCCGATCCATGACCGGGTCGGAGGCCAGCGGATCCTCTCCGCCGGATATGCCGGGACACTGGCATTTCTGGAGCGGTTCACCAACACCCTGCTGGAGACCAAGTACAGTTCCTATCGCCAGCTGCGAAAGGAAGAGATGATGATCAGAGGAGGTATCTGACATGCAAAAACCAGTCCACCACATATTTATCTGTACAAGCTCCCGCCCCACCGGCCAGCAGAAAGGATTCTGCCACACCAAGGAAGGTGTCGATGTCATGATGAGATTCATGGAGGAGATCGAAGATCGGGAACTGGGGAACGACGTCTATATCACCAACACCGGATGTTTCGGGATCTGTGAGAGAGGGCCGATCGTCGTGGTGTACCCAGACAATGTCTGGTACGGGTCGGTGACCCCCGACGATGTAGCCGAAATCCTCGACGAACATATCGAGGGCGGTACGATCGTCGACCGCCTGGTAATCTGAAGGAGACCGAAGCGATGATTGCTCATGAGATAGCGACGATGCTGGGGACGGACGATCTCACCACCTCCTTAGGTGAACCGGGAAGGGTGGTTATCTTTCGCCGGAGGCTGGGGATATGGGAGAGAGACCGGGAGATGGAGTTCGCCCCAGATCAGTGCAAAAGCCTGCGGGAGATGCGGGAGAAGATGGCGGACCTCCTCACGTTCCTGCAGGAATGCAGGATCTTTGTTGCACAATCAGCCAGCGGGGCGCTCTTCTTCGAACTGGAGAAGGCGCGGTGCCAGGTCTGGGAGATCGCCGGAACCCCTGACGAATATCTGAATTATGTCTGGGAACAGGAGGAGGAAGAACGGGCAGAGGCGGCAGCAGAACCAGTACCGGCAGGGGTTCCGACCCCGGTTGAACTGATCCCCGGCCACTTCAGCATCTCGATCAAGGATATCCAGGTGAAGACCCCGGAGATCACCAGCAAGCAGGTACTTCAGCAGTTCATCCGCCAGAAGGAGTTCGCTTCTCTGGAGATTATCTGCGATCATGTCCCCCCATGGATCGAGATTGAAGCCGATCGAAGAGGGTTCACCCTCGAGAGAGAACAACTCGGAAAGAATGAGGTCCGTGCACGATTGATCAGGGACCAGGCTGGTGGTTGCTGCTGAAGTGACAGAAAGGTTCCAACAACCCGGATGGTGCATTCACCACCATCAATTCAATCGACAGGTCAGTGCAAGGGGATGCCGGCAGTGAATGTACCCATCCCCGGGAATATTTTCGATAGATTCCACCATAAGGAGAGAATTCAATGAAACTTCCATCATTAAGCCTCCTGGTCTGCGGGGTCCTGATCATTGGTCTGCTCTTTTCTGCAGGGTGCATCAACACGTCAACATCGACCGAGAATATCAGTACAGTACAGATGAAGAACACTACATCATCATCCGAAAATGCCTCATCAGAATTGAAGGTCGCTGCTGCAGCATCCCTGACCGGCGTGCTGACCGAACTGGCATCCTGGTATGAGGCCGCGAATCCAGGCACGAAGATCGTCCTGAACTTCGACGGTTCCCAGGCCCTGGCCACCCAGATCAAAGAGGGCGCCAACCAGGATCTCTTCATCTCTGCAGACACCAAACAGATGGACCTCCTGAAAGGGGCCGGGTTCATCGAGAACAGTTCTGTTACCGTGGTGACCAGAAACAAACTCGCCATCCTGGTGCCGGCGGAGAACCCGGGTAAGATCGAGGGGCTCACCGACCTGGCACGACCAGGGGTTCGGCTGGTGCTCGGGACCGAAGAGGTGCCGTTTGGGAGGTATACCCGGCAGATGCTGAACAATACCGCCAAAAACAGTACCTACGGCTCCGCGTTCGGCAGCGCCGTGCTTAAAAATGCGATCTCGATGGAGACCGCCGTCACCTATGTCACCTCAAAACTGACGCTGGGTGAAGCAGATGCCGGGATTGCGTACGCCTCCGACCTCACGAGGAACGACCGGCAGACGATCAGGCTGATCCCAATCCAAGACGATGTCAACGTGATCGCCACCTATCCAGCCGGCATCCTGAAGGAGTCCAGCCGGCAACAGCAGGCAGCGGCCTTCCTGGCATACATCACGTCGCCAGAAGGGGCAGCAGCCTTCGAATCGTATGGTTTTGCAGCAGTATAGAGGTTAACAACAAAAGAGAGGCCAGAGGAGGGATCATGAGACGGATGACAGGGCAGACCAGGCTCCTGGTCGCAGGGGCGGCGGTGCTGACCACGGCGATGCTGCTGCTGATCATCCTCCCGCTCGCCTCCCTGCTGCTGCGGGCGGCACCAGGGCTGCTGACCCTCTCATTTTCGATCGGACCGGTCAGGGACGCTCTGCTGCTGACCCTGGCCACCGCCACCCTGGCGACGGTTTGCGCAGTCGTGATCGGAACTCCGCTCGCCTATGGGACTGCATGGAACCGTTCCAGGGCGGCCTCCATGATCGATACGGTGATCGATCTTCCCCTTGTCCTTCCGCCGGCCGTGGCCGGCCTCGCCCTGCTGATGGCGTTTGGAAGACGGGGTGTGATCGGGGAGTACCTTCACATGGCAGGGGTCGACATCGCCTTCTCCACCGCAGCGGTGGTGATCGCCCAGATCTTTGTCGCATCACCCCTGTACATCAGGCAGGCCCGGACCAGTTTCGCCTCCCTCGACCCGGCTTTTGAACAGGCCGCCCGTACACTCGGGGCGACCCCCCTGTACACATTCCTGCACATCACCGTTCCGATGGCCGGCCGGGGGCTCCTCTCCGGGGCGGTGATGACCTGGGCCAGGGCACTCGGCGAGTTCGGAGCGACGATCATGTTTGCAGGGAACCTGCCGGGCACCACCCAGACGATGCCCCTGGCGATCTACAGCATGATGCAAGCCGACCTCGACGGGGCCCTGGCGATGGCGGTCCTGCTGGTGATCCTATCAGGGGGCGTGATCATGGCGGTGCGGACACTTACCAGAGGAGAACGAGCATGACACTTGAGATAACCGTGCAGAAACAGCTCCGCTTCTTCGACCTCTCGGTCGATCTGAAGGTCAGAAGCGATGAAATCCTGGTCCTGATAGGGGAGAACGGGGCGGGCAAGACGACCGTCCTGAACCTGATAGCCGGGTTGCTCACCCCCGATCAGGGGCGCATCACCCTGATGAACAGAGAACTCTTCTGCAGCAGCGGCCAGACCGATCTTCCGCCGGAGGAGCGGAGGATAGGGTTCGTCTTCCAGCACTACGCCCTCTTCCCGCACCTCTCGGTCAGGGAGAATGTGGAGTTCGGGCTGCGGGCCAGGAAGATCCCAGAGGACCAGGTCGCCGATGCTGTGGAGAAAAAACTGGCCATGGTCGGGCTGACACGGTACGCCGATCAGCGAATTCCCACTCTCTCCGGCGGTCAGCAGCAGCGGACCGCCCTGGCACGCGTCCTGGTGACCGAACCCGAACTGCTGCTGCTGGACGAGCCCCTCGCCGCTCTCGATCCGCAGACCAGGGCAACGATGAGGAACGAACTGCGGGAGTGCATCAAAAAGGCAGGCACCCCGGCGGTGATCGTCAGCCATACTCTGGAGGACGCCCTCTCTCTCGGGGACCGGATCTGTCTGATCGAGCAGGGAACGATCACTCACTGCGGGACGCCGGAGGAGATGATCAGCACCGAAAAAAACAGGTTCCTTAAGAGTTTCTTCTGTGGATGCAATCAGGGGACGGCAGCCGCCCCCATCCGAGCACCGTAAAGGTACTCCTGGGCGTACCCGGCATACCTGCCGAAGTACCCCCGGGCAAATCGCCGGATCCGCTCGTACTCTTTTGGGGTGAACGGCCCCTCTGCTGCGGTATCGGGATAGTACTGCTGCATGATCCGCCGGATCCAGACATCCACCGGAAACGCCTCGTACCGGGAGAAGCCAAAGAGGAGGACACAGTCTGCCGCCTTGGGTCCGATGCCAGGGAGTCCGATCAGTTCTCGCCGTGCCCCTTCATAGGAAAGGGCACGGGTCTGTTCTTCCCATCCGTCCACTGCAGCGAGCCGGCACGCAGTCGAGGCGAGATAGTCCTTCCGGTACCCGAGTCTGCATTGGTCGAGCGGTCCGGTGCAGATGCCGGAGAAGACCCGCTGTGTGGGGAAGGTGAACTGGTCGGTGCCGGGGATCCGCTCCCCCAGTGTCTCGGCAAGGAGACGGACCCGCTTCTTCACCATCGGGATGTTGGTGTTGGTCGCACAGATATAGGAGAGAAGGCATTCCCAGGGGAGCTGCCGGAGGATACGAAGGCCGGCACACTCCTCGATCGCGGCATGGATGAACGGGTCGCGGTCGATCGAGTCCAGCACGGCGGAGAGGTCAAAATCAAGGGCGAAGTATTCTATCAGGCGCTCATCACTGGTCCCGGTGTAGGTCAGCACCTGCCCCTCCTGCCGGACCCGGATCAGTTCGTCCCCGACGACCCCCTCCCACCAGCCGGCTCTGTCCTGCTCCCACCGGAAGGCCTGCCCGCATCCGAGCGTCAGCGAGAGGGAGAAGACCTTATCAGGAGAAAGGACCAGCGTGTGCACCATGCCGCTCAGGCTCTCCTGATGCAGAGCACAGAGAGGAGTTCGTCGCACACCTCTTCCTCAGCGGCCTGGGTGACCCGGTACCCGGCGCTGGTGAAGAGGCCGGCGACCTCATCGTAACCGGTCAGTGATGAGATCAACAGCAGGATCCGTCCCCCCGGTGCGAGCACCCGGCCGATCTCATCAGCAAACCGTGCGATCACGTCCCTGCCGGTCAGGCCGCCATCAAGGGCGTACTCCAGCCAGTCATCGATCCGTTCCTCCGGCCGGGTCGGCAGGTACGGAGGGTTGAAGAGGACCAGGTCGAATGGGCCCCTGACCGCAGCACAGAGGTCAGACCTGACCACTTCGACACCACAGGCTTTCGCCGCCATCACCGCGTGCGGATTGATGTCCACTCCGACGACAAAAAAGCGGTCCTTCAGTGCAGCTGCTATGTACCCGCTGCCGGTTCCGATCTCGAGGATCCGATCGTCGGGCGTGGCACTGCTCCAGGCCGCCCTGCAGAGAAGGAGCGTATCCGCCTCAGGCTGATAGACCTGATCTTTCTGAAACAAGGTTTGCAATCGTTGCATAGTCTTCAAGGTACAGGGTCTGCGGCCTGGCCTGCAGGATCTCCTCAGGGAGAGCCCCGATAACCGCAGTGATCACTGCTTTTCCATAGATCCCGATCCCGCCCTTCAGGCCGTTTCTGATCGTCTTCCTCCGTTGAGAGAAGAGGATCCTGACCACGGCGGCATAGACAGACCGATCGATGATCGGAAAGATTGGACCGTAGGGCCTGATCCTGACCACCGTCGAGTCTACTGCAGGAGGAGGGTTGAAACTGGCCGGAGGAAGGGTGAAACACTCCTCGACCAGGGCATAGGTCTGCACCATCACCGAGAGTCGCCCGCAGTCGGAGGTGCCCACCGGGGCAGCCATTCGTGCTGCAAACTCCCGCTGGTACATCAGCACCGCAGAAGAGAAGGTGGTATCGAGCAGACGGAAGGTGATCGGCGATGAGATCGAATAGGGAAGGTTCGCCACCATCACCTCAAAAGGGGGGAACGGGCACCTGGCCGCATTCCCTTCGATCAGGGTGAGTGCTCCAGAACTGATCTCATCAGCAAAACGTTTGGCGAGGTAGGCGAGCAACTTCCGGTCCACCTCGATCGCACTGACCGTGGCCCCTGCATCGAGCAGTGCCCGGGTTAACACGCCCTGTCCCGGACCAACCTCAAGGACAGACCTGCCATCCACGCCAGCGTACTCGATGATCCGGTCGATTGCTCTCTGATCGATCAGGAAATGCTGATCTCGTGGTGCCTTCATTTCGACGTGAAGATATGGTATTTCACATCAGGGTCCTCGATCTCCTCAAGGATCCGGTTCTTGATCATCGTCTCCGGATGAGGAACTCCCTTGATCCGCTGCGAGATATCAGCAAAACTTTCAAACGGTTTCTTCCCGCGGGCATCCAGGATCTCCCACATCAGTTTCTTGCCGATGCCGGGAAGCAGATGAAGCATATGCAACTTCGAACTGATCGGAACGGACTTGTTAAAGAACTGGATATAGGTCTGCTCGTTCTCAAGCACCAGTTTCTCGACGACGAACGGGAGCTCAAGCTTTGCTACCTGAGACAGATCCTGATAAAAGATACGGCGTTTGACCCGTTCGATCTTCGCTCGCTCGCCGTCACCGATGTAGACCCTCTCATGGATGTTGATCTCCACCTTCTTGGGCACCAGTTCGAGCAGTTTGAACTGCTCGGTGCCGACGGCCATCACCAATGGCTCACGCTTGAACCCAGACCGGTGATCATCTGGACTTCCTTTGAGGAGGACGTCCAGCACTACTGCGTTAATCTCCTTCTTATCGACCTTCATTGGACTCACCTCAGAAGTGGGTCATTACCAGGTCAATGATCTCGTCCAGTTCTTCGCCGGTCAGGGTATAGCGTTCCTTTGCATAGATAGCCCGGAGTTCGTCACGCGACTTTGGCATGATATTGGCGATACGATACGCAATATCAGGCTTCATCTTCTCAAGCGCCAGCAGGGATTCTACCAGCGCCCGTGACTGTTCCGGACTGGTCTTTGCGAGATGATTGGCATGTTCGATGCTTCTGCGAAGCTCATATGACATTTCCTGTTCTGCCCCGAGACGCTGCGCTTCCACTCGACCAAGGGTATCCCTGACTTCTGGAAGCGTAACCTTCTCTTCGCTGATGATGCCTTTTACCTTCATGCCAAACACCTGAATGATGGGAGACTTTTATTTTTGAGCTTTTAGATGTTGCGGTCTTGCAATCACGATCTTTTCCATGTTGCCATCGAAGATCGTGAGCATCCAGGCCCTTCCGCGCTGACCGATCACCTTTCCGGTCTTTCCATGGAACCGGCGGTGTGGCATCCCCTTCTGGATGCTTGGCTCACAGACGATGTGTACACTCTGTCCAATCTCGAAGTGCTGGATCAGGGACGTCACTGGGACGATACCGCGCTTGCGGAGATCCTTCTTGAATTTATAGCGTGTCTTCTTTCGTGGGCCGTTATGATGTGCCATGATTACTCTCCTCCATTTGCCATTTCTTCGACCAGCACTACATCAAGGCTGGTCACCTGAGCAGGTCTTCCAAGGATCTCCGTAAGACTGGGGCGTGTCCTGCCATCATCCCCTGAGATCAGTTCCTTGATATAAAGGCCGGCTTCACCGAGAACCTCGATCGAATACCTGCCTTCTTCGATACCAAGACACCGGATCTCAAGGACATCACGCTCCCTGATCTTGTCTGCCCGTCTATGGGCAACCCGGCGGGGTGTGCGCTGATGTATTGTGACCCCCTGCAGGCGATTCAGAGCCAGATTCAGCTCGTCTTCTGACAGATCGCCTTCGACCTCTATCAGGATCCTGTATTTTTTATGCGCTTTGTTTGACTTAAGGGTTTCCACTTCAGTCCGCAGCGCCCAGCGATCGAACTCCACCGCAACCCTGCCCGCTGCGGCGGTGTTGACGGCCAGTTCAAGTTCTTTGAGGTCAGCAGACCTGATTTGAGGCGTATCCAGTTCCAGGATGAACGGCCTGCCGGTCCCGATCATCCGGGCATCGATATCCTCCCTCCCTGCACCATGCAGAACGGCACCAGTGGCCTTCAGCGCGTCCATGACCGGCCTGCCGATCAGTTCCTCAACCGAATCGGCATACTGCTTGCCGGTGAAGTTACAGGTCTCACAGCCCCTGCCATGACAGGCCCGGCAGTCCCAGTGGGTCTGCGGGATCCCCCGCTCAAACTTCTGGTACCGGCCATAGATGAAGACCGGGTTCACCTGCACCTCGACACGATCACCGGTGATATCAAGGATTACGACCACATCGGGGTGCTTGAAGTCGACCACCCGGCCGGTTCTTACAGAGACCGCCTTGCCGACCTCCCGGTTCATCTCGGACTTGAGCGGCTCGGGTGAGCGGAGACTCTGGTCTGACCAGACCATCTCCTCGCTCTCGGTCAGCATTGGAGGAACCCGGGTTCCGATCAGGAAGGTCGAGTATTCAAGCCCTTCCAGGGCTGCAGTGACCCTCTCCGCCCAGGTTTCGACCTGGTCGAGGAGGTTGTTGCAGACCCAGCAGGTTCCTGCGGCCGGGTGGTACGGTTCATTGGCGTCGAGCGCGACCGCCACCCGGAGTGCATGCCCCCGTTCAACGTTGGTCAACCCAAAGGACAGTTTTCCATAGAACCGTCCAAGGCAGTGGTCACAGATCTCGCCATATCCAAGGATCGCTTTCACCTGTTCAATCATTACTGGTTTGCCTCGCGTCGATCAAGTTCATTGAGCACCACCGTTATGGTGTGATCTGCATGCAGACACTTCGGCCCGACCGAGTACCGGGGAAGTGTGCTGATCAGGTGCAGCTCCTCATCGGTGAAGTTCTGATGGTCACTGAGCAGAAATCCGGACGGGAGTGCGGGTGCGGTCCGGATGTCCTCGCCATGCTCGTCCAGGACCGCACAGGGGACCTCCTCGAGCAGGCGTGCAAGCCCGCCCCACCGCACCTCGACCCCCCGGGTCGACTCGGTGAACCGGTCGGTGCAGGAGTGGGCCAGAGCCTTCTTGATCAGGGACCCGGCAGACCGTTCGTCCGGGTTCAGGTACCTGACCGTCTCACCGGTGAACCGAACCGTCTTCTCGGGGTCCGGCCCTCCGGAGAGGATCAGGTAACAGACGGTGTCCCTGCGCAGGTCATGCGAGAGAAAGAACGTGGTGTTCACACATCTGCAGAGGATATCCATACGCCCGGCTGCCCCGGGCATATCGTTCAGACTGAAGTCTCCGCTTGTCGTGGCCCGGTGGCCTATGATCACAAAAGAGGTCATTCACTGTTTCCCACTGAAACGCTTCATCATACGTTGCATATTGAACTTGCCGCCGGCACCACGCATCCCTTTCAGGGCACGCTGCATCGTCTTGTGATAGCGGAGGAGCTCGCGCACCTCGTCGATGGACGCGCCGGCACCGACCGCGATCCGATGCATCCGTGACGAACTGATGACCGCGGGATCATCCAGTTCCTCCTGGGTCATCGAGTCCATGATGATCCGGTACCGGACCATCTTGGTCCCGGTCACCTCATAGACATCGTTGGGGATCTCCACATTCCCGAGCGGGAGCATGCTCATGATCTGCTTCAGCGGCCCCATCTTGTTGACGGCCTCGAGCTGCTTGTACATGTCCCGCAGCGTGAACTTGCCCCGGAGCATCGAGTTCACATCGACCTCCTCGGTGGAGATCGCCTCCTCGGCCCGCTCGACCAGGGCCTTTAAGTCCCCCATCCCGAGCAGCCTGGAGATGAACCCGTCAGGGTCGAACCGTTCGAGATCCTCGATCGTCTCCCCTGAACCGATGAAGACGATACCGCTCTTCGTCTCGGCGACCGCCGAGAGAGCGCCGCCACCCTTGGCCGTGCCATCCATCTTGGTGATGATCACGCCATCGATATCGATCGCCTGGTGGAACCGCCGTGCCTGTTCACTGGCCTGCTGGCCGAGTGCGGCATCGATCACCAGCCAGCGGTGCGTCGCCTTTGAGAGGATATTCAGGTCGATGATCTCCTGGATCAGCCCCTCCTCAAGCGCATGCCGCCCCTGGGTATCGATGATCAGCACCTCGGCCTGACCGACCGATTTGAGACCTTTGGTCACGATCTTGACCGCATCGGTCTCGTTCGGATCCCCATAACAGGGAACATTGATCTTCTGGCAGAGGGTACTGATCTGCTGGTAAGCCCCCGGACGGAACGTATCCCCGCAGATCACCGCAACCCGGAGCCCTTTGCGCTGGAAGTAGCGGGCCAGCTTCGCCGTGGTGGTGGTCTTCCCGGACCCCTGCAACCCGGCCATCAGGATCGTCTGTTGCCCGAGGGTCACCTCGACCTCGGGCCCCATCAGCCCCACCAGTTCCTGGTAGACGATCCGGAGTACATGCTCGCGGACCCCCATCCCTTTCAGGGGCTCCTCTTCAAGCGACCGCGTCTTGATCGCCTGTGAGAGGTTCATCACCAGTTTGACATTCACATCAGACTGGATCAGCGCCCGTTGCAGGTCCTTGACCAGTTCTTCGACCGCTGCCCGGTCGACAACTGTCTTTCCAGCCAGTTTCTTCAGGGCGTCCTTCAGCGACGATCCGAGACGGTCGAGCATCAGGACTCACCCCCGAGCAGGTCGTCGACCACCGCGGCCGGGGTGAAGGGTATCAGGTCATCATACCCCTGCCCGACCCCGAGGAACATCAGCGGTTTTCCGATCGTATGGGCGATCGAGATCGCCGCTCCACCCTTGGGGTCCATATCGGCCTTGGTCAGCACGACTGCGTCAGCGCCAACGGTCTTCTCAAACTCCTCGGCCCTGATGACGGCATCGTTTCCTGCCACCGCCTCGTCGACGTATACAACCAGGTCGGGCTTCATCACCCGCCGGACCTTGGCCAGCTGGTTCATCAGGTTGGCACGGTTGTGGAACCGTCCCGCAGTATCTGCGAGAACCACGTCGATCTGGTGGGAGACTGCATACTGAACCGTATCAAAGAGGACGGCCGACGGATCCCCGCCCTGCTGATGCTGAATCACCTTGATGCCAAGCCGCTCGGCATGGATATCGATCTGTTCGATAGCACCGGCGCGGAAGGTATCCCCTGCACCGATCACCACCGAAAAGCCGTTCTTCAACAGGAACGCACCGACCTTGGCCACCGTCGTTGTCTTCCCGGTGCCGTTCACACCCGTGAAGAGGATCTTCACCGGCCGGTCATGCGACCGGATGTATGCAGGGAGATCGAACCCCTCACCGAGCACATCGAGCAGCGCACTCTTCAGAGTCTCCATCACGATCGTGTCAGGCGATGTCCCGATCTTCCGGTGCGAGCCGATCAAATCGTGCCGAATATGCCTGAGGATCTCCTCGGTCACCGGCAGTGCGACATCGTTCTCAAGCAGCACGATCTCGAGCTCGTCGAGGACGTCTTTTACATCGGACTCTGCAAGGATCAGCTCGCGCTCCTTGACAAAGACCTTCATCTTCTTAAAAAAGCCGACCTTCTCCTTCTTCTCCGGAGCGGGAGGTTCTTCCTTTGGCTCCTTCACTTTGGGAGAACTATCTGGACGAGGAGCAGGTGTGACGACCGGTTCTGGAAGACCTTTTGGTTCCAGCACCGGTTCAACGACCTCTGGAGGAATCTCTTCCACCTCGGGTTCTGTCGGCGGTTCCGACACATCCGGCTCCACCTGAACTGGAGATGTTTCCCCGATCAGCGGTTGCTGGATCTCCTCTTCTTCCGGTGTCGAGGTGACCACAGCCTTGATGCTGCTGCCCAGTTTCTCCTGAACCTTCTGCAGCCTGCTCTTGAGCCCCTCAAACATATTAGAGCGTACCTGACTGGCCCTGTGGTGCCTGCTGCTGAGCGGCCCTGTACACCTGATCGAGGCGGCGGCTGATCTCATCCATCTGAGACCGGACCTTCTCGATCGTCTCGGCGACCTTCTTTCCGGAGGCCTCCATCTCGGTGATCCGGTCCTTTAAGAACTCGACCGCATCAGCATTGGTCCGTTCGACCGTGACCTCGGCGCCGATGCTCACCAGCACCCGTTCCGGTTCGACCACATGGGCACGGACACTCGCCCCGCCCCCGATCTGCAACAGCACGGTACCATCGCCTGCATCGGCAGCGGTGATCGCACCCAGCGTATCGATCGCTGCCAGAGACTCGAGCCGGCCCTGCTCGATCATACGGAACTGCTGTGAAAAAATTTCGATCTGCTGTCCGTACTCGTTCAGGTAGTGCTGAAGCATCTGCACTTCCCGTGGGTCGACGTTCTCCACCTTATTCACCATCTACAGGAGTAATGCCGTTGATAGTAATATACATTCTCTTGAGGCGGTGCTCGCTGCCGATCGTGGCGTAAACACGCTCTTCTGCCTGCCTGCTGTTCGGTGCGCCGACGACCTTGGTATAGGGCTTCCAGTCGTCGCCTATCTTGAATGTCCCTTTCACTTCAAACTTCTGTTCTGCCATATTATCCCTCAACAAATCCAAATACATCTGCGATACGGCCCATTTCGAAACCGCTCGTCTCGATGCCTGCGAGATAGCCCGTGCTGTTTGCGAGCAGCCCTGTACCGACAAGGCCGCTCCCCATATTGATCGTCCCGGTCCCAACCGGAAGATCGGTGGCCGACTCAAGAGCTGCCAGTTCCCTGCCAGCACTCCGTGCATGGACAAGAATTCCACGGTTCGTCGCATACCCGGCCATTCCGACCGTCTTGATCCCACTCAGCGTCAGCCTGATCACCGGCACGCCCAGCACCGATCGGACCTGCTCCATGGTGGCATTATCCATATCCGGGTGAACGGCCGCCATATGATCATTGGCAAGGATCACATTGCCTGCCGCATTCATCGATCCTTCGAGGAGCATCACCTCACGGTACTCCTCGATCGCCCTGATCTCATCAGGGTATGCAAGCCCACTGACGATGGCCCCCCGGCTGTTTCCGCTGACCAGTGAACCGATGATAGAACTCCCCTGAATATGGGTCTTCACCAGTGTCACGCCGAGCGCCTCCTTGAGCGCTGCGCAGTAGTCAGCAGAGGCCTCGGCAGGGACCACCGCAATATCCTCAAGAACTCGCGTAAAGATACCGATATGTGGGTCGCCTTCGTATGCGAGCGTCCGTATCATGTTACTCCTGTGCGAGTTCAGCCTGGACCTGTCCGTCGTCGAACTTCATGGCCCGAACCCGGATCTTACGCGGTGGCTTCTCACTCCCGCGCTCCCAGACCTTCTCATTGATGCTGGCATCGAGCTTGACGTCCTCGCTCTTCATATGCTTGGCAAGAAACGCCCGGATATCCTTCATCGCAGTGTTGCTTCGTTTCCACCGTGGCGAACGCTTGACGTCACGCAGGGGAATGATATAGATCTGCTCATTCATTTTTTCTACCATAATTACACCTTCAGTGAGCTCCGTCTCCAGCTCCGCCTCTTAGGATGAGAGACCACAGCCCGTTTGGTCTTGATCATCACCCAGGAGGGGACCCGCCTGTTCTGCGCAGTGGCCTTTGACAGCCGAATTTTTCTTCCTTTGGTCAGTTTACTCATAATTTACACCACAATTCTTCACTTCATACCACAGACCAGCGACTGCTCATGACGCTGCGGGAAGAAGGCCGACGGGTCAGCCCCCTGCATAATAAACGCGTCCCGCAGTTCATGTTCGTAGTCCCCGTTCTGCAGGGTGCTGCTCTCTCCATACTGCACGATCAGCAGGCGATCGACGAGGCGGTTCACCTCTGTCCTGCCGAAGCCGAGCAACGGCCGGACATACGAGCAACCGTATTTTGCCTCGATGCGCTGCACTTCACCGAACGTCAGCATCGGTACACGGTCATTCAGGCGCGTTCCATCCCCGACCACAGCATACTCCTCTGCAAGGGCATTGATTGCATAACGGTGGACCAGGTTGATGGCATCATTGGGATACCCGCACTGGCGGATCATGGCAACGAGCCGATCCCGGAGTGCAATCCCAAATGTTCTTCTGATCAGCGGAAGGGAGAGCGCCTCTGCAGCAGCCTCGACTGCAGGAAGAGGGTGGTGCTGATCGAACACAAACGTGTTCAGCTCCACCTGATAGTCCCGCGCGAGCATCAATGCTGCAAGTGCGCTGTCCTTTCCACCGCTGAAGAGAACCGCTGCCTTCATTTCCGTACGATATTGAAATCCTTCTTTGCCGGGATCAATTGCCTGAGCAGATCCTTCAGCTGTGCATCAGAGATCTTCTGCTTGATTCGCCCACTCTGGGCGAGCATCACCAGCTGCTGCTCAACACCTGCTGCAAACTCCGGCTTGGTCAGTCTGATGGTGTTCAAACGCTCCCGTGCTTCCGGTTCGAGAATCTGCATCAGTGCCATCTGCATCGCAGACTTGGCACGCTGCTTCTCCTCCTCCATCTGCTGCTGATCCATCTGCTGACCCTGGAGTTGAGCCATCCGTCTGCGCCGGAGTTCAGCGAGTTCGTCATCCTCCATCATGCACCTGTAAAATTATTGGCTCTATTCAGATGTACCTTCGGCTGCACTGCTGACCAGACCATAGGCTGTTCCGTCAAGGAATGACATCCCTGCCGGCGAGACCTTCCGGCCTGCCTTGTCGCGGACGATAAGTCCTGCGGCCTCGAGCTGCTGAACGAGTGTTCTGATCACCGCTCCACTACCCTTTCTGAACTGATTGGGTCTGGATCCACGGTTCTTCTTGCCGCCGTAAAAGCTGCGCATTCTCTCTACACCTACCGGGCCGTCGATATATATGCGCCTGAGCACTGCTGCTGCGCGTATAAACCACCAGTCCGGATCCTCGGGGGGCATCTCCTTGTGGACCCCAGTCTTGGCAAACTCTGCCCATGCGGGTGGTGCGATCTCAGGGCGCTGCTTCAGCTCCTCTGCCACCTTTCTGATCAGTTTATCTGCCGGTACATCGTATACCGTTGTCATTGAACTTCCTCACTGTCCATCAAATGTAATAACAGTCTTTAGGTATATGTCCATAAAGGTTTTATATATTTCGAGCAGTGGATTCGTCAAAAATCCGCTCTTTTTAGTAGGATAGCAGGACAAAGCGACCTTATTCACCTGCTCTGGTCCCGACCGGCGCGACCGGACCGTCCTTCTGCAAGGACCATCGTATGCCCCCGAACCTGCACCAGTTCGGCACCTGCGCGGAGGGCGATCTCTTCCGGCATCACGTCCGTGGACCGGAGCCATTTGATCTTGATCACCTTGCGGTCCTTGAGCTGCCTGACGATCTCTTCGATCATCGTATCGGTCATTCCCCGCTTGCCGACCCAGATGGTCGGCTTGAGGTCCTGCATACTCGTATTATCTATTATCTGTCCTCACCACCTGATACCGTGTCTGGCGCCCGCAGTTGAGACAGGTGACGATCACATGTCCCCGGTGGACACGGACCCGAACATTCACGCCATGCAGAAAGTACGCATAACAATGGTGACAGTACTGTCTCCGATGTACCCGTTCCATCCGCATCCGCTGCCGCATTGCAATGGCCCTGGCCCGTACCACGCACCGGTCACTTAAGGCCGGGTTGATCCCGGCGAAGACCTTTGCCTGCTCAAAGAGGATCGCAATGCGCTCCCCTGCGAGTTTCTTGGTCTGTCTGTTCTGTGACTTGACGGTCATACCAGCCCCTGCCCCCTGCAGGCACACTTCACTTAGTAGTGTACGCAGCCCATTATATAATGCGGGATCTTCATCCCTGTTTGACCAGGACACGCCGACCGCTGATAGTCAGTCGATCCTCGCAGAAGAGCCTGACCGCCTCAGGGAGGATCCGGTGCTCCTCCCGGAGGATCCGCTCGGTCAACATCTCCTCATCATCACCCTCCAGCACCGGCACGCACTGCTGCAGAATAATGGGGCCGCTGTCCATCCCGGTGTCGACGAAGTGGACGGTGCATCCGGCCACCCGGACCCCGTACTCGAGGGCCTGGCGCTGGGCATGAAGCCCTGAGAAACTGGGCAACAGCGCAGGATGGATGTTGATCATCCGGCCGGCACAGGCGTTCACGATCCGGTCCCCCAGGATCCGCATATACCCGGCGAGCACGATCAGGTCGGCACCGGTCGCCTGGATCGCAGCAAGGAGGTCCACCTCATAGGCCTTTCGGTCAGGATAGGCCCGGTAGTCCACCACCACAGACGGAATGCCGGCCTCGGTCGCCCGATCGATCGCCCGGGCGTCCGGGTTATCGGTGATCAGTGCCACGCAGACCGCAGGGATCGTTCGATCCCGGATCCGTTCGATCACTGCCGAAAAGTTTGAACCACGGCCTGAGGCGAGCACTGCAATCTTCTTCATTCACCACACTTCTGCCAGATGAGGCTATTAACGCTTCTCCCGATCATGGGAGAGGATCATCTTCACCTTGACGATCCGCTTGCCACGCATCTGCATCACAACCAGCGTCGCATTGCACTCTTCGATCCGGACCGTCTCGCCAGGGTGCGGAATATGGCCGAGCTGCTCGATCAACAGCCCCCCGATCGTCTCGTAGGTGTCAGAGGTCGGCAGAGTGATCGCCAGTTGTTCGTTCAGGTCCTCGACCCACATACGCGCATCCAGCACATAGATCCCCTCGCCGGCCCGGGTCAGTTCCGGCTCCTCGTCATCGAACTCGTCGAGGATGTCACCGACCAGTTCCTCAAGGATGTCCTCGACCGTCACGACCCCGACGAAACCGCCATACTCATCCATCACCATCGCCATCGGGACCTTGCGGAGCTGCAACTCCTTGAGCAGGTCATCGATCTTCTTGGTCTCAGGAACAAAGTACGGGTCGTACATCAGGTCTGAGATCTTCACATCCTTCTTGTGGCTGACGAAGACCGTGTAGACGTCCTTGATGTTGAGGACCCCAGTCAGGTTGTCGATCTTCTCATGGTAGACCGGAAGCCTTGAGAAACCGGTCTCATGGAAGATGGTGAGTGAACTCTCAAGCGTGCTGGTGTCCTCGATCATCGCGACATCGACGCGAGGGGTCATCACCTCGCGGGCGGTCGTATCTCCGAGTTCCAGAACATTGTAGAGCATCTCCTGCTCCTCCTGCTCGATCGTCCCCTCCTCCTTACCGACATCGATCCACTCCCGGATCTCGTCCTCTGTCACCGTCGGCTCGGCAGTGGCGTCTTTTGGAGTCAATAATCGGCTGACCAGGTCATAGAGCCAGAGGACCGGCGCGAAGACCTTTGAGAGGAGGAGGATCGGTGACGCCACCCTGAGCGCCAGAGGTTCGGTGAACCGGGTCGCAAAGAGTTTCGGCCCGATCTCACCGAAGAGCAGCAGTATCAACACCGTCCCCCCGGTTGCGATCCCGAGTCCGAGATCTCCGAATATCTCAAGTGCAATGGAGGTGGCCATCGAAGCCGCGGCCACGATGACGATGGTGTTCCCTATCAGGATGGTGATCTGGACATGGTCCGGGTTCTGCTTGAGTTTGAAGAGCTGGTCTGCACCAGACCGCCCATCATTCACCAGCGTCCTGACCTTGGCTCGTGTGATCGAGATCAGCGCAACTTCAGAACTGGAGAAAAAGGCTGAAAGAAGGATACAGAGTCCAAAAATCGAGACGTTAAAAAGATCTAGCTGAAGCATTAATGCTCACGCCGTAAAGGGCAAACCACGAAATGGGTATTCATGAGATCGTATCTGATAATATATTGAAAGCAGGTTTTTATATAATTGATGGTGGGGATCAGGTGAAGAATCTGGCGATGAACTGCTGCTCCTCCACCAGCAACGCGACCTTCTCCTCCCGAGAGAAGGTCCGGTCGAATCGGAGATCCTCGATCTCCAGGGTCAGGTTCCCCCGGTACCCCTGCTCGGCCAGTGCTTCGAGCACCCGCTGGGCATCCGGATGACCCTGCATAGGGAGATGCATCACACCGCCCTCACTCCGGGAGAGGTGGACATTGACCATCCGGTCAGAGCAGAGTTCGATGTACTCGAGCACCAGGTCCACCGAGGTGCCCATCGCATGCGAGACATCAAGCGTGAAGTACAGCCAGGGCTCCCGGTCCAGCAACGCACGCACGGCTGCGGGAGTGCAGAGCATAAAATTCACCTTCTGTTCCATATTTTCGATCGCGACCCGTGCATGTGCCCGGCCGGCCTCCTCCCGGAGCATGTCGATCAGCGCCTCGAACCGGGTGAATTCGTCAGGACCGGGCGGCCGCTTGGCAGTTCTGCGGCCGGGATGCACCGTCACCACCCCGGCACCGATCGTATCGGCAAACCGGATCGCAGCCGCCGAGTACTCACGAGAAGCAGCCGCCACCTTCGGATTGATAGAGCAGGGGTTCAGGTCGAGGATCGGGACGTGCACCGTCATCGGGTCCATCGAGGCGTACAGGGAACGGCACCGGGCCAGCTGGTCCATCGGCATTCCGTAGAGCCAGAACGAGGGGGTCTCCGGCCAGAACTCCATGGTATCGAGGGATGAAGCGGCGACGGAGGCGAAGAGTTCAGCAAGCGTGGACTCGTGAAAGAACATGCTCGCAACGGCACAGCGAACCATAGATATAGGTGATACGGAGTACATCCTATTGAACGTAATGGCAGGAAGACAGGGCCAGCTGACCTTTGACCAGATCGCACCCCAGGAGCCTCCCCAGACCCTCGGGGTATCCGACGTCTCCGGGCTGATAGAGACACTCCTCGCCGATGAACGACTCCAGGGGATCTGGGTCCGCGGGGAGATCACCAACTACACGCACCACAGTTCAGGCCACCATTACTTCTCCCTCTCTGAGGAAAGATATGGAAAGGTCTCGACGATCCAGTGCGTGATCTGGCGGAGCGACGCGGCACGGATCGGGATCGCCCTGGCCAACGGGATGGACGTCCAGATCTTCGGATCGGTCGGGCTGTACCCCCCGCAGGGGCGGTACCAGTTCTATGCCAAGGATGTCCGACGGACCGGGGAGGGGGAGAAGCATCTCCTTGTTGAACGATGGAAACGGGAACTCGATGCCGAGGGGCTCTTCGCGGCCGAAAGAAAACAGCCCCTTCCCCGGTTTCCCCGAACCGTGGGCGTGGTCACCTCGTCGACGGGCGCTGTCCTGCAGGACATCAGGAATGTGATCAGCCGGCGGTTCCCGCTGACCCTGATCGTCTCGCCAACGGTCGTGCAGGGGGAGACCGCCCATCTTGAGATCGCAGCGGCCATCAGGAGGGTCGACACCAGGGCCGACGTGATCATCGTCGCCCGGGGAGGGGGTTCGTTCGAGGACCTTTTCCCATTCAATCACCCCGACGTGGTCCGGGCGGTCGCTGAGTGTACGACCCCGGTGGTCAGTGCGGTCGGCCACGAGGTCGACGTAACCCTCTGCGACCTGGCTGCAGACCTGCGTGCCCCGACCCCCTCTGCAGCAGCGGAACTGATCGTCCCGGACCGGGGAGAACTGATCAGCGAGTTGCTGACCTGCCGGCAGCACCTGATCGATCAGCTCGTCAGGAGAGTGCAGAAGGGATCGGAAGAGGTCACCGCCCTCTCGGGCCGACTCCACCCGGCTCGGCTCGAACGGCTCGTGAACCGGCGGAGAGAGGACCTGGCCACCCTCTCCGAACGGCTCGAACGGGCGCTCACCACCGGGATGGTCAGACGGCGGTCCGAGATCCGGGAACAGCGGGCGATGGTGGAGGCCGGCAACCCGCTCAGGCTGCTCAGCCGTGGGTACTGCATGGTGGAGCGGGAGAACCGCCCGGTCACCTCGGCCCATCAGATCAGCAAGGGGGACCAGGTACTGCTGAGGCTGGCGGACGGGACCGGAGTCGCGAAGATAAAAGAGGTCAGTTATGACAGAAACATATGAGGAACTGCTGAAGGAACTGAAGACCATCGTGCAGAAGATCGAGGACGACGAGACCAGCCTCGACGAGAGCATCGCCCTGTATGAACGCGGGGCCCTGCTGGTTAAACAGTGCGAGGAGATGCTCGTAAAAGCCGAGATGAAGATCAGTCAGCTCGGGCAGGACTGAGCAGCGGCCTCCTCAGCAGAGAGGACGGCCAGTGTCACCTCGAGGGGGGCGCCAGCCTGAAGGCGGGCGATCAGATCTTTGGGCAGCGTCCGTGCCACGTGATCGGCATAGACTCCGATCGTCCGGCTGCAGGTGAACGGGGATCGCCGCCATACCAGGTCGGTCGGGTGGGAGAGGTCCAGCCCAGGACCGCCCCGGGACCTGACGATCACGGAGATCCCGTCACAGGCCAGCGTGGTGATCAGCACCGCCCCCTCCGCGGCCAGGGCTTCCCGAAACGCAGGTGAGAGATCAGGGCCGGCCCGATCAGCCCCGACGCCGATGATGCAGTCACCCTGCAGGGTCAGCGAGGGCTCGGTGGTCACCTCGAACGTGGTCTTGTGCGTGGCCAGGACATACTGATGTCCCAGGCAGTGGATCGTCTCAGTTACGGTCATAACTCTTCAGAAGAGAGCGCCAGCTGACAGAAGCAGACGACGTGATAAAAAAAAGTGCTGGTTCACTCATACAGGACCGGTTCATCGATCCGTGTATAGGTGACCTGCCCGGTGCCCGGGAAGTGGAGTGCGATCTCGCGTGCGGCGCTCTCAGGAGCATCGGATGCGTGGATCACATTCCTCCCGATGTCGAGACCGTAATCACCCCTGATCGTGCCAGGAGCGGCCTCGGACGGGTTGGTTGCACCGGTCAGCGTTCTGACCACTGCAGCCGCATTCTTTCCTTCCCAGACCATCAGGAAGCAGGGACCGCTCATGATGTACTGCTTGAGCGAGGGATAGAACGACCGTTCGATGTGCTCACGGTAGTGTTCATTCACCGTCGCTTCAGCGAGCCGCTCAAACCGGGCGGCCACCATCTTCAGCCCTTTGTCTTCAAGCCGGGCGACGATCTGTCCGATTAAGCCACGCTGGACTCCATCGGGCTTGATCATCACAAAGGTCCGGTCCATCTCATTCACTCCTTACCGAGTGCCTTTCTGCCTGCCTTGGTCCATGCGACCCGGCGCGGCGCTCTTCCGAGCTTGTAGTTGTTCTGGCACTTGGTGCTGCAGAAGTAAAAGATAGAACCATCCCTGCGGACGAACATCTTGCCGGTACCGGGCTCGAGCCCTTCGCCGCAGAACGTACAGGTATGCATATCAACCATTTACTTCACCGCCTGGAGAGTTTCTTTGCTTCGCGTTCGGTCTCGAGGAGCATCAGGATGTCCCCTTCGCGGATTGGACCGACCGTGTTCCTGGTGATGATCCGCCCCTTGTTGGAACCGTCAAGGATACGGCATTTGACCTGCATGGCTTCTCCGTGCATCCCTGTGGATCCGATCACCTCGATCACCTCCGCTGGCGTGCCTTCATCTGCCATCGGACATTACCCCCTTAACTCAGTGAGCTGGGCCGTGATCTCGTCGACGAGTTCCTTTGCCTTTCCGGGCTTCACGATCGCTGCAGCAGTGGAGGCAACGGTAAGGCCGCTAGCGGCTCCGATATCGTTCTGCTTACCAATGAAGATGTACGGGATGTGCTTCTCGTCACAGAGCGGGGCCAGGTGCATCACAATCTCTTCTGGCTCCACATCCGCGCCGATCAGGACCAGCTGGGCAATGGATCGTTCAATGGCTTTTGTCGCTTCGTTGGACCCCTTCTTGACCTTGCCGGTATCACGGGCAATTTCAAGGGCTTCAAGGGCCTTGTTCTGGATCTCCTCTGGAGAATCAAATGTTACGTATGCTTTTGACATAACTCACCTCATTCAGGATTGCGTAGTCTCCTTCATCACTCATCAGTCAGTCGACGATGTGTCCATATCTTTCTCTTTTAGCCACACATAAAGGTTTGTAACAGGAGGTCAGGGACCAGGGGATCTGTCTGAATTTATCCTCTGATTCGGGAGATCCTCGCCCTGTTCGGATCAGAGAGTACGGTCCGCCGACCCCCCATCAGGGACATGAAAAAATGATGGAGATGGGTCAGGCCAGTTGATAGATCTGGACACCCTGAGCAGAGTAGATCTGTCTGAGCCCGGTGGTCGGAAGCGAGACCTGATAGGTGGTCCGTTCGGTCTCTCCGACATAGAGGAGGGTGGCATTATACTTCTTCATCAACGCCACCGTCCTGATCGGTTCCTGGTAGATCGCCTTCACATCGGCCATCCGTTCTGAGACCGGCCCATAGTCTCCCCGCCACATATATTCGTGGAAGGTCCAGCCAACGACCGCCGGGAGACCGGTGAACGAGGAGACCCGGGCAGCGTATGTGTAGTCCGACCCCTGCGCCTCGACGATCACCGGGCTTCCTTTCTGCTGCGAAAGGAAGGCCACTGCGGCCGCATCCCCGGGATGGGCGGTCTCCAGGTATGCGAGACCGTCCAGAGTCCGGTCAGGGGCCGTCAGTTTGCCGGTGACAGCAAACGGGGTGACCAGCAGTACCATGACAAGCAACACCGCCACACCCTTCACCCGGGCGTCCCCGAGGGACGCGAGGTGAGCAGAGAACCGGGACTCGTCGAAGGCCCTCCCGATCATCACCGCCGACGCTGAGCCCATCAGCAGCCATGCCGCGACATAGAACTTGAAGACCGTATTCATCCGGAAGTACTGGTCCCCCATATTGTCCTTGAGATACAGGATCTCACAGAAGAGAGCGACCAGCAGCCCGCAGACCGCGAGCAGTTCTTCGTGATGCCGGACCTTTCGGGTCGCAAAGGAGACGAGCGGGATCACGGCGATCGCGGCGGCATAGTACCCGGTCAGCAGGAACGGTATCGCCGCTGCAAGCAGGTAGGGACGCTTGACCAGGTCACGCACCGAGAAGGCATAGAAGACCAGCAGGAAGAAGCCGTGCACCAGCAGGAACTGAACCGGGGCCGAGGGGATCTGGACGATTCCGATCCCCTTGATCCCTGCACTGGACATCTGCAGATAGAACGGCAGGTAGGCAGCGACGGCCAGCGCCGGCATCACGAGCGGCAGGTACTGGAGAATCCCGACCGCTCCCTGCTGCCGCTCCTGCCAGACGAGGTACAGACAGACCCCAAGCGTGATCGGCGCATAGATCAGCACATCCCAGGAGTTGATCCCTGGCATCGATCCGAGGGAGACGGCGACCAGCAGCATCAGAACTCCCCTGCCCCGGACGGTCAGATCCTTCCAGGTCCGGATACAGAGGAGGAGCAGAAAGATCAGAAAGACCTGATTGAAGATCCCGAGCACATGCGCATGGACGTCCCCCCAGGTGAACGAGAAGAGCGGGTACTCGTTGATCGTATCTGTGATCACCCGGGTGCTGTCCCAGGCGACCTTCGAGAGATCAGCCCCCGCAAAGGAGAGGAGAAATGCGGAGGGGTTGGGGAGCAGCAGCACGCCGACCGGCAGCCAGGAGAGACGCTTCAAGAGCAGGTCCCCGATCGCATACAGATTCACGGCAGCCAGGCCCATGATCGTCGGCAGGGCCAGGTTGAAGACGACCGAAGAGGGGATCCCGGTGACGGCCCCAAGCGATCCGATCAGCCAGTACCCGAGGTAGTAGTAGACGTTCTGGTTTCCTCCGGCGTACCAGGGATCAAGCGGCGGGACCACCGGGTTCCGCATCACTGAAGCGATGAATCCATGATCCATGAACTTCTCTGCGTACGAGATGGAGGGGTTGGTGTACCGGGCCTCAAGCATGAAGAGGAAGAAGCCGAGGAAGACCAGGTCCCATCGCCACATCCCGGCGAGGGAGGCGCGGGTGTACTCCCGCCTGAACAGGTGATAGATCAGCAACAGTCCGAACGGCAGCAGGGCCACCCAAACCGGGAGATGAATCAGCCCGCAGTACCAGGAAAGGAGAGTATAGGCGAGGACAGAACCGGTGAACGAGACCGGGTATGCAAACCGGCCGCACCCCTCCCGCAGCAGGGGCCAGAGCGAGAGCTGGAGCAGTTTGATCAGCACCAGCCAGATGACCACCGCGGCTACCTGGGCTTCAATCCCCACCAATCGATTCACCCTCCACAACTTTCTTCTGGAAGATCCGCCAGATCACCGGCATCACCCAGTCCCCGCAGAGATAGATCGAGATCGCTCCCCCGATACCGGTGATCAGGTTCTTGATAAGATGGTCGATCACCGCGATCAGCGTCGCGGTGGCCAAGGGCATGCCCCCGAGCGTAACGAAGACGCCGGCCACCGCAGCTTCATAGATCCCCATCCCCCCGGGCGTCACCGGAACCGTCTTGATCAGGTTGCCGATCACGATGGCCAGGATCACGATGACCGGGTCCAGCGGCTGCTCGAACATCAGCACCACCGCCATACAGACCGTCGCATCCAGGATCCAGATCACAATCGATGAAAGGCCGAGCACCAGAAGTGAACGCAGGTTCAGCGAGACACGCCTGACCTCGTCGAGCATCGTCAGCACCATGCCGACATACCGGTTCTTGGTCTGAAACCGTCCGGCAACGATGAGCAGAACGAAGAAGACCACACCGGCGACCAGCGGGATCACGATCACCTCATAGAACCACTCAGGCACATTCAGCACGAACAGGACCGAGATAAGCCCGAGCAGGGCCACGGTCACCACATCAAAGATCCGTTCAACCAGCAGTGAAGAGAGACCCTGCGAGTAGGTGGTGCTGTATTCATGCTTCAGGATGAAGACCCTGACAATGTCGCCGAGACGAGCAGGGATCACCAGGTTCGCGGTCTGGCTGATGAAGATACTGGCCGTCGCGAAGGTGAGCGTCGGCCGTATAGAGAGGCCGTGCAGGATCGACCTGTACCGGAACCCCCGGAGCCACCATGCGGCTACACAGACCAGCACGGCGACGAGGATATAGGCCGGGACGCTGTTGGCGATGGCGACGGAGAGGTCGGCCCTGACACTGTAGAGCATGAACCCGAGGATCCCTGCAGCCAGCAGCGTCGGGATCACGATCGCACTAAGCTTTCGATACATGAAGACTCCACCACAGCCGCAGGATTGCACTGCCCATGTCTACGACGTCCTTCCTTCTGACGGTGGTCCCCGGCCCCTGCCGCCACCGGACCGGGATCTCCCGGATCCGATACCCGGCCCGGGCCCCCCGGACCAGCACCTCAGTATCCCAGAACCAGTGCATGTCATCGACCTTATCGAGCAACGGCAGGAGGCGGGCCCTGTTGAAGGCCTTGAACCCGCACTGGTGATCATACTGTTTTGAGCCGAGGATCGTCCTGACCAGCAGGTTGTATCCCCGGCTCGCGATCTCGCGGTCGCCGGTTCTGACGATGTCGCTCTCCGGGAGAAGGCGCGAACCGGTCGCAATATCAAAACCTTCGCGGATTGCACCGATCACCTCGGAGAGATGCTGCATGTCGGTGGCCAGGTCGACATCATAGTAGCAGACGATCGTCCCCCTGGCTGCGGTGAACGCACGGTTCAGGGCCCTGCCGCGGCCAAGACGCTGGTCCGAATGGAGCAGGTGAATCCGCGGATCGGTCTGCTCGATCGCTCTGACATACTCTGCACTTCCATCGGTGGAGCCGTCCTCTGCCACCAGGATCTCAAAACTATCGGTGATCTGTGAAAGAGCCTCGATCGATGCAGGGATCGCAACTTTAAGTGCGGGGAGGTCGTTGTAGACCGGAATCACCGCGCTGACCTCAATGCTGGTCATGGGCCGTCCTCCGTCGGACACAGGTCGCCACCTGTCTCCCGGCAGCGATCGAACCCTCCATCGACCGTTCAGGATAATTGGGCCTGCTGAACATGCCGGCCATGTAGAGACCGTACTGTTCATAGTTGGGGATCATCTGCCGATATCCGGTGGTATAGACCGGCCCGGCCCAGGGGTCTACCTCTAGATGCTGCCAGTGGATCATCTCGTCCGTGACATTGAAACGCGTGCAGAAGTCCTCCTTCATCCTCTGGCCCTGCTGGTCGGGGAGTGTTCCGCTGAAGTACGAGGCCAGGTAGACCAGGTGTTCGCCATACCGTTCAAGGGGCGCAAAGTTGGTGTGCGAGACCACCGCACCGTAGGGTGCGGAGTCCTTCATATTCAACCAGTAGATCCCATCGGTCACATCGCGGTCAAGGGCGAGGATCATGCAGGCCGCTCCCTGGTACGGGATCGCAGGGAACTCGACCCCGCTCAATCGTGCCAGTTCCTGGGGCGGGATCGTCGATATGACCGTGTCATACCGGGTCCCGTTCACGATCCATTCAAAGCCTGATCGCTGCATGCTCTCGACCGGCGTCCCGGTCTGAATGGTGACGCCCTGGTCGGAGAGGACCTGCTCCAGCCGATCGATCAGGGTCGAGAAGCCGCCCTTCAGATACCCGAGCCGTTCCCCGCCGGTGGTCCGGTTGGACCGGATCGCAATCCGGGAGATCAGCCAGGCTGCAGAGACCTGGTCCCGCATCGCACCGAACTTGGACTTGAGCAGCGGCTCAAAGAACGAGGCGTAGGCGTTCTCCCCCACCTGCTCGAGCAGAAATTTCTTCACCGGGACGTCATCGAGTTTGACCCGGTCCATCCGCTTCGCACGGAGGGTCAACAGGGCCAGCCGGGCCTTGTCGATCAGCGACAGATAGGGGTAGACGATGATATCCCGGGGGGTGGTCAGGGGATGGATGCTCCCGTCCACATAATACCCGGTGCTCCCCTCCAGCCATTCGAGCCGATCGCTGATCCCGAGCTGCTCCATCAGCGAGAAGAGGTGGCTGTCCCCCTCAAAACAGTGATGGTAGTAGTGTTCTATGGTATAGTGTTCACGCGAAAGAGATGAGAGGCAACCGCCAAGAAATGGGCGCCGCTCAAGGAGGTCCACGGTATGATCCCCAGAGAGGTCAAGTGCCGCAGTGAGACCTGCCAATCCTCCGCCGATGATACAGATCTTCATAATCTGTTACATCATTATATGGCAAAAAGGATAAGAAGGTTTTTGAGTTTGCCATATAAAATGACATATCGGATGGATAACAATAGTACCGCTGATATAGAGCCGGTGGACGAGGTCTTTGGATGAGGGTCTTCTTTATTGGGTTTGGTCAGGCCGGGGGCAAGGTCGTGGACATGTTCATGGAGCAGGACAAGAGCAACCTGTTCCGCGGGCTCGTTGTGAACACCGCACGGACCGACCTGATCGGTCTGAAGAACATCCCGATGAAGAACAGGATCCTGATCGGGCAGACCGTCGTGAAAGGGCATGGTGTCGGCACAGACAACGCGATGGGCGCCAAGCTGACAATGGACGAGATCGACAGTATCGTGACGGCCATCGAATCGGTGGGCACCTCTGATATCGATGCATTCGTGGTCATCGCCGGCCTCGGCGGAGGCACCGGTTCCGGGGGATCCCCGGTGCTGGTCAGGCACCTGAAAGGGCTGTACCACGAACCGGTCTATGCCCTCGGGATCCTCCCCTCCATCGAGGAGGGACGGCTGTATTCCTATAATGCGGCCCGCTCACTGACGACGCTCGTCAATGAGGCGGACAACACCTTCATCTTCGACAACGGGGCCTGGAGGAAGGAGGGGGAATCGATCAAGATGGCCTATGACCGGGTGAACGACGAGATCGTCCGCAGGTTCGGAGTCCTCTTCCGTGCCGGCGAGGTCGGCAAGATCGGGGTCGGCGAGATGGTCGTCGACTCCAGTGAGATCATCAACACCCTCCGCGGCGGCGGGATCACTACGGTCGGGTATGCCAAGACCGAGGCGATCAGCACCAGAGCAAAGCAGAGCAAGGGGCTGTTTGGGAACCTGATCGGTTCACTGAAGAAGCGGGAGACCTCCGAAGAGGTGCTGCTCGGGGATGATCGAAGTGCAAAGATCATCTCACTGGTGCGGAGCGCAATGCTCGGACGACTGACCCTGCCCTGCGACTTCAAGACCGCACAGCGTGCCCTGATCCTGCTGGTCGGCCCTCCGGGGGAGATGGACCGGAAAGGGGTCGAAAAGGCGAGGAGCTGGGTTGAGGAGAATATCGAAGGCGAGGAGATCCGGAGCGGGGACTATCCGATCGATAGCAATTATGTTGCTGCTGTCGTGGTGCTCGCCACGATCGGAGAGGTACCCAGGATCCGTGCCCTCCTCGAAATGGCCAAAGAGACGAAGGTGGAACTGGCCCGGACCAGGACCGATGGGAAGACAATGTTCGAGGACGGGATTGACCCTCTGTTCGAATGAGGTGAATACGATGAGAAAAGCAATCACAGGGATCATCATGCTGCTCGTGCTCTGCTGTATGGTACAGGCCGGAGCGGCATTCAAGATGGAGTCGAGCGAGGTGACCCCTGCGGGGGACCTTGCAGCAGGAACCGCCGTGACCGCCCATGCGGTGGTCGACTTCTCAACACTGACCGGGAGCACATTCCCGACCACCGATACCTTCCAGATCTTCACAGAGCTGGACAAAGCCAAGTGGCGGTACTCGATCAGCATCAATGGTGCCGAGAACCCCAAGCCCGATGCGGCAGGCAAATACCTGAAGATCAACGGATTCGACCTGGAGTATCCGGCCAGCCAGTCGGTGAAGGTACTGGTCACGATGGAGGGTGTCGTTCCGCAGACCAATGCGACGCAGAATATCACGATCCTCAGGTTCCAGTGGCTTGATCAGACAACCAAGGTTCGGGAGAATGGAGAGTTCACCCTGACCAGAAAGGTCGTCAATCCTGACGACCTGGTGAAGAGTGTCCAGCAGGCTCAGACCGACCTGAAGACGCTCAGGACCCAGATCGATCAGCGAGCAGCGGCAGGAGTCAGTACCGATGAGGCCGAAGCCAAGTACAGGCTGGCAGAACAGAACATCAGGAGCAGTAACGGGGCCAACTTCACCGCCACCCAGGCGAACCTGGATACTGCCCAGGCAGCCATCGCCGATGCACAGAAGAGCCTGGACCGGTCCTGGGCACAGAGTGAGATCGATCAGGCCAGAAACTCGCTGGCCAATGTCGATCAGCTGATCACGTACTTCAAGACCACCAAGGATATGACCAATGATCCCCGGGTGGCCGCGATCACCATCAAGCGGGAGAACGCGGACCAGGCTTATATCGCAGCAAACGAGAGCCTGACCGCCGGCAACTACAACCAGGCACGGATCAAGGCGAACGAATCGGCAAAGAAGGCCCTTGAAGCCTACAATGATGCCCTGGCACTCAGGAACGGGACCGGAGCCGTGGACACCCTCAACAACACCAGCACCGAGAGCAACGGCGGCGGTGGGATCGGGATCATCTATTACATCCTGGTCGTGGTGGCCATCGGGCTGGTCGTCGGCGGGGTGGTGCTCTACCAGCGCCGGAACCGATGGGATGAACTCGGATGATCGTCATCTGTTGAACGAATCATCCTTTTTTGATAACAATATTTTTGTGCGGTTGTCACCAATATCCCAGATAAATTGGGGGTAGGGATATGGAACCTGCGGAACTCTCAGGGATCAAAGAACATATCGACCGCCTGATACACCAGACCGAGGAGGAGATCCAGTATGAACGGGCAGCGCGTACGGCACTCCAGAAGTCCGATGAGAACCGGAACATCAGCCGGCTGATGGCCATGGACCTGCTGTTACTGAACGTCCTCCTCTTCTTTGTGCTGGAGAACTACATGATCGACTGGATCACGGCAAGTTTTCTCCTTTATGCGGTGAACCCGTTCATTATGCTGATCCCATCGACCCGGTCGATAGGGCTCCAGAGGAGAAAAGGGATCAGGGAATACCTGGCGACACTTCGGCAGATCGAACTCTACAGGAACAAGTGGACGCTCGGGAGGATCCTCTGGAATGCGTTCTTCATCAACAGCCAGCCGCTGGCCATCGGCTTTTCACTGATCTACTGCGTGAACATCGTCTTCACCCTGGCCAATGGCCTCGGACCGATCGCCGACCTGGTGATCTTCCAGTCGGTCGCAATCATCATATTCTACCTCGGGATCTGGTACTTGAAGCCCTACTCAGCGGACTTCCTCGACTCGCTCCTCGATATCAGGACCGATATCTACCTCCGGATCCACGTCAGGATGCAACCGCTCTGGAAGGTGATCCTCTCGATCGGAACCCTGGCAACGCTGGTGATCGTCGTGATCATCGCTGCAATGCTGTTGCCGGGGTTCACGCTGAACGCCGTGCTCGATGCCAAGGCGGCGATCAAAGGGCTGGGGATCGTCCCGGTTCTGGTGGTCCTGATCAGCCAGATCCTGCTGGTCCGTTTCTCGCAGGGGGCGCACAGCAGGCGGATGATCATCGCTCTCAAGGATCGGAAGAGCGAGGTGCTGAACAACTTCGTCGACGTCCCCCTCAGGGTATATCGCTCAAAACTGGAGAAAGGGCAGCTCGATGCAGTCGACTCGTTTGCCAGGGAGTTCTCCGACATCAGGGACGCCTACATCTCATCCAAGGTCTACAAGACCGCGTCCCAGGACCTCTTCGGCTTCTTTCCGGTCTACCTGATGGTTCCAGACCCTGACGTGATTCTGAATCCTGCGATCGTCAGGATCCTGCATGAACATGTGGATCTGAAGCGCCAGGCCCCGGCCTGATCACGAGTCGGGAGTGTTTGAATCCTCGACCAGGGCTGCAAGCCCTGCTTCCCCGAGCTTCCAGAGCACCTGCCGCGCCCGTGCCTCCACATCACCACCCTCTGCACACGCCTCCTTGAGAGGGCCGACCGCGGGATCCCCGATCCTGCAGAGTGCAAGCGCGGCAAACTGCCGGATCTCCCGATCCGGATCCTGCAGCGCCCCGATCAACGGCCTGATCGCCGATCCACGGACCTCGCCGAGTGCTGCTGCCGCATACCTGCGGAAATCGTGGTCGCTGTGCTCCTTCATCGCCGCCAGCAGTGGAGCCACGCCTGGCGACCCGATCCTGCCCAGGGCCCCGGCCAGGTACCAGCGAGGATCGGGATCTGGTTCTGCAAGCAGGGCCGCGATCAGGGGACCGACTGCCGGTTCGCCCTGCGCCACCAGTTCATTGACCGCCGCTCTCCGTTCCTCAAGTCCCCCCTGCCGGATCCGATTGATCTGCCGCTTTATCTCCTCATGATCACTCATAATGCATCTTTTTTAATCTGCTCCTGCATATCAAGCTGCCCATCTTTCCCACTATCAGGGCCTCTGGTGCCATCCCCAAACCAGACCGTCTGCTGGGGGAACGGCATCTCGATCCCACCGGCCTCAAGGGCCAGTTTTATCCTCAGGAGGAGGTCGGTTCTGGCGGTCCACCAGACCGTCGACGGCGCCCAGATCCTGACCACGATCGTCACGCTGCTGCCGGCCAGGGCGTCGACATAGACGGAGGGTTCCGGAGAGACCAGGGCGAACGGATGTTCTGCAATGACCTCCCTGATGATCCGGATCGCAGTCCCGGCATCATCCCGGTACCGGATCCCCACGGCATACTCAAACCTGCGGGCAGGGTTCTTCACGTAGTTGGTGATGTTGGAGGTGAAGACCTTCTCGTTCGGGATGCGGACATAGATCCCCTCGTAGGTCTGGACGATGGTGGAGAAGAGCTGGATATCCTCGACCGTTCCGGATATATCGGCGAGATGAATGTTATCCCCGATCGTTATCGGACGTTCGAAGATCAGAAAGATACCGGAGACCAGGTTCGCGACCACGCTCTGGCTTGCAAACCCGAGGATCACCCCGGCGAGACCGCCGGCAAAGAGGAGGCCGGTAAGGTCCACCTTCATGCTCGTCGGGAGCACCAGAAGAAAGGCGATGACCACGATCATGATGTTCATGATCTTCAAAAACAGGTTCAGGGTCCCCTTGGGGATCTTATCGAGCAGTGCCCTCTTGAGAGAGACCGTCAACACCCTACCGAAGAGATAGGCGGCCAGCACCGCGGTGACGACGATGGCCAGGTCACCGACCGTGATGTTGTTGTACAGCGGGATCTCCAGCATCAGTTCAGCCCCGCATCCATCAAAAACTCCTCCCGATGCAGTCCGGGAATTTTCAGGATTGTGTAATGCTCCAGCGACCGGGTCATCCCATGAACAAGCGGACGGTCGAAGAAGTTGGTCTCTGCGACGGTGCTGTTGATGACCCGCATCTCGGCCCACATCGAAACAAACGTGTTGTAATAGATCTTCATCCCGACACTGTCAAAGACTGCCCTGCTCACCTCCACCCAGGTGCTGGCATCGTTTTTGATCTCAAGGGCGAGCACGCCTTCACGGAGAGGATCGGTCGCCGGGATCTCGTGATGCAGGGCACTTCTGTGCCACCGGGTGATATACCCCCAGTCGGGCAGGCCATAGAGCGAGTACCTGGGCTGGTTCAACGAGAAGATGTCGAGCAGGTGGACATCCCCCTGTGCGGCGATGAAGACGCCGATCTCAATCGGGAAGGTCAGATACACGGTCTGCCGGCTTGAAGGCTCAAGCAGCAGCGGATCGAACTGAATCTCTAAGAAGCGGGTCACCTCCTCCGGGAGGTTCACCGGCTCGATCGGGTTCACGATGATCCGGCCGCTCTCTGAAGCGACATGTTTCTTCACCGTCGACCCTGCACAGTCCCGGCTGTACTCGACCATCCCCGAACGCTGGGTGACGAAAAGATTGATCTGGCCTGTGCCTATGGTGGCCTCGTAGCCATAGGTGCCGTACACAGATACCATGGCAGGCTGACTCATTTATACCTACCCGGGGCGGGTACCGTCGAGCTGTGCGAGGAGACGACGGATATCGGCGTCACGGGCCGGCACCCCACCCCGAGGCTGAACCTCGAGCAACTCGACAGCATCGACCCCGAACCCTGCAACGGCTGCCAGGACCTCGGCCCTGACCCGGTCCACGGGGTCACCGAGGGCGGCGATCAGCAGTGGGAGGGTGGACAGGTCATGGATGATACCAAAGGCCACCGCAGCACCCCAGCGGAGATCAGGGTCCGGGTCGGTGATGGCGGCGGTCAGTGCAGGCACTGCCGGAGGACCGATCATCGCCAGTGCAGCCGTGGCCCTGCCCCTGACGAACCGGTCGGGATCCGAAAAGAGGGTGATCAGGGGACCGACCGCAGCACTGTCCCGGGTGGCGCCGAGGGCCAGGGCGGTCATCCACCGGACGTCCTCATCAGCACTGGAGAGGGCCATGACCAGCGGCTCCACTGCAGCCGGACCGAGGGAGCCGAGCGCTTCCGCTGCCTTCCACCGGATATCACTGCCTTTCTCTCCGGTCAGGCACCGGATCAGACTGGGGATCACGGCCGGATCATGCAGGCTACCGAGCGCTTCGACTGCCTGGTACCGGATCGCAGAATCTTCGGAACTGAGCGCTGCGATCAACCCTCTCCGGTTCTTTTTCCTCTGCATCCGGTTGATCTCGGCCGGCCCAAAGAGCCTGATCAGCAGACGCGTCAGCGGCAGACCGATCAGTGGGATGTCAGTCAGACCTCTCATCGGGATCCCCGTTCGTCCTCAATCGTCCGGTTGTGATGATCTGTGAGAATAAAACGGTACGCCCCGGGATCAGCGGGTGGCCTCGGCCACGCACTCCTCAAGGGTGCCGAGGTGGGCGGCCCCGCCGCAGAGGTTCGGGACATAGGCGAGGGCCTTTCCGCTGTTCACCATCAGGTGGTTGTAGCGTTCGAGGGCCGGCGAGACGACCATGCAGGTGTCTGCATAGACCCTGGCCCCACTCTTCTCGATCCGGGCGACCGTCTCCTGCTCGGCAGTGATCACACCCTTCGCCGCAAAGACATAGAACGGCTTCTTTGTATGCTTTCCCGTGAGCAACCCGGCGATCCGGTTCAGCTCGTCCGGGGAGCAGTGCGGACATCCGACCGCCACCGCGTCCACCTCCACCTCCTGATTGGAGAAGACCGCGTCCACCGCTGCCGGCTCGACCGGAATCGCTTCGAGGGCGGTGGTATCGAAGTGGAAGACACGGGCCTCAGGGGTGATCCCGTCAACGTGGTACAGGGCCACCGCCCCGGTGGCCGCCATCCCTGCGCCGAGCGCCTTCAACTGGTCCCGGGACGGCCGGATCCCGGTAAAGAAGGGGATCCTGGTCCCGACGAGCGGCCCGACCAGGTGACCGAGCGCTCCGAACCAGGCCGTGTCCTGTGTCTTTGGGGCATCGGAGACCTGGATCACCACCTCGGGTCTCCGGTTGGCCACGATATGGAGGCCGTAATACGGCGTCTTTCCGACCAGGGCGGCGGCCAGAGCACCAGGACCACCTTCGCGGTTGGTCCGGGCACCGATCACCGAGTTCGCATAACTGACCGCCGAAGACTCGGACCAGGCCAGGTGATCGCCGTACTGGACCATGTTCAGGTAGTAAGGGGTGCAGGTGCACTCCAGCTTGACCCCGAGCCGCTGAAATGCCGAGAGGATCTGGTTCTGCTTATCGGCAAATTCGCTGCTGATCCCCATCTCCTGCCACCGGTCGCGTGCCATCCCGACCGGGTTCAGCACCGCCGGCACCGAGACCCTGGCATCGAGCCCCTGCAGCCATTCGAGCCCCCAGTCGCCGATCGTCTTGTACGAGGCCCCGCTGACCTGCGCACTGCTGATCGGGATCATCTTCTCTGCACCAAAGACCTTGCCGAGCGCGACAAGGAGCTCCATCATTCTCTGCCTGGTCTCGCCGAATTCGCCTGCCAGGACCTTCTCATCGTCTGTATCAAGAAACATCGTCAATCCCACCGTGCCCGGACGAACTCGTCCTCACGTCCCATCACCATCGTCGCGTCGACCCCGACCTTCACATTGGTCCCGTCCGCCAGCCGGCAGGGGTCCAGGGAAGAGCCGCGGACCCCGGTGATCACCATCAGGTCCTCGTCCCCACGCACCCGTGTCGCGATCGCGTACTCCACCTCGGCGAGCGAGGTCGGGTCGATATCCTCGTCGACGACGACCACGTGCTTCAACGAGGTATGGGCAGCAAAAGCGGCCATGATGGCGTTCTTCGCATCCCCCTGCGTCCGCTTTCTGACCTGGATCACCGCATGGAGGTACCCGCACCCGCCGCTGGTCAGCACCACGTTCTTAACGCCGGTGACCCCACTCACCGCCGTATAGATCTTCGGCTCGTACGGGGCGCCCATCAGCATCTTGTGCTCGGCACCGCCCGGCAGGATCCCATGGTAGATCGGGTCCTGCTTCATATGCATCCCGGTGATCGTGATCACCGGCTGGATTCTGACCGGGTCATAGGTGCCGGTGATGTCGACGAACGGCCCCTCCTCTGCGGTCTCGGCCCCGATATATCCTTCGAGCACAATCTCGGCGTCAGGGACGAGCACCCCGTTGCTGCACTCCCTGACCGGGAGCGTGCCGCCCCGCAGTTCTGCGGCATAGGCGAGTTCCTTCCCCTCGGGGACCCGGGTGCAGGAGGCGAAGGTGACCGCCGGGTGCGTGCCGATGGTGATGGCCACCGGCAGTTCTTCCCCGTCGGCCAGCGCCGCCTTATGCAGGTTATAGGTATGTCTTCCTTCGACCAGCCTGGCCGCGAGGTGGGTCCTGTCCAGCACCAGCATCCGGTGGATCGAGCCGTTCTGGATCCCACCGTACCGGGAGAAGACAATCGCCGAGGTGAGGTACCGGCCTGCGTCCAGAGGATAGTGCTTCATGATCGGGATCTTCGAGAGATCGGCGTGGCCGGCGGTCACCTTCCCGTCCACCGCCACCTCGCCGCCGAACCGGCACCCGGCCAGCGTCGGCAGCAGGGATTCCTCCCTGATATCCAGCGCGAGGGCCAGCGCCGAACGGGTCGCGGTCAGGTTCATCACCCCCCGCATCCCGTCGAGGTCCTCGAAGAAGACCAGGTCATCGGTCGTTGCAGCCCGTTTCGGGGCCTCGTACTCTGAGGAGCAGGGGCCGCTGACCTCGGTCAGACGCCCTGCCGCCCGCATCGTTTCGATAAATTCACGCATCATATCCTCTCCAGTGCGGTCCGAGCGTATGCTCGACCCCGAGATGGTCAAGCACCCTGGCCACGACCATGTCGACCAGATCGTCGATCGTCTCCGGCCGATGATAGAAGGCAGGGCTCGCGACCATCACCACAGCCCCGGCCTCGTCGGCGGCGAGCATGTTCTTCAGGTGGACCCGGCCGAGCGGCATCTCACGGAGGAGAAGCACGCATCGGCGCCTCTCCTTCAGACAGACGTCTGCAGCCCTCCCGATCAGCGTGTCACTGTACCCGTGAGAGATGCCGGCCAGGGTCTTCATGCTGCATGGGACCACCGCCATCCCATCGATTTTGCATGAACCACTCGCGATATCTGCAGAGAGAAGATGGGGGTCCACGTAGATCGCATCGAACCCGTCGAGCGAGACCCCTTCATGCACGGCGATCGCACGGGCCTGCTCGGATATGACCAGGTGCACCCTGGCATCCTCACAGAGCACCTCCAGCAGTCGTCGTGCATAGACGATCCCGCTCGCACCGGTGACCCCGATCACATACTCCCCGCCACTCATACCTGCCTCATCTATACAGTATCACCGTCGGATAATGTATGCTCTGCTGATCGCTCATCACTGGCCGACTCTTCGGTCTCCGAACGCCAGACCTCGTACACCCTGTCGGCATCGCGGTCATCGATCCGGCAATGATCCTGATCGCTCTCCGGATCCAGCGGCACCACCCCGACAAAAACTCCGCCTTTGATCACATACAGGGAGCGATAGAGCCAGGGGGCATGCATCCGGACCTGCCTGCCATAGTAGACCTCGGTGGCCAGCGCGAGCGTGCAGTAGATCTCCGGACCGATCTCAAAGAGAACGGTGCGGACATACCGGCGCATGTACCAGCGGAGTTCCGAGACCAGCGAGAGGGCAGACCCGAGTGAGGCCATCCTGACGATCACCCCGTACGGCACCTCAGAGGGTTGATAAAAACGGAGCGCGGCACGTGCGGTTTCTGAAGCTAAAAGAGTCTGGTACAGGGAGATCCCCTCCCTTCCCAGGAAGAGGACGTCCATATCAGGTGAACATGCGCTCGTCGGTGGCGGTATCTGTCCGGATCTTTCTGATCGCAGCGATGAAGTCCTGCTGTTCGATGGCAGAGGCCTTCTTTCTGACTGCCATCATCCCTGCTTCCCTGCAGACGGACTGGAGCTCCGCACCGGTGAAGGTCTCGGTCATCTCTGAGAGCAGATCAATGTCGACGTTGGAGAGGGTCATATTCTTCGAGTGGATCGAGAGGATCGACCGGCGCGAGCCCTTGTCCGGCAGCGGTATTTCGATCACCCGATCGAACCGCCCGGGGCGTAACAGGGCCGGGTCGAGCATGTCCACCCGGTTCGTTGCGGCCATGATCCGGACGTCTCCCCGGTTGTTGAACCCGTCCATTTCGGCCAGCAGCTGCATCATGGTCCGCTGCACCTCGGCACTCCCCGAGGTCCCGTCATTGGTCCTGATCGAACCGACCGCGTCGATCTCATCGATGAAGATGATCGAGGGGGCCCTCTCACGTGCAAGCGTGAAGAGTTCCCTGACCAGTTGAGCGCCTTCACCGATGAACTTGTGAACCAGTTCGCTCCCGGACATCCTGATGAAGGTGGCCTTCGCCTCATGGGCGACCGCCTTTGCGATCAGGGTCTTGCCGGTCCCGGGCGAACCATGGAGCAGGATCCCCTTCGGCGGTTCGACACCCACCTGCAGGAAGATCTCAGGCCTAGTCAGCGGGTACTCGACGGCCTCCCGCACCTCCTCGATCTGTTCTGCAAGTCCGCCGATCTGGTCGAATGAGACATCGGGCGAGGCGTCCAGTTCCATCACCCTGATCCGTGCATCAAAGATATTGCCGACGATCCTGACCACAGAGAGCGAGTTGTTCACTGCGACTTTGGTCCCCGGCTTTAAGGTACGATACAGATCCTCGTCAATATGTGTCAGGTACTCCTGGTTATTCCCCTGCTGCCGGAGGTAGATCACGCCATCCCCGAGCATGTCCACGACCACAGCCACAAAGAGTGGCATCCGCTTCAGCTGGTTGTTCTCCTTCTTGAGATGAGCATTCTCCTTCTGGAGGGTGTCGAACCTCATCTTCAGTTCGAGAAACTGGGCCTCGATCTGCTGAAGCTCAATCTGATAATTGAGTTCACTGCCAGCATTAACGTTATTGATAATGGTATCGTCCATATCAATAGTATAATGTAATTTTCAAACATTTATTAGGTATGGAAGTGACCATGCAGGGAAGAGGAATTGCAAAAGGGTCAGGATATGGGGATTTACTGGTCAGCGAAGCCCCCATATCCTTCCTATCAGGAGTGGACCCGGCGACAGGGGTCATCATCGAACAGGGGCATCCACTGCAGGGCAGGTCCATCGAAGGGACTGTCTTCGCCTTCCCCCATGGCAAGGGGTCGACGGTCGGGTCCTACATCCTCTATGCACTCGCACGGAACCACAAGGCCCCGGCTGCGATCATCAACCAGGAGGCAGAACCGATCATTGTGGTCGGAGCGATCATCAGTGGTATCCCGATGGTCGACCGGCTCGAGATCCCGTTTGAGGAACTCAAAGAGCACCGAACGGCCAGGGTGAACGGAGAGACCGGCGAGGTGACCTTTGACGACTGAAGGGGCAGGAAATGGGAAGAACAGATATGCATCGGCGGAGGATAGACTGGTATGAGAAGTGACGAGATCAAGGTCGGATACCAGCGGGCACCCAACCGCTCGCTGCTCCGGGCGCTGGGAGTGACCGACGAGGAGATGGGCCAGCCGTTCATCGGGATCGCGAACGCGTGGAACACGATCGTCCCCGGTCACCTGCATCTTCGGACACTCGCGGAGAAGGTCAGGGAAGGGATCTGCGCAGCCGGGGGAGTCCCCTTCGAGTTCGGGGTGATCGGGATCTGTGACGGGATCGCGATGGGCCATACCGGGATGCGGTACTCGCTCCCCTCCCGGGAGACGGTCGCCGACTCGATCGAACTGATGACCGAGGCACACCGGCTCGACGGGCTGGTCTGCATCGGCACCTGCGACAAGATCGTTCCCGGAATGCTGATGGCGGCGGCACGGTGCAACATTCCGACGATTGTGCTGACCGGCGGGCCGATGATGACCGGGTGCAGCAATGGCAAAGACCTCTCCCTGACAGATGTCTTTGAAGGGGTCGGGAAGGTCGCAGCCGGCGGGATCACCGAGGAGGAACTGCACACCCTCGAGTGCAGCGCGATGCCCGGGTGCGGCTCCTGCCAGGGGCTCTACACCGCCAACACGATGGCCTGTATCACCGAATCGCTCGGGATGTCGCTCCCCGGGTGTGCGGCCATCCCTGCCGTGGACGCTGCGAAGCTCCGGATCGCCCGCAAGACCGGCGAACGGGTGGTCGGGCTGGTGAAGGAACAGGTGACGCCACGGGCGATCATCACGGCCTCGTCGATCAGAAACGCGATCAGGGTCGACATGGCGCTCGGCGGTTCGACCAACACCGTCCTCCACCTGATGGCCATCGCAGAAGAGGCCGGGTTACCCTTTGCGATCGACCAGTTCTCAGAGATTGCAGAGCAGATCCCCCATATCAGTTCGATGCAGCCCGGCGGACCGTACTCAATGCAGCAGCTTCACCAGGCCGGCGGTATCCCGGCCGTCGAGCAGCGGCTGATCAGTCTGCTCGAGGACGGGCCCACCGTCTCCGGGCTGAGTGTACACCAGATCGCAGCCCGGGGCGTTGTCACTGATGAAAAGGTGATCAACTCGATCGAGCACCCCGTGCATGCTGCCGGCGGGCTGAAGATCCTTCGCGGGAGCCTTGCCCCGGACTCTGCCGTGGTGAAGTGCTCGGCCGTCAACGATGATATGTGGACCCACGAGGGGCCGGCCAGGGTCTATAACGGCGAACAGGCCGCCATGGACGCGATCCTCGCCCGGCAGGTTCTAGAGGGGGACGTGGTCGTGATCCGGTACGAAGGGCCGAAGGGCGGGCCCGGGATGCCGGAGATGCTCTCACCGACCTCCGCCCTGATGGGACTCGGGTACACCCGGGTCGCCCTGGTCACGGACGGACGGTTCTCAGGCGGTACCCGTGGCCCCTGCATCGGTCACGTGGCCCCGGAGGCGGCGATCGGCGGACCGATCGCACTGGTGACGGACGGGGACCGGATCAGGATCGATCTCTATGCACAGTCGATCGATCTGCTGGTCGACGATGCTACCCTTTCAGACCGACGGAAGTCCTGGCAGCCACCAGAACAGCACCTTTCCGGGGTTCTGGCCAGGTATGCAGCCACGGTCGGGCAGGCGGACCACGGCGCCGTTCAGCGGTAACCTCGTTCCGCAACCTTTTTTAATCTCCATACTGAAGATCAAATTCTCCAGTGCATCGTGTTGGATATCCCATTCCGGGCCAGCCGCAGACCTCCATGATTCAGAGTCTGGCCCATGAGAAGTCGGCGGTGTAAAATACGGTCGAAGAATTCGGTGGATTGCTCCCATTTCCGGCTCTTATTACGTCAGAAGCAGAAATGCGGATAGATTCGACCGTCATTACTATTTGGATTTCTTACAGCAGATGCCTGGCAGGTGACGATCATGATAGACCAGTTAATCGAGGGAAACAAGCGTTTTCTAGAGACGGACTTTTTAGAGAACAAGGATTACTACCAGGGACTCTCAACAGGGCAGAGCCCGAAGGTGCTCTGGATCGGGTGTTCAGACTCACGGGTCGACCCGGAGCGGATCACGGCTGCCCGCGCAGGTGAGATCTTTGTCCACCGGAACATCGGAAACATCGTCCCGATCAGCGGATGGAACTTTGCGACGGTGCTCGAGTATGCGGTCAATCACCTGAAGGTGAAGGATATTGTGATCTGCGGCCACTCAGACTGCGGGGCCATCAAGGGGCTCGGCAAGGAGACGAACGACGCCTATGTCCCGTTCTGGCTGGGCAACGCAATCACGGCAAAAGAGCGGGTCGACCAGAGACTTCCCCCGGCATCGACCCCTGAGGAAGAGAAGGCCAGACTGAACGAGATCGTCAAAGAGAATGTCCGCCTGCAGCTCGAGCACCTGCGGAACTATCCCCTGGTGAAGAAGGCAGAACGGGAGGAGAAGGTCACACTCCACGGCCTCTACTTTGACATTGAGTCAGGGATACTCTCGCCGGTCACTTAAACGAGCCGACGATCGATCTCCTTTTTGATCTGTTCGAGCGAGATCCTTCCCATCGGAACCAGTTTCCGGTCGATCAGCACAAACGGAATCGGCGGGTACTGGTCCCTGAGAATCTCTTTCACATAGTCGGGGACCAGATCGTCGATCAACACCAGTGAGAGGGCGACTTTTCCACCATACTCATCCTTAAGCGCCTGGCGGAGCGCATCCACCGCAGGGAGCAGTTTCCCGGTGGGATGACAGGCTGTCAGTCCACAGGTCCGCTGTTCATCGCAGGGAAATGGTGAGCAGGACGCATTCTTCAGCCCGATGATCTCGATATGTAACTGTTGATCCATAGCTGATAATGGTACATCTGCTATATCAGGCATTTGATAGGTGGATACTCTCTGCCAGGGTTCCGGGAAGGATCGCCACTGGCGGGCGCATGCCATTCTGGCAGGAAAAATGGTTGATATCAGAAGAACCGGACGAACCGGTCCCGGTCTGCTTTACAGATCGGGCAGACCAGCGGGGGAGTGTTCATCGCACAGAGGTAGCCGCAGACAGGACACCGGTAGACGGGGAACGGCAGCACTCCACCAAGCGGAGGAGCATGCTGCCCGACCTCCTTAACCACCCGCTCGGCTGCAGGGGGGCGCCGTTCCGGGATCGACTCGAGATGTTGTTGTCCCTGCAGCACTGCAGCCGAGACATAGAGCGCACAGTAACACCCGCCGAACTCCGCAAGGTCAGGGTCGCGGTAGTCACAGGGGCAGATGATGTCAAGATCCTTCTCCCGCACCCCGCTGGCCAGGCGGCAGGGGCAGGCCTGGTACCCGTACCGCTCCCTGTTGGTCAGCAAACCTCTCATCAGCCCGAGCACGAACTCCTTATCCTGATTCAGGTGGTATCCGGCCTGCCCGGCCTCCCGGCTCAACCGCTCGAACAGGGCAACGGCGGCCGCATCAGTGACCGGCGTCTCCTCGGAGATCATGCCAGTTCCTTCCTGATCTCATCTTCCCGAAAACCGACGATCACATGATCGTTCCCGATCACCAGGGTCGGAAACGAGAGGTGGGGGTTGAACCGTTCTATCTCTCTGACCACCTGCTCCTGCTCATCCTGGGCGACCTTGTCGACATACAGGTACGAGAACTTCACGCCGAGCGACTTCAACAGGTCCCTGGTCTTCGCACACCATCCACAGGTGCTGAGTGCATAGAGCATCACGCTCCCCTTATCCCTGCCGTCCACAACTTCAATCTGCATGGTAATCACTATCCGTATTATCTGGTAATGATGAGGAATCTAATATAAAGGTTCTGCTCACCCAAATTTGCAAAAGAGGATTTTTTGAGTTGGAACAGAGTTTTATCCAGATCGACGGGATTTATCCTTCCCGGCCGCTCCCTTCTCCGATCAGCACCCCCCAGTTATAGGCCACGAGCAGCAGGATGAAGAGGGTCAGCGGCGCGCTGATCGCGAACACCCGGCCGATCCCGGTGTACCCGATCATCAGGTTGTACAGGGCATGGAGGGTTAATGAGACCGTGTACAGTCCGAAGAGGAGGACAGGGAGTGACCTTTTAGAGAGGTTACTGGTCAGAAAGATGCCGTAACCGATGATAGCGGTCATACACCCGTGCATCACCGAGGAGGTGATCCCCCGGATGAGAGCATAGAGGACAGGGCCGGCCCCGGTCAGGGAGAGCGCGGTGATATAAACATAGTTTTCAAGGATCGCAAATCCGAACCCTGATGCCATGGCCAGCACCAGCAACGACCGGTCGTACCGCCGGCCGGTCAGCAGCAGGATCAGAAAGAGGGGCAGGGCTTTGAGAAACTCTTCAACGACCGGGGCGATTGTGACACTGGGGACCATGGTAGTGGTGGCGAAGAGATCAACCAGGCTGGAGTTGAGGTAGGACGCGAGTGCCCCTGCACATACCCCCCAGACCAGGAACGAGACGATCAACCGCTGTTCACCCTCGAGGAAGATCAGTAGAAAGCAGAGCGGAATCGCGATCGCAAAGAAGAATGCAAGGATCATGCCCGCTCCTCCCGGACTCGCTGCAACAGCCCGATCTCCAGCAGGGAAAAGGAGAGTACGATCAGGGGGCCGACGAGTCTGAACGGCCAGAGGTCAGGGAACGCGGTTTCACGGACTGCATAGAGCAGATGGGCGACGATAAACATGCATGTGCCGGCGAAGAGAAATCGGTTTTCATAGACCTGGCAGGAGAGGGAGACCAGCAGCAGGTACCCACTGAACAGAAAGAAGAGGAGGGTGACCCCGGTCGATAGCGTGAGGCCGAGGTGCAGGATCAGGTACACCGGAATGGAGAAGAGCAGGATGAGACCGAGGGCGATACCCGCCGAGCGGGGTTGCGACCGGGCGGAAACGGGAAAGACCTCTGTATATCCGGAGGCCAGGAAGAGGAAAAAACCAAGAAGCCCTGCTTCAGAGACTGTCGGGTACATCAGGGTAGGCCCAATGATCAGGGTGTAAGCATACCAGAAGGTGTTGGCCAGGGTCCAGCCGCCGAATGCAAACCCTGCATAGATCAGCAGCAGGTCCCGGGACCAGAAGATAAACAAGGCTGCACAGACGACCATACCCGTGATACTGGCCAGAAACTGCAGTCCATTGCTGACTGTACCGAACCCTTCAAAGGTGTGAGACGGGAGGAGCAGTACAGCCAGGACAAGGACGAGCGAGCCGGCCATCAAGAGAGAGAAGAAGGCCAGTCCGGACCTATACCACCATGGTACCGATGAAGCCCCCTTGAGATCTATCACTCACAGGGATGCGCAGAAGAAAGTTAAAAACATGCCCTTCTGATTGCATACAGACACACATATCCGTGTCTATGCAGACAGTACTGATCAGCGATGGCATCAACTATGTTCTCCCTCCCCCAGTTGCCGGATCTGATCAGAGAGAGGCTCAGGTTTGTCGGTCCCGGCCTGATCCTTGCCATGTCCTCGTCGGGCTGGGTCGGCCTCTTAACCCTCCTCGGACTCGGCTCGGACTATGGCTACCAGATCCTCTGGGCTGTCATTGCGGTTCTCGTCTATAAGTACGCCTTCAACAAGGGTATCGCAAGATATACCGTCTCGCAGGGGGAGAACATCTATGCCGGGCTGCGCAGGGTACCGGGTCTCCGGACTCTTGAAGCACCGGTCATCGGCGGAATCTATCTGATAGAGGTGATGTCCCACGGGGCTGGTGCGATGGTGGCTGCAACCCTGCTGACCTCCATCCTCCCGATCGAGCTTCCGGTCAGGCTGACCGTCATTCTGATGATCGCAGGGATCACCACCATCCTGTATCACAACTCATACCCGCTCTTCAAGAAGATCATGGTGGTATCAGGGGTGATCATCGTCTGCGGACTGCTGTACACCCTCAACTCCCTGTACTTCTCAGTCCCTGACATCGCTGTCGGGCTCGTCCCTGACCCAGGAAACAACGAACAACTCTTCTATATCGGTTCGATCATGGCCACCCTCGGGACCGGGCTTTCACTCCTCTGTTACTCGATGTGGCTGCAGAAGGAGATTAAAGAGGGCCATGGCGAGGACTTCTTCAAAAAACATATGCCCTCGGTCTCGTTCGATATTACACTCGGGTTTCTGCTCCTCGCCCTCCTCTCGTTCTTCTACCTCACGATCGGGTTCGTGGTGATGAACGAGGAGGGGATGCCGGCGTTCGAGAACGATCTGACGATCAGGCTGATCGGACATATGATGAACACCGTTCCGTTCGGGATGACGATCTTTCTGATCATCAGCTTCCTCACCCTCTTCGTCTACCTGATCGGGGCCATGGACGGCAGGGCCCGCGCGGTTGCAACGATCATTGCGCAGACGATGAACCTGAAAGATGCCGAGGACAGGCTGTATCGCGGAGTGGTCCTTCTCTTTGCCGGGATCTTCATCCTCTTCGCATTCATCGGGGACAAATACCTCGTCAAAGATCTCTTCACCCTCGCGATGATGGTCTTCGGCCTCGTCGGGCTGCTGCTGATCTACCTGGACAGAACGCTCCCCCCCTATGCCCGGGGCTCATGGCTCTGGTATGGTGTAATGGCTACAGGAAGTATCCTCTTTCCAGTGGCATCGATATACTATGCAATGCTCTGGTAACAGATCAGGTACTTTTTTAAAAATAGAAATTTTGATTATTCACCGGTCATGGTGGACAAAATCTGTTATCCATGTGCCCCAGCAGATTTCCTCCCTGCAGGACACCGCCGTCGAGCCCCAGATAGGATATGACCGTGACAGCGATGACGATGACGACCAGAAGACCGATGACCGTAAGAAGCGTTGGACGTTCCATACTGAATCAATCGTGACGATCAGATATAAGGGTTATGAAACATCCGAGCCAGTCTGATCCGACAGATAGACCGCATTCTGATGATCCCGGTAGTCCATCCAGATCACCCGGCCATCAGATACCTCAGACCAGCACTGATCGGTAGTGCCGGCGCCGAGCTGGTGTCTGACCCCGGAGGTCAGGTTGAAGACGGTGATCGTCCATCCTCCACCGCTGGAGTCAACCCAGGTCACCAGGTCCCCTGACACCTTCGTCAGCCACTGCCGCCCGGGATCATCACAGATCACCTGCTCGCTCCCGGCGGTCAGGTTCTTCATGTAGATGTCAAACGAGCTGCCTGAACGGTAGTCCTGCCAGACCACCCGGTCACCAGAGATCGATGGGGACCACTGGCCCCTTGAAAGATTGACCACCACCTGTTCCTGTTGGGCGGTGATGTTGTACAGATAGATATCTCCGGAATTGACATATCCCTCCCGGTAGTCCTCCCAGACGATCCGGTCCCCTGATACGTCGGGGGCCAACTGCATTGCAGCGTCTGTGCAGACCGGTTGCTCCGTCCCTGTGCCGATGTCGTACCGGTAGATGTCGAGGTTGCCGTTCCGGTAATCGGTCCAGACGACGACATCTCCGGAGATCCGGGGTCTGAACTGCTTTGCAGGGTCCGTGCAGAGAGGGGTCTCTTCACCGGTCGTGATGTTGTACAGGTAGATGTCCCAGTTCCCGTTCCGCCTGTCCTGCCAGACCACCCGGTCACCAGAGATGGCCGGGGCGAACTGGTTGCCCGGATGCGGGGAGAGAAGATGGCCAGAACCGGCCGTCAGATTATACAGCCAGATCTGAGCGTCGACACCGGCTTGCCTCCTCTCCCAGACCGCGTACTGACCCGATATCACCGGATACGCAGGATCAGAACCTGCAGGGGAGAGCCTGGTCCCATAGATCCCCAGAGACTCTGCAGGAGTTCCACTCTGGATGAGAAACAGGGCCACCACCAGGACGATGGCCAGAGCCGGTAGGGCGACGAACGCCCGCCTCATGATCGATCAGACACCAGTCGCCTGCACCTTCACAATGAATTCGATCCGTGAACTCATTAACCATTCTGATCGCTACCAGGCCCCGTCATCATGGGGGCGGGAACCTTCCGACTGCGGCGACAGCCACCTGGAGAGGTTTCTTTCCGCGGATATCTACCGCGTCGGAACGATTGGTTCTGATCAGTTCGAGTTGGAACGGCAGGAGTTTCCCGTCGACGTCATCACCAATCAGGACCAGCTCGATCACTCCATGCGAACAGCAGGTCCTGCAGCGGTTTCAACCTGATCGATGATCGGTCAATGAGGAGGAGACCATGGATGGAATTATTGCTCTTCCAAAAGTTCATTTCCAACGATTTATGCCCTCATGCAGACAAGTCTCCATGAGGAGAAACGATCATGACAAGCGTACGAGTGCCGCTCGCGACCCTTCTGATCATCGGAGCCTGTGTATGCATCTGCTCTGCAGGTGTCGTGTCCCTGGCGATCGACTATCCGTCACCGAACGAGACGGTGATGGGCGAGATGCGCGACTTCTACGTGACCGGTGCTATTCCGGCCGGCGTCACGACACCGGGCGACATCCGAATCGAGGTCTTTTCCGGGGCAAGCACCACCGGCACTCCGGTAAGGATCATCGAGAGTCATGTCGATCCCGCGACCGGGACGACCCCCCTTTCGGCGATCGCGGTCGATTATTCCAATGGGAGCTCGAAGGGCACCGTGATGGTCCCGGACCTGGTCTGCGAACCAGGCGGCCTCCTGGAGACCTGGAACAAGGTGGTCGTGACTCCCGCGTATTACTCGGGCCTCGTGCTGGGTGGCGCATCAAAGCACTTCGATACAAACTACACGGACCACGATGGCCGGCCTCTTCAGGATCTCGTTGCAGGCGTGTACACGATCCGCGTGACCGGGCTCTCGGGCGGCCTGGAAGGGCTCACGGCCGAGAAACAGGTCACCCTCGGGAGGACGCACGCGGCACTCGGACGGTTTTCGCCCCCGGCGCAGATGAACCGGCTGATCGCGTTCGCCCAGGAGAACGGTTACCGGACCTACCTCGACTCCTTCCCCGGGTACTTCTCCTGGAATTATACAGGCTACGTTATTCCGGGCCGCTGGATCCGAAACAACGCGATCGAGGTCGTGAACGACGGACCGGGCACGACCGTCGACACGGTCGGGGCGGCCGAGAACGACCTCTTCCTGTACAACATCCGCAACACCTCAGCCACCGCTACCATCGAGATCTCGACGCTCATCCGCACCGGCATGGCCAACTCGCCCCAGACCGTGTACCACTATTACGCAGCAGGCGAACCGGTGTATACCTATACCGCTCGCGAGAACGGAACCCGGGTCTCGTTCAATTCGACCCTCGCAACCCTCGCGCACGGCGACAGACTCGCCCTCACGAGGGCCGAACTCCGAACAGAGAATGATTCAGACCCGATCGTCGACCTGGCCGACACGACGCAAAAACGGCTCGACCTCCTCCCCGGCGACGGGATCGGTGTCGAACCCGGCGAGACCTGCCTCCTCTACGGCGTGGTCGCCCCGATCCCTGCCCCGGTCGTGCCCGGTCCGTCCGAAAAAGACGGTACGCCAACGAACCGGATCGCCTCGATCGACTGGACACTGATGGACGCCAGGGGTGTTGCTGTCGCCAGTTCAACCATCCCGGTCGAACTCGGACGGCGGACCGACCCGACGAAGCCCGCGGAGATCGTCTCCTCGTTGTACGAGTTCGGCGGTGCGATCGGCACCGGGACTCCACCCGGCCAGTACACCCTCCAGATTGAGGGGCGGGACGAGACCGGTGCGGAGGTGAACGGCACGACTGAGGAGATGCCATTCAGTATCGACGCCCCTCAAACCCCGGAGCCGTACACCATTCACCTGCTGCCAGGCCGGATCGAGGCCGAGGACTACGACCTTGGTGGTGAGGGGATCGCGTACCACGAAACGACGCCGGGGAATACAGGCGGGGTCTACCGGCAGGACGACGTCGACATTGAGACGACCGCAGGCGAGGGGACGCCGAATGTCGGCTGGGTCCGGGACGGGGAATGGCTCTGTTACACCGCGAACGTCACACAGAGTGGAACCTATACGGTGACGGCCCGCGTGGCAAGCCCGAACACGGGCCGGCAGATGGTGCTCTCGGTCGTCGGCGGGGATACTGCGATGATCACAGTTCCTGACACAGGATCCTTTGCCATGTTCGCGAACGCAACGGTCCCGATCTCCCTGACGGCAGGGACGCATACCCTCGTGCTCACCTTCTCCGGGGACGGCCAGAACATCAACTGGCTCACGTTCACAGCGGACACGATCCCGGTTGGGATCGTCCCGGGCGGGATGGGCATCCCGACCTCGACCAGACAGAACGGCAGGTGTGATGATGTGAACGGCAACGGGATGCTCGACTTCAACGACGTCGTCCTCTTCTTCAACCAGATGGACTGGATCGCCGGGCATGAACCGATCGCCGCCTTTGATTTCAACGGAAACGGTCAGATCGACTTCGATGACGTCGTCATGCACTTCGATTCACTCTGAGAATGGATCGTTGAAGCCGGCATTCCCAGAAGGATGCTTCAGCGTGATCCGCAGCCGGCCGACAACAGCGAGAGAGATCACAGGCTGGATCTGCGGATAGTATATGAGCTTCCGGAAGTAGTCCACCTGACTGATCCGTAATGATGAACAGCGCATACCCGGCTGTCGACATGGAAAAAGGAAAGGAATTCAGGTCTATCCTGCGCGTGCGGGATTATCCCAGCGGAGCAACGGTCCGCTGGTACATCTCATTGAGGACCTGGGCAAGACCGGCATAGATCGCCGAGAACCCGCAGATGATACCCTCATAGCCTGCGATCATCGTGATCGTCGTATTACCGGTGATGTCCCCGAGCGCCAGCAGGAAGAACAGGATCGTCAGCGATCCAAACACAAACTGGAGGGCCCGGGTTGCCTTCAGTGTCCCGATGAACATGACCGCGGTGAACACCCCCCACAGTGCGAGGTACGCTGCCATGGCCGTCTTGTCCGATGCCTCTGCAAGCCCCATCTTCGGGAGCACCAGCAGGGCGGCAAACGACAGCCAGAACAACCCGTAGGAGGTGAACGCTGTTGCCCCAAAGGTATTATTCTTCTTCCATTCCTGGATACCTGCGATGACCTGGGCAAGGCCGCCATAGAAGATACCCATAGCGAGGATCATCGAACCCAGTGCGAAGAATCCCGCATTGTGCAGATTCAGGAGCACGGTTGTCATGCCAAAACCCAGGAGCCCGAGAGGGGCCGGGTTTGCCGTAAAGTCGAGATTCCGCACCAGTGTGATGTTGTTACCAGATTCGTTTGCCATTTCACTCCTCACATATTTTCTCTTTCGTTGGGGTTTCAGGATTCCCGGCTGTCCATATTTTCTCAGGAACCTGCGCCAGTCATTCTTCCAGGGTGGATATGTCTCCAGGGTCAACGCCCATCTCCTGGGCTTTCAGGACCCGGCGCATGATCTTCCCGCTCCGCGTCTTTGGCAATTTCTCGACGAACGCGATCTCCTGCGGTACGGCGATGGGGCCGAGGGTCATCCGCACGTGGTACATCAGGTCCTTCTTCAGTTTTTCACTCGGCGTGTTCCCCACCCTGAGGATGACGAACGCCTTGATGCTGTTCCCCTTCAGGGGATCAGGTTTTCCGATGGCCGCAGCCTCGGCGACCGCCTGATGGGAGACGAGGGCGCTCTCCACCTCGGCGGTCCCGATGTTATGGCCGGAAACGATGATGATATCGTCAGCCCGGCCGATCACCATGATATAGCCGTCCGTCCCCTTCACGGCGAGGTCGCCGGCGGTGTAGACCCCCGGGATTGTCTCCCAGTACTTCCGGTAACGTTCGTCATCGTTGTAGATGGTTCGGAACATCGCCGGCCATGGGGACCGGATGACCAGGAACCCGCCGGAACCGGGCGGAACCGGGGTGCCCTCCTTGTCGACGACATCGGCCATCACGCCGGGGATCGCCCTGCCGGCGAAACCGGGCCGCATCGGTTCACCGACCATCGTGGTGATCATCTGCATGCCGGTCTCGGTCTGCCACCAGGTGTCGACGATCGGGCAGCGGTCCTTTCCGATCACATGATAGTACCATTCGAAGGCCTCGGGGTTGAGCGGTTCGCCGACCGACCCGATGATCCGGAGCGAACTCAGGTCATATTTCTCGGGCCATACCTCCCCCAGTTTCATGAACGTCCGGATGGCAGTCGGCGCCGTGTAGAAGATATTGATCCGCTGCTCTTCGATCAGTTTCCACCAGATCCCGGGGTCCGGGTAATCCGGGGTCATCTCACTGATGAAGACGGTGGCCCCAACGATCAGCGGCCCGTACACGATGTAACTGTGGCCGGTGATCCAGCCGGGGTCGGCGGTGCACCAGTAGATGTCATTCTCCTTGAGGTCGAAGACATACTTGCTCGTGTAGTACGTCCCGACCATGTACCCCCCGCAGGTGTGGACCACCCCTTTCGGGGCGCCGGTCGAACCGCTCGTGTAGAGCATGAAGAGCGGGTCCTCGGCATCCATCACCTCCGGCGGGCATTCGACGGCACCGTTCTCCATCAGTTCGTAGAAGTCGAGCTCGAACTCAGGCCGCATCTCCACAGGCGGTTCTCTCCGCCGGCGGAGGATGACCAGGTGCTCCACGCTCGGAGCGTTCAGGATCGCCTCCTTGACGATGGTGATGAGCGGGATCGCCTTGCCGCGCCGTATCGAGATATCGGCGGTGATCACGACCTTTGCCCGGGCATCCGTGATCCTCATGTTCAGGGCGGTCTCACCGAACCCGGCGAAGACCACACTGTGGACGGCGCCGATACGGGCGCAGGCCAGCATGGCGATCACCTGTTCCGGGACCATCGGCATGTAGATACAGACCCGGTCCCCTTTTGAAACGCCGATCTTCTTGAGGCCGTTCGCAAAACGAATCACCTCGGTCAGCAGTTTCTGATAGGTGTAGACCCGTTCTCCACCCTCTTCTCCTCTCCAGATCAGGGCAGCCTTGTTCCGCCGGTCACTGGCGACATGACGGTCGAGGCAGTTGGCCGTGATGTTCAGCCTGGCATTGACGAACCATTTTGCATACGGGTAGTTCCACTCAAGGACGGAATCCCAGCGGCGGATCCAGTCGAGATCCTCTGCAATGCTGCTCCAGAACGCGTCCGGATCGGCGAGGAACTGATCGTATTTACTCTTGTAGTCCCCTATCCAGGAGGTTCGCCGGTATTTTTCATCCGGGACATAATACTTGTCATCCTCTGCGAGTTTGACATCGAATGATTCCTTGGTCTCGTGCATGATATCAGACCCCACTTCTGCCTATCTCTAATTAAAGAGATCATTCACGTGCCCACATTTGGGTGCGGAACGGTCGGATCCCTCCCTTGGAGTTAATTATCATTATTAATCGTGATAGATTAAATATTCTCTGGTCGAAATCCAGGCGTGGATAAACAGATAAAAGTGGCACCCACCAGAGAGGCCCATCACAGAGACAAACGATGTCCCGAGAATTAATTCAGGCATCCTCGCCGGCACCGGCCGCCCGGATCCAGCCCAGCACGATCCGCCGGTCCTGTCCCTGCAGTTCGCTGGCCAGGTACTCCCTGAGTTGGTCCGGGGTATTCTGCCGGGGATCCCCGGGCGAGATCAGCGGGGCGTGGGACTCGCCGGTGCCGTACTCCCCGGTCCGGCCGTTCACCGCATACTCCCTGGCATGCTTCGCGGCGATCACATCGGTCCGCCGCCAGACCTTCGTCCTCCGGTCACGAGTCACCTGGGCGGCGCTCCCGTACGCCTTCACCAGTTCGTAGACATGGGTCACCTTGTTTCTGGAGAGCATCAGATCGGCGGCGAGTTCTTCCCGCTCGCCCCGGGAGAGGCCGGCCGATGGTGATGCCGGACGGACCGTCTCGTCCCCTGACACATCCAGCGGCAGCCCGGGGCCGGCAGTGGATCCCCGGAGGTCGAGGAGGTCGGCGACCTGCTCGTACGCATCCCCGGTCCACGACCTGCTGGAACGCATTGCCCGCCCCCGAAGCTGCTGCCAGGCGGTCACCTGCCGGGTTGCGGTCGCATCGATCAGGACGTTCGGCGTGATCACGTTCCAGCCGGTCCTCGCCCACGACGAGACGATCACCACGTCCACCGGTATCGACTCGTCGTCGACGACCCTGGCGACAAGGTCGTACATCAACTGTTTCTCCTCCCCCACCGGCATCTGCACCACAAAGAACAGCCGGACCGCACCGTCCGTTCCACGCAGCTCGGCAGTCCGGGCCTCATCGAACCGGCGGGCGATCATCGCGTACCTGAAGAACTCGGCGATCCATCTGCGCAGGTGATGGTCCTCCGGCCTGAGCCGCTCGCGGAGCAGATCACCCGCTTCAGGAGAGACCGTCTTCTTCAGGGCTCGCCGGAACCGGCCGAGAACCTTTCGCTGGAATTCGGCCGGTCGCGGGGCCTGCACCCGGGGATGCCCTTCGGTGTACTCGCGGACCAGTTCGGCGAGGGACCGGCGAAGGAGGAGGCGCCCCTCCTCAGAGACCTTCACCCCCGCGAGCACCAGCCCGAAGAGCGCCTCTTCGAGTTCGCCAGCCATGATCGAGCCCCGGACAATTCCGGCGATCCTGGCTGGGAGCGGGTCCGTCTCCGACCAGGGGAGGTAGATCTCAGTGGAGGTGGCAGCCATCGGGGTGAACTCTGTCCCGATCATCTGGGCGAAGAGCCCCCCGACCCCGGCGTACCCGGGGTTCGCAATCCCCCCCTGCCACCGGATCCGTTTCGCGGTGTCGAAGACGATCACCCCCGGGACCGGTCTGACCGAACGTTCTGCCCTGATGACCGCACGGATGCTGTCCACCCGCCCCTCCCCCATCCGGTAGAAGGCACTCCGGACAACCGGGGTGAGGCCGGCGATGGTCGACGCGAGGATCTCCTTCGCCCAGGCCACGCGTCGGGCTGCGCCCAGGTCAGGCGGCACCAGCAGGGCCTCCCCGGCCGGCCGGCTACCGAACCCCTCAGCCCGGAGTTTTTCGGCGACCCCGTCCCCGCGGACGAGCAGGGTCAATTCGCTCCGAATTCCGGAGATCTCATCGAGCAGCCTCAGAAATTCCGTCATTGCAATCTCCGGTTCCGGATCAGAACGGTCTGCGACTGCGGCCGCGACCAGCTCCTCATCCGAGAGATCGAGTGCGATCTGGAGGATGGTAATCATCGGGGCCTCGGCCACCCCGACCCGGGCCGACTCCTCCCACCGCCGGAACCTGGCCTCAAGCGCCTCGTCACGGTCAGGCCGGCCGGGGTACAGGTCGAGAAGGTTTTTGCCGATCCGCACCCGGAGATCCATCGGAACCCGGCCAAACGCGGCCGTCAGCCAGGGGGCGGTGAGGAGGGCGGCGTACCGGACGAGGGCCGCCGTATAGGCGTTCACCAGCCCGACGATCCGCCGCTCCCGGTCAGAGTAGGCGAACGGCACCCCGTACTCGGCGAACGGAGCGACGAAACCGGCCGCGATCAGCCCGGCAGGCGGAACCACGTGAACCAGGTCCAGCCCGATCCTGGCCAGACGGACACGGAAAGCCACGACGGTCCCGGAGAACCCGATCAACCCACGGAGGCTGGTGTCACGGAGCCACTCGACCAGCAGGCCGGCGATGGCCGTCGATACCAAATGCATCCCCTCGACCAGTTTGTGAACCTCATCCAGGACCACGTACTGGACCCCGTTCCCCTGCAGGAAGACCTCGATAGAGCCTGCGTCGAATCCACCTTTCCCGACCGGAGAACCGATCTGGGCGAGCGAGTTGTAGGTGACCACCAGGACTGCGGGTGCGAACCCCGACCGGGTCAGCTCTGCCTTGAGTTCCGCCGGGGTCCCGGCAAAGACCGCATCCGGCGGAAGATGCAGCCCGGCATGGGCATAACAGAGCTCGCCGACCCACTGTCGCTGGTAATTGACCGTCGGGACGAGCACCAGGATGGTCTCCCCGGGGGAGAGGGTCCTGAGCCAGTCTTGGATACAGAGCATCCCGATCAGGGTCTTACCGCTCCCGGTCGGCGCCTCGATCACCTGACCCTGGTACCCGAACCCCCGGAAGATGGCGAACGCCTCCCGCTGGTACGGTCTGGGGAGCGTGGACCCGATCAGGTCGACTGGTCGCCAGGGGCTGAGATCCTGCACCGAACCGGGCACCTCCAGAAGCTCGGTCGAGACTGCGACGAACCGGTCTGCCATATCAGCCCCGCACCCGGCGAACCGCTCAAAGAACTGGAGAAACGACTTCTTCCGGGCGACGAGATCCGAGAGGCCGGGAAATCCCCCCTGTACGAACTCGGCGTACAGCCGCTCGCCGAGCAGGGCCCGGAGCCCCTCCCGGTCCAGGTTGAGCGGCCGGTAGACCCGTCGGGCGTGCACAAAGAGGCCACCCGCCTCGTGGAGGGCATACCCCTTCACGACCAGGTCGTCGAGCACCCCGGAGACGACCGCACCCCCGGCCGGGGCGATCACATGCAGGTCGTTCACCCGCCTGGCCACGGTGGCCGGGTCGAGGGGGACGACGGCCTCCTCGAGCACTTCCATCACCAGATCGGGGAGGAGCCGGCGGCGGCTCTCACGGTCAAGGGTGATCACCACCGGAACCTGGGACGGGGCGACCTCGTACATCCGGTGGAGAAACCGGTGGAGGGTGACCAGGTTATTGAGGGCGCTGGTGATCAACGGCTGCGCCCCGGTCAGAAGCGACTGCCTGAGGATCGCACACGTCCGGCCATAGTAGCGGGCGAGGACATAGAAGGTCTGCCGCATCCCGGTCAGGTCCTGCACCGCCCGGTACTCTTCAAACCCGGCGTAGAGTTCTGCGGCGAAGGTCCCCGCCTCCCAGTAAGAAGGGACCGGTCCACCGGGCACCGGGAGCCGGCAGACCAGCACCCGTGACGGGGTCTGGTCGTTCATATGCCGCCCTCCCCGGAGTGACCCCGGGGTAGACCCCCTGCGGCCGGCTGCTTTCCTCTCCTGAGCAGGGCGACCGTCATCCGCTCGAGCAGTTCCCGGGGGCTGAACGGCTTGGTGATGTAGTCGTCGGCGCCTGCCGCGATGCCGGCTGCAATATCGTCCACCTCCCGCCGGGCTGAGAGGATTATGCAGACCGGGGACTCAGCACCGAGTGCCTCCCGCACCTCCCGTATCAGGTCCAGCCCGTCGAGGACCGGGAGCATGATGTCCACGATCATCAGGTCAGGGTGCGACGCCACCACCTTCGTCACCCCTGCCCGGCCATCCGAAGCCGTCTCGACCAGGTATCCATCCCTCTCGAGCTTCACCCGGAGCAACTTCTGGATCTCCGGGTCATCGTCGATGATGACCACGTGCACAGGCATACCAATCATTCCTGCATGGCGTACCCGGTATTAATACATCTTCCGGCTAATCCACCGACGTCACCAGCAGAACAGGCCGGCCCGGATCATCACGACTTACCCGGAAAATCGGGTCCCGAGCGACCCGGAGACAGACAGCCGGCCTGGTCGGTGCAGTCAGGAGGAGTGGCATGAAAGCACCGCTGGTGTGGCAAAATCAAAAAACCATGGGTATATATGTTTAATTAGTCAATATCGATTCATAATCAGGTGTTTCCGATGTATCAGGTGCTCTATGTCGATGACGAACAGGACCTCCTTGAGATCGCAAAACTCTACCTGGAGATCTCGCATGAGTTCACCATCGATACAGACACGTCTGCACAGGAGACGCTGAATAACCGGAACCTTTCAGAGTACGATGCGATCATCTCCGATTACCAGATGCCGGAGATGGACGGCATCACCTTCTTAAAAGAGGTCCGCGCCCGATATGGAGCCATTCCCTTTATTCTCTTCACCGGACGGGGACGGGAAGAGGTGGTCATCGAAGCGATCAACAACGGTGCCGACTTCTATCTCCAGAAGGGAGGCGATCCGAAGTCCCTGTTTGCAGAACTGATGCACAAGGTCAGGATCGTGGTGCAGCGCCGCCAGACCGAGGAGGCACTCCGAAATAATGAAGAGCGGCTGCGGATGGCACAGACGATCGGGCAGACCGGGAACTGGGAGTACGACCTGAAGACAGGGATGTTATGGGCCTCGGAGGAAGGGTTCAGGATCTTCGGGATCCACCGGCAGTCAGGAACTATCGCCATCGAAGAGATTGAAGCCTGCATCCCGGAACAGGAGCGGGTGCAGAGGGCACTTCTGGACCTGATCAGAGACAAAAAGGGATATGACCTGGAATACACCATAAATCCGGCAGATGGGGCACCTCGGCGAACCATTCATTCAGTTGCAAAACTGATCCTCACAGCAGATGCGATCCCGGTCAAGGTGGCCGGTGCCATCCAGGATATCACAGAACAGAAAGAGGCCGAACGCGTCCTTCAAGAGTCAGAGAACCTATACCGGACGATATTTGAGAATACCGGGGCGGCGACCATCATCACCAGGGAGGACGGGCTCATTGAATATGCCAATAAAGGGTTTGAAGATCTCTCGGGGTACTCAAAAGAGGAGATCGAGGGCCGGAAGTCGTGGACTGAGTTCATCCTCAGGGAAGATCGGGATCAGCGACGGGTCGACCCACTGACCACCACCCTGTATCAATTCCAGTTTATTGATCGGAACGGGTGCATCAAGGATTGTATCAATAATCTCCGGATGATCGCCGGCACCAGGAAGAGTGTGGCATCGATCATCGATCTCACGGAACTGAAACGGACAGAGGAGGAACTCAGGGAGAACCGGCGAACCCTGGTCACCCTGATGAACAATCTTCAAGGCATGGCATACCGGTGCGCCAATGATCCCAACTGGACGATGGAATTTATCAGTGGGGGATCCGCAGCCCTCACCGGGTATGATCCCGCCGACCTGATCAATAACCGGATCATATCCTACGGCAGGCTCATCGTCCCGGAGGACCAGCAGAGGGTCTGGAAACAGATCCAGACCGGTATCGACAGAGACCGGCCCTTCCAGTTCGAATACCGGATTAAGGATCGTTCCGGCCGGATCAAGTGGGTCTGGGAACAGGGACGGGGGATCTTCAATGATCAGGGGGATCTGATCGCCCTCGAAGGATACATTATGGACATCACCCGGCGCAGGGAGGCCGAGGATGAACTGAACCGGATCAATGCACGGAACAAAGCCCTCCTGCTCGCAAATCCAGACCTGATGTTTGTGTACTCTGCTGATGGGAGAATTGTGGACTTCCATGCAGGGGACGCCAGTGCCCTGTATATACCACCTGACCGGTTCCTGGGTCGATCGATCGGCGAGGTTCTCCCCCCCGATGTCGCTCAGGCCACCTGCGAGCGTATCGCCAGGGTAGCCGAGACCGGTCTGCCCCAGAGATATGAATACAGCCTGGCCCTCAGGGGCGGAACGCGATATTTTGAGAGCCGGCTCGTTCCCTCGGGGGACCGGGAATTCCTCTCCATCGTGAGAGATATCACCGAACAGAAGCGTGCATCAGACGCAGTGCAGGTGAGCGAGGAGAAGTACCGTGCCGTCATTGAGAATATGCAGGACCTCTGCTACAGGACCGACCTGGAGGGTACCATCCAGATGATCAGCGAGGCCGGTGCCAGGCTGGCCGGTTATACATCTCCGGACGAACTGATCGGCGGTAATATTCAGGACATCTATGTACACCCGGAGGAGCGGGAAGTGCTCCTCGCACTTCTGGCAGATCAGGGAGAGGTCACAGACTATCCTACCACCCTCAAGGCGCAGGACGGGAGCCATCGGTACGTGACGACAAGCAGCCATCTCTATCATGCTGCCGATGGAACCGTCTGTGGTGTCGAAGGAGTCATACACGACTTCACCGAAGAGAAACTGGCCAGAGCGGCGCTCATCCGAACCAGGGAGGCCCTCTCCAAAAAGACGGAGGCACTCGCAATCCTCAATGCGATCCTCAGCACGGCAAACCAGGCAACCGATCGCCGGCAGGTCCTCGGCGAGGTTCTGGACAAGACCCTGCAGTTGCTCGACTTCGATGCCGGCGGGATCTATCTGGCAGACCGTGCCGCTGGAACCGCCAGGGTCGTCTATTCCAAAAATCTTCCCCCCGAGTTCCTCGCCAGAGTCAGAGAGGTGCCCCTCGACATGGTTCCGTACCGGACACTTTTCATCGAGGGGGCACCCCTCATCACCGACCATTATGAAGAGGTCTCCCCGGACCATTCGATACCCTATGGATTCCAGTCGGTGGTGAGCGTCCCCATCGTCTCAAAAACCCGGATCATCGGGGCATTGAATGTGGTCAGCACGCAGAGGCAGGAGGTCTCTCCAGAGGAGAGAGAGACGCTCATCTCGATCGGACGGGAACTGGGCGGAACGATCGAGAGGATGACCGCAGAAGAGGAGAGAATCCAGACTACTCGCCCTGCATGAGAATCCAAGACGAGAAGAGGTTGACCTGACCATTGATCGGTAGAGAACAGGCATAGCGACCGATACGGGATCATCGTCCCCGGCGGCGCCGGCCTCCCGACAGACACGAACGGCGACGGGAAGTACGACGACGTGAACGGCAACGGGATGCTCGACTTCAACGACGTCGTCCTCTACGTCAACCAGATGGACTGTATAGCGGCGAACGAGTCGGTCGAAGGCTTCGACTTCGATGGGGACGGTCAGACCGATTTCGCCGATGTTGTCTGGTTATTCAATAACCTCTGAGCGCCCGACGTCACCGCCTCAGGAGATCGGGGTGATCAGCCGCTCGTCGACAGCGTCTATCACTCAATTGGGACCTGCATCGCCCAGGAGTACCTCGAAGTGATCGACGGGGCCTCAAACAATGAAAAAACCCAGAACCAGACAGAGAAAGAAAATGAAAAGGAATGAGTTGAAATTGCTGTTAAACGCCCCGGCCGGGACTTGAACCCGGGTCAAAAGCTCCGCAAGCTCCTAGGATGTCCACTACCCTACCGGGACCGATTGAGGGTCAGCCCTGCTCTATTCTATACGATCCTCTCGCATAAATAGATGTTCATAATCCGACCATATCGTCACACCATCCCGGGATAGTCGGTAGCAGAGGACAGGAGACGAATGCACATTAAAACAGCCGGGCAGGAGAAGCGGACAGAAAATACGGGCATAATTCATTAATTCCGGTGTTTTTTATACAAAAAGATAAATGCCCGACTTTTATTGATATAAAAAATCAGAAATGTTTAATAATTTATTTGCCGATCTAACTGTTGCTTCTTCTATGATCGATCGAATACCATACCACCCGGAGAATCCAGAATGAATAAACCAGGGACTATCCGGATACTCATCGCTCTGCTCCTGCTCCTCTGTCTGATCGAGGGCGCCGCCGCCGTCACCGTGGTGGTGGCAGCGCAGGACAGCAGTGCACTCTCTAAAGCATCAGCCCAGTTTATCTGTGACGGGTCAGGCGACCAGGAACAGATCAAAGCAGCGATCGCATCGCTCCCCTGGAGCGGCGGAACGGTGCTGCTGAGGGAAGGGACCTATCATTGCACCGACAATATCGTGCCCGGGGCCTATACCACCCTCAAAGGGGAGGGGGTCGATAAGACGATCATCGATATCCAGGGATACTACATGGGTATCAAGGTCGACCAGCCGTACATCACCCTGCAGGACTTCACCATCACCGGCCGCGGATGGGTCCGGATCACCGCCAGCCACATCCAGGTCAGGAACGTCGCCGCCAAGGATGCCCTGCACGGCTACTATCCCGGCAAGTTTGAAGACATGGGGGCGAACGGGGCATTCTTTGTCTGGGCGGACAACCGGGTCGTCGAGGATATCGAGTTCAACCAGTGCAGTGCCACCAACATAGGTACCCACGGGTTCAACCTGAACGGCCAGGGTACCCCGAAGATGATCAGGAATATTCGGTTCATCGACTGCTCGGCCACCCTCTGCGGGGACGCCGACGGACATCCCTGGGCGACGGGGTTCGACTTCCATGAGGCCAACGACCTGGTCGACTGCCAGGTCATCCGCTGTGTGGCGGACAACAACTGGGAGTCCGGGTTCCACTTCGAGCCGGGCGACCTCCAGCAGAACATCGTGATGACCGACTGCCTCAGCACCAACAACGGGCAGCGGAACACCAACGACGGAGACTTCACGGTCCAACCCCCGGTGCCGGCCCACTTCTACATGGCAGGGTACACGGTCGCGATGGGGACCACGCTGAACAACTGCCGTTCGATCAACAACAGGAACTATGGCTTTTATGACGAGCAGAACGGGGACAACATCTTCAACGGGTGCACCGACATCGGAAGCGGATACGGCTGGAAACTCTGTAAGGACGTCGAGGACGTCCAGCTGAACAACTGTGTCTCGGTCGACGCACAGCACTGGGCCCTCTGGATCGCCTATGCACGCAACATCCAGGTCCTGGGATTCGAACAGTACAATTCGGCAGGGAGGACCGACATCTCCCCGCAGGTCCAGTCGATGCTCGGCTACTACAAGGGAGAGAGCGCCTATGAGAAGCCGGTGACCGGGTCGTACTTCGATATCACCGCCCACGGGTCGACACTGCCGATCCTAAACCTCGACGATGCTTACAACAGTCAGGCCAATGGGAACACCTACTCGTTAAAGACCTCAAACACCTCGTATGTCGCACCAGGGATCACCCTGGCCCCGACCCCGACCCTGCCGCCCGAGCAGGCGGTCGACCCGGTCCCGCTCACCACACCGACGATCCAGGACCCCATCCCGGTCCCGGGAATGATCGAGGCCGAGAACTACCTCCCCGGTGCCGAGGCGGGGTTCCATGACACGACCTCAGGGAACGACGGATCCGTGTACAGGTTCGATGATGTGGACGTGGAGCGGCTCGCCGATGGAAGCGGCTATAATGTCGGGTTCATCAGGTCAGGCGAATGGCTGAAGTACAACATCACGGCCCAGGCCGCCGGGGTCTACAACCTGGACTTCCGGGTCGCATCCCCCTTCAGTGACCGGTCGTTCACCTTCCAGGTGGACGGTATGGAGGCCGGCGGCGTGACGGTACCAAAGACCGGGTCTTATGATACCTACACCACCGTCAGGACACAGGTGTACCTGGGCGCAGGTCCCCACCAGTTCAGACTCGCCTTCAATAATGCGGACAATACCAACCTCGACAGCATCAACGTGATCTCCGCCTCAGGCGGGTCGCCGACACCCACCCCCACCGGAACCGTCCTCACGACAGTGACCACCATGCCACCGACCACCCCGACGATGCCGGCGGTCCCAGGCCACACCCTCCCCACCAGGATCGAGGCAAAAGACTTCGACCTCGGCGGTGAGGGGGTCGCGTACCACGACACCACCCCGGGCAACCAGGGCGGGGCCTACCGGCCGGATGATGTCGATATCAGCCGCAGTGCATCCGAGGGATCCGACGTGATCACCGGGATCGCCTCCGGCGAATGGGTCAGGTATTCCGTCACAATTCCGAGCGGCGGGATCTACACCGCCTCCTTCCGGGTCGCCGGCATCAACGGCGGCACCCGGTTCGGAGTTCAGCTGGACGGGGCCGACATCAGCCTGATCTCAGTCCCCGACACCGGCTCCCTCGACCAGTTCACCACCGTCAAACGGATGGTCTGGCTCCCCTCCGGGAACCATACCCTGGAGCTCACCTTCAACGACCCGATGGCCATCGGGTCCATCGATCTCCAGAGTCTGACGGCACCGACGCCCACCCCGACATCCACCACGTCGGTTCCGACCACGATCCCTACCGGGACCGTCCCGGTGAATACGACGACTCCGATCCCCACGCCGACCGTGAACCAGACTCCCAACCAGACCCCGTCGTCAGGGGCCTACATTCAGCACACCTTCCCGACCCGGATCGAGGCTGAGGACTACGACTACGGCGGACAGGGGATCGGCTATTACGACCTGACACCTGAGGAGGAGATTCCGATGTACAGAAGTGATGGTGTCGACATCGGGTACTCCCAGTCCCGGGGATCCTACTATGTCACCGCTGATATCGACGGGGAATGGCTCGCCTACACTGTGACGATCCCGAGCAGCGGGATCTACACCCTTGCCTTCGACCTGGCATCGAACAGACCGTCGGCCTGCTCACTGGAGGTGGACAACTCAAGCGTCTGTTCGATCGTCGGCCTGGAGACCGGCTCCATGACCACCTTCCAGGAGGTCCGGCGGCAGGCCTGGCTTCCGGCGGGCACCCACACCCTGAAGCTGAACTTTGCAGGCCCGATGGCATTGAACGCCATCGACGTCTGGCCCTCCAGCGGGCCGGCCCCGACCTTCACCACCCGGCCGGAGGTGACACCGCCCGCAACCCCGGTGACCACCACGCCGGCAGCGACCCCCACCACGAACCTGACACCCGCGACAACGGTGACGGTCACCCAGACGACGAACGCCACGCCGACCATCCCAACGACGCCGGTGACGACGCTCACCACCGTCGTCCCGACCACGAGCACCACCGCCCCAACACCGACGGTGACGGCGGCGCCACCCTACCAGCTCGGGCTGGCACACCAGATCCCTTCCCGGATCGAGGCTGAAGACTTCGACCTCGGCGGCGAAGGGGTCGCGTACCACGACACCACGGCAGGCAACGACGGAGGGCAGTACCGGACCAGCGAAGGGGTCGACATCGAGTACAACCCGACCGAGCAGAACTACAACATCGGCTGGGTCTTCCCTGGCGAGTGGACCCGGTACACGGTGAATGTGACCGCCGCTGGCACCTACACCGCCGACTTCCGGGTCTCGACCGCCTGGAACGGGATCTCCTTCGTCATGATGCTGGACGACAACCCGACCCCGGTGACGACCGTCGAGGTGCCGAACACCGGCTCCTACGGGACCTACACCACGGTCCACAAGACCGTCGCCCTGCCTGCAGGCCTGCACCGGATCAAGCTGATCTTCAACGGCTACGAGAACATCAACTACCTGGAGTTCACGCCGACTGGAACCCCCGTGACCACGCCGACCACCCTGGTACCGGTCACCACCCCACCCACGACGGTGCCGACCACGGTACCGACCACCATCGGGACACCCGGGTCGACCACATCACCCTACCGGCAGCACACCCTTCCAGCGAGGATCGAAGCAGAGGACTTCGACAACGGTGGTGAAGGCTTCGCCTACCATGACACCACGCCCCTGAACGAGGGAGGACAGTACCGCCCGGGTGACGGGGTCGACATCGAGTACAGCCAGCAGGAGAAGAGTTACAATATCGGCTGGATCCGGGACGGCGAATGGCTTCTCTACACCGTGAATGCACCGGTTGCCGGGGTCTACACCACCACGTTCCGGGCCGCGACACCAGGCCTCGGACGACAGATCCAGGTCGCTGTCGACGGCACGCCGGCCGTCACCGTCGGGATCCCGACCTCGAGCTCGTTCGATCTCTACCAGGATGTCGTCGCCCAGGTGTCACTCCCTGCCGGCACCCACCAGCTCAGGCTGCTGCTGAAGGGCGGGTCGATGAACCTGAACTACATCACCATCACAGCACCTGCAGGGCCCGTAACCACGCAGACCACCACCCAGCCCTCCACCACCATCCCAACAACGACGCCGACCACGGTACCGACCACAATTCCGACGACCATAGCGACACCTGGCTCGATCACGTCTCCCTACCAGCAGCACACCCTTCCAACGAGGATCGAGGCTGAGGACTTCGACAACGGCGGCGAAGGTTACGCCTACCATGACACCACGCCCCTGAATGAGGGAGGACAGTACCGCCCGGGTGACGGGGTCGACATCGAGTACAGCCAGCAGGAGAAAAGTTACGACGTCGGCTGGATCCGGGATGGCGAATGGCTCCTCTACACCATCAACGTCCCGACCGCCGGTACCTACACCACCACATTCCGGGCCGCCGTCCCGACAGCAGGGGCACATATCAGGATGCAGGTGGACGGGAGCGACCTGGCAGACCCCACCCTCACCCGGACCGGATCCTTTGAGGCCTTTTCAGACACCGTCGTTCAGGTCTCACTCTCTGCCGGCACCCACACGATCAAGCTACTCCCGGGCGGGGGCTCGATGAACCTGAACTATTTCACCTTCAGTGCAGCCCAGCAGCCGACCCAGACCCCGACACAGGTGATCTCCACCATCCCGACGATGCCACCGGTGACACCGACCACCACCGTGACCCAGGTCTCCACGTATAAGGGCACCCCGTTCAGGCCCCATGTGCTGCCGGCACGGATCGAAGCCGAGGACTATGACCTGGGCGGCGAAACCGTCGCCTACCATGACCTGACTTCCCAGAATGAGGGGGGTGCCTACCGGTCGGACGGCGTGGACATCGAGTACAACGCAGGCGAGCGATCGTTTGATGTCGGCTGGGTGAGGAACGGTGAATGGCTCACCTACACCGTCACATCAGACGCAGCCAGGACCTACACCGGTTCGTTCAGGGTCGCGACCCCGACAACAGGGAAACAGATCAGAGTCTCTGTGGACAACACCGATGTCGGCGTCGTCACCATCCCGGCTACCGGCGGCTTCAAGCAGTTCAGCACCGTGACCACCGGGATCCCGCTGACCCCGGGTATCCACCAGGTCAGGCTGACGCTCGTCGGCGACGAACTGAACTTCAACTACTTCGAGCTGACCTGATCAGCCACATCCTTTTTGCCGGATCCGGCGAACCCAGAGTATTAATGGCACCGCTACACAGAGGTACTCTGCATGGGTGATCAGTTCGGCCTGGACGACATCAACAAGTACCAGAAGTTCAAGAAGGTGGATGGAGCCACCTACCATAAGGTGAATCAGTTCCTCAGGAAGCACACCTATATCACTGCGCGCGAATGGGCACTGGCCAGGCTCTGCACCGATTTCCGGACCAGCTCCGGCGTCGAGATGACCTTCATCGGCCAGCACCTTCCGGAACTGGTCCCGTTCATGGAGGACACCTACTCCCCGCAGGCCGTGAACCAGGCCAGAAACTCGTTCAAGAAGAAGGTGAAGAAGGCCGGCTCCACGTTCTTCTACGGGGCGATGTGCGGGTTCTTCACCACCGAGGAGCTGGACGACATGCTCTTCGAGGCGAGCGAGATCGCACGGTTCCTGCTTGAGATCGAGGGGACGGCGCTCGATGTCGACGATGAGATCGACATCGAGGATAAGATCACCGAGGTGATGCAGCGGGTCGGGATGGCTGCGAAGACCCTGCTGAAAGCACGCGAAGAGGCGATAGAAGCCCAGGCTGAGCTGGATTATGCCAGGACGGCCCCCAGTGAGAAATGATGCAGGGGGCTCTCCCCAAAGGCTCTATTTTGGAGAAGAGCAGATCAATAATGAGAGAACGCTCTGATGTACGGCCCTGGTGTACATCACGAATTCGATACGGTGATATGATGGTTGACGAAAAGAAGGCACAGAAGCAGCTCTTTGGAACAAACGGAGTTCGCGGGGTATCGGGGAAGGATATGACCCCCGACCTGGTGCTCCATATCGGCGAGGCGCTTGGCTCGATGAGAAAGGGGACGATCGCCGTCGGCAGGGACACCAGAACCTCTGGCGAGGCGCTGGCCAGCGCGGTCAAGGCCGGGTTGATGGCGACCGGCTGCAATGTGGTGGATGTCGGGATTCTGCCGACCCCTGCTCTGCAGTATATTGTGAAACTCGGGTTCGACGGCGGTGCGATGATCACGGCCTCGCATAACCCCCCAGAGTACAACGGGGTGAAGATCATCGAGGCCGACGGGACCGAGATGGGCGACGAGGAGGTCGTCAAGCTCGAACAAAGGCTCTTTGACCGGGACTTTTCCCTGGCCCCCTGGGATCGGGTCGGCAGTGAGGAGGCGGCCCCGCACCTGCTCGGGCAGTACATCGACGCGATCGTGGCCCAGTTCCCGGCAGGGATCGGCGAGGGGATCACGGTCGCGGTGGACCCCGGGTCAGGGCCGGCGACCAGAACGACCCCCGCGATCCTTGAACGACTCGGATGTCGGGTCTTCACGATCAACGCCACCCTGGACGGAACCTTCCCAGGCAGGCTGCCCGAACCGACTCCCGAGGGGCTGGCGCCGCTGGCAGATTTGGTCCTCAGTACTGGGGCCGCGTTCGGGGTCGCCCATGACGGCGACGCAGACCGGGCGGTCTTCATCGATAACAAAGGGAGATATATCGAGGAGAACCACGAGTTTGCCCTGGTCGCACGGCAGGTCTGCTCTGAGCGGAAAGGGATCGTCGTGACCCCGGTCAGTTCATCGCTGCTGATCGAGGACGTGGCGGCAGAGCAGGGCTGCTCGGTGCTGTACACCCCGGTCGGTTCGGTCTACGTGGCCAGGAAGATGATCGAACTGATCGCCGGAGGGAAGGCGGTCGCGTTTGGCGGAGAAGGAAACGGCGGGCTGATCTATCCGAATTTCCAGTTCTGCAGGGACGGGGGGATGACCGCCGCAACGATGGTCGCGATACTCGGGACAGTGAAGCGGTCGCTCTCCGACCTGGTCGACGACCTCCCGCCATACATCACGATCAAGAACAAGATCCGCACCCGCGATATCCCCGGGCTGCTGGCCGCGGTCGAAGAGCACTTCAAGAACGAGACGATCGACCGGACGGACGGACTTCGGATCAGCCGGGGGAAGACCTGGGCGCTGGTCAGGGCGTCAGGGACCGAGCCGCTGGTCAGAGCGACGATCGAGTCCGATAACAAAGAGGCTGCCGAGGCCTTCAACAGCGAGATCCTGGGCGTGACCGCCCGGTTCACCGCCTGACCTTTTTTCGTCGGACCGGTCTGGAGACAGACCTGGGCCATCATTTCTCTACAATCATGATCAACGGTCGATTCGTGACCTCGACCGGGTCGATGGTGGCATCGATGAGGCAGTCGAATGATATCAGCGGGAGCCAGCCGGCCTTCTCAAACATATGCATGAAACAGACCCCGACCACCTTCGCACCCGGATGACTGTCGATGATCGCCCGCACCTGTCCGGCCTCCACCGGCACACCGGGCATCGAGAGGCCGCCCATCACGACAATAACCTTCGGGTCCACGGTGGCGGGTGCATCGCCGGCCTGCATCCCCACATCAGAGACCTGCCAGAGTGTGCGGGCCTTCCCCTCAACCAGCAGCGGGACGAAGACCTGTTCGAGAGCGAGCGAGCGGAGGGAGAACGCAAGCAGTTCGATAAACGGGGTGCATGTTCCCGGCACGCCATAATAGACGACCTGGTCACTGCTCTTCAGTCCTGCTGCCTCGATAAATTCCCGAAACGGGCGCAGGATACCCGGGACACCCCGGAATTTTTCAGTCAGAGTCATGGTGGATCAACTGTCAGGGGGAGATGAGATAAAATTTCCCGAAATTGTCGAATGAGAATCATCGGGACGCAGCCCCACAACCGCTTCAGTCGATGGCAACGGGTCTGACAGGATCGCGATCCATGCACCCCGTGTACAGGTTATATGTTCCAGGAACCATATGGCATACCACATGTATGTTCATGGGTATTCTGCACGGGAATCAGAGCGGCTCGCAGACCAGGCCCAGACCCTCACTGAGATCCTCCACGATGACACCCGCTATCCCCCGGGATCCCGGGTGCTTGAAGCCGGCTGCGGGATTGGCGCCCAGACCGTGATCCTGGCGAGGAACAGCCCGAGTGCCCGGATCACATCGGTCGATATTTCGGAGATCTCCCTGCAGCAGGCACAGGAGACGATCCGGCAGGAAGGGATCACCAACGTGACATTCCGGCAGGGAGATATCTTCCAGCTCCCGTTCGAGCCGGCGACCTTTGATCACATTTTTGTCTGTTTCGTGCTGGAGCATCTCACCGAGCCGCAGCAGGCGCTGGAAGGACTGCGCCCGCTCCTCAAAGAAGGTGGGACCCTCACGGTGATCGAGGGCGATCACGGCTCCACGTTCTTTCACCCTGAGAATCCGGATGCCCGACAGGCCATCGAATGCCTCGTAACACTCCAGCACCAGGCAGGCGGCAACGCACTGATCGGGAGGCAACTCTACCCACTGGTGACCGGTGCAGGATACAGGGATGTCCGGGTCTCGCCGCGGATGGTCTATGTCGATGCCTCCCGCCCGGGGCTTGTGGAGGGTTTTACGAAACTGACCTTTACAGCCATGGTTGAGGGAGTGACCGATGAGGTACACAGGCAGGGGCTGATGAGCCGGGATGCATGGGAACGGGGGATAGCGGCGCTCTACCGCACCGCAGAACCAGACGGTGTCTTCTGCTATACGTTCTTCAAAGCCACCGCCAGAAGATGAACGAATCCATGGAGATCGCCACCGGTCTTCCCAACGGGTACTGGATTCATCCGAGTGATCCAAAAAAACTTCCCTCTTTCAACATCAGGAGGGGGATCAGAACATCTTCTTCTTCCAGAGCATCAGCCCCATCCCGACCGCTAAGAGCACCGAGATCCCAAAGATGATCCCAAAGGAGAAGGGTTCCTGGGAGAGGGGAATTTCGCTGACATTCATGCCGTAAAAACTGGCTATCATCGTCGGAATGGCCAGGATGATCGTCACCGAGGCGAGGAATCTCATCACGATGTTGAGGTTGTTGGAGATGATCGAAGCGAAGGCCTGGGTCATTCCAGTCAAGATATGCAGGTAGATCTGCGACATCTCCATCGCCTGCTTGTTCTCGATGATGACATCCTCCAGCAGCTCGGCGTCCTCCTCGTACATCCTCAGGATCTTGGTTCTGAGAATCCGTTCGAGGACGGCCTCGTTGCTCTTCAGCGAGGTTGAGAAGTAGATCAGGCTCTTCTCCAGTTCCATCATCTCGAAGAGTTCCTCGTTCTTCATTGAACGGCGGAGTTCGACCTCGATAAGGGTCATCTTCCGCTCGATCCTTCTCAGATGGTTCAGGTAGTAGGTGGCGTTCCGATAGAAGATCTGGAAGAGGAACCGGGTCTTCTTCACGGTGGTGAACTGCCGGATCTTGCCGGCGATGACATCATCCAGGACATCGGCACGCCGGCTGCAGATCGTGACGATATGGTCCTTGGTGATGATGATCCCCAGCGGATGCGTGGTCAGGGTCTTGATCCCCTGGTTCTCCGTCGTCACCGGGATGTCCATGACGATCAGGACCACGTCATCCTCGGAGTCGATGCGTGGCCGTTCCTCCTCATCGAGGGCTGCCTGGAGAAATTCAGGGGGGATCCTGCACTGGTCTGCGACAATCGCCAGTTCGGTCTCCGAGGGGTCGAGCAACCAGATCCACGAGCCCTCGCAGATGGACTCCATAACTTCGATGATTGCCGGCTCCGACCCTTTTCTTGTCTTATAGATCTGCATCAAGGCTCCATCCCCCCTGCACTAATTTCATGTAAAGTGGTACATCTTCCCACATAACGGGATGACAGGGCCCATTTTACTCAGCAACCGCCGTTGAAATATAGAGAATAGTTGTCTTTCGCTATATTTATGGAATCCCATCGGCATGATCGCAGACAGAAGGATGAGCCGAACACCTCAGACCGGATGTCACCAGGAGGTACCCGCCGTCAGGAGAGCCGGGTGCGACAATCATAAGATCCAGACCGCAGTGACCGGATGCGGTGCTTGATGATGAGAGATCTGTCTGAAGAAGAGGAGATATACTGAAAAGAATGGAAGCCTCAGCCGTGGATTGAACACGGGACCTGCTGATTACAAATCAGCCGCTATACCACTAAGCCACTGAGGCGCCATAATTTGTTCACATTCCACACAGAAAAATACTTCGGGGGTTGGGATCACTCGAACTCGGCCCGTTTTCCGGTGACCATGAAGGTGACCAGTTCGGCCATCTTACAGGCGTGGTCGCCCGATCGCTCCAGGTACCGCGCGACCATCACGTAGTTCATGCACCGGGTGATCGTCGCAGGGTCCTCGAGCATATAGGTGATGCACTCACGAAAGATCGAATGCCCGAGGGCGTCCACCTCATCGTCCCTGACCGTATAGTCGGAGAGGAGAGAGGCGTCCTCCTCCCGAAACGCCGTGATCGCATCAGAGACCATCTCATTCACCATCACACTCATAAGCGGGATCGAGAGGAGATGGGCGAGATGCGGGGTCTCAGCCGTATAATGGACCACGTTGGCGATATCCTTCCCATATCTCCCGACACGCTCCAGAGCTGACGAGATCTTCAGGATGCAGAAGAGCATCCGCATGTCCCTGGCGACCGGCTGGTGCAGGGTGATCAGCTGGATGCACCGGTCCTCGATCCGATAGTTCCACTCCCTGATCTCGTCCTTCTGTGCGATCACCCGATCCGCCAGGTCGGTGTCCTGGGCCTTCAACGCCTCCACCGAGCACTGCAGCATCGACTCTGCCATATCAGCCATCGAGAGAAGGTCGCCCCTCAACTCCTCCAGTTCAGTATGAAACTTCTCTGTCATCCCCACCACCTATCCGAATCTTCCGGTGATATAGTTCTCTGTCAGTTCCTTCTCCGGCCTCTCGAAGATCTGGGTGGTCTCACCGAACTCGACCAGTTCTCCGAGGTACATAAACCCGGTATAATCACTGACCCGCGAGGCCTGCTGCATACTGTGGGTCACGATGATCACCGTATATTGCTCAGAGAGGGTCGTGATCAACTCTTCGATCTTGCTGGTGGCGATCGGATCGAGCGCCGAACAGGGCTCGTCCATCAGGATTACATCCGGGCCGACCGCGAGGGTCCGTGCAATGCAGAGCCGCTGCTGCTGCCCGCCGGAGAGGGAGAGGGCCGAGTCGTGCAACCGGTCCTTCACCTCATTCCAGAGGGCGCTCTGCTTCAGGGAATGCTCGACGATCCGGTCGAGGGCGGCACTGTTCCGCTCGCCGTGGATACGGGGACCGTAGGCGACATTCTCATAGATGCTCTTTGGGAACGGGTTCGGTCGCTGAAAAACCATGCCGATATGTTTTCTGAGCTGGACCACGTCAGGAATATCGGAGAGGGGGGTCCCGTTAAAGAAGAGACCTCCCTCTATCCTGCACCCGGGGACCAGATCGTTCATCCTGTTGAAGCACCGGAGGAGGGTGGACTTTCCACACCCCGAAGGGCCGATAAGGGCGGTCACCCTGTTGCGGGGGACCCCGATCGTGACCCCCTTCAGTGCCTGCTTCTCGTCGTACCAGAGGTCCAGATCCTCGGTGCGCAGTACAATTTCCTGTGATGCCATTGATCAGTACCTCGTCGTCTGTTGAAAGTGATTCCTCAGATAGATTGCAATTGAATAGATCCCGATCACCAGCATGATCAGGACCAGGGCCGTCCCGTACTTGTTCTGTGACGAGCCCGGCACATTCGTCGAGAGGATGAAGAGGTGGTACGGGAGGGCCATCACCGGGTCCATGATCGAACTGGGAAGGTACCGCTGGGAGAAGACCACCGCGGTGAAGAGGATCGGGGCGGTCTCTCCTGCGGCCCTGCCGATCGAGAGGATCGTACCGGTGATGATGCCGGCCAGCGCCGAGGGGAGGACCACGCGGCTGATTGTCTGCCACCGGGTGGCGCCGAGTGCAAAGGATCCTTCCCGCAGCGAGGAGGGAACGTTCTTCAATGCCTCCTCGGTGGTTCTGATGATCGTCGGCAGGACCATCAGCCCGAGGGTCAGCTGCCCGGCGAGCATCGAGACCCCGAGGTTCAGGTACAGCACCAGGAAGGTGAACCCGAAGAGTCCGAAGACGATCGAAGGAGTGCCGTTCAAGAGGTCGATGCCAGTCCTGATCATCCGGGTCAGATACCCCTCCATCCTGTACTCGTTCAGGTAGATGGCGGCGCCAACGCCGAACGGCAGCGCAAAGAGGATCGAGCCGGCGACCAGGTAGAGGGTCCCCACGATCGCAGGGAAGATCCCGCCGGCCCGCCCGAGGTCACGGGGCGCCGTGGTCAGAAACTCCCAGGATATGGCGGGAAGCCCATGGGAGACGATGTCAAAGAGGATGATCCCGAGGACCAGGATCACCAGCCCGACCCCGAGATAGAGGAAGAAGAAGGCGATCCGCTGGGCCGTTCGGGGAGAGAGGCGCTGGGCCGCCAGCCAGAGCACGCCCACACAGGCCAGGAGCACAAGCCCGATGATCCCGCCGAGCGCATAGATTATCAGCACCGCGATCAAGAGGGGGACCAGTTTCACAACCCGCCTGACCACATCAGGGGCATTTACGAGAAATGCCCCGGCAGGCCGCTGGGCGTTCAACCTTTTCAGGATCAGGACCGCACCGAGGTTCACGATCAGGGTGATCAGCAGCAGGACGACGGCTACCCCGAAGAGGGCATGATAATGGAGGGACCCCGAGGCCACCTCGCCCATCTCGATACCGAGCGTCCCAGTCAGCGTCCGAACCGGGGAGAGAACGTTGGTGATGGGGCTCGGAATCAGAGCTGAGTTGCCGGTCACCATCATCACGGCCATCGTCTCACCGATCGCACGCCCCATCCCGAGGATGATGGCCGCGGTGATCCCAGAGAGGGCCGCCGGGAGCACGACCTTGCTGATCGTCTGCCATCGGGTCGCCCCGACGGCGAGGGAGCCCTCCCGATACTCCTGCGGGACCGACCTGATGGCGTCCTCGGCCACCGAGGTGATCGTCGGAAGGGCCATGATCCCGAGCAGGAGCGAACCGGCGAGCCATGACTCCCCTGAGGGCTGATCGAAGAGCACCCGCAGCCAGTTGGTCATGACCATCAGACCGAAGAACCCGTACACCACGGACGGAATACCGGCCAGCAGTTCGATGGCCGGCTTGATGACCAGTTTCACCCGGGGGGGAGCCAGTTCGGCGATATACACCGCCGTTCCGATCGAGAGCGGGACCGCGATCACCATCGAACCGAGGGTCACCAGCAGGGTGCCGACGATCAGGGGGGCGATCCCGTAACTGGGGACCGCAGCGACAGGGTTCCAGGTCATCCCGGTGAGGAACGGGAGAATGCCGATCTGGACAAATCCAGCGATACTGTCCTTGAAGAGGAAGAGCAGGATGAAGATGACGGTCAGCACCGAAAAGAGTGCACAGACGAGCCAGATAGACTCGATTACCTTCTCTTTGAGATTGAAGAGTGAGAGATGCATCTGTCTCATTCCAGACAGACCTGTCGTGATCGGGATCGTCTTCATGATCAAAAGCCGTTACTCATTCGGATTGTTTCGATCGTGTGGATGAAGAGGAGAAGAAATTTGCCAGAAGAGGGGGTTTCCCTCAGATCCGGACAAATCCCTGGTCTTCAACAACCTTCTGTCCTTCCGGGCTGAGTGCGTAGTTGAGGAAGTCCTGTGCGATGCCTGTCGCCGGTCCGCTGGTGAGCATGTATAACTGCCGCGAGATCGGGTAGGTCCCGTCCACAACGGTGGCCACGGACGGTGCGACGGCGGCTCCGTTCTTCGTGATGGAGAGCGCCTTCACCGACTTCTCTGCATAGCCGAGTCCCACGTATCCGATCGCACCCGGCGTCGTTGAAACGGCGGTCTCGATGGCGCCATTGGAGTTCTTCTCAAGGGCTGAGGCGGTGAAGTTGTCCTTCTGCATCACGGCACTCGCGATGAAGTCCCGCGTCCCTGAGGCACTGTCGCGACCGATGACCACGATCGGAAGATCCGCACCGCCGACATCCTTCCAGTTCGTGATGGTGCCGTTGTAGATACCCCGGATCTGACTGAGGGTGATGGTCTCAACCTTGTTCTGAGGGTTCACAATGATTGAGAGCCCGTCCCGCGCAATAGGGGTAACGACAAGGGAGGGGTACTTCGTCATCTCACTGGCACTCACCTCACGCGAGGCCATACCGATCATCGCGGTCTTCTCACCGGTGGCCTGAACGCCCACACCTGAGCCACCGCCACTGACCTGCACATCGGCCTCCTTGTTGGCAGCCATAAAGGCTTCAGCCCATGCCTGGGCGACAGGGAGGACCGTGGTCGACCCGGTGATCGTCAGCCGGCCTTTCGAGGTGCCGGTCAGGGCGCTGGGTGCACTGCTGTTCAATGCCGAGGTCGTGTTTGCCCCAGCAACGGTCGGGATTGTAGTCGCGGCGGGTGAAGCCGTCGGTGTCGGTGTTGTTGCCGGGGTGTTGCTGACACAGCCGCTGACGAGCAGTGCTACAATCAGAATTGCTGCAAGCCCGCAGGCCACGATTCCAGAAGTTCTACGTTTTTCTGCCATGATTCTCTTCTCTCAAATCATCAGCAGGATATATACTGTTATTCGACGGAGACTCTATATATACCAATAGAATACAGAGTAATATAGTGTTATATTGAATACCGCGAGGATACTATAGGAGAGAGACTCAGGCATGGACATACGACGGGTACAGATGACAGGGGGGTCTTCGTTTGTCGTGACCCTCCCCAAAGACTGGACACAGCAGATGAGCATCAAGAAGAACGACCCGGTCAGGGTCACCCCCCAGGCCGACGGCACCCTGCTGATCTCCGCCAACATCTCTGAGGACCAGATCCAGCGGACCAGGGAGTTCGACGTCACCACCTGCACCAATGCGACCTTCTTCTTCCGGAGTCTGATCGGGGCGTACATCGCCGGGTATACCGAGATTAAGATCAGGTCCCGCGGCCGGCTGCCATCGTTCGTCCGGATGGTCGTCCGGGACTTCACCCAGATGACGATCGGGCAGGAGGTGCTCGAGGAGTCAGAGACGGGGGTCACCATCAAGGATCTGCTGAACCCCGGCGAACTGCCGTTCGAGAACACGCTTCGGCGCATGATCGTGATCGTCAAAGGGATGCACCTGGATGCGATCGCCGCCCTGTTCGAGCAGGACCAGGCCCTGGCAGAGGAGGTGATCGCCCAGGACCGGGACGTCGACCGGCTCCATTGGCTGATGGCCCGCCAGACCAACATGGTGATGCGGAACATCAACCTCTCCAAGAAGATGGGGCTGACCCTGTACACGGCCTCCCAGTACCTGCTGGTCAGCAGGACCCTCGAACGGATCGGAGACCATGCCGTCCGGATCGCACGGAACGCTGTGATCCTCTCCGATAAGGACCAGGACCAGGATATCCTCTCGAGGGTCAGGGGGGCGAGCACCCTCTCGCTGACCATCTTTGAACAGAGCATCACGGCCTTCTTCGACCTGGACATCAGGCGGGCGAACGCCACCATCGAAGAGGTCAAGGGACTCGAGCACCTCTGCGAGGAGATCACTACGGCGATGCTGACCCATGAGGCCGAGGACGCCATCGCGGTCGGGTACATCGCCGAGAGTATCAGGCGGCTCGGGGAGTACTCTGCAGACATCGCCGAGAATGTTATTAACTACGTTGTCGAACATGAGCGGGACCTGTAGGGCGGAGGCACCATGAGTGGTTCCGGGCACGAGACCCTGAGCAGGGACCTGACCGCTGCGGCGGTCCACTTCTGCAGTACAGGGGGGGCCTTCGGCTGGGGGATGATCACCCTCGCGGCGGCGACCGACCATGCCCGGACCACAGCGGATATCGGATCGATCCAGATCACCTGCCCGGTACCGGGGCCGGCAGCCTTTGGGGAGGCAGGGGACCTCGGAACGGCGCTGTTGACGGCGCTCCGTTTTGACCCTGCCATCAAAAGCGCAGCGCTGGTCCCCTGTCCGCCTTCACTGCCGGAGGTGGCAGAGCGGGTGCTCCTCGAGGTGGCCGGCTACGACCGGCGGAGGGCACCACCCGGGATCAGCACGATGGACTGGGGGACGGCCTGCTGCTGCAGGGATGGGGTGCCGGATCTGATCTACGATCGGTCTGCTGACCCGTTCATGGTGGTGATCTTTGGCGAGAACCCGATGGACGTTGTAGACGAAATCATTATGTTGTTCCGACGCAGTACAAATATAGAGTTATAGGACAGGTTCTCATATGGGCATCAAACCAAGTTATATCAAAAATTTCGGTCTTGAACTGATCGGACGGTACGGAGACAGGTTCACACCGGACTTTGACGAGAACAAGCATCAGGTATCTGAGCTGACCGTCATCGACAGCAAGCGTGTCAGAAACCGCATCGCCGGGTTCATCACGAGAAAAGTAAATACCAAGAAACATCTATAATCTATTTTATGTTTGAGGGAGTTCTTCCGGCAATCGTTACCCCATTTCAGAACGATCATGGCAAGAGCCTCGACCTTTCAGGTCTGCAATCCAACATTGCTTTCCTGCTCAGTAAAGGTATCCACGGCGTGGTTCCCTGCGGGTCGACCGGCGAGTCGGCGACCCTCAGTTTTGAGGAGCATGTCAGGGTGATCGAGGCGACGATCGAAGCGGTTGCAGGGAAGGTCCCTGTACTCGCCGGGGCAGGTTCGAACAGCACCGAAGAGGCGATCCGGTTCACCCGGTCCGCGAAGGATCTCGGTGCCGACGGCGTGCTGATCATCAGCCCTTACTACAACAAGCCCAACCGGTCAGGGCTGGTCAAGCACTTCACCGCCATCGCAGATCTCGACATCCCTGTCGTCCTCTACAATGTGCCCAGCCGGACCGGTCAGAACCTCCCACCAGACCTGGTGACCGAGCTCTCCGCGCACCCGAACATCGTCGGGATCAAGGAGGCGAGCGGAAACATCTCCCAGGTATCAGAGATCATCGAGGGAACCCTGGACCAGGACTTCACCGTGATCTCAGGGGACGACGGTATGACCCTGCCGGTGCTGGCACTCGGTGGGGGCGGCGTGATCTCAGTGGCGGCGAACGTGGAGCCTGGGCGGATGGTGGCGATGTACCAGGCCTATACCGGGGGGGACTGGGACGGCGCGATCAGCCTACATTATGGACTGGCCCCGCTCTGCAGGGCGCTCTTCATCGATACCAACCCGATTCCGGTCAAGAAGGCGATAAGCCTCAGGGGGATGGCCGCAGGTCCACTGAGGCTCCCGCTCGACGAGCTGGATGCGGGGAGGACCGCTGCACTGTCAAAAGTGCTGAGCACCTATGATTAAGGTCGTGGTCTCAGGGGCCCAGGGCCGCATGGGATCGATGATCTGCAAGATGGTCACCGAGACCGAAGGGCTTGAACTGGTCGGCGGGATCGGGCACAGAGCCGGCACCCAGTTCAATGTCGAGGTGGTGAAGTCCGAGGAGATCGATCGGCTTCTCTCTGAACAGAAACCGGATGTGCTGATCGACTTCGCCGTGGCATCGGCGGCGGTCGAGACCATCCAGGCCGCCGCACGCCACCACGTTGCCCTGGTCGTGGGCACAACCGGTTTCTCTGATGCAGAACTGCAGCAGATCCGGGAAGCGGTAGAAGAGGAGGTACCGATGGTGATGTCATCAAACTTCAGTATCGGGATGAACATCTTCTGGCAGATCCTCAAAAATGCGGCCCAGATGCTCAGCGAGTATGACATCGAGGTCAGCGAGGCTCACCACCGGTACAAGAAGGACGCCCCGAGCGGAACGGCGAAGACGATCCTCTCGATCCTGGACGAGGCGGTCGGAGAGCGTGAGAAGGTCTACGGCAGGGAAGGGATCACCGAACGGCAGAACGAGATAGGGGTGCATGTGTTCCGCGGCGGGGATATCGTCGGCGACCATGCCGTCACCTTCGCAAAGAACTTCGAATCGATCACCCTCTCGCATCGCGCCTATGATCGGGCAGTACTGGTAGAAGGTGCTCTGAAAGCAGCCGCCTGGGTGCCTGGCAAAAAACCCGGCATCTATCCGTTCAGTGCAGTGCTCGGCCTTTAAGGATAAAGTCCGGTACTGAAGATATTGATATATTTTAATAACAACTGTTGAGATCATACGGAGAGTATTATATGGTTGCAAAAATGGATTCTGGCATGCGTGCCGGCTGTGAAACGGAACTGACCATGGCCCTGGCGGAGTGCTGAACACCTATGACTAAAGTTGTGGTTTCAGGGGCCTTTGGAAGGATGGGTTCGATGATCTGTAAGATGGTCACCGAGACCGAAGGGCTTGAACTGGTCGGCGGGATCGATATTCGGGCCGGCACCCAGTTCAACGTTGATGTGGTGAAGTCAGAGGAGATCGATCGGCTTCTCTCTGAACAGAAACCGGATGTGCTGATCGACTTCACGATCGCATCTGCAGCGGTTACCACCATCCAGGCAGCCGCACGCCACCATGTGGCGCTGGTCGTCGGTACTACCGGGTTCTCTGATCTGCAGCAGCAGCAGATTCGCGACGCGATCGAGGGGACGGTGCCGGCGGTCATCTCGACCAACTTCAGCATCGGGGTGAACATCTTCTGGCAGATCCTCAAAAATGCGGCCCCGATGCTCAGCGAGTACGACATCGAGGTCAGCGAGGCTCACCACCGGTACAAGAAGGACGCCCCGAGCGGAACGGCGAAGACGATCCTCTCGATCCTGGACGAGGCGGTCGGAGAACGGGAGAAGGTCTACGGCAGGGAAGGGATCACCGAACGGCAGAACGAGATAGGAGTGCACGTATTCCGCGGTGGCGACATCGTCGGCGACCATGCCGTCACCTTTGCAAAGAACTTCGAATCGATCACCCTCTCGCATCGCGCCTATGACCGGGCCGTATTTGTGAAAGGAGCCCTGAAGGCGGCCGCCTGGGTGCCCGGCAAAAAACCCGGCATCTATCCGTTCAGTGCAGTGCTCGGCCTTGAACCATAAGGATAAGTACAGCCCTGATAGAAATATATTTCATAGTATCTGCAGAGATCGTAAGGAGAGTTTTATATGGTTGCAAAAGTTGATTCTGAGCAGTGTGTAGGCTGTGAAACATGCGTGGACGAGTGCCCCGCTGAAGCGATCGTGATGGTCGATGGAATCGCCGTCATCGACAAGGACAAATGCGTGGACTGCGGTTCATGCGTGGAAGTCTGTCCCTCCGCAGCCATCACCATGGACTGATCGTCCACCCGGCATTGGAGGAGAGGACTCTTCTTCGAATTACGTTTTTTATCTCATGCAGAATTGCCTGAACTGATCATCCATCACCAGACCCTTTCCTCATCGATGTCAAAAGACAGGGACGGCCCGTCTCCCACATCATTATCTACCACCGGTACCTATACCCCCTCTGGTGAACTGATGATGAGACGAAACATGAGTTCAATACTTCTGGTTGCTGCCTGCCTGGTCCTGATGGTCCCGGCAGTCACCGCAACACTGAGTGATATCCCCCAGGGGGGCGTGATCTTCATTGGAGAACAGGGTTTGAACCTCAACGGAGTCGCTGCAGGAACGCAGGTGGCCTGGTGGGGGGCCGGCAGATCTCCGATCACCGATGCCCCGACCGACCTTCAGACGATCTCGGACCCAAAGAACTTCTTCGTCTCTCCGACCATCTATGGCACTGAGACCGGGGTCTGGTACATCTACCCTGATAAGAAGCCGGCCTTCACCATCAAGGACCCGACACTCGCCGTCAGAGCGATCAATGTCAGGACCGGCCGCGAGGTTACCAGTGGCGTGATCTCCCGGGGGGACCAGGTGAAGTTCCAGGTCGAGACCAACATGTATACGATGACCGAGCGGCCCGGGGTGAACGGAGTACCGATCACGATCCACGTGACCGGTCCGGGAGGGATCGAGTACACCTCCCTGACCGACATCAACGGAAAATCCCAGTCCCTGGACCCGGTGATCGTCAGCTCCTCGCTCTATGAGACCGGGTCGGTCTGGAACACCGGAAACGCCCAGTACCCGGAGGGGAGTTATATGATCTGGGCCGAGTGCAATGCGAACAACATGAAGAATGAGTATCCGGTCGGAGGGAAGACCACGACCAGGAACACCGCCGCCGGCCTCACTGTGGAGGCGGGGGATGTGACGGTGACCCTGATCCAGACCACCACCGCCCCCACCAGTCAGCAGACCGGCGTGATCGGTTCTCCGGCAGAGACCGCGACGGTGACGGTCACGCCGACGCCGACCACCCTGGCGACCACCGGGCTGATCTCGACGCCGCTGGGTTCACCGGTCACCTCCCCGACAACCTCCCCCACCCCGAAGGCCGGGGGGTTCACCGCCGGCACGGCCGCCCTGCTGCTGCTGGCTGGGGCTGCGATCGCACTCCGACACCAGCGTTGAGGAGGTCGGACCCTTCTTTTTTTGGCATAACACATATCTGTCTGGAATACCATCAAAGATCCATGAATCTTGGCACGACGATCATCAAATCCCGCCACAGCGTCCGTTCCTTCAAGGAGACCCCCCTCGATGAGAAGATCATCGACGAGGCGCTCGCCTGTGCCCACCTGGCCCCGACTGCAGCAAACAGACAGCCGTGGCTCTTCGGATACATCACCAGCAAAGAGACCATGAACGAGATCGCAGCCTTGACCGATCACGGCTCCTTCATCGCCGGAGCGGCGGCCTGTTTTGCGATCTTTGGAGAACGGGACGAACCCTACTACCTGGAGGACTGTTCCGCCGCCACCGAGAACCTGATCCTTGCCCTGCAGGGCTATGGGGTCGGATCGTGCTGGGTCGCCGGAGACAAGAAGGCCTATGCAGAAGCGGTCAGGAAACTCCTCGGGGTGCCGGACCAGTACACCCTGGTCTCCCTGGTCCCTGCCGGGTTCCCGATGGAGGTGACCATCGCAAAGAAGAAGGATATCGAAGCGGTCACCTTCCGTGAGCGATATACCCAGCCTGATACCGCCTGATCATCAATCGTTCACTTCGACAACCCTGCAGGGGTAGATCTGGTCGTCGATATCACCCGCCTCCTCTGAACCGGTCTCCGGACCGGTCCCCCACCGCCTGCAGATCAGCAGGGCCGAACGGTTATGCCGGAGGCAGTAGACATCGAAGTACAGATCCAGGGTCCTGATCAGGGCCATCTCTTCTTCTAAACTGAACCATGGCGCATCCCATACCATCCCCCTGATCAGATCCTCGACAGGGGAGACGGTCCCTGCGCCGGCACTGAAGGGCAGTGCGATCACCAGCATCCCCTTGATCGAAAGGAGCCGGTTGATCTCCTGGACCTGGGAGGCCATGATCCCCGGTTCTGGCACCGGTATGATCACCAGGTCCAGCGAGACCGGGGGGAGGTCGATGGCAGAGAGGGATGAAATCAGCGGTGTCGCAGATACAGGGATCGGTAAAAGCGCAGGAGTGACCAGGTACCGCGATCCCTCATCCTTCACCAGGGCGGCCAGCAGATCGCAGGCACGCTCTGTCAGCAGCAGGTCAGACCGCTTCGAAGAGATCAGTACAGCCCCGGAGTCCGGGGAGATCCCGCTGCACTCTGTCACGGCCAGCGAGAAGAGATCGGTGTAGATCCGGTCGAGGGCAACCGAGAGGTGATGGGCGATCTGATCCTCTTCCAGGTTCTGCAGGAACCGCCTGCCGGCACTGGTCAGGTGATAGGGGGCCCGGTACCGGGGGAGACCTGCATCCCTGCTGATAAACCCCTGGCACAGAAGCTGACAGAGAACCTGGTACAGGGAAAGGTCACCACGCCGGCCCGATCGCCGTTCGTTCAGTTCGCTCTGTGTACATGACCGCCGGTCAAGAGTCTGCAGCACCCAGAGATCCAGAGTTCCACTATCTGCCGTCACCATAAAGTGATAGTAGTTGATCGCGTGGACTTAAAAAAAGGAATCGTCTGCCCGGGCGATCAGGTCACTCTTTGACCGCGGCGATGGCGCAGTTCACGATCAGACCGAGCTGGTCGACCGACCACCGTTCGGTGTTCAGCACCAGGTGATAGGAGGAGAGATCGTTGATGTCGATCTGGTAGTACATCATATATCGTTTGGCCTCACAGGCCTCCCGCTCCCTGGTCAGCGCCATCGCCTCCTCTTCAGAGGTCACACTGTCCCGAAACGCGATTCGGCCCACCCTGCAGGCCAGCGGGGCATTCAACCAGATCCGGAGGTCGGCCTGCTCCACCATCCGCCCGGAGAGGCGTCCTTCAACGATGATATCATCCTGTTCCGCGGCGATCTGTTTCTGCCGGGCATCGATCATCAGATCGATCGATGGATCGTTCTCTGCCAGTTCCCCAAAGGCAGCGAGGTCCATCCCCTTCTCCTTCGCGAGCTGCCGGAAGACCTCGCCTGCGGATATAAGTTTCAGGTTGTGCTCTGCTGCCAGATGTTTGGAGAGAGACGTAGTCCCACTCCCAGGAGGCCCGCTGATAGTGATGCGCATCAGATCCCACCGATGTTCAGCGCTTTTCTGATCACCTGGCTGACCATCAGCGAACAGATCATATACCAGACCATCCATGCCTGTATCGGACCGAGTGCACCTGCGGTCAAGGCCAGTTTACCCGTGAACGGAAAGACGATATCCGCATGGGTGAGTGGAAGGCGGTAGAGCAGCCAGAAGAAGACCGGCACCGAGACGAGCAGGATATACGCCATCGGCTTGAACTGCGCCTGCGACATCTGGAGCTGCTCCTGCATCAGCACATTCTGTCTGGCAGTGAGTTTCTTTATCTTCTTCTCATCCCCGGAGAGTTGGGCCTCCCGGAACTCAACCTGGAAAGCCTTCATCACCTTCTGATTCTCCTGCATCTTTTCATAGTCGATCGTATACTTCTGGATCAACGACGAATACAGACCGGTCAGGGTTGAGAGGATGATGATCAGGGCAAAGAACGGGACACCGTACGTGTCAAGAAGTGGTCCGAAGACCCCGTCGATGGCCATGCCGATCCCATTTCTGAGCCATTCGATGCTGTAGGCGAGCATCAGCACCATCGCGAGAAGGAGGGCCAGATACCCTCCATACTTCTTGAGATCCATTCCTTCACCTGAGCAGATTTACCATATCACTGACTGCTTTATCCAGCAGATGATCGGGGTTTTTAATAATTTTTACTGTGCATCCGGTCACCATGGCATAGGCCGCGGCGATGGCACGGTTAAACTCCTGGTGTTCAGAGAGCGCACGGAATCCATCGACATCCCGCACACGGGTCATGTCAGAGAGCCGGCGGAGCAGGATCTGATCTTCATCAGTCTCCACGATCACAAAAACATCAGGTTTCAGTTCGCGAAGTACCCACTCTGGCAGACCGGCCAGGTACCCTTTCGGGGTCTTGACCGAAGCATGCGTATCGATGATCACGTCCCCGTTGATCTTCCCGATCGCAGCTGCGGCCAGTTGCTGCAGGTGCTTCTGTTCATCGCGAGAGAGCTTTCGCATATCGTCGCGATCCTTCACCAGACCCTTTGAGACTGCCATCTCAAACATAAAAGAACCAAAGGAGATCGACTGGAAGTCGACCCCCTCTTCTTTGAGCCTCAAAATCGACTCATTGATCACCGTGGTCTTTCCTACACCAGGTACCCCGGTGATAATGATCTTTCTTCCAGGCATTCGTTTACTCCTTTCCAAAGAACTGCCGCATGAATGGATACATCTCCATGATCTGCTGGCTTGCAATCTCTTCATACAGTCTGTACGTGATCGAGACCGTCAGCAGCAGTCCTGTCCCACTGACTGCGCCGATAACCCCGAAGAGGTTAGCCACGACACTCAGCAGGCCGATGAAGACACCACCGATCACCGTGACACGTGGAATATACCGGTCAAGGTACTTCTCGAGCACCTGCGGATTCCGCCGGTACCCCGGGATCGACATCCCGCTCGTCTGGATCTGCCGGGCCACATCCTTTGAATCAAGGCCTGCGGTCTTGATCCAGAAGAGCGCGAAGAGCGCACCCCCGACGACCATGATGAACGTATCGATTCCCATCCGGGTGAGCACCTCCCAGGGCGCGTGGCCGAGGTCGGTCACCCACCACATCCAGTCGGATGGGCCGTTGACCGGTGCCAGGAAGTACATCAACCCACTGGTCGGCGTCTGCCCGTCGAAGTTACCGAAGATCTTGATCCCGACATTCGAGAGGAACAGACCGAGCATCTGGATGTTCGCCTGCAGCACACGGACCAGGATCATCGGCAGCACGCTGGCGTAGATCAGTTTCACCGGGAAGCGTGCCCTGGCGCCCCTGACCTGTGCATGTGCGAGCGGGATCTCAATACGGGTGGATTCGACATAGACGATGATCAGGAAGATCGCGATCGTGGTGACGAAGGCGAGGAGATCCTTTCCAAAGTACTGCAGATAGTTGCCGCCGCCGAGGCCGATAGCGACCAGGCGCGGGAAGAACCCAACAGGGTAGGGATCGCTGACCGGGGTCCAGTTCAGGAACCCGTTGATCAGACTCTGGGAGATCCCTGCGATGATGAAGAGACCGACACCTGAGCCGATCCCCCATTTGGTCACCACTTCATCCATCAGCACAATCAGGATTCCGCCAATACAGAGCTGGATAAAGATGAGCAGCATGAGTGCGAGGGTGTTGCCTCCGAAGACTGACTGAACCAGAGCAGAATTCGGCTTCATAAACCCGCCCACAATGTTGGGGGCAGCCTCGATGACGATCATCACCAGGATCAGGATCTTCTGCAGACCCATGTACATGACCTGTCCACGGGTCTCACTGGTATCGATCTGAAGAATATCTGCGCCCTTGAGGAGCTGCAGCACGATCGATGCCGTGACGATAGGTCCGATACCAAGATGGATGATCGAGCCGCTCGCCCCTGCAAGGAGCGCACGCCAGGCCAGGAAGAGATCCAGTGAGCTCTTGTCAAGCCCAAAGAGAGGTACATTGCTGAGTATGAAATACAGGACCAGAATTCCTGCAGTCCACATCAGTTTATTTTTAAAATGGACATGCCCCTCAGGACTGCGGACCGCCGGCATCGCTGCAAGCAGGGGCTCCATTCTATCCAGCAGGTTTCCCATTCTTTCACCCTAAAAAATGAAAGGGATCAGACAATCAGTGCCTGACCACCCATCGCTTCAATCTTTGCCTTTGCCTGCTCAGAGAAAGCCTTGGCAGTGATGTTAAACCTGGCTGTCACTCTGCCACTGCCGAGCACCTTGTCGACATCGATCAGTGCGGTGTCGAGGGTGATCGTGTCGCCGTCCTTGGTGGCAACAGAGTGGGCAATCAGTTCATCGACCATCTGATTGATCGTTCCGATGTCCAGTGCTCTGACCGGGATGCGTGGGCTGTGGTTGAATCCGTTCTTTCCAAAGACAGGACCGCCATCTTCCAGGTAGAACTTGGCAAAACGGTGGGCGTTGAGACCTGCACGGCCACGTCCTCCACGGTTACCTGCACCTCGCCGGTTCTTATGGGTTCCACCACCACAGGTCCTCGAACCACGGTATTTTGATCGTTTATTTACTGGCATCTGGTCTCACCTCATCTTATAGAGAAGAGCATTGATCTCCTGGCCATAATAACCAAGCGCTCCTCCCTGTGGATATGTCCTCTTCAGCGATTTGTAGCCCTTTCTCGGGGGGTGGAGACGAAGGACCGGTTTTAAGCCAGGGATGTCCCGGACCCGTACCGTACCTTCAATCATCGCCTTTGCAAGGTCTGCAATTCCGCTGAGTTCTGAGTTCTCCTTCAGGTACTCGTCAGTGAGTGCATCGTTCCCTTCAAGCCGTCCGCGTGTCCGCATCAGCGTCTCGAGGGTGGCCTCATCCACCTCGCCATAGGCGACATAGTCCTTAACCTTCCTGATCATCCCGAGGATCTCGGGGGTGTCGGGGAGGAAGACACAGTGGTTGATATGATGGAGACGAAGCATCTTCAGCGTATCCTTGATGTCACGGCGGGTGTTCACAACACCGCGCACCTGTACAACCGCATACATTACTCAGATCCTCCGGTTCTGATCATATTCGTCTGCTGGAGTGCATTGAAGGTTGCCTTTGCGAAGTTGATCGTGGTTCTGGTCTGTCCATTGCTGAATGTCCAGACATCCTTGATCCCTGCAAGCTCGAGCACCTTCTTGCCGATGTCACCGGTGACCAGTCCGATCCCCTGGGGGGCGGGCTTTAAGGTGACCTTGACGCTGCCGGCCTTCCCCTGCACCTGCATGGGGATCGAGTGCTTCAGATCGCAGCCACATTCCCATGACCCGCATCCTCTGCGCACCTTGATGATGTTGACCTTGGCATTGTCGATCGCTTTCTTGATAGCGTTCCCGACCTGGACATCCTTGCCCTGTCCGAATCCGATATATCCGTCGCGGTTTCCGACCACAACGACAGCTCTGAACTTGACTCTGCGACCAGAGTCAGTCATCCGCTGGACCATCTCGATATCCAGAACCTCATCGACGAGGTCTGGCAGGAATGCGTCCACGATCTGGGGTTCCTTGATCGGCTTTCCCGAGTCGAAGATCTGGTCGATGTTGGTCAGTTCACCTGATACAACCTGCCTTCCCAGACCTGTGAGCGGAACCCATTCTTGGTGATGTTCTTCATATGCCATATTATGCCAGCTCCTTCATGATGGTCTGAGCGGCCAATTCAACATTCTCAACAAGGTCTCCTGCACGGTCAGGGGCGTATGCAGCGATGTGCTCACCCTTGACACGTTCATCCGCCGGGAGGATCTCCTCACCGTGCGGGATATCGAGACCCGCTTCGACTGCGCCTTTCAGTGCAGCGAAGACCCGTGCTCCATAGGTCGCACGGTTCAGCCCGATATCAAGGATCGCTGCAGGATGACCTGCATTCAGCGCCTTGACGGCAAACAGCATACCGGTCAGGTATGCGGCCGGGGTGTTGGAGGTTGATCCCTTGTATCCATATTCCAGCAGCTCGGCTGAGTTTGCAGTGACGAGGGTCTTATCGCCCTCCATCTCTGCGTAGATCATCTGCACAATGATATGCCGGTTGGTCTTTCGCACAACCATACGCGGCTGCTCAGCGACAATCAGTTTGCCTCTCTTGTAATAATCGGTCTTGCCCTCTCTTCTCCTTCTGAAAGGAACAAAATACCTGGGTCCGACTGCCATGTTACTTCATCCTCCCTGCGAGGATCTCCATCTGTGCTTTCATATGTGCAACGTTTCTGAACTGTCCACCTGCCGACTTGCGGTAGAGCATACGGTAGAGGTGACGGTCCACAACTCCGACTTCGCGGAGCTCGACGAGCGCCTTTCTGATCGCTCTGATCTTCTGGATCCAGGCTCTCTTGGATGGCAGACGTGCACCCTTGGCACCTCTCCTCCGTCCATAGCCCTTGCAGTGGCCGTACGAGCGCTTCTCTGCCTTCGCCCGTGCCCGTCCTCTGCTGACGCCCTTGATCGAATGTGCCTTGACAGCTCCATCCTCGACCAGTTTGCGCATATCCTCGCGTGAGATTGCGTTCTCAATCTCTGTTAACTGCTCTGGATCAAACCAGACCCTGTGAAGCCCGCACTTCAGAACTGCTGCTGCAATTCTGCGCTGGTTGGAGAGATCACTCATCTTCCTTCACCTCTTCTGGTTTGCCCTTGACGACCAGGGACGCATCCTTGGGGTTTAAGATCTTCAGACCGGCTGCACGTGCCAGATCCTGGATCACTTCACGCTTCTTGTTCCCAACGGTGCCGCCGATCCGGATCGCCTGGGTCTCTGGGTCCAGGCCGATCAGTTCACTCGGTGTGAAGACCAGGATGTCCTGGTATCCGCTTGGGTGGAGGCCGCGAATGGCCACCGGGCTTCCATAGCCTGCAGTTGGATGGACACCCTTTGCCTTCTTCTGTGCCCGCTGTTTGCTCTGCAGACCGCGGGGCCTTCTCCAGCTGGCACTCAGCTGCTTCTTTGTACCGTATCCGTCTCTCTTGAAGCGGGCGCGTCGCTCGCTTCTGACACGGATCAGTCTCTTTGTATCAACCTGCATTCTGCTCACGCCTTCCCCACAATATAGATGCCATCCTGGAACACACGGGGATCCCGATTTCTGATCTTGGTCGCGTGCTCAATATGTGCAGCCGAATTTCCAACTGATTCCTTGTTGATCCCGGTCAGTGTGATCTCATCATTGCTGACCTTGGCGGTGACACCTTCTTCGATACGTGCCTTTCTGGACTGCTTTTCACCGAGGAAGTTGTCGATTATGAGCATATTGCCCTGTAACTTCAACTGGATCGGGAAGTGAGCGAATACCACCTTCATGTTGTATTCAAACCCTTCAGTCACACCTTTGCACATATTCCTGATATGAGCAGCAAGCGTCCCGACCATCGCGACGATCTGCTTTCTGCTCGCTTCAGTCCTGACCACGATCGTGTCTGCGTCAACAGTGACAGAGACCTGCGGGTACCGGACATCGCGCTGCAGTGTCCCCTTTGGTCCGGTGATCGTCAGAAGGGTCTCCTTCATCTGTACCTGGACCCCTTCAGGGACGGTAACGGTCTTCTCCATTGCCATTTCTTTTCACCTCAATAGACAAATCCGAGAAGCTCGCCACCGATCCCGTCCTTGCGTGCCTGGTTATGGGTCAGAACACCCTTGGAGGTTGAGAGGATCAGAAGTCCGAAGTTCTTTCCTGGCAGGTACCGGGTCTCCCAGTATTCAAGCTCATCAAGCCCTACCGAGTACCGTGGGGTGATTGCACCGCACTTGTTGATCCTGCCGGAGAGGTGGACACGGAACTGGCCGCCCCTCTTATCATCGATCGTATCGAACGAGCCGATATATCCTGCGTCCTGCATGATCCGAAGCATTGCGCCGAGCAGCTTGCTCGAGGGCTCAAGGGTGCATTCTGGCTTGCCGCAGTCCCCTGCGTTCTTCAGGGCGCTCATCGCATCAGCGATTGTATTCTGTCTTGACATTCTGCGTTCACCTCAATTCATCTTCTTGAAACCCATCTTCTGAGCCCATTCGCGGAAGCACTGCCTGCAGAACATGATATGGTACCTGCGCACAAGCCCCTGTTTCCGTCCGCATAACTTGCACTCGTTTGCACCGCGGCCATACACCTTCTTCTGTTCTCCAGCCATCACTGCACCTCCACGGATAACTGCTCACGGACAAATGCAATCGCATCGTCCTTTGTGACACGCTGCTTGTTGGGCAGCTTCTTCTGCTCGATATGTCTGCGGGCAATTCTGATACCCGGGCGTTCGAGGACCACGTTGATATCCATCCCGTAGATACCGATCTTCGGGTCATAGGACATGCCCGGGTAATCGGTGTGCTCCTCGATACCGAACGAGAAGTTCCCGTTCTTGTCGAACTGGCTTGCATCGAGGGTCTTTTCAAGGATCGAGAGCGAGGTCTCGAGGAAGGTCCGGGCCACATCGCCCCGAAGGGTTACCTTGCAGCCGATTGGAGCGCCTTTCCTGACATTGAATGCAGGCTGAGTCTTCTTTGCGATCGTCCGGACCGGGTTCTGGCCGGTGATCGCTCGCATGATCTCCTCACCCTTGACCAGCCGCTCACCACTCTCACCGACGCCCATGTGGACGACCAGTTTGTTGATGGCTGGCAGGCGTAACGGGTTCTGCCGCTGGGTCACTCTTCAATCCCCCATTCAGCGATTGCCGGGGTTTCGCGCCCGACCATGTAGATATACGAGTCGATCGTGTCGAACTGGGTGCCGGTTCCGACCTCTTCGAGGATGACCGTGTTCGGAGTCGAGCCCATCACGGTCGTGATCGTCAGGATCTTCCCGATCTTACCCGAGTGCCGGCCGCCGATCACCATCGCCATGTTCCCTTCTTTGTACGGGAAGTGCTCGATGACTGCAAACCGCTGTTCTGGCTCAAGCGAGAGAACCAGGGAGTCCTTTGGTGAGCATGCCTCTTCTGTCAGCACATTCGCACCATAGGTCAGGTTCACCTGGGTCTTTCCGCCGGCCACGATCGTCTTGTTCTGAACCTTGCAGAGCCGGCTCTTGGCAGCCTCTGCATCGATCTCAATGGCGACCAGTCTGCCGTTCTTGGCGAGCAGAATCCGGTAATATTTTCCCATCTTTGGGATCGCAATGATGTCGAAGATCCCGATCCCCATCTTTGGGTCTCTGCATGGCCTGCCGTTGACGATGACAGAGCGCTCGTTTAAGATCTGCTTGACCTCTTTTAAGGTCTGGGCGAATCCCATCGTATCACGGAGCCAGACCCCGATTGGGAGCGCCTGTCCGTTGTGGGGCCCTGGTGCGGTCTTTGAGATGAACGTTTTCGTCTTCTTTGCGATATGCCACGCACGGGGTGCGACAAGTCTCTTCAGATGTTCAGACATTATGCTACCTCCCCGAGTTTCGCGGCTCTGCGCGGATCCTTCAGGTTCAGTTTTGTGATCTGCACATTGGACGGGTCCACCTTACGTGGCACTTCTGTCCCGTCTGCCTTTTTGACTGAGACCCCGTGCACAATGATCTTATAGGTTCTGGTGTCCACACCATCGACCACGCCCTCTTCGCCGACAAAGTCGCCGCGGAGCACCTTGACGGTATCCCCGGTGACCACACGAACGGTTCTTGTGCCGCCGTACTTCTCCCGCAGTGCAGGAGCGAGCGGCGCGCCGAGCATCGTGCTGCGCTGGTGCTGGGTGGCATCATAGCGTGCTTTCCGCTGCTTTCTTGGCTGTTTACTTGCAATCCGTACCATCACTACCACCTTTAGATGATGATCGTCGCCATCGATCCAAGCTTGGGGAACCGTTCTGCGACTTCACGGGCCACCGGGCCCTTGATCTCAGTTCCCTTCGGCTCGTTCTTCTCGTTCACGAGCACCATCGCGTTGTCCTCAAAGGAGACGCGAAGCCCGTTCGGCCTTCTGATCTCCTTCTTCTGTCTGATCACGACGGCCTTCTCGAGCTTTCTCCTCATATCTGGAGTGCCCTTCTTGACAGAAACCGTGGCAAGGTCGCCCATTCCCATCTTCGGCTGCCGTCTGCGGACCCCATGAAAGCGGTCCACAGAGACGACCTGAACAAGGCGGGCCCCGGTGTTGTCGACACAGGCCATTCTGGTTCCTGTGCAGAGTGACCGCGGTATTGTCGACTGTTTCGCCTTCATGGCTTCTGCACCTCAACAACGACGAAGTTGGTGCTCTTGCTGATGGGACGGCACTCTGCAATCTTCACAATGTCCCCGACCTTCACCTGGAGGCATGGGGGGTTGTGCGCATGCAGCTTCGAGCTCCGCTTCTCATAACGCTTGTACTTTCGTACGTAGTGGAGGAAGTCCCGTCCCACCACGATCGTGCCAAGCATTCTGTCGCTCACGACTTTGCCGGTGATCACCTGGCCGCGCACCGACAAATTGCCATGAAACGGACAATTTACATCCTGGCACTCCTCTACAGGAGGCTGGACGTTTAATCCAATATTTCTCGCCATTTTTGTATCCTCTACTTCTTCAACCGGATATTGATCCTTCTTTCAGGCTGTACCGCCAGAACCTTCCCCATCACATCCACGCGAGCCCCATCTGGGAGCGTAAACCGGAAGACCGTGCCGACCTTCTGCACCCGTTTCACCCCACCCCTAGTGAGGATGACGAGCAGATTCCTGGTCTCATCGATGATCTGGCCGCAAATTTTGGTGTGGAGGGGATTGTATGCATCGACCACCAGAACGTGTAAGCCAGTCAGTTCATGACTGACCACGTTCCGGGGCGTTATCACGCAGTTCTCCTGTGGTTCTGTTCGGTCATCAGACGAGCAATCGTGCGCTTCAGTTCCTTGATATGTCCAGGGTTCTCTGTAGCACCGCCTGCGCTGACCTTGCCGTTGTGCTTGATCAGCTCAAGCTGGAGTTTGCTCATCTGTTCGGTCAGCTCGACATCGGTGAGCTGGGCGACTTCACGAGCGCGGAAGATTGCCATTCACTGCACCTCGCCGTACTCATCCGGAGTGTTCGCGAGTTCTGCATCGATCTCCTCGCCAATGTCGACGACCGCGATCTCTTCCTGTTCTGCAGGAAGCTCGGGTCTCTTCACATCGAGGATCTCGAACTGGTCAGGGAGCTTGGCATCCGGCGGGATGATCTTGACCTGCACACCGATGGTACCGAGCTTCTTGATTGCGATTGCATACCCCTTCTCGACGATCGTGATGCTGGGCTCACCAGAGTGCTTGATGTAGCCCTCGGTGAACTTCTGGACCCGTGCCCGGGCGCCAGTCAGCTTGCCGGAGAGGACGACCTCACACCCGAGTGCACCGGACTCCATCACACGGCGGACCACGTTGGATCCTGCCTTTCTGAAGTACCAGCCGCGCTCGAGCGCATTGGCCAGCCGCTCTGCCATGATCTGAGCGTTGTAGTTGGGGTTCTGCACCTGCTGAACCTCGATCTGCGGGGACTCGATCCCGTAGGTGGTTGCAAGGTCCTGAGTCAGCTGCCTGACAACCTTTCCACCCTTCCCGATCACAATACCGGGCTTCTCTGCATAGATCGTGACCTGCGTACCGAGGGGGGTGCGGGCGATGTCCATGCCGCCGTATCCTGCCCTCTTCAGGTCCCGGAGCAGAAACCGCTCGACACGGACCTTGCGGACGCCTTCAGCGACGAACTTTCTCTCGACTGCCATTCACTCCACCTCTCTTACAATGATCTCAAGGTTCACAGACTCTCTCCTCTTCGGAGTCGCCCTGCCCATCGCACGGGGGAAGAACGCGTTCTGTCCACGGCCGCGGTTGGCGGTCACATGGATGATCTCGAGTTTCTCACCGTCGAGGCCGCTGTACTCGGCGTTCTTTCTGACCGATTCCAGCATCTTCAGGTAACCCTTGGAGGCTTTGACCGGGAACCGGCCGGCATCCCACTTGTCCAGTCCGCGCTTATGCGCCACGTTCCGATTGAACGTCTTGAACGGGATGGCCTTCTTTAATGCGACGACCTGGTTCAGATATGCGATCGCTTCGTCCACCTTCTTGTGTCTGATGAACTTGGCGATCTCGATCGCATGTTTTGGTGAACAGGGGAGCTCGTTTGCCTTCGCTTTGGCAATGTTCTCCCCTTCGACCGCCTTTGAATATGCTATTCGTGCTGCCATCTTCATCACTTCAGGGGTACGAACTTACTCGACCTGGTTGCACCGATACCGGCTGTTCCGTGTGCGACACGCCTTCTGGTCAGGGCGAACTCGCCAAGGTAGTGGAAGACCGACTCTGGCTGGAGTTCAACTTTCATGAACTCCTTACCAGAGTAGATCTCGATCTCCTTGCCGATCATCTCGGGGAGGACGATCATGGACCGGAGATGGGTCCTGATCTGTGCATCCCCTGCTCTGACCTTACCGAGCAGATGCTCTTCATCTCTGGAGAGGCCACGGACGATCTTTCTGCGTGCCCGCGAGGGCATCACAGGGAGGAGATCGTTCATCGCCATCGCCTGCAGTTCTTCTATACGGTAGCCGTGATAGGTAAACTCCTCACGCCGTCGCGGCAACCTCTTCTGCGTTTTCTTCGCCATTTAGCTCACCTCTTCCTTCTTCCAGTTCTGCGTGCAGCAACTGAACCAACCTTTCTTCCTGGCGAAGTGCCACGGGATACCGTCTTCGGACGTCCAGTGTGCTGATGCCCACCGCCACCAAACGGATGGTCGATGACGTTCATCGCAACACCTCTGACCCGAGGCCAGTAGGTTGCCTGTGACTTCATCTTGTGGAACTTCTTACCTGCCTTAACAAACGGCTTCTCACCACGTCCACCACCTGCTACGACACCAACCGTGGCAAGGCAGCGGCTGTTGAACCACTTCATCTTGCCTGACGGCATCTTCACGCCGACACGGTCGATGGTCTTGTCGATGATGATCGCCTGCACACCGCTCGCCCGGACGAACTTGCCGCCGTCACCTGGACGTGCTTCGATGTTGCAGATGTATGACCCGGTCGGGATCTTGCTGATCGGCATGGTGTTGCCGTTCTTGACCTCGGCCTCCGGGCCCCAGGCCACCTGATCGCCGACACCGAGCCCCTCAGTGACCAGCAGATAGACCTTCTTGCCTTCTCCTTCGAGCCTGACCAGTGCGATCGGGGTGTGCCGGGCAGGGTCGTGCTCGATATCGATGATGACGCCACGGACGGTGACCTTGTCATTACCGAGATGCTTCAGCTCTGCCTTGTACTGGTGTGAGGGTGCGCGATAGGTCGGGCCCCCCCGGCCACGGTTCTGCGTCTTTATTCGATGTCCCATCTAGCTCACCTTACATAATCCCCAGCCGGCTGAGGATCTCTTCAGCGGCCTTCTGGTCAGCAAAACTCACGATAGCCTTCTTGTGGCCCTTTGTGGTCATCAGTGTCTTCACTGTGGTCACGTCATGGCCGAAGAATTTCTCGATCTCACGTTTGATCTGGGGCTTTGTTGCCTCTTTGCGAACGAGGAACTGGAGTTTGCTCTGGGACTCCAGGGTCATCATCGCCTTTTCTGTTACAAACGGGTACTTCAGGATCATCGTCTCTCACCAAGCCAGTTGAGTGCGCCCTGCGTCCAGACGGTCAACCGTCCTGCCTGTGCACCCGGTGCCAGCAGTTCGGTGTTCAGTGCGTTCACCGATACCGCGTCGACCCCGGCCAGGTTCGCTGCTGCTGCGAGCGGCTCTTCCCTGGTCACGATCAGCAGGCTCTTGCGCTGCTTGTATCTGCGGCCACGGAGTTTTCCCCGCCCTGCTCTGACCTTCTTTGAGGCCTTGGAGCGTTCGACATCTGCATAGACGCCGGCTGCGGTCAGTGCCGTGATGATCTCGGAGGTCTTGGTCAGCCCCTCAAAGGCGTCCTCAAAGATAATCTGGCATGCACCCTCGAACTGGTGCCCGCGTGCGCGAACAAGGTCTTCACAGACGCTTGCTGCAATTGCCGAGCGGAACGCCTTCTGTTTCTCTTTCTTATTGATATCCCGGATCAGGATCTTCTCTACCTTCGGTGGATGGGCTGCCCGACCACCCTTTGCCTGGGGGACCTTGGCTGCACGTGAACCGTTCTTCAGCCTCGGTACATGTGAGGCACCACGTCCGCTACCCCAGCCGACTGCCGACGAGCAGATACCTGCATAGGGATTGGTCCCATGCGGCTGCCTGCGGGTGGACTGGAGTGCAACCACTGCCTTCCTGATCAGATCTGGGCGGTACGCTTCCGCAAAGACTGCAGGAAGCTCGATCTCTTCAGCGACACCGCCATCAAGTCTTATAATCTGTGCTTTCATCTCAGATCATCCCTGCTTGCTCTGTGCACTCACAAACTCGATTGCGGGTACGCGTGCATGATGCTCTCCTTTCCGAACTGCTGGCCGAATCCTGATCAAACGCTTGACCGGTCCAGGCACAGAGCCCTTGATCATCACATACGGATTCCGGAGCAGACCATAATGGAGGAAACCGCCTGCCGGTGTGACATCTGCTCCATTCTCGCCGATCTTTAAGATCCGCTTGTTGAAGTCGGTCCGCTGCTGGTATCCCATCTGACCCATCTGCGGGACCTGCCACCTGACATGGTGGGGGTTCCATGGACCAAGGTTACCGATGTGCCGCTTCTTACCGCCGCGGGAGTGCTTCCTCTTCCGGAGCATGATCCCCCAGCGCTTGACTGGACCCTGGGTTCCCTTTCCGGTGGTGATCGCGGTCACATCGGCATATTCGCCGGCCCCGATCACATCTGCGAGGTTCACTTCATTGCCGATGATGGACTGGGCGAACTCGACCTTCTGCTCGAGCGTCCCGCCACCGATACAGACCTCCATCAGTTCAGGAACCTTCTTTGGAACACCGGTCATGGTTTCAGGCTGCGTGTACATCAGGGCATGCAGTTCTGTAACCATCCCTGCTGCAACAGCCTCGGAGAGGGCCTTGAAGCCTGCTTCCTCGCTGTATTTCTTCGGGAGGGTGATCCTGCGTCCGAGCACCGCGCTCAGCTGCTCTGTCCAGACCTCGGTCAGTGCCCGCTTTCCATAGGTGTCCGCAGTATATGCACGGATGGCTGCTACCTTCATCGGTGGGATCTCGATGATCGTCACCGGGACCATAATGTCCTTACCTTCGGTAGGGCTGTTCTTATGGTCATCGACCATGATCACGTGCGTCATTCCCACCTTGTACCCTGCAAAACTCTGGAGGATTGGCTCTCCATCGCGGGCAGGCCAAGAGTGATACTTTGGAACCTGGCTCTTTGCACGCTTGCGAGGACTGTATGCAAGTGATCCTCTACGTGGCCTGTGTATATTTGCCATGTCTTAATCAATCCTTCTCTGCGTTTGTTGATGCTTACCGATGGGACGATGCCTCATCGTAAACCCGAGATTGAGCAGTGCACTTCGCTTGAGGATTATGCCAGTCCGGGGCGATCTGCCACCTTCTGCAGGGGGCAGGACCGTCCTTTCATGGTGAGCATCTTCTGGAGTGCGCCAGAATGTACCTGTCTCGCGAATAGATCCTGAACAGGACAATCTCCTGCAGAGTGCAGGAACGGGCTCGTTGCACGAACGTCCACCCACTGTCCTTCAGATCCAGCTTCTGTCAGCCCGTTGTGATCGCTCACAACTCCTCTCGGCATTCCCGGCCATCGGGGCCGGGTGCGACCGTATGAGAGAACCCCGGCAGAGCGCGGATTTTGTGGGGGGACCGATGAAGACCGAGTCTCCCCATGCAAAGCCCTATGCTCGCAGGGATCCAGGTTTCCAAAGCGCTAACGGCTTAGGTTCCCTGCATCCCATGCAGAGGCCCTTCATACAGGTGTCTTTATATTAGCACAGATTCGGATATAAATATGTGGGACTTAATTCCTGGATTCCGCAAGGATCAGGTGCCGGGCGAATCTTTAAGTCAGCTCTTCTCAATAGGGGGGATCAGAGTGATTACGCATGAAAGAGGGAATCGGCCACAGGTTTATGAGAGAGACGGCAGGGGACGATCTGAGACCCTCAGACCAGTCGATGGGACTTCCCCAACCCCTGCTCGAACTCCCGTATGATGAGAAGGGACGGATCATACGGCTGCCCAATCCTGACTCACTCGCTGTACCGGACCTCGACCTCTGGACAGCGATCAATATCCGGACCACGGTCAGGGAGTATACCTCCACGCCGCTGACCCTCGACGAACTCTCCTTCCTGCTCTGGACGACCCAGGGGATCAAGGGTATCGTCAACGGGGAGTACACCTTCAGGACGGTCCCGTCCGCCGGTGCCAGACATGCGATCGAGACCAACCTGATGCTGAACCGTGTCGAGGGGGTGACGCCGGGACTCTATCGGTACCTGGCACAGGACCACCAGCTCCTCGAGATCTCGACCGAGCCGGATCTCTTCGACAAGGTCACCGAGGCCTGTTATGGTCAGCCTTTCATCCGGACGAGTGCGGCCACCTTCCTCTGGACTGCCGTCGTCTACCGGATGACCTGGCGATATGGCGAACGGGGATACCGGTACCTGCACCTGGATGCAGGGCATATCTGCCAGAACCTGTACCTGGCCGCAGAAGCGATCGGGGCCGGCGTCTGTGCGATCGGTGCCTTTGATGATGACCGGATCAACCGTCTGCTCGGCCTCGACGGGGCAGAACTGTCGGTGATCTACGCGGCAACGATCGGAAAAAGAAGCTGATATTTGTCACCAGGGATGCTGGCCGATCACCGTCGGGTTATCGGGGTCCCGCGTCCATCCGGAGAACGATCCTTCGTACATCTTCACATGTGGATAGCCAAGGCAGTACCGCAGGATGAGGAAGAGGGAGGTGGCAGTCCGGCCGGTGCCGCACGAGCAGATGACCGTCCGGTCAGGCGTCGCGCAGTGGTCGCACAGAAGCGTCCTGATCTCGTCGACGGGGAGGAGCAGCATCGGGTTCCCCGGGGCCATCAGCGACTGCCAGGGAATGTTGACGGCGCCGGGGATGTGTCCGGCCCGGACCCAGGCCCCCTCCCCTTCATACACGGCGGCCGGCCTGGTATCGATCACCACCACGTCGTCGCGGTCCTTGACCGTCGTGAACTCCGAGTACTCCAGAAAAAAGTCCTGCTGCAGGTCGACCGTGAACGAGGAAGGGGCAGTGGACCCGAAGTCCCGCGCCAGCGGCCGGCCTTCATCAGCCCATGCTTCGAGGCCGCCGTTCAACAGGCAGACATGCTTCACCCCGTACCGGGCCAGGGTATAGGCAACCAGCGCCTGCCCGGCCCCGTCATTCTGGAATGTCCCACAGGGAGAACGCACCCCCCTGCTCCCGTAGACGATCACCGGTCCAGACCTGGAGACGCCCAGATTTCTGATCACGCCCTCTGCCACCCCGGGAGGAAGCCAGCTGGCCGGATGCCCCCCCAGGTGCATTCGGAAGAGGTTCTCATGCGCATAGACCGCGCCCGGGATATGCCCCCTGATGTATTCATGGACATCCGGCTGTGTATCGATGATCAGTACCCGGTCCCCGATGCGGTCCTGCAGCCATGCCGGCGATATCCACTGCACCGGCTTATCGCCCGCAGGATAACGTGCTGTTCCCTCCATTCCATCTCCTCCGACACCCCCGACCGGGGGCAGACCGGAAATTGCGTGTTGAGAGGGATATACCTATGGCTGAAGAGGATATGGCCGGAACACGGGGAACCAGACGGTCAACCATGCAGGAATAAAAAAAATTCACAAAAGCAAGAGGATGGGCTCGTCGAGATTCGAACTCGAGACCTCCGCCATGTCAAGGCGACGTCATAACCAACTAGACCACGAGCCCCAGTGTGCGTGGTGCTCGATAATATTGAACTGGCGAGTATAAAAAAATTCGTATTCCTTCCCGGGACGATCCCTACGAACCGTCCCGGAAATGGTGCTCATATCCTGGCGAACTTCGCCGTGAAGATGCCGGGCATCGACCGGATCTCGTCCATCGCTTCGTCGGAGACCTCGCTGTCGACGTTCAAGACCATGATCGCCTCCTCGCCCGGCCGGATCCTGCCGACCTGCATCCCGGCGATATTCACCTCGCAGCGCCCGAGAATCGTCGAGGCCCTGCCGATCACGCCGGGCTTGTCCAGGTGCTTGGAGATGACCACGAAGCCGGTCGGGTCGAGGTCCATGGTATACCCGCCGATCGCGACGATCCGGGAGCGTGCCTTCGAGAAGACCGACCCGCTGATCGTCTCCTCGCCCTTGTCCGTCCGGACCTTGATGGTGATCAGGTTCTTGAACCCGTGCGACTCCTGGGTGACCGTCTGGCTGACCACGATCCCGCGCTCGTGGGCGACGAACTCGGCATTCACGATGTTCACCGGCAGGTGGAGCAGGCGGTCGAGGATACCCTTCAGGGCCATCCGGGTGATGAACCGGGTGTTGCTGTTCCGCTCCACAAACTCCCCGCCATAGATCACATCGATCGCTTCGAGCCGGCCTTCGACCAGTTGCATCAGCAGCCGGCCCATCTTTTCGGCCAGCACCGCGAACGGCTCGACGTACTCCTGCTGGTCTGCAGGGATCATCGGCGCGTTCACCGCACTCTTCGCCGAACCGCCAGAGAGGACCGAGAGGCACTGCTTCGCGACCGAGATCGCCACATTGACCTGCGCCTCGACAGTGCTCGCCCCGAGGTGCGGGGTCATGATCACCTGATCCAGTTCGGTCAATGGCGAATCGGTCGGCGGCTCGTGCTCGTAGACATCGAGCGCGGCCCCGCCGATCTTGCCGGAGACCAGGCCGCGGTAGAGCGCCTCTTCATCGATGATCCCGCCCCGGGCGCAGTTGATGATCCTGACCCCGTCCTTCATCGTGGCGATCGAGGCGTCGTTGATGATATGGGTGGTCTCCTTCATCAGCGGCGTGTGGACGGTGATGAAGTCCGCGACGGTGAAAAGTTCAGCCATCGTCATGATCTCGACCCCGATCTCGGCGGCCTTCTCCTTGGAGATGAACGGGTCGTAGGCGACGATGCGCATGTTCATCGCGGTCGCACGCTTGGCGACCTCTTTCCCGATCCGCCCGAATCCGACGACCCCGAGAACCTTCTCGTTCACCTCGATGCCGGTGAACTTGGACCGCTTCCACTCGCGGCGCTTGACCGATGCATTGGCCTGCGGGATGTTCCGTGCCAGGGCCATCATCATCGCGACCGTGTGCTCGGTTGCGGCGAGCGTGTTCCCCTCGGGGGCGTTGGCGACGATGATCCCCTGCCTGGTCGCAGCGTCGGTATCGATATTGTCGACGCCGACACCGGCCCGGCCGATGAACTTCAGACGTGTTCCCGCCTCGATCACCTTTGCAGTGACCTGTGTTCCGCTCCGCACCAGCAGGGCGTCATACTGATCGATGATGGCGATCAGCTGGTCTTCGGGAAGCCCGGTCTTCACATCCACCTCGACCTGATCGCGCAGGATGGTCAGACCCTCCTCAGCCAGCGGGTCACTCACAAGTACTCGATAGTTCACAATAATCCCCATACTGTATAGGGCCCGTACTTAATCAGTATTGTTAAAAAGGGAGATAGACCAGCTCACCGGGACCTGCGCCGGGATGCCAGTTCGTCGAGCACCAGGGAGAGGTCGACATCGGCAGCGTTCAGCGCGACCAGCATGTGAAAGAGCAGATCGGCCGCCTCCTCTGCAATCCGGCCGGACTCGCCATTCTTCACGGCGAGGATGAACTCGGTCGCCTCTTCGCCGACCTTCTCGAGTGGTTTGTCGATCCCTTTCCGGTGAGAGAGGAGGGAGTTCACATACGATTCCTCTACCGGGTGGAGGCGCCGATCGACGATCACATCCCAGAGCTCAGCGATCAGATCGGTGTCGGTCATACTGCATCCTCCTCAAGGAGTACCTCGCCGATATCCATGTTAAAGAATCGTTTGCAGAGTATACGAGCTTTTTCCACGTTACATCCCCCTTTCCCGATGGCGATCCCGAGATCAGAGCGCCTCCTCACAAGCAGGTTCACCTGGCCGCCCTCGCCGTCCTCATCGAGACGGGCGATCTCGGCGGGGCGGACGATGTTGGAGAGGAACGTGAAGGGGACCTCGTCGTACTCGACCATCTCGAGCCGTCTGCCGAGCACTTTCTGCAGCCGGCGGATATTCTCCCCCTTCTTGCCGATGGCCAGCCCCATATCCCCCGTCCGTATCACATAGATGACCCGGTCGAAACGTTCGTCGATCACACAGTCGAGCGCTGTCGATCTGGTCAGAATACGGAGTTCCTCGATATACCGCCGCTCCTTGAATCCTAGGGTACGCTCCATGTTCTTCTTAAAGTATACACGGCGGGAGGATTAAATATACCCAAATCTTCGCCGGTTCCCGCTCCCCGAAGACTCCGGAAAAACCGGAGAAGGCCGGATCCCGGTGCGGCCGGCTTGATAGCTTCAATTCATCGCTTGAATGGTCCTGGATCCGGACCCGGATGAGTAATAGGGGGTCATACCAGGGCCACAAGCCCTGCCAGATCGACCTGTTTCTCGAAGGTCTCGAGGTCGGCACGCTGGGGGGAGGTGACGGCGATCACCACCATATACCGGTCATTGACGGCGATCATCACGCTGTACTGGTCGGGTTTGAGGTAGGTCTCCCAGGCCGGGTACCCGGCGACCGTGACCTTCCGCAGGTAAGCGTCCCCGGAATCAGAGGGTTTGAAGGAGTCGAAAGCCTCCCGAGCCCCGGCCGTTGCATTGGCCGAGTCCTGGATCATGACATCGGCCGTCACCGCAGGGTTGTTGTTCATCATGTACGCACCGGAGACGAAGGTCACACTCGGCTTCCCTGCAGCGTCGGGGATCTGTCCGCCAAGCGGTTCCTGGGTCACATTCCAGCCGGCAGGCGCCGCTGGCAGAAACGGTTTGAGCGCCTCGACCGTCTGCAACTGCCCGATGACCACCGGTTTTTCCGAGGAGGTGCAGCCCGCGGTCATGCATACAGAGATCAGCATCAGCATCAGCGCGATATACCCTACTGGTCGGAGATGACCGGTCATACAACAGTCTCCATACAGAGAGGCTTTGATTGCGAACAGTTAAAGATTGTGATGAAGAGCCGCGGGATCGGGTTGAGAAAAAAAGAGTGCCTGCCTGATCACTTCAGGGCTGCGAGTCCCTGATAGTTGATCGAGCCGGTCAATGTATCGAAGTCAGTCCGGCTGCCGCCGTTGACGGCGACATAGATCATGAACCGATCCCCGACAGAGACCCAGCTCGCATACCGGTCAGGGGCCTCGTAGATCTCCCAGGCCGGGTTCCCCTTCACCTCGACCTTCTTCGAGTAGGCCTGGGTCCCCTCCGATGCAGTCAGATTCTCCCAGAGCCCGCGGAAACCAACCTTGGCACCGCCGGTGTCCTGGATAATCACCTCTGCAGTGCTGCTGTTGTTGGCCGCATTCGTGTACGATCCCGATACCGCGGAGTACGAGATGCCCTGGTTGTTGTCATTCATCGTATATCCGAAGGGTTCGCTCTCGTTCACCCAGTTCTGTGGTGCCGGCGGGATGAACGGGATCAGGACCGATGGATCGACCGTCTTTATCGAGGTGTTCACCGGAACCCCTTTATCCGACTGCCCGGACGGTGCCTGGGTGCATCCTGCGATCATGCAGGCCCCTGCGAGGAGGAGCACCAGCAGCACGGGCAGGCAGCATCCTTTCCATTGTATATTCTGACTCATCTGATTGATCTCCCGGTGTAGCATACGATGGAGATCAACATAAACTATTCTTCCCGGGCAGGTGCTGGCAGGACACCTATTTCCGGGCTGACAAGCAATAGTTCTGGTATAGACGGAATAACCGGCAGATATGCCCTGCTCAGAGGGCTGCTTCTTCTCTGTACAGTGCTTGCTGCAGGATGCACATCGCTGGAGGGTCAGGTCGGATCTGCTTCGCAGGCCGGCCAGGTACAGACACCGGGCACGACGCCGGCAGTTCAGGCCACCCTCGCCGATGAACAGTCGCTCGACGGCCTCGGGCAGATGGTGCAGGATCTGGCCAGAGACTGGAAGGTGGAGTCGTACTCAGGGACCGACACCTCGGCCACGGCGACGCTGATCAACAGTGCCGGAGACCGGGCCACGCTGACGGCGACCCTGTTCCAGACTGCGACCGAGGCGCATGCCGCCTACCTGGGGATACAGGAGCGGGCGAGCCAGTACCGGCTTTCAGATCAGACCCTTGCCGACGAGGGGTATGGTTACACCGAAAAGAACGTTGCAGAGGCCGGCGCCCGGAGTAAAGACCTGGTGATGCAGGTCACGTACCATGCCAGCAACGGCCAGGCGACCCTCGATCAGGCCGTCGGCATCGCCAGGCAGATGGTGGCCGCGCTCGCGTGAAGAGAGGGCCGCCCGATCAGAGGGACCACCTATTAACCGGGACGGGAGAATACTGCTGAAGCGTTATGGATACCCTCCTCTCGATCATCGCGATCCTGGTACTGGCAAAGGTGCTCGGCGAGCTGGTGGAGCGGGCCGGGTACCCGGTCCTGATCGGTGAGATCGCAGCAGGGGTGATCCTCGGCCCCTCGCTCCTCGGCCTGGTCGCGCACGATCAGGTGATCGAGACCCTCTCGACGATCGGGGTGATCATGCTCCTCTTTGTCATCGGGTGCCAGATGAACCTGAAGCTCTTCGTCTCTTCGACAGCGCGGATGGTGGTGACTGCGGTGACAGCCTCTGCAGTCCCGATCTGCGCCGGCTTTCTGATCGGGACACTGCTGCACCAGCCGCTCATCCTCTCGTTTTATATCGCGATCATCCTCTCGATCACCTCGGTCGGGATCGTGGTCCCGACGCTGGTCGGTCTGAACAGGTTCAACACCGAGATCGGGACCACGATCATCGGGGTCGCCGTCCTCGACGACCTGATCGCACTGACTCTGTACGGTATCTTCTCCTCGATGGCAGCAGGGAACGGGATCAGTTCCACCGACCTGCTGGTCTCGGTCGGGATCAGCCTCCTCTTCATCATCGGGATGGCCACCGTCGGCCGGTTTCTGATCAGGCGGATCTTCGCCCTGTCATCCCGCGCCTCCTCCCACGAGGTCTCGTATGCCGTCGCCCTGATCCTTGCGATCACCGGGGCCCTCCTCTCCCATATCGCAGGGCTCAACTACGTGATCGGGGCTTTCCTGGCCGGCCTCCTCCTCGGGGATCTGATCCGGGTCGACCGTCAGCTCTTCGATTCCCTGACAGACTCGGCGTTCGGCTTCTTTGTCACCCTCTTCTTCGCATCGGTCGGGCTGGTGCTGGAGATCACCCCGCAGAACCTCGTCTCTCCCCTGATCGTTCCGATGCTGCTGACCGCGATCGGGGCCAAGATCCTCGGCGGGTATCTCGGCTCGATCTGGTTCTTCAAAGACGTAAAATCGGCTCTCCTTGTCGGGATAGGACTCTGCCCGAAGGGAGACCTCCCGCTGGCGATCGGAAAATACGCCCTGCTGGCCGGGCTGATCTCAAACGAGCTCTACACCACCACCGTGCTGACGGTGGTCGCCACGATCGTCATCACCCCGGCGCTGCTGAAGCAGGGGTTCAAACGTTCTGCTGAGCCGGCACCCCCGGGATAGATTCACGGGGAGGTGTTCCCGCCCAGGACGTGTCCCTTATTGATGAGGAACTTCACAATATCAGCGAACTCCACGATCCCGGTCAGGTGTCCCTGCTGATCGGTGATGATCGTATAGGGATACCGATAGTGCTCCATCATCTCGAGCGCCCGGACCAGCGGTTCTGTTCCGTGCATGATCACCGGCACCGGGGCCATCAGGTCCCCGGCCACCCGGGCGTTTGACTTGATCAGCCGGTCGAGACTCAGGTATTTTCTTCCGCTCCCGATCCCGATCGTCGGGCTGATCGCGGAGAGCAGGTCGAACGAGGTGATCACCCCGAGCACGCTCCCTCCGGCGTCGGTGACGATCAGATGGGTGTGTCCCCGTTTGCGAAACCATGAGAAGATCTCGGTCACGGGCGTCTCGGGGGTGACCTTCAGCACGGTCTCGCGCATGATCTCGCTGACCGGGGTCAGTGCCAGGTCGGACTGCACTGCTTCAGCTCCATTCATGGATCTCTGATTCTGCGTCAGTCGCTATCAAACTGCCGCAGGACGGTAAGAAAAAAAGAGGACCTGAACCGAGGTTCAGACCTTGATCGTGGTGTTGTTCTGTGCTTCTGCTGGGGTGGTGTTCTCCACCGGGGTGGTGGTCTCCACCGAGGCGGTCAGGACGGCCTGATCGGGGATACCAGTCGATGCCCCGCGGGTGAAGTCCATGAACCGGACGTTCATGCGGTTCTCAGGGAAGCTCAGCTTCAGCCAGTGTCTGCCTTCAGGCATCTGCACGGTTGTGGTGATGGTCTGGTACTTATCGAACGAGCCGGTCGACGGGACCGTCACGGTCGCCAGCGGTGTGCTGCTCCCTTCGAGCGAGAGGACGATATGCTTGTCCGTGCTGTCAGGGTTCGATGCCCTGATGGCCACCGTGTAGGTTCCTGCGGTGTCGATCTGGACCGAGTAGACCAGCCACTCGCCACCGACGACATAGCCGATGTTGTAGCCGGCATCCGCCTGGCTGTACTCTATGTCCACGCCGTCTGAACGGAGCTTGCCGCCGAGGTTGGCCGTGGTGGTGTCATGGTATGCAACCCCTTCACCGCCGTTGTCATAGGAGTATGACTCGACATGCCCTGGGACCATGCTGATCATATAGTAGGGGGTCGAGAGCGGGGTGCCGGTCGGCTGGACCGTCGTCGTGACGGTCGGGGTCGGCTGGGCGGTCGTTGCTGTCGTGGTCACGGTTGGCTGTGCGGTCGTTGCCGTGGTGGTCACCGTCGGGGTCGGCTGCGAGCAGGTCCCGAGGGTGATATAGTCGAGGTTCATCCGTGAGAGACCGAAGGTCACCTTCAGGATGTTTCTGCCCTGTTCGAGGTGGATAGTCCCTGCAGCCGTGGCGTCGACATAGGTGTCGAACGAACCGGTCGAAGGTACCGTGACGGTGGTCGCAGCGTTGCCGACGGTCACCGTTGCCTGCTTTGCCTGGGCGTCGGGGTTGGCGACCCTGAGGGTGACCGTGTAGTCGCCGTCGGCTGCTGCATCGACAGAGTAGACGAGGTACTCGCCGTTGATGACCCAGCCGACATCGTAGCCGCTTCCGCCTGCTTCGATATCGACGTCATCCTGCCGGTATGCCTTTCCGGCATTGCCGGCGGTGGTGTCCATATAGCCGACACTCGATCCGCCGAGGTCATAGTCCTCCGCCTGGATCACACCAGGAGCGTTGTGCGGTCCATTGTATGGCTGCTGACCGCCGGGTGTGGCGGTCGTCGTGGTGGTCGTTGTCGTTACGACCGTCGTCGTGGTGGTGGTCGTGGGGGTTGCCGGCACGGTCACCTGGATCGTCTTCACCGACGAGCCCATCGCATTGGTTGCGGTCAACGTGATCGTGTAGGTTCCGGCCTGCCAGTAGGTGTACCGGAAGTTCCGATAGGCCGTGGTCGTGCCGTCGCCGAGGTCGTACTTCACCGAGGTCGCATCCACCGAAGCGTCGATGATCTGGATGCCCATCGAACTCGGGGTGGTGAGGGTGAAGTCAGGCACCGGGTATCCGGGCGTGACCGTGACGGTCGGAACGACGGTGGTCGTCGTTGGGATGGTCGTGGTCGCCGTGGTCGTGGAGATGGTTGGAGCACCGCCGACGGTCACTGTCACCTGCTTGGTGGCGGTCTGTCCGCCCGCACTGGTCGCGGTCTGGGTGATCGTGTAGGTGCCGGCGGTGACGTAATAGTAGGAGAGCACCGGAACGGGCACTGCCATATTCTTGGTGGAGACGCCGTTGCCGAGGTCGTACCTGATCGTCGTCGCGTTCACCGACTTATCGGTGATCTTGACCAGGTTGCTGCCTGCCGTGGTCGCCACCTGGAAGTCCGCAGTCAGGGCACCGGGTGTAACAGTGACCGTCGCGGTTGGCGTAACGGTCGGGGTGGTAGGCGTTACTGTTGGCGTCGTAGGCGTAACGGTTGGGGTGGTAGGCGTTACTGTTGGCGTCGTAGGTGTGACCGTCGGGGTCGTTGTCGGTGCTGCCACAACCGTTATGGTCACCGTCTTGTTCGTGGACCCGGTCGGGTTGGTCGCGGTCTGGGTCAGCGTGAAGGTGCCGACTGTGGTGTAGGTGTAGGAGAGGACTCCGCCCGGAGCGGTTGCGCCGGTAGAGGTGCCGTCCCCGAGGTTGTACTTGACCGTGGTCGCATTCACCGATGCATCGGTGATCTTGATGGTCAGCGGTGCTGTCCCATTGATCTTGTCGACTGAGAAGTCAGCGACCGGGGGCTGCACGGTCGGGGTCGGGGTCACCGTCGTAGGCGTGGTCGGGGTCCCGACAGTCAGCTGGCCGGCAGGGGTCGTGACGGCGTAATTATTGACGTCCGTATCCTGAACCACATAGGTTGGAGGGGAGACGGTCACCGTGATCGGCGTCGTTCCGATTGCAGTGCCCTTTACGGTCAGCGTGGCGAGAAGAATATTCTTATCCGTTGGCGTGACATGGGCTTTTGTAAGATCTCCTCCCCGAATCACCACACTCGTAGCCGGGAGTGCAGAATTCAGGTTCAGTCCCAGCCAAGATGGGAACGAGCAGCCTGTGATCGTTGCAACATCCGGATTCGTGAGAGCGACCTGGATCTTGTAATAGGCAAACCCGTTGGGTGCCTCATCCATGATAATAGGAATGGTGGTCGTATTACCGGCAGTATCGATCTGATAGGTGCCGGTCGATATCGTGACTGCGAATGCCCCTGGTATCAGCAGGCATCCAGATAGTAGTATCAGAGCCAGGAGGAGGGCAGACCTCCGGAACTCTGTACGGCTCAGAATATTCATAGTAACATAACTCTCCTCTTCCTACATATAGATTATCACCATGTCCCTGAAGGAGAGATTTTTTTAAAACGGGGATTAAATTCCCCGAATTTATAATACTAACGTATATATCGACTACATCAGATTGAAGACCCTGACGATGTCATCGAAGTCGATCTGACCGTTTCCGTTGAAATCAAAGGCGGCGATCGGCTCGTTCTCGCCGATCCAATCCATCTGGTTGAAGAAGATCACCACGTCGTTGAAATCGAGGGCTCCGTTGCCGTTCAGGTCCTCGTACAGCCCGTCGTGATCGGTATCGGTCGGCAGCTTCGTCTGCCCATTCACCACCACTGGTTGCGGGATGCTGCCGATCGTCGACATATAGACGTGCGGGTTCATCCCCCGGTCGTCCACGTAGACGACCCGGTCTCCGTCGATCGACGCCGAGTACTGGTTCCCGGGGCCGTTTGTAAGCCGGGTGGCCTGGCGGGTCGTCAGGTCATACCGGTACAGATTGGAGGTGCCGGCCTGGTCGTCGACCCAGACGACCGTATTTCCCGAGATGACCGGGTAGTCCTGGTTGGTCGGAATCGGGGTCAGCCACTTCTTTATCCCGGTCGCCCGGTCATAGAGGAAGATCCCAGCATCGTTGCCGTTCACAAAATCCGCCCAGACCACCCGGCCGTTATCCACCGCCGGCGCCTTCGGGCCGGTATTCCCGTCGGTCACGGCGATCGGCTGCCCCCCGGCCGATATGCTGTACAGGTAGAGGATATTGGTCGTCCAGTCGATCCAGACCACATCGTCCCCGGAGATCGCCGGCTGCCACTGGGTCTTGGAGTCCTCGTTGAGCGAACTCCTCCGCTGGGTCTCCACGTTGTACATGTAGATGTTGTAGAACCCGTTCATACTGTCCATGTAGACGACCTTCGTCCCGTCGACCGCAGGCTGCTTCTGATAGTTCTCGTCCCCGCTCCAGCTGATCTGCCGTTCGGTCCGGGTCGTGAGATCATACAGATAGATCTCAGGGTTCACCCCGTGCCGGTAGTCCTCCCAGACGATCCAGTTCCCTGAGATCGAAGGGTTCTCCTGGTCGTTCAGATCGGTCGTGATACGGGTCTCGGTCTGGGTCGCCAGATTCCAGAGATAGATGTCCTCGTTCCCGTTCCGGTTGTCCTGCCAGACGATCCGGTCCCCGGAGATCGAAGGGTGCCCCTGAACGCTCTCCGAGGTCCCGATCTTCACCTCGCCCGCCCCTGCCGCGGGGCTGACCATCACCACCGTGCAGAGCACAACCAGCCAGAGGAGAACGATCCTGATCGCTCCTGCTCGTCTCAAAATCATGTATATCCCCTTCTTCCACCTGAGAGCAGCCGGCCACAGGGCAGGACTCTGCAGGGGAAGAGTTCACAGAATACTAATATAGCCTCGATCTATATCAACCGCGCTGAGCCGACACCGGTACGATCCCTTTTTTGGTATAGCCGGTGAATCTAATCTCTGATGACTCCGCTTGCAGTGATCCCGTTCCGGCCGATGAATCCCAAGTCCAGGCTGAGCGGGATCCTGACCAGGGAAGAGCGGGAACGGTTCGCCGCCGCGATGCTGACCGACGTCCTCGAGGCCGTGACTGCTGCAGGGTGCACGCCGCTCGTCCTCGCCACCACACCGTACTCCGTGGCCGGCGCTCGGGTCAGCGTCACCGACGCAGATCTGAGCACCGCGCTCAACACCCTCCTCGCCGACCAGGCCGGCCCGGTGCTGATCATGATGGCGGACATCCCGCTCGCCACAAAGGAAGCGGTCACCGCGGTGATCAGTTCCGGGGCCGACGTCGCGATCGTGCCGGGGCGGGGCGGCGGGACCAATGCGATCTTTCTGCAGCAGGGATCTTCCTTTTCGACCGACTACTATGGCCAGAGTTTTATGAAGCACTGCAGAATCGCAGAGGACCGAAACCTCTCGCTGGAGGTGATCGACTCGTTCCGACTGTATGTGGACATCGACGAGGAGGACGACCTGGTCGACCTGCTGATCCATGGCACCGGGGAGAGCGCGGCCCTGCTCAGGTCGTTCGGATTCCAGCCGGTCAGTATGAAGGGCAGGGTCAGCGTCACCCGCCCCTCACCCTGATAGAGCCCCGGCTCACCAGCATTTTTTTATTACCCAAGGCCCTTGGTATCCCTGCGTGCCAGTGATCAGGATGACAACACCAGTTCGAGGGATGATGTGGAGCATATCATAGAGGTGCAGCACTTAAGTCACCAGTTCGGGGACTTTGTGGCGGTGGACGATATCAGTTTCTCGGTGGAGAAGGGGGAGATCTTCTCATTCCTGGGACCGAACGGGGCCGGGAAGAGCACCGTGATCAATGTCCTGACCACACTCCTTCGGCTGCAGCAGGGATCGGTCACCATCGCAGGCTATAACCTGGCCAGAGACCCGGTGCAGGTCAGGAAGTCGATAGGGATCGTCTTCCAGCAGGAGACCCTGGACCGGGACATGACGGTCTGGGAGACGCTCGAGTTTCATGGGAGGCTGTACGGGCTCGAGCGGGCGGACCGTCGGGAGCGGACCGAAAAACTGCTCACCCTAGTCGAACTGGAGATGAAACGGGACGACCTGACCAGGAACCTGAGCGGCGGGATGAAGCGCCGGCTGGAGATCGCCCGCGGGCTGATGACCAGGCCGGCGGTCCTCTTCCTGGACGAACCGACGATCGGCCTGGACCCGCAGACCCGGACCAGGATGTGGGAGTACCTCCGCGAGGTGAACGAGGAGGGGACCACCATCTTTCTGACCACCCATTACATGGACGAGGCCGACCAGCTCAGCAACCATATCGATATCATCGACCACGGCAAGGTCATCATCTCGGGAAGGTCCTGGGAACTGAAGAACACCCTCGGCCAGGACATGTTTTTCATCGAGACCACGGACAATGAGAGGGCCGCCCGGATCGTCGGAGAGAGCCCGAGTGTCCGTGAGGTGAAGAAGAAGGGAAAGGGGCTGCTGGTGATGATCACCGAGGACGGCACCCGGCTGCTGCCGGGGATCCTCGAATCACTGCAGAAAGAGGGGATCCGGTTGACCGCCGTGAACCTGAAAAAACCGTCGATGGACGATGTCTTCATGCACTACACCGGAAAGGACCTGCGCGACGAGGAACAGCCGAGATACCAGCCACAGGCACGAAGGGTGAGGAGGTGAACTGAAGATGGATACTGGATTCACAACCGTCTACTGGCGGGACATGCTCAGATTCGTCAGGTTCAAGGCCCTGCTGATCTCATCGCTGGTCCAGCCGGCCCTCTGGCTCGCGTTCTTCGGGGTCGCGATGTCCAGCAACTTCGACCGGCTGGCAGGGATGGCGCCGGCCTTCCCCGGGGTCGTCCAGGTCGGGTACATGACCTTCATCGCCGCTGGCGTGATCGCCATGACCACCCTCTTCACCAGCCTCTTCGGGGGGATCGTCCTCCTCTTCGACAAGAACTGGGGGCTGATGCGGGAGATCCTGGCATCCCCGATGAACCGGAACAACATCATCATCGGAATCGGCCTCTCAGGCGTCACCAAGTCGTTCATCCAGGCCATGGTGATCATGCTCTTCGGGCTGCTGCTCGGCGTGAAGTTCTTTGTCGGCTACACAGCCGTCCAGACGGTCTTCGCCGTGCTCGGGATCCTGCTCTTCGTCGGAGTCTTCGCCCTCGGGTTCCTCTTCCTCTCGGCGTTCATCTCGATGTCGATGGAGTCGCCGGAGGGGCTGCAGGGGGTCACCACGCTGATGACGATGCCGATCTTCTTCGCCTCCAACGCCCTCTACCCGATCGACGGGTTCCCGGAGATTCTCAAGCTCGTCTCTGCGGTCAACCCGCTGACCCACATGATCAACGGGATCCGGTACTTTGCGATCGGCGACAACTTCACGGCGATCGGCCTCCACTTCGTCTACACCCCGACGGACATCCTGATCTCATTCCTCGGGCTGATCGCCTTCGCCATCGCCACCTTCACCCTCGCCTGGTGGAAGTTCCGGGGAGCGGTCATCACCTGACCGGCCCCCTGTCACCCGGCAGGACGACCCGACGACCAGGTCCCGGAGCCGTTTCACCATATCCCCGGTCCGGCCCTGGATCGTCGCGGCACTCTTCTGCTGCAGGTTCATCCCGCAGTGAGCGATATCGTTGCGCAGGTCGGCGAGGATGATCCAGAGCGCGACCAGGTCCTCCTTCTGCTCGAGCCGGGCGAACCCGGCCGAGAGGGTGGTCCCCTCGTAAGGGTGGTGCCGGACCTCCAGCGCGGCCCCGGTGATCGTCCGTCCGATCTCATCCCGCACCTCCCAGACCAGCCACTGGTCCGGGTGATAGTCGAGCTCCAGGATCAGGTAGTTCAGGCACCACTCCCGGGCCAGGGTGACGGCCTGCATGAGCAGGTCGTGCCGGCACTGGTACTCGATCAGGTTCAGACCGATCGAGAGCGACTCCCAGCTGAGCAGGTCCGGCGAACCGCCACGCCCCATCGCGGTCGCCTCCTGCAACCGGTCCATCGCCGGCGCCAGCGGTGGAATCAGCTGGTGCACCTCGGCGGTCACCTCGGCGTAGTGCGTGGTCAGGATATCGGCGGCATGCATCACCTCCCGCGGACGCGAGAGCCGGACGGCCTGGGTGAAGAGGGAGAGGGCATGACCCCATGGTTTGAGACTGAGCGGATGCCCGGTCCCATCCCGGTAGGCTCTGTTCTGCACGATGCCCATCAGGGCCGCGAGGTCGGCTGCGTCGACATGCTGCGTGAACGCATGCACCCCCCGCATCCAGTCCAGGACCGCGACAAAGGCCGAAAGGTCCTGGACCAGCGCCTCTCCGCCGGGGCCGGGAGCAACCGAACAGACCCGCTCGACCTGCACTCCCTTCGTCTCGCGCAGGTACTGGACCGCCACGAAGGTGACGAACGCGAGAGGACGGCTGCCGGTGTTGATCTCCACGATCACCCGGTCGCCGGCGTCGACGGCACTGCAGAAGAGCGAGAAGACCGTCCAGAGGTCGGCCTCCGATTGACCGGCAGGGATCGCCTGCCATCGGACTGGAGTCCCGCCCGGAGAGGCGGGTGCAGGCCCTTCCCCCACCCCAAAGAGGACCACCCGGTCTGGCTCGAAGAACCGGACCAGGGCAGCATGGAGGTCTGCACAGGCACAGGTCCGGTCGCCCCATCGGTACACGGTACTGCTCCCGGGCTCTGACCCTGACCGGTCGATGAACGAGAGGAGGACGAGGGGGGCGGGGTTGTCGGCCATTCAGTCGTTCCGCGAGCACGGGACGCAGAGGAACCGGCCGTCCAGGTGAACCCCTTTCGGTTCGGCGACCAGCTCACCGCAGGTGTCACAGGGGCGGGACCGGTAGATCCTGGCCTCAGCCGGCGGCGTAACGACAGGACGGGTGATCAGGAAGATCCGGTCCGGGTCGATCGTCAGGATCGCAGTGCAGACGCCGGCCAGGTGCTCTTCGTAGAGGCCCTGGTCTGCGAGGGTGGCGTCCGCCCGCCTGGCCCGTTCCCGGAGGTCTCCAAACTGCGGATCGATCTGACCGGTCGAGAAGTCGGCCCTGGTGACGATCCTGACCGCGTCCCCGGTCGTTCTATTGATGAACGTGTACACATGCTTGCCGTAGTCGTGAAAGATCAGGTTCCCCTTTCCAAAGGTGCACCCGGTCACCACCTGCACCCCGTCGACCCCGCAGGCGTCGTTCTCGACGACCGTCACGATCTCCTCGTCCTCGGACCGCCGGGGGCCGAGCGCCGTCATGCCGAGGACGGCCGCCCGGTAGCCGAGCGCCAGTCCCGGACACAGGTGGCCATGGAAGGCGACCGCTTCTTCAAACGTGGGGAGGTGGGCTGGTGCGTGGTGATGCATACTCATGGAGAGAGATGGTCGATCCGGCCAGATAAAAGATCTGTCTTCAGCCTCAGTTCCCTCACTCCGAGAGGGTCGAACGGGCGTTCTCGACCATACGCTGGCCGGCCCGGAGCTTGGCACCGGCCAGGGTGTAGTCCCGCCCCTCGAGCGCCTCGAGCGCTTCGTGATACAGCCCTTCGGCTCGTTCGGCCCGGACCTTTGGTTTCGAAACATCAACTCCTTCATCCCCTGCAAGGAGGATATCCTCCTGGACGGCGAGGATGTCGCCGTACAGGCCGTCGAGGTCTGACCTGAGTTCGTCCTCCTTCTCTGGATCCCGAACAGCCCCCCCCACGGATTCCGGCGTCGACATCTGGGCCGGCCGGGCTTCCAGCAGTTCGTCCTCGACCGTCTTCGAGGCCTCGCCGAGGAGGGCGGCGAAGGCGGACCGGTCCTGTTTGGACTGGTCATACCCCTGATAGGCCTCCCAGGCCCCGCCGGCCGTGGCACCGCCGAGCGCCCCCCCGAGCAGGTCCCCGACCCCTTCGCTCTTCTGCAGCAGCCCGCCGATACCCCCGAGCACCGAGCCGATGGCACCCCCAGCAAGGGATCCCACCAGCCCGCGTTCGATCTCGCGCCGGTACCTTTTCACCGTGTAGGTGACCTTCACACTCCGGTCTTCGGTGGTCAGCGCCAGCGACCCCTGCTCGTCGACGTGCTGCACCTCCATCGTGACGAGGCCGGGGCTCTTCTGCTGACCGGTGATCTCGGTACCCTGCACAGCCAGCTGCGACATCAGCCGGTTCGAATAGTCGTTGAAGTACGGTGCGCATTCCTGGGCATAATAGATAAACGGCATCTGCTCTCCTGACAGGCCGACAGCCTGTCGCTGGAGAGTGTATCTGAAACTGCAGATAAAAAAGGGACGGTTTTTCCGTCGTTTCGGATCAGTCCCCGTCCAGGGCCCGGATCCGTTCGACCGCCGTTTTAAGGGTCTCGAGCGAGGCCGCGTACGAGAGCCGGAGCCAGCCGGGGGTGGAGAAGGCGGTGCCGGGGGTGACGGCCACATGCGCCTCCATCAGCCACCGTTTGGCGATGGCGAGGTCGTCGCCGCCGGTCTTCACATAGGCATAGAACGCACCCTCGGCCGGGGCCGTGCTGTACCCGAGGTCTGCCAGGGCCCCGAGCAGGTACTGCCGGCGGCGATCGAACTCGACCCGCATCGCCTCGACGCAGGACTGATCCCCGGTCAGGGCAGCGACCCCGCCGGCCATCGCGAAGGTGGCCGGATGGCTGATGGTGTGCTGCTGCACCTTGATCATCTGTGCGAGGACGGACGGCGGAGCCACGGCGTACCCGAGCCGCCAGCCGGTCATCGCGTAGGCCTTCGAGAACCCGTTGACGGTGATCGTCCGGTCGGCCATCCCGGGCATCGATCCAAGCGACCGGTGGACTGCCCCGCCATAGACCAGTTTCTCGTAGATCTCGTCGGAAAGGGCGATCAGGTCCTGGTCGATGCAGAGGTCGGCGATCATCCGGAGCGACCTGTCGGTGAAGACCGCACCGGACGGGTTCGAAGGAGAGTTGACGACGATCATCCGGGTCTTGCGGGTGACCTGTTCGAGCAGGGTGTCGTCCACCTGGAAGGTCTCCTCGTTCAGGTGATGGTGGACCGGCGTCCCGCCGGCGATCAGGACACCGGGCTCGTACGAGACCCAGGACGGGTCGAGGATCAGCGCCTCGTCGCCGGGGTTCAGCACCGCCTCGAACGTTTCGTAGATCGCGTCCTTCGCCCCGCAGGTCACGATCACGTCGGAAGGGGTGCAGGGGACATTGTTCTCCCCGCTGATCTTCTCTGCGATCGCAGAGAGGAGGGCCGGCGTGCCGGCCGAGGGGGCATAGTGGGTCTCCCCGGCCAGCAGGGCGCTGATACACGCCTGCTTGATATGATCAGGGGTATCGAAATCGGGCTCACCGATGCTGAGGCTGATCACATCGATCCCCTGCTGCTTCATCTTCTTGGCGGTATTGGAGATCTCGATGGTGGCCGAGGGGGCCAGCGCACCGATCTTCGCCGAGAGCGGTCTCATTCTAACCGCTGGATCATCTTGATCGCTGACTCCACCGCCCGCTTTGCATAGTCGATCCGCTCGGTCGCCTCCATCCTCGTCATCCCGGGGCCGGAGATGCCCAGCGCCACCGGTTTGTTGAACTCAAGGGAGAGATCGATGATCTTCCGGGCCGCATGCTGCACCACGATCTCGTCGTGCTGGGTCGCTCCCTCGATCACGCATCCGATCGTGACGACGGCGTCGACCCGGCCGTCGGTGAGCATCTTCTTGATCGCGAGCGGCATGTCGTACGCCCCCGGCACGTAGATGCACTCGGTCACCTCGGCGCCGAGGAAGGTCGCGTGCTCGCGTGCTTCGATCTCCATCATGTAGGTGATGTCACGGTTGAACTCTGCCACCACAAATCCAAGTTTTATTGCCTTCATCGCCATATCTTCAAACTCCCTGGTTTTCTGTATCTCTCTGATATCCATATAGTCGTTGTGACCCTCACCTGCGGGCGGGCCCGGCATCGGCAAAACCCTGCCGCTGCCCGGTGCCGGCGTCCCGCTCGAGCTCTTTCGGGGCCAGGATCAGCCTGATCGCGCTGACGGCATGCTCCCGGGTCCGCTGCTCGGCGAGCCAGGCCAGTTCTGCGTCGTTCTCAGCCTCGTCCTCATGGACGAAGACCTCGATGATGTGGTGATTGGTCAGGAGCTGGGCATGGATCAGGCCCTGTGATGCCTCGTGGGCGCACATCCTGTCCTTGTCCTTGCCCCCGGGCATCCCGAGCGCCATCACGATGTCACACCGCCGTTCCTCGATCAGTTTCTTGCAGGCGACCGGGAGGTCCTTGACCCCCGGGACCGTGTACCGCTCCACGGCGACGCTGGCGTGCCGCTTGAGCTCATCGATCGCGATCGCCCCCATATTCACACGTGCAAAGGTGGTGTCAGCCACCCCGACCCTCATCCCAGCACCTCGGCGGCAGCACCGACACCGTCGCCGACAGCAAGGCCGTGCTTCTTCAGCGCGTACTGGACGGCTGCGAGCGTGGCCAGGATCTCGGGGGCGCTGACCGCACCCATCGACCCGATCCGGAAGATCTTCCCCTTCAGGTGGTCCTGGCCGCCGGCGATGATGATTCCCATCTTCTTCACCGGGCCGCGGAGGTCGTCGTCGGTCATCCCGTCCGGGATCCTGCCGGCGGTGACGGTGTTCGAGTATGCATGGTACTGGTCGAGCGTCGGGAAGAGCGAGAGCCCCCAGGCGCCGACGGCTGCCCTGACCGCTTCGGCCATCCGGGCGTGCCGGGCGATCCGGTGGGGAAGGCCCTCCTCCTCGATGATGGCACAGGCTTCGCGGAGTGCCAGGAAGAGCGGGACCGCCGGCGTGTACGGCGTCTCCATCGGGGTCTTGGCGGCGTTCTTCCGGTATGCGGCGAGGTCCAGGTAGAACGGCCTCTGCTCGGCGATCCGTCCCCAGGCCCGTTCCGAGACCGAGACGGCGGCCAGCCCGGCCGGCGCGGCCAGACACTTCTGGGAGCCGACCAGCGCGATATCGACGCCCCATTTATCGGCCTCGACCAGGTCTCCGCCGATCGAGGTGATCCCGTCCATGATGAAGAGGGCATCGTGCTTACGTGCCAGCTTCCCGACCTCAACTGCCGGGTTCTTGATCCCTGCAGAGGTCTCGTTGTGGACCAGGGTCACCACTTCGGCGCCGTTCTCGAGCTTCTCGGCGAGGAGGTCGAGGTTCAGCGGGGTCCCCCACTCAGAGGCGACCTCGTGCGAGGTCCCGTACAGGGCCCCGATCTTGCAGAGCCGGTCGCCGAACTTGCCGTTGACCAGCGACGCAATCTGCTTGCCCTTTCCGAAGTTGGCGACCGCGGCCTCCATCGCAGCGGTCCCGGATCCCGAGAGGATTACAAGGTCATTGGTGGTCCCAAAGGTGGTCTTCAGCGTCTTTACACAGTCTGCATAGACAGCGCCAAACGCTGCACTGCGATGGTTCATCGCCTGCTGCATCATGGCGTACCGGACCCGTTCAGGCATCGGTACCGGCCCTGGCAGCATCAGTAACGGTTCGTTCTCCATATGGATCAGTCCATTCCAGCCGAAGACCGGCGATCACGGCCAGGTCTTCCCCGGGGTTCGACGCACCGGTGGTGCGTCCACCACTATATATGGGAGAATATGAATATAAGCTGGAGGTCTTCCATGGCAGTTATATCGATCATCGCAGGATCTGCCTCTGATCAGCAGATCGTACAGAAGGTGACCACCGTCCTCGACGAGGAAGGGATTTCCTATGACTACCAGGTGCTCTCAGCACACCGCGACCCCGACCGGCTCGACGAGTACGTCAGGACCTCCGATGCACAGATCTTCATCGCGATCGCCGGCCTCTCGGCAGCGCTGCCCGGGGTGATCGCGGCCCGGACCAGCCGGCCGGTGATCGGGGTGCCGGTCAGCGGCTCGCTCGGCGGCCTCGATGCGCTCCTCTCGATCGTGCAGATGCCCAAAGGGGTGCCGGTGGCCTGTGTCGGGATCGACAACGGGGCCAATGCGGCGCACCTGGCGATCAGGATCCTGCACGCAGCAGACACCTGAACGCAAAAAATTGAATAAAAATATTACTCTTCTTTTTTGACAGGAGTCGGATCGGGTGCCGGGAGCAGCTGGTCCACGATCTTGAGTGCACAGAGATCCCCGCACATCGAGCAGGTCTCTGTCTCACCGTCACGGGTGTGGACCGCCTTCGCCCGCTCCCCGAAGAGGGCCAGTTTGAACTGTTCGTCCCAGTCGAGTCTCCGCCGTGCCTCTGCCATCTGCACCTCCCGCTGGATGAAATGCCCTTTCGGGTCCCGTGCCAGGTCCCCGATATGGGCTGATAGGCGGGCGACCCGGGTCCCCTCGATGATGTCCTGCACGTCCGGCAGGGCCAGGTGCTCGCTCGGCGAGACCATGCAGAGGAAGTCGGCTCCGTTCATACAGGCGATCGCGCCCCCGATCGCACCGACCACGTGGTCGTAGCCGGCCCCGATATCGGTGACCAGCGGCCCGAGGAGGTACAGGGGGGCGTCATCGGTCAGTTCCTTGATCATCTTGACATTGTAGCCGACCTGCGTGATCGGTATGTGCCCCGGCCCCTCGATCATCCGCTGCACCCCGGCGGCGAGCGAGCGTTTGGCCAGCCTTCCAAGCGTCAGGTACTCGGTCGCCTTCGCATGCCGCTCGGCGTCCTGCATGCATCCCGGCCGCATCCCGTCGCCGAGGCTGATCACGACGCCGGCGTCGGCCAGGATCTCGAGCAGATAGTCGAACTCGGCATAGAGGGGGTTCTCCTCGCCGTTCGCGAGCATCATCGCGACATGGAACGAACCGCCGCGGGAGACGACGCCCATGATCCGCGGGTCCGACTTCAGCGCATCGAGCGCCTGCAGGTTCACCCCGCAGTGGAGGGTCAGGAAGTCGACGCCCTGCTTGCAGTGCTCGCGGATCACCTGGAAGAGCAGGTCGGCGTCGACATCGGTGACGTTGCCGGCCCGCCGGACCGCCTCGTAGATCGGGACCGTCCCAACCGGGGCGTCGAGGGTCAGGATCTCCTTTCGGATCGCCTGCAGGTCCCCGCCGGTCGAGAGGTCCATCAGGGCGTCGGCCCCCTCGGCCAGCGCCGCCCGCCCCTTCTCCATCTCAAGGGCCGGGTCGCACCGCTGTCCGGAGGTCCCGATGTTCACGTTCACCTTGACCCGGCACCCCTCGCCGACCGCAGCGATCCGGTGTGGCCGGAGAGGGTTGGCGAGCACGGCGATCCTGCCCCGTGCGACGGCGCGTGCGGCCTGTCGGGGTACAAGTCCTTCGTCCCGTGCTATGGCTTCGACCTCAGGAGGCACACCATGGAGACATTCGTGGATCAGGCTATGCATAACACACATTTGTCAGGACTCCTTAATATTCTGCATGCCAGTCAGATGGATCCCGGGACGGGACGCACAGGCCAACAGTTACCTCTTTGGCGATGTCCTCGTCGACGCAGGAGTGGTGCCGATGGCCGTGGAACGATACAAGGACCAGATCAGCACGATCATCCTGACCCACGGCCACTACGACCACACCGCCTATCTCAAGGAGATCGCTCACATGTGCAGTGCCAGGGTCTGCATCCATGCAGCCGACGCCGAGGCGCTCTTCCGCGACGAACTCTCCCTGGCGAATCACTTCGGCGAGCACTCGCCCCGGATCGCACCGGACCAGAAACTGCAGGGCGGCGAGGTGATCGGCGGGCTGCTGGTGATCCCGACGCCCGGACATACCGCCGGCTCGATCTGCCTGTACTCTGAGGAGGAGCACCTGCTCATCTCCGGGGACACGGTCTTCACCGACGGGGCCTGCGGCAGGACCGACTTTCCGACCGGTTCGACCGCGGCGATGGAAGCGTCGCTGCTGTCGCTGCAGAAGCTGGATGTCGAGGGGCTCTATCCGGGCCATGGCGAACCGGTCGACCACGGCGGGGCCATGCAGATCGCAGCGGCCGCAGTCCTCTGCAGACGTGGCTGGTAAGGGGATCTACTGCCTCTGCCTCAGGAACAGTCTGACCAGCCTCTCGATCGGAAGACTGGGGGAACGGACCTTTGAGGAGGGGTGGCACCTGTATGTCGGCTCCGCCCTCGGGCCGGGGGGGCTCGCCCGGGCGGATCGGCACCAGCGGCTGGCGGCGGCCAGGGACCGGCGCCCCACCTGGCACATCGACCATCTGCTCATCTCCGACCGATTCAGGCTGGCGGCGGTGATCACCGCAGAGACGACGGACCCCCTCGAATGCGCCCTGGCAGCAGCCATCGGCGGGAGATCGGTGCAGGAGTTCGGATCGAGCGACTGCCACTGCGGGTCGCACCTCTTCTACCGCCCGTCGGACCCGGCAGGCGAGGTCTGCACGGCCATGGAGGGGCTGGGCCTGGCGCCGGCGATCAGAAGAGTGATATGAGAGGAGAGGCGATCGACAGGCATGGATGTATGCGGACTATCCGGGAGCACCCGGCTGCACGGGAACACCGCGGCACTGGTGAATACGGTCCTCGACCGGTGCAGTGCCGGCGGCCTCTCCACGAACTTCGTCTCGCTGGCAGGAAAGGAGATCCTGCCCTGCACCGGCTGTGAATACTGCAGCACCGAACACCGGTGCATCCTCGAGGACGACTGGGAGGAGGTGGCCGACATGATCATCGACGCCCAGGTGCTGGTGATCGGGACGCCGGTCTACTTCTACGAGGTCTGCGGCCACCTGAAGAACTTCATCGACCGGACCTACTCGCTGTACCACGATAAACGGCTGATCGGGAGGCACGGGGTGGCCATCGCCGTCCATGCGGACAAGGGGGCTGAGCGGGCGATCGAGACGCTGGAGGCCTTTCTGAACACCCACCAGTTCACCTATGTGGGGAATGTGATCGGACGCGGGTTCAAAGCCGGCGAGGTGCTGAACGATAAAAAAGCCGTCAGCGAGGCCGAACGGCTCGGGGACGCGATCGTCCACCTGCTCCGCCCGGACGATTGATCATCCTTTATCGGGCATGACGCCAGAGAGTACTTCCCTATGACAGAGACCGAGGTCCCGCTGAAGGGTGGGAAGGGAAGAGGGATCGTCATCCCGGCAGGGCCGGTGAACCTCGTCGCCGTGATCGCAGATCAGGGGATGGTCGGGTGCGGAGCCTTCGACATCGACGCCCTGCAGAACTTCGGCTATCCGGCGGCAAAGGTGAGACCGGCGAACGGCCCGTCCATCCAGACGATCGACGACCTGCTCGCCGGCACGATCAGGAGCGTGAACCCGGCCGCAGCAGCCCTCGGGGTCAGAGAAGGGCAGACCGGCAGGGAAGCGCTCGATCTCCTTGCCTGAGGAAAAAGAGAGAACCTTTTTTATTTTTTTATCAGGACGGCCGGTGCACCGGCTCGTAGACGGTGTTCCGCTCGACCAGCGGCCGGCCGAGGTCCTCGCAGATCCTGCGCATCTCGGTGGGATCGAGGTACGCGGCATCCTTCGCCCCGGCGTCCACGGTGACATCGTCCTCGTACATCGTCCCGCCGAGGTCGTCGCCGCCTGAGAGGAGTCCCATCTGGGTCATCTTCAGCCCGAGTTTTCCCCAGGAGACCTGGATATGGTCGAAGTTGTCGAGGAAGAGGCGCGAGACGGCCAGCAGCAGCAGGTCCTCAACGCCGGTGGCTCCGGTTGAGGCCAGACCCGCCTGGAAGAGCGGGGTGTTCTGATGGATGTACGTCAGCGGGACCAGCTCGGTGAACCCGCCGGTCTCGTCCTGGATCTCACGCAACATCCCCAGGTGCCGGATCCGGTCCCGGGCAGACTCGCAGGAGCCGTACATGATGGTGGCCGTCGAACGGATCCCCATGCCATGCGCCTCCTTAATGATCCGGATCCATTCTGCACCAGAGACCTTGCGCGGACAGATCACCTTCCGCACATCCTCAACAAGGATCTCGGCGGCGGTCCCCTGCAGGGTCCCGAGGCCGGCCGCCCGCAGCCGGTCCAGCACCTCGGCCGTCGGAATGCCGCTCTTCTTTGCGACGAACGAGACCTCTTCAGGGCTGCAGGTGTGGATGTCGGCCTTCGGAACCACCGCGTGGACGGCCCCGATCATGTCCAGGTAGGACTGGAGGGTGAAGTCCGGGTGGACCCCCGAGAGGAAACAGACCTCGCTGACCCCCCGTTCCCTGGCCAGCGACGCCTTCTCCCGGATCGCGTCGAGGCTGTTCAGGTACGCCCCTTCATCGCCGGGCCGCCGTCCGAACCCGCAGAACCCGCAGAGGTTCTTGCAGATGTTGGTCACATGCAGGTTCTGATTTCTGACATAGGTGACGCCAGCGCCGACCCGCTCCTCGCGGAGTTCATCGGCCGCAGCGAGGACCGTATAGATCTCGCGCCCCCGGATCGAGAGCAGATGCAGCCCCTCGGCCTCGGTCAGCCGGCGGCCTGCCAGCACATCACGCAGTATGGTCTTGGTATCCATCGTTCTCTCTCCTCTCAGCGTTTCCGCTCTCCTTTCTTCCGCTTCGGATCTTCTGACTCATCCCTGCGCGACCGGAGATAGAGTTCATGGGCCAGCATCAGCACCACCACCACCACCACCACCTCGGGGAGGTGGAGGGGGAGGAGGCCGACCAGCGGGACCACGACGAGCACCTTGCCGACGACCCATTCGGGCTTGACCGGCTGGATCTGGCCGACGCCGGTGAACGCACCCTGCTGATCCTCGATCGGGTTATGATCCCCCTTGGTGATGTAGCCCCCGTGCGAGGCATGGTAGGTGGCAGCGGCCGTGGTGTCGTCGACGTACTGGATCGCACGGTGGATGATCGGATGGACCGCGGTGTTCCCGTTCGGCCGGTAGATGATCACGTCACCGTAGACCATCTGCCCCGAGTTGTTCGGGAGGGTGTTGTACTTGCCGTACCCGGTCAGGGCCCCCTCGGCCGAGGTCTGCAACGCTCCGAACCGGTCCTGCTGCACGACCAGCACCAGGTCCCCGACGTTCATGTTCGGGGTCATGCTCTCGGACTCGATCGTCACGACCGCCGGCCAGGTCCCTGATACCAGGAAGAGCAGGAGTGCGATACCGGCCACGACCCCGACCACCCAGAGGAGGTCCCGGGCGAGCGAAAACTTCGGCTCCTCACTGGTCCTGAGTGCAGCCAGAAGCGACGGTTTCTCCGGATTATCCTTTGATCCTGACATTGTCTGCTGCTAAATTTGTCGATCCCCCTATTAATGGTACCCTCTTCCACACCATTATCCACCAGCCAGTCCAATACTGATCAGATGCTCAAGGCCAGCGAGATCCTGCAGCGGTTCATCGAGACGAAACTGCAGGTCCACCCGGACGTAGTCAGGTACCTCCAGGAGCAGAACGACCCGGCACTCGTCGACCAGGTGATCGCGGCCGCCTCCGACCAGACCGTCGTCGTCTCAGCTGCGGTGATCCCGAAACTCCGTGCAGAGCGGGACGGGACCCGGTTCCTGGCCGATCCTGAAATGGAGGTGCTGGCCGGCGCCGCCGGCACCTCCGAGGCTGTCACCAGTGTCCACGATTATGTCCATTACTTCCGGGACCGGTACAACCAGCTCGGCGCCATCGTCAGGGCCCGGGCCCATGCGATGCCGATCGAGGCGCTGGTGAAGACGACCCGGTACAAGCAGCAGGAGTGCACGATCATCGGGATGGTCGGGGACTCCCGGACCTCGACCAAGGGGCACAAGATCGTCCAGGTCGAGGATCCGACCGGAACGATCGCAGTCCTCTTCAACAAGAACAGGCCGGACTTCTCAGAGGCAGAGCGGCTGATCCCAGACGAGGTGATCGGGGTCCGGGGGACCCTCTCGCCTGAAGGGACCCTCTTCTTCGGGAACCAGCTGATCAGGCCTGACATCCCGCTGACCCATGCGCCGTTCAAAAGCCCGACCCCTGGCAGGGCGGTGCTGATCTCGGACGTGCATGTCGGCTCCGACACCTTCCTCCCCGAGGCCTGGGACCGGTTCTCCACCTGGCTCAAGACCGCCGATGTCTCGTACCTGCTGATCGCCGGGGACGTCGTGGACGGGATCGGGGTCTACCCCGGCCAGGAGCAGGAGCTGGTCATTCGAAACATCTACGAACAGTACCAGGCCTTCGGGGAGATGCTCGCCGACCTGCCGGAGAGCCTGAAGATCGTCGTCTCGCCCGGCAACCACGACGTGGTCCGCGGAGCCGAACCGCAGCCGGCCTTTCCGGACAAGTTCACCGGTTCGTTCCCGAAGAACTGCACGGTCGTCGAGAACCCGGCCCTGATCAGCCTGCAGGGGGTGCGGGTGCTGATGTACCACGGCCGGTCGATCGATGACATGATCAGCCTGATCCCCGGCGCTTCGTACGAAAACCCCGGCCAGATGATGGAGGAGATGCTGCAGCGGCGGCACCTGGCCCCTTCCTACGGCAGGAGGACGCCGATCGCCGCGTCCAAACAGGACAGGCTGGTGATCAACCCGATCCCCGAGATCCTGCTGACCGGTCATGTCCATATCATGGGGATCACCCGGTACCGCGGGGTGCTCGGGATCAATGCCGGGACCTGGCAGGGTCAGACCGGGTTCCAGAAGCAGATGAATATCAACCCGACCCCGGCCCGCGCCGTCGAGGTGGACCTCCAGACGCTGGAGTACCAGGTCCATGACTTCAGCGAAGCCTGACCTGTAGATGGGTGAAACAGAAGAGCACGGTGACGACCGGAGGGGGACGAGACCATGAGCGACACGATCAACAGAGAAGAGCAGGAGAGCGGCAGCGACGGGCGGATGGATGCGTACCGGGCCACCGCAAAGAATTGGGAACAGACCTTCGACGCAATCGTCGACCCGATCTATATCCTCGACACCAGCGGGGAGATCCTCAGGGCCAACCAGGCCGCCGCAGACCTGGCCGGTATGGAGCCGGGGTCGGTCAGGGGGAGGCACTGTTACCAGGTCGTGCACGGAGCCGGGACCTTCAGCGAGGGGTGCCCGTTCGTGAGGATGAGAGCGTCGATGCAGCGGGAGAGTTATCAGGTCAGGATCCAGGACCGCTGGTTCATCGCATCCGTCGACCCGATCCTGGATGACCAGAAGAGACTGCTCGGTGCGGTCCATATCCTGACCGACATCACCGACCTGAAGAAGGGGCAGGAGGCAGAGGCGCGCCTGGCCGCGATCGTCAGTTCCTCAGAGAGTGCGGTCGTCGGCAGCACCCCCGACGGGACGATCACCTCCTGGAACGCCGGCGCCGGGATGCTGACAGGATACACCGGAGAGGAGATGATCGGCTCGTCCCTGGAGAGACTGGTCAGACCGGAGGACCGGGAGGGGCTCAGCGCGACGCTGGCGGCGATCACCCGGGGCTACCGGCTCCACCCGACCGAACAGGTGGTGCTCAGGAAGGACGGGTCACCGATGGAGGTCTCGCTCTCGGTCTCGCCGATCCTGGGTCAGGCAGGGGCGATCACCGGCGTCTCCTGGATCTGCCGGGATATCTCCGGGCAGCGGAAGGCGGAACGGGCCCTGGTCGCCTACCTGACCGAGGCGGCCCTGCGGCTTCGGAACCCGGTCGCGATCATCAGGGATCACCTGGCCCAGGTGATCGCCCTCGTCGAGGAAGGGGAGATGACCCCTGAGCAGGCGCTGATGCTGCTCCGGGTCCAGGTCAGCAACGCCACCCAGGTCCTCGCCAACATCGATGACCTGAACCGGATGATCGCAGAGGGGGCCGACGATATCCCGGACGCCTACCGCCAGTTCCTGATGCGAGGAGACTGATGGGGCAGTACTTCACCAGCGAGGATCTCGCAGAGAACCGGATCTTCCTCGTCCTCTCGGCGGCGACGGCGCTGCGCGAGAACAATGCCAGGATCGTCACAGAGATGACGGCACAGGGGTACGGGGTGATCGTGATCACGACCAGTTATCCGTGTGCGGTTCTTCGGAGCGTCTACACCAGACACGGCATCGACCTCGAGCAGATCTCCTTCATCGATACGATCACAACCTTCGCGCTCGGGTCGACCCCAGGCCCCGACCCCCGGTGCCGGTACGTGAACAACCCCTCCAACCTGACCGACATCGGGATCGCAGTCAGCGAACTGCTCAAACAGCGTGCAGACCAGAAGACCTGCATCCTGATCGACTCGGTCTCGACGATGCTGATCTACCTCTCGTCGGTGAACATCTCCAAGTTCATCCATTTCGTCTCGAACAAGCTCCGGCTGATGGACGTCGCCGGGATCTTCATGGCTGTGGAGAAGGGGCTCGATCCCCTGCTGATGACCCAGCTGACCACCTTCGCGGACAGCACGATCGAGATGCAGGATCCCTGAACAGGGATCAGCCAGACGGACCGCGACCTTCCGTTTTCAAAGGACCGGGATGGGGTGCCGTACCGACCCGTGGATGGCCGGCGATCGCCCGGTTCTGCACTGGGGGGCCAAAACCCATACCTTCATCATCTTCTACGGAGCCTCTTTCTTATACTGCCATGGATGCACGAGACGATCGATACACGCACATTCGGAAATTCCTCCAGGAACACCATCCGCAACCCGTCTCAATCTCTGCAATCTCCAGGGCGCTGGGGATGAACCGCGGCTCGGTCTCGAAGTACCTGGAGGTGATGCAGTCGCACGGCCAGGTGATCATGAAGCCCTTCGGCAGGGCGAAGCTCTACTCCCTCTCCCAGAACATCCCCCTCGATGACCTCTTCGACAATCTTTCGGATGCAATCGTCATCCTCAACGCGGATCTCCGCATCCTCATGGTGAACAGGAGTTTCATCAAAACCTTCCGCATACGCGGAGAGAAGAACATCATCATCGGCAGCGATCTCTCCAGGCTCAGCCTGCCCCTGCTGAACGATACCACCGTGCAGAACAACATCGGCCGGATCATCCAGTCCGAGACCTTCGTCAACGAGATGCTCCTGATCGAACACAACACCGAACGGATCTTCCTCACCGAGTTCATCTCGACGGTCATCCCCTCCGGCTCGTTCTCTGGAGAGCCGGGGATCATGATCAGCCTCCGCGACATCACGACCTGGAAGAAGACGGAGGATGATCTCCGGACCAGTGAACGCCAGATACGCACCCTCTTCGAGGAGGTTCCGAGCGGTATCTTTCTGTTTTCTGAGGACGGGACGATCCTCAATGCAAACCGGGCAGCCCTTGCGATCCTGGGTCTCACAGGGTTCACCGACCTGAACGACGTCAAACTCTTCGATCTCATCTGCACCAGGCAAGCGATCACAGACCTGATCGAGGCGGGAAAGATCGCCGAGCTGACCATCCCCTGCAACTTCGACCGGCTGAAGACCGGGATCCTCTCCTCGACGAAGAAGTCGGGGATCGCGTATCTCCAGGTCGTCTTCGCGCCGGTCGTGAAGAACGCGGGGAATCCCCGGGAGTTCTTCATCCTGTTCCTCGATATCACGGCAAAGAGGCGTGCCGAAAAGGAGTTGAAAGAGCGGTATCAGGGGATCACCAGCAATCTCCCGGGGATCGCGTACCAGTTCTATGCGAAAAAAACCGGGGAATGGGGAGTGTACTATGTCGACGAACGTTCGATGGAGATCTACGGTATTCCCATCGCACCCCTGGAGACCTGGTTCCAGCGGTTCGGCGCCTGCATCGCCCCCGAAGACCGGTCGCGATGGTTCGAATCGATCATGGAGGTCGTCGAACGGGTGGCGCCATGGGACTTCGAGGGCCGTTTCATCAGGCCGACAGGAGAGGAGATGTTCATTCGGGGGGTCTCGCAACCAGTCATGCTGAAAAACGAGACGGTCTGGAACGGGATCTTCCTCAACATCACCGACCGCAAACGGGCGGAGCAGGCGCTGCAGACGAGTGTCTTTCAGGAGACACGGTACCGCTCCTTCTTTGAGGATACCTGCAACGGTGTCCTGATCTACGAACCGATCGAGGGGGGGAACGAGTATATCATCAAGGACGTCAACCGGGCGACGGCGACCCTCCTTCGCATGGAGAAGCAGGACCTGATCGGGAAGAGGCTCTTTGAGGAGTTTCCCGACCTGCCCGACCCCTCGGTGCGCGAGATGCTGATCCGGGTGCTGACGACGGAGAAGCCGGAGTCCCTCCTGCCCCTGAAGTACCGGAACCGCGAGGACTTTCCCTGGATCTCGCACTATGTCTTCAAACTCCCGTCAGGAGAGATCGCCTCATTCATGGTCGACGTCTCCGATGCCGTCCGGCAGGGTGCGGACCCCAAAGGGCTGTTGAACGGAGAACTCTTCTCCCAATCCCTGTTGCCGATCAGCCCCTGAAGGACCGGCCGACGGGTCGTCTGGAGGAAGAGGAGGATCGTTTCGATCGGTACCGTCTCTCGATGCCGGAGCCGATCGCTCATTGCTCACCATTGAAGATCGGATCTCCCGGCATCCTGCAGAGAGGGCAGTCACTGAGGGGGCCTTACAGGGCCTGAAAAAGAGAGCAATTTTCGTATAGTTCTCCGTTCAAAGGGAACTGCTCGAGAAAAATGACCAGGTCACGAACATGGAATCAGCAGGGTGCCGGCATCATCAGCATCCACTCAATGGCGAGCAATAAAAAATACGTTTATGTTCGTTCGCAGAAAATTCCTTTCTGTGGAGTGAGATCCACAGAGAACCGATAACCTGCACAACCAGCATGGGCGGGATCAGCGGGGTTCACGACAGACCTGACAATCGTGCTCTGAACCCGGCCGGTACAACACCGATCACCAGTGTAAGCCGTGATACTGTATCAAGCTAGCGATCGCGAAACCGTCAAACGCCCGTGCAAGGCACTCTGGTATATCGGACAGAGGTGTCATTGAAATGGATACAAAAATTGGATATTTCGCATCCCTTGAGCAGTACAAGCCGATGGATGCACTCGAACAGGCAGTACGGGCAGAAAAAGTAGGGTTCGACTCGATCTGGGCCGACGATCACTTCCACCCCTGGTACCACACGAACGCACAGTCGGCACAGGCATGGGCCTGGATGGGCGCAGCCCTCCAGGCGACCAAGAAGGTCTTCATCTCGACCTGTATCACCTGCCCGATCCTCAGGTACAACCCGGCCATCGTCGCACAGACGTTCGCGACCCTCCGGAACATGTACCCGAACCGTGTCGGGATTGCCGTGGGCGCCGGCGAGGCGATGAACGAAGTGCCGGTGACCGGCAAGTGGCCCACGGTTCCAGAGCGGCAGGCGATGACCGTCGAAGCGGTTGAAGTCATGCGCAAACTCTGGGAGAGCGAATCCCCGGTGACCTTCAACGGAAAGTACTTCACACTCGACAAGGCCTTCCTGTACACCAAGCCGTCAGATGAAGTCCCGCTGTACATCAGCGGTATGGGCCCGAAGGGTGCGTACATGGCCGGGCAGTACGGCGACCACCTGATGACCGTCTCAGCCGACCCCGAACTGCTGAAGAAGTCGACGATGCCGAACTTCGAGAAGGGTGCACGGGACGCAGGCAAAGACCCGAGCAAGATGGAGCGGGCCATGCTGATCTGGTACTCAGTCAACGAGGACATGGACAAGGCGGTTGAAGGGAACCGGTTCTGGTGCGCCTGCCTGGTGCCGTCGATGTTCAAGTACAAGGTCTACGACTCCAAGGAGGTCGAGATGCACGCAAACATCGTCGGCCACGACCTGATCAAGAAGAACTTCATCTGCGCGACCGACGCCGAGGGGCTGATCAAGGAGATCGAGCGGTTCAAGGATGCAGGGATCAACCACTTCTGCCTCGGCAACTCCAGCCCCAGCGTAAACCAGGGCATCGACATCTTTAAGGACGTTCTCCCGCACGTGCGGTGAACGACGAACTCGGCAACAGGGTTCCCCATAAAACAGGAGCATAATCATGGATCAGCAACACGTATCAGAACTGTTTGAACAGGGCGCCGTCCTTCTACCCCGGCTTGAGATCAAGGCAGTAACCAGGCCGTGGTATTCGCATCCAGACTGGGACGGGGTGTTTCTCAAGGATCTGGTGACAGGAAAGGAGACCGACGGACAATTCAGTTATCATATCGTCAGAATTCAACAGGGCTGCGAAGTGATGGACCATAACCACGACACCCAGTGGGAGCTGAATATGGTCCTCAGTGGAAAAGGAGTCTTTACACTGGACGGCACTGATATCACAGTGAAGCCCGGCCAGACATTTGCTACACCTCCTGGCATACATCATACGGTCAGTGCCGGCAACGAAGAACTGTCGTTGCTGGCACTCTTTATACCGGCACTGCTGTGATTCTTCAACCCGGGCTCCTGGAGGGAGGATGAATCACACCCTCCTTTTTTTCATCGTGCTGTGAAAACGATCTCATAAGCGAGGCGAGCTGAATACCTGCTGACAGGGGGGACTGGTGGAAGAGCCCCCAGCACCTTTATATCGGCAGACCTGCTATCAGCAGGCATGGGAATCGTCAGGGTCTATTTCACCGACAACTGCCCGTATTGCAAGATGGTCAAGGCTTTCCTCGACAAGAGGCATGTGACCTACCAGGCCATCAATGTCGGGCAGGACAGGGAAGCTGCAGCAGAGATGGTGAAGATCTCGGGGCAGTACGGGGTACCGGTGCTGACCGTCGACGATCAGTTCGTGATCGGGTTCGATACCCCGCGGCTTGAAGAACTCTTCGGCACCGAGAAGAAGGCCGATGTCGTCGATGTACTGATCATCGGCGCCGGCCCGGCCGGGCTGACCGCCGGCGTCTACTGCGCACGAAAGATGCTCTCGACCGAGCTGGTATCAGAGAACATCGGCGGCCAGGCGATGGAGAGCTGGGCCATCGAGAACTACATGGGCTACCGGATGATCTCAGGCAACGACCTGATGAAGAAGTTCGAGGAGCAGGTGCGGGAGCAGTCGCTCCGGCTGAACCTGGACCGGGTCGAGACGCTCGTGCAGGAGGGAGACCACTACCTGGCCACGACCGCGACCGGCGGGACCGTCCAGGCCAGGGCCGTCGTCGTCGCCTCAGGGATGCACCCGCGTCCGCTCGGGGTCGAGGGGGAGGACCGGTACCTCGGACGCGGCCTCTCGGTCTGCACCACCTGCGACGGCCCGCTCTTCAGAGAGAAGAAGATCGCCATCGTCGGCGGCGGCAACGCGGCGGTCCAGACCGCGATCGAGATGAGCAAGATCGCATCGTCGGTCAGTCTGATCGTCCGGACCGAGCTGAAGGCCGACCCCCCCTATATCAAGAAGCTCGGGACGATACCCAACATCACGGTCCACCAGCACCATGTGATCGCGAAGTTACACGGCGATCTCTTCCTCGATCAGATCACGATCAAGGACACGACAACAGAGAAGGAGACCGACATCCTGCTGGACGGGGTCTTTGCCGAGATCGGCTGGCTCCCGAACACCGGGTTCCTCGGCGACCTGGTGACCCTGACCGGTGACGGCAAGATCGTCGTCGATGAGAACTGTCACACCAATCGGCCGGGGATCTTTGCAGCCGGGGACGTGACCAGCATCAAGGGAAACCAGATCATCATCGCGGCCGGGGAAGGAGCGAAGGCAGCGCTCGAAGCCTACCGGTACCTGACCAGGCTCTGAAAGGCCGGGTTCACCTTTTTATAGTGTTGAACGCAACATCCCTGGCTAATCGTAGACTCATAAGAGTCGGAGATTGGCCCATTTTGGGATTGGATGCGTTTAACACTTTTCGACTATAATTGTTCAGGTCTCTTCACCAAAAATGGTTCAGATCATCCCAAAGAGGAGGACCACGTCGTTGAAGTCGATCGCTCCGTTCCGGTTGAAGTCGAAGGCCGACACCGGCTCGTTCTCGGCGATCCAGTCCATCTGGTTGAAGAAGAGGACCACGTCGGAGAAGTCCGCCCCCCCGTTGCCGTCCAGGTCCTCGCACGCCCCGTCATGGTCGGGATCGGTCGGCAGCAGTGTCGACGGCGGGACCGGCTGCAGCGTGCCGGTCTGGTTTCCCGTCGGCGTTGATGTCGGCGTTGCGACCGGCACCGCGGTGAAGGCGACATAATCCAGGTTCTCGCCGTCGCCGGTGAACCGGAGGGTCAGCGTGTGGGTGCCGGCCGGCAGGGTGACCGGGATGGCGGTGTCGGCATAGGTCTCAGACGACCCGGTGTCGGCGAGCACGGCCGTGCCGGCAGGGGTGCCGTCGACCGAGAGGGCGATCGTGTGCCCGGGCCCCCAACTCGCGGCCCGGAAGGCGGCCGTGTAATCGCCGCCGACGGCCACCTGCACCGTGTACGTCACCCACTCCCCGTCCCGGATGAAGCAGAGATCGTACCCGCTGGCCCCGGCCTCGATGTCCACATCGTCCTGCCGGTAGGCGCCCCCCTGGTTGCCGGCGGTGGTGTCGTGGTAGGCCATACCCTCGCCGCCGTTGTCGTACTGCTCGGCCTCCAGCGTCCCCGGAACGGCCAGGCTGGCGTACGGCCCGGGCGTGAAGGTCGGGGTGGGCGTCGGCGTCGGTGTCGGCGTGGGGGGCACGTACCTGACCAGCGGCAGCGGGTCGACGGTGCCGCTCCAGACCGTGTACTGCTGGTCTGAAAAGCCGTCGTGGTCGGCGTCAGGCGCGGTATCGGAGAAACCGGTCCCGCTGGTCGACCCCCAGTAGTTGCCGCCGAGGGACGGACCGCCGGCGATGTTGGTCCCCGCCTGCGCCGGCAGCGCCCAGACGGTGCCGGTCACGGTGGCCGCATAGGCGGCATTGTACGGGTTGGCGAGCATATTATCGACCACACGGACCCCGTCGACATCCGCCAGGTAGACCCCGCGGTTGTTCTGCGTGATCGTGTTCCCCCTGATGGTGGTCCCGTCGCCGCCCGAGTACAGCACCACCCCGGCAAACGAGTTGCCGGTGGCCGTGCACCCGGTCACTGTCCCGCCGGTGACGCCCTGGTAGTAGTAGATCCCGTAGCCCCAGTTCGAGACCTTCAGGTTTTTGACCACCACCCCGCTGATCGGGGCGTCGCCTGAGGAGACGAAGACACCACAGGACCCGTCCTGGCCGGTCCCGCCGATCGTGTGTCCGTTCCCGTCGAGCACCACGTTGGAGCTCGCGATCTCGATCCCGACCTGGCTCGTGGAACCGGTGATGTCCTTCATCAGCGTGTAGGTCCCCGGCGCCGTGATCTTCACCGGCCCGGTGATCTGGTGCGGGTCCTGGGTCTGAGTGGGCGTCGGCGTCGGTGCCGTGGAGTCGAGCAGCGGGACCAGCGCACTGTACCATTTCGCGGCGATCTTCTGCTCGCCCCGCCGGTTCGGGTGGACGCCGAGCGGCAGCTGGTTGTCGGTCTCGCCGTCGTAGCCCGAGTAGAGGTCGACGATCTTAACCGGCGAGGCAGCCGTGCTCTTGTCGGCCGCCACCTCGGGGATCCGCTGGTTCAGGGCGATCAGGTTCTCGCGGTAGATCGAGGTCGGGATCACCGTCCCGACCAGGATCTTCACATGCGGGTTCCGGTCCCTGAGGGTATCGATGATCGCCTCCAGGTTCCTGATGCTCTGGTCGGTCGGGACCCGGTGGAGGACGTCGTTGGTCCCGAGCTCCACCAGCGCGATGTCGGGATAGTACGAACCGAGCCAGCCGGCGAGGCGTCCCTGGCCGGGATCGTCGTCGGCGCCGTTCAGGATCCCGCCGGTGGTGTACCCGCCGTGCCCTTCGTTCTCCTGGTCGAACGAGAAGTCCTGGAACCGGGGCTGGTCCCAGCTCCCGACAAAGTTCACGTCATAACCGCCGTCCTGCAGGGAATGCCAGAGCCAGTACCGGTAGGTCGGGTACTGGGCCTCCTCGGCGGTCTGGGTGGACCCCTTGGTGACCGAGTCACCGAGCGGCACGATCCTGACCGTGGCCCCGGCCTCCTCAGGGATGAAGGAGAGGAAGAGCACCAGGAGAGCCGCCATACAGAGCAGAGAGAGGACGCGGAGAGACGATACCATCTGGATAGTAATCTCTTTTGCAGGTTCAATAAAAGTATCTGCAGGGTCAGAGGAGCGAGAAGACCCTGACAATATCGTCGAAATCGACCTGACCGTTCCGGTTGACGTCGAACGCGGCGAGGGGTTCGTGGCCGGCGATCCAGTCCATCTGGTTGAAGAAGAGGACCACGTCGTTGAAGTCCGCGATCCCGCTGCCATCGAGATCCTCGTACACCCCGTCGTGATTGGGATCGGTCGGCATCAGCGTCGACGGCGGGACCGGCTGCAGGGTCGTGGCCGGCACCGCGGTGAAGGCGACGTAATCCAGGTTCTGGCCGTCACCGGCGAACCGGAGGGTCAGCGTGTAGGTGCCGGCCGGCAATGAGACCGGGATAGTGGTGTCTGCATAGACCTCTGACGACCCGGTGTTCGCCAGCACGGCCGTCCCGGCAGAGGAGCCGTCGACCGAGAGGGCGACCGTGTGCCCGTCGCTCCAGGCGGCGGTCCGGAAGGTCGCGGTGTACTCCCCGGCGGCGGCCACCTGCACCGTATACGTCACCCACTCCCCGTCCCGGATGAAGCAGAGATCGTACCCCCCGCCGGCCATCTGCTCGATGTCCACGTCGTCATGCCGGTAGGCTCCTCCCTGGTTGCCGGCGGTGGTGTCGTGGTAGGCGACGCCCGCGCCGCCCCGGTCGTAATCCTCCGCCTCGATCCGTCCGGGGATGGAGAGGTCCCGGTACGGGCCGGGCTCTTCGAGGAACGGGGCCAGGGCCGCTGCGTACCGGGCGGCGATCTTCTGCTCCCCCTGCCGGTTCGGGTGGAGGTACCGCAGCGGCTGGTTGTCGTCGTAGCCGTCATAGCCGGTGAACTGGTCGACGATCACGATCGGCGAGGAGGGGGTGCTCATCGAGGCGGCGATCCCCGGGATGGCGCTGTTCAGGGCCGGCAGGTTCGGACCGTACCCGCCCCGCGGGATCACCGTTCCGATCAGGATCACGATCGAGGGGTTCTTTGCACGGAGGATGGTGACGATCTGCTTGAGGTTCCCGATCGTCGTCTCCACCGGCACTCCGTCCATCGCGTCGTTGGACCCGAGGTGGACGATGGCGATGTCGGGGCTGTACCCGGAAAGCCAGGTCTTCAGCCGGTCGCCGGTCAGGAAGTCGCGGGTCCGGTAACCGTCATGCCCCTCGTTCTCCTGGTCGAAGGAGTACGGGAGCACCGGCTGGTCGACACTGCCGACGAAGTCGACATCGTAGCCGCTGCTCTGCAGCGTCTGCCAGAGCCAGTACCGGTACGTCGGATGGGAGAGGCCGTCGTCGTTCTGGAGGGTTCCCTGGGTGATCGAGTCGCCGATCGGAACGATCCTGACCGTCCCGGCCACCGGGGCGACCAGAAGGACGAAAAAGAGAACAAATGCCAGCAGGCAGACCGGGGCTGAGCGGAGTGGATGCATCACTCCTATCTCTGCCCGACTCCGGTAAAAAATGATCCGGATCAGGCAGGGGGGCGATCCGCCGCCTGCCGGTCCTTTTCGCGGTACGCCTCGAGGAGGAGGGTCGCGATGTTCATCACCGGCTTGTCGGTGTGCTGGCTGACATGAAACTCGCAGAACGGGCACGAACTGATCACTGTATCGGCCCCGGTCTCTTCGATCGCCGCCCGCCGCATCTCCCCGAGGGCGTCGGCCTCTGCCGGGTTCCCGGCCTTGACCCCGCCGCCTGAGCCGCAGCACTGGGAGGGCATCTCGACCAGATCGGCCACCTGCCGGATCAGGGCGCGGGGCTCTTCCCGGATCCCCTGACCGCGGAGGAGGTGGCAGGGGTCGTGGTAGGTGACGGTCCGGGCGAGCTTTGCCGGGGGCTCGATCCCGAAGTGGGTCAGCACCTGGTTGATGTCCATGACCTTGAAGGGGACATGCAGGTAATCGTTCTTGATCGTCGATCCGCAGCCGGCGCACATCGTCATCACGATATCGATCTTTCTGAACCGGAACGCATCGATGTTCCGGCGGACCAGCATCGCCAGGTACTTGCCCTGCCCGGTCCGGAAGAGCGGCGACCCGCAACAGACCTGTTCGCGCGGGATGATCACCCGGATCCCGTTCCGCTTCAGCACCTCCATCGCATCGAGGGCGGTCTGGGGGAGGCGCATGTTGTACATGCACCCGACAAAGAACCCGATGGTCGCCCTGACCGGGCCGTACGGTTCGATCTGGTCGGGGACCTGCTCCAGGAACGTCGGCACCGTGCGGGTCACGCTCCTGCCGGTCGCCCTGACCAGTTCGGCCACCTCCTGGTGGCGCGGGAGGGTCAGCCCCTGCTTGTTGGCCAGGGACCGGAGCTTCTCGATCGCCTTGCCCGGGATCCGGATCTCCTTCGGGCAGACCTCCCAGCAGGCCTGGCAGGAGGTGCAGGTATAGAGCCCCTCCGCCACCGCCCGGGTGGCCCGGTCGCAGGTGTCCCTGCTGTCCAGGGCCAGCCGCATCTCCTGCCGCATCACCGTCGGGCCCAGAAAGTCGGTGACCTTCATGGCCGGACAGATCGAGACGCAGGCGAGGCAGCCGATACAGGTCGAGAGCGGGCGGATCGCCTCGACGGCACGCTTGGTCACCATCACCGATTCGACCCCCGGGACCAGCGGCGGCAGGTCGGCGAGGAGCGGGACCAGGTCGACCACCAGGTCCTTCTTCAGCGGCAGGTCCAGCGGTTCGATGGTGATCCCGTCGCGGGCCTCGGCGGTGCAGGCCAGCACCGGCTTGCCGTCGACCCTGACCGCACAGGAGCCGCACTGCCCTGAGCTGCAGCAGTACCGGTACGAGAGGGTCGGGTCGATCTGGTCGTGGATCGCATGGAGGAGGTGGAGCACCCGTGCGCCCTCGTTCACCTCGACCGTGTACGGGACGTACCGCGGCTCTTCCCCGGTTGCCGGGTCGTGACGGAAGATCGTGATCGTCATCGTGGTCATACCGGCACCTCCCGCTTCTCGATCCCTTCGCCAGCGAGCGAGAGGAAGGTGTGCCCGTACGGCGAATGCTTCGGGGTCCAGTCCTGCTCGACGTCCTTTCGAAGGTGGGCCCCGCGGGACTCGTTCCGCAGCAGGGCCCCCCGGATCACCAGCGAGGCGGTCAGGCACATGTTCTGGACGGTGCAGCATTCCACCAGGTTCTGTGCTGAGGCTGCACGGAGTGGTATCCGGGCCAGGTCTGCGACGATCTCCTGCGTCTCCAGCAGCTCGGCAGCCGTCCGAAAGATCCCGGCCCCGTCCCACATCGCCTTCTGCAGCCGGTGCGCGACCTCGGAGGGGAGGGTGGTCCCCTCCCGGAACCGGTCGAGCCGCGCCTTCTGTGCTGCCACCTGCGCCATATCGATCGCATGCTTCCTGACCGGGGCCAGGCCGGCGGAGTGGCCGGCACGCCTGCCAAAGACCTGCGTCTCGGCCAGCGCGTTCCCGCCGAGCCGGTTCGCCCCCTGGACGCCACCGCTCGACTCTCCGCAGGCATAGAGACCCGGAACCGTGGTCTGGCAGTCCGGGGTGATCCGAAGACCGCCCATGAAGTGATGTGCCGTCGGCGCCACCTCCATCGGGTCCTTCTTGATGTCCACTCCGTAGAGGAGGAACTGTTCGAGCATCACCGGCAGCCGAAGCTCGATCTGCGCCGCCGGCAGGTGGGTGACATCCAGGTACACGCCCCCGTGCGTCGTTCCGCGGGCCTCGAGCACCTCGGTGGCGATCGCCCGTGCCACCACGTCCCGGGTCGAGAGCTCCATCCGCTCGGGATCGTAACTGTCCATGAACCGTTCACCCATCGAGTTGATCAGGTACCCGCCCTCGCCCCTGACCGCCTCGGTGATGAGCCGGCCGCGTGCATCGTACGGGTAGACCGCACCGGTCGGGTGGAACTGGATCATCTCCATATCGATCACCTCCGCCCCGGCCCGGTAGCCGAGCGCGTAGCCGTCGCCGGTGCCGCTCGAGGAGTTGGTCGAGATGTCGTAGATCCTGGACCCGCCGCCGGTCGCGATGACGGTGCTGTCAGCCCGGATCACCAGCATCTCCCCGTTCTGGTCGAGGGCGATCGCCCCGGCGACCCGGTCGCCGTCCTTTAAGAGTTCGACCACCGTCACCTCCTGCATCACCGTGACATCGGTCAGGGCCAGGCGGGAGACGAGGGTCATCATCATCTCGTGTCCGCTCCGGTCGCCGGCATAGCAGGTCCTCGGGAACCGCTGCCCGCCGAACGGCCGCTGGGCCAGCTCGGTCTGGTTCTCCATGTCAAAGACCGCCCCCCAGGCGAGCAGGTCGGCCATCCGGTCGGGCGACTCCTCGACCAGCGCTTTGACGAGGGCCGGCTCGTTGAGGTAAGCCCCACCCTTCAGCGTGTCCTCGAAGTGGGATGTGCAGGAGTCCTGCTGGCGGAGGACGGCATTGTAGCCCCCCTCGGCCATCGTGGTGCAGCCACCCTTCCCGACGATCGTCTTGGAGATCAGGATGGTCTCCCCATACGGTGCGGCCTCGATCGCGGCACGCACCCCGGCACCGCCGCTCCCGATCACCAGCACATGACAGTCCACAACGTTATCTGCACGCATCTTATTATGAAGGGGATTTATAATTAGATAAAGAAACGTGTGGTGAGTCCGATAGCTCGCCTGTGCGTTCTTGCGAAGATGCCCGGGGCAGGTTTCAACAAAAATAGTGTGGGGACAGGACATACATGAGATTCTTAATGAAATTCGGAGGAACATCGGTGGCCGATGGAAAGTGCATCGCCAGAGTCGTCGAGATCCTCGACCATTACCATTCAACAGGGAACGAACTGGCGGTCGTCGTCTCTGCAGGCCACGGGGTCACCGATCAACTGGTATCAGCGGCAGAGGATGCGGTCCGGGCAGATGACGGGGCCAACCTCGACCAGCTGGTCCTCTCCCTGCGGACCAGGCACAGCAAGACCCTGGAGGCGGTCGCCCCCGATCATCACGACGAGGTGATGCAGGAGATCGATGCACGACTGGGCAACCTCAAGAACATCCTGAGTGCGGTCCACAACCTGCGCGAATTGACGCCGCGGTCCAGGGACTACATCATCTCCTTCGGCGAACGGCTCTCGGCACCGGTGGTCTCTGCGGCCCTGCGGCAGCACGGGATCCCCTCGGTGGCCCTGGACGGCTGCGAGGCCGGGATCCTGACCAACAGTGAGTACGGGAACGCGAAGGCCCTGCCTGAAAGCGAGACGCGGATCAGGTCCCGGGTCGTCCCGCTCCTCGTCGACCAGGTCCCGGTGATCATGGGCTTCATGGGCTGCACCGAGAACGGGTCGGTGACCACCCTCGGCCGGAGCGGGTCCGACTACTCGGCCTCGATCATCGGGGCCGGCATGGACGCCGACGAGATCTGGATCTGGACCGACGTGGACGGGGTGATGACCTCGGACCCGCGGATGATCACCGATGCACGGGTGATCCCGATGATCTCGTACCTCGAAGCGATGGAACTCTCGTACTTCGGGGCGAAGGTGCTCCACCCGCGCTCGATCGAGCCGGCGATGCAGAAGGATATCACCGTCAGGGTGAAGAACACCTTCAACCCGTCCCACCCGGGGACCTGCGTGATCAGGCGCGAGCACCGGGAGAAACGGGTGGTGAAGGCGATCTCGTACATCGAGAAGGTCGCGCTGATCAACATCAACGGCGCCCAGATGATCGGCCGGCCCGGGGTGGCCAAGACGATCTTCTCGGCCCTGGCCGACAACCATGTGAACGTGATGATGATCTCGCAGGGATCGTCCGAAGCGAACATCTCGCTGATCATCGACGAGAACCACCTGGACCGTGCGATCCTGGCCCTCGCCGAGGTTGTGAAGGAGGGGATCGTCCGGGAGGTGACGACCAACCGGGACGTGATCGCCGTCGCCGTCGTCGGGGCCGGGATGGCCGGCGAGACAGGAACTGGCGGGCGGATCTTCTCGGCCCTCGGAACGGCCGGGGTGAACGTGATGATGATCTCGCAGGGATCGTCAGAGGTGAACATCTCGTTCGTGGTCAGGGGAGAGCAGGGGCCGTGTGCGCTCCGTGCCCTGCATGACGAGTTCCGCCTCTCGGAGGAGTGCCATGAGTGAGCATGCCTACCGCGACGCCGGGGTCGACATCGACCTCGAGGCCGCGGCAGTGAAGGCCCTGATCGGCCAGCTCTCGTACCGCCGGCAGGGAGCGTACCCGATGCTCGGAAAGGTCGGCCACTTCGCCGGACTGATCGACTTCGGGCCCGTGGCCCTGGCGCTGGCCGTCGACGGGGTCGGGACCAAGATGCTCATCGCCGATCACCAGCAGAACTGGAAGACGGTCGGGATCGACTGCATCGCGATGAACGTCAACGACCTGTACGTGATGAACCTGGAACCGATCGCGTTCGTCGATTACATCGCCACCGACCGCCTCTCGCTCGAGAAGATGACCGAGATAGGGATCGGGCTGAACGAGGGGGCCAGGCAGGCGAATATGAACATCGTCGGCGGGGAGACGGCCTCGCTCGCCGGGCTCGTGAACGGCCTCGACCTCGCAGGGGCCTGCCTCGGGGTCCAGCAGAAGGAAAGGATCATCACCGGGGAGGCGATCCGGCCAGGCGACCTTGTCATCGGCGTTCCGTCGACCGGGGTCCACTCCAACGGCCTCTCGCTGGCGAGGAGGATCGCCGAGACCCATGATGGCTACGACCAGGAGATCCGGCCGGGAAGGACGCTCGGCGAGGAACTGCTGACCCCGACACGGATCTATGCCGAGGTGCCGGCCATCACCGCGGCCCACGAGGTGCACGGGATGTGCCACATCACCGGCGGCGGCCTGTTGAACTTCACCAGGCTGAGTGACTTCGGGATCGCGATCACGGATCCCCTGCCACCGCAGCAGGTCTTCTCCTGGCTGCAGGAGACCGGGGGCGTGAGCGAGGCCGAGATGTACCGGACCTTCAACATGGGGATGGGGTATGCGCTGGTCGTCCCGCCGGACGCGGCCGACGGGATCGTGCGCGACCTGCCCGGCGCGAAGGTCGTCGGGTCCTGCACAGAAGAGCCGAAGATCACGCTCCGCGGGATCGAGATCAGTTGAACCTCCCACGACTAAAGTCGTGGGATTCCTGATTCATTCCTCGGTATATGTACCGCGAGTCCACAGGCTCACCGGGTAGTTCCTACCCTGAATTACTGAAACTGGGTAACAGGTTTTGATCCTGTAACGCCATTTTTTTGATGTTGATTGCAGCGTTAATATCTCGGTCGTGACGTGTACTGCAGTCAGGGCACGTCCATTCCCGATCGTGAAGTGTCAGGTCTCGGTTGATAGATCCACAAACAGAACATAGTTTTGACGACGGTTCAAACTGACCTATTTTCAGGAGTGTTTTACCGTACTGAGTACACTTATACTCTAACTGCCGGAATAGTTCAGACCATCCAACATCCGATATCGAACGTGCAAGACAATGGTTTTTTAGCATACTGGAGACATTCAGAGTTTCGACTGCAATAGCTTGGTTCTCGCTCACTAATTTGTAAGAGTGTTTGTGCAGGAAATCTGATCTCTGGTTGCTGATCCGTTCGTGTAGTATCGCTACTTTCTGAACGGCTTTTCTACGATTATTTGATCCTTTGACTTTACGGGCAACAGATCGTTGCAGGTGTTTCAGTCTTGCCAACGAGTTTTTCAGATACTTTGGATTATCTTCTTTCAGACCGTCAGAAGTTACAAGAAAACTCGTCAGTCCGACATCTATTCCGACTGTATTACTACTGTCGAAAGGTGCAGGTTCGGGTTCTTTCAAGCCGTCATCTACCAACACTGATATGAAATATTTGCCGGTGCTTGTCGCCGATACGGTTGCGGTTTTCAACGTCCCGGTATACTTTCGTGAAATTACGGTTTTTACTATCCCCAACTTGGGAAGTTTCACTCGATTTTCAGTAAGGTTTACTTCGTAATGTTGGGGTATCTGAAACGACTGTACTGGGTTCTTCTTACTCTTGAACTTCGGAAAATCTGCTTTCTTAAGGAAGAAGTTCTTAAACGCGGTTTCGACGTTCCGGTTAACCGCTTGAAGAGATTGCGAATTGGTTTCGCTCATCCATTCATACTGTTTCTTCAGGTCCGGAATCATATTGTTCAGGTCGAACATCGTCAAAGATTTGTTCTCGGCCTGATACGCCCGCATTTTCTCTTCTAATGATAGATTATACAAAAACCTGCAAGTACCGATGTGCCGCCAAATCTTTTTGATCTGGTCTTTGTTTGGATACATTCGATACTTGTATGCCCGTAACATACCTGATTAACATTTTGTTGGTTAAATATTAAATAATTTATATTGGTGAGTATAATGATGACAAAAGGGTTCGATTCATCCCATGACTAAAGTCACGGGTTTTCTCGACCCCTTTACCCATGATCATAAAAAATAGAACCTTTTTTTTGGTTTTTTTGAACAGGGCCGGCCCCGATCACTCGGACCCGGACTCAGGCTCGTACACGCATCGCTCTGCCTTCTCCGAGACGATCAGGCTGTTGCCGGACGGGTCCTCGAGGAAGAGCGTGACCGGGTACGTACCCGCCTTGACCGCGGCGATCCGCTCCCGGATCAGCGCGGCCTGGACCAGTTCATCGCCCTCGGCCCAGCGTTCCGCCCCCTCGAGGACGGCGTCGACCCGGTCGAGCACCCCCTCGACATTCGAGACAAAGCCCTCGCAGGCCGTGCCCGGATCGATCACAACCCCGAGCTCGGGGATCTCGATCCTGCCGGTCATCGACCTGACCACCCGGATCGAGAGATCCTCGGGCGTCTCGACGGCGAGGGTCCACTGGGTGGGATCGGTCTGCTTGATCGCCTGGGTGTCCACGTACCGGTAGCCGCAGGAGGGACAGCGCGCTGATATGATCAGAATATCGGAAAAATAGGGGATCTCTTCAGTCTGATATATATAGTCGATATCGGTGGAGCAGACAGGACAGGGGCCCGTTACGACGGTCCGCACTACTGCCCTCCAATCTTATCACGCGAGATCTTGACGGACATCGGGGTGACCACCACGTACCGCTGGTCCCCGAGCCCGACGATATCCCCGTTCACATCCTTTGCGACCTCTTTGAGGTCTTTTAAGACACGTTCATAGGTGACCTTGTCGAGCTTCAGCTGCGCGATGTCGACGATCACAATGTTCCCGTTATAGATCTCGTCCTTGATCTTCGGGGTGTCTTTGAGGCTGCTCACACCTGCGATCTTCACATACAGGGACGCAGGTTCTTCATCAGAGGACGCCTCGAACGATGCCAGGTCGAGTTCCATATAATCATCCTCTTTTGGAAGTGTAGACTTGCCGAGGAGTGAGTCCAGGATCTTAGTAGCCATGAAAAACTTGTATAATGAATTTTATTTAATAGTATCTCATTAAACGGTCAAACTTCGAGGTTCCAGATCTCGTCGCCGACATGATGGACACTCTGAACCATCTTTCCTGCGGTCTGCTCCAGCATCTCTGCAGCATCGTAGAGGGCCACCCCGATGGCCAGCGGCTTGCTGTGCCGCTCCTCGACGATCACCACCGGGGCCCCGGCCTTCACGTCGGGGGTGACGCTGACGATCCCCGGCCGCATGATGTCGGCACCGTTCACCACGAACCGAACAGCCCCCGAGTCCACGACCACCCGCCGGGACGGGAACGCCCTGGCCACCGCACCCATCAGCGTCGGGAAGACCCAGCCCTGGTTCTCGAACAGGTACGGCTTCTTATCCACCAGATAGAAGCGCATCTGCCCTGCCGTCTCAGCGATCTCGATTCGGTCAGAACTGAACAGATCGGCGTCGGTGCCAAGCTGCTCGTGCAGCTGGTCCATCAGGCGTGTGATCTGAGCCTTCCGAATAGTATGCCGCTTCTTCACCTGTATCGCTGCCATTCCAGGTACTATCTGCGCCAGAATATGATTAATGGTGTGATGATCACACTGCGCTATGTTTAATTAGGGTGTTCGCTCAAGTATAGTACTCCAAAGAAGGAAGCATAGGGGAATCACATGACAAAGCGGCCGTTGGATATTTTAGATCAGGTCCTGAACGGGGAACCGGTAATCGTATCTCTGAAAGGGGACAGAGAGCTCCGGGGAGTCCTGCAGGGCTATGATGTACACATGAACCTTGTGCTTGACAAGGCAGAAGAAGTAACCGATGGGGCAGCCCAGAAGATTGGGACGCTCATCGTGCGCGGAGATAATGTGATTTATATATCTCCTTCGGGGAACTAGAGAGGCGGTAACAGATGTCGAAAGGTACTCCATCAATGGGGAAGCGAAACAAGAAGACGCACATCACCTGCAGGCGATGCGGAAGTGTCTCGTATCATGCACGGCACAAAGTCTGCTCTGCTTGCGGGTTCGGACGAACGAGCAAGCTGCGCAGCTACAAGTGGACGACAAAGCGGCCAAAGATCCCCACCCACTAGAGCATACCATGTGTGGAATCGTTGGCATCATGGATGCTGGCGGTGTATCCTTCCCGTTATATTATGCACTGTACGCTCTCCAGCACAGAGGGCAGGAGAGTGCAGGCATATCAACTTTTGATGGCACTAAGCTCTGTAAACATAAGGCAGAAGGGCTTGTTGCCGATGCGTTTACTCCCGGTATACTGCAGGGTCTGATCGGGACCGTCGGTGTCGGTCATGTCCGATACCCGACCACGGGCGCCAACGTCCCCGAGAACATCCAGCCTTTCAATTTTCTGTTCAGAGAGCATGCCTTCTCAATAGCCCATAACGGCAATCTGGTGAACACCACAGCACTGAGAAAGGAGTACGAAGAGAAGGGGCAGATCTTCTGCACCACCACCGACACCGAGGTGATCGCGAATATCATCGTCGACCAGCTGGCGAACAGCGCCAACATCGAGGACGCGATCAGGCTCTGCATGCAGAAACTGCAGGGTTCGTATTCTGCCGTGGTGATGCTCGACGGCGTCCTGTACGCATTCCGGGACCCGCTCGGGATCAAGCCGCTCTGCATCGGGAAGACGAAGGAGGGCTACATGTTCGCCTCCGAGAGCGTGGCGATCGATGCCCTGAACGGGACGCTGCTTCGCGACGTTGCCCCCGGGGAACTGGTCAGGATCGATCAGGACGGGCTGCACAGCACCCAGATCGCGGTCGCCGAACGGCGTGCCCACTGTGTCTTCGAATATATCTACTTCGCCCGGGCAGACTCGATCATCGACGGGTCGCTCGTCTACGATGCCCGCAGGAAGATCGGCGCAAAGCTCTTTGAAGAGGCGCCGGCCGACGCAGAGACGGTCTGTCCGGTGCCGGACTCGGGGACCGCCTATGCGATCGGGTACTCGCAGAAGTCCAGGGTCCCGTTCATGGAGTCGCTGATGAAGAACCGGTACATGGGCCGGACCTTCATCATGCCGACCCAGAAGGAGCGGGAGAACGCCGTCAGGATCAAGCTGAACCCGATCAAGAAGCATCTGGAAGGGAAGTCGGTGGTGCTGGTCGACGACAGTATCGTCCGCGGCACCACCTCCCGCCGGATCATCGAGATGATGCGGGACGCCGGGGCACGGGAGATCCATGCCAGGATCGGGTCGCCGGCGATCAAGGCCCCCTGCTACCTCGGGGTCGACATGCCGACGCGCAAGGAACTGATCGCCTCGTCGCTCACCGAGGAGGAGGTGCGGGAGCAGATCACCGCGACCACCCTTCATCATATCTCGATCAAAGAACTGATCGAGGCGATCGGGATCGACGAGCAGAACCTCTGCACCGGCTGCCTGACCGGCTGCTATCCGGTCAGGATCGAGGGCGAGGTGGCCAACCCCTGCTCGGTCAAATTCTCAAAAAGCACCTTCCAGTCCCGTCTGGAGACCTGAGAACATCTTTTTACGGTTGGACGAACACGCACCAAACGGTATCATGCATCATATGACGGATCCCCGCACACCCCCGCAGCCCACCACGCTATCCGGCCTGGCAGGCAGGCGGGGCCGCTGCTGATGTTCATCCTCTTTCACCTGGTCTGCGGGCTCGTGGTCGGCTACCTGCTCGCCGACCGATTCAGGGACATGGCCCTGGTCCTCCCCTGCATATTCGGGGCGCTCCTCCCCGACCTGATCGACAAACCGCTCGGCCTGCTGGTCCTGAGCGGCTCGATCGGTTCAGGCCGGATCTTCTCCCACACCCTGCTCTTCCTGCTCCTACTGCTGATCGCCGGCCTGGCCATCCGCTCGCGGTACCGGGCCCCGGGCCTCCTGGCCGTCGCCGTCGGCGTGGCTTCGCACCAGGTGCTGGACCTGATGTGGGAGATGCCGGAGACCTGGTTCTACCCCTTCCTCGGCCAGTTCAAACCGATCGTCCAGGAGGGATGGTTTCTCCAGAAACTGCTCCTCGAACTCCAGAACCCGGTCGAGTGGGTATCGGCCCTCCTCCTCGCCCTTCTGCTGATTCCCCTCGTCTCTTCGAGGGCGGCGGGGTGGATGAGCCGCACCCTCAGGCCCCTCCTCGAACCGGCCTCCCTGCTGGCTATTCCTATCCTGGCGGCCGCCGGCCTCTTCGTCCTCTTCTGCGGCGTCACCGGCCGGTACACACTGCTGACCGGGTGGAGTGCAGGGTACAACCTCGTCGGCGGGCTCACCATCCTGCTCGCCGGCTACGCCGCCCATCGATTTCACCGCGCTCTCACCGGCGGGGAGGCCCTGATCGGGCTCAAATAGATCGAAACCCTATGGTAACATAAGGTCATATCCATGCCGCCACACCAGAACCTACGCGAGGGGCTGATCCAGTCCATCAGACCGCCGGCTGACCTGATTGCAGCCATCGTCTGGACGGCCCTCACCGTCATTGCAGTCTACCTCCCGGTCGTGAACCAGACCCCCCTGCGGGTCATCCTCGGCCTCCCTCTCGTCCTCTTCATTCCCGGGTACGTGCTGATAGCCGCGCTCTTCCCCCGTGCGGACGACCTGGACTGGATCGAACGGATCGCCCTCTCCTTCGGCCTCTCGATCGCGGTCACCCCCCTGATCGGGCTCGCCCTCAACTACACCCCCTGGGGGATCCGGCTGGACCCGATCCTGGTCTCCCTCTCCCTCTTCACGCTGGCGATGGCGATCGCGGCCACCCTGCGCCGCGTCTCCCTGCCGGCGGCAGAGCAGCTGACGGTCCCGGCGGGAGAGGTCGTGGCCCAGGTCAGGGCAGAACTCTTCGAGGCCGGCCAGACCCGGCTCGACCGCGCCCTCTCGATCGTCCTGGTCATCTCAATCCTGGCCGCGATCGGCACGACCGCCTACGTGATCGCCGTCCCCAAGGAGGGCGAGCACTTCTCCGAGTTCTACATCCTCGGCGCCGAAGGGAAGGCGGCCGACTACCCGACCTCGTTTCCGCTCAACACCCCCCAGTGGGTCACCGTCGGCGTCGGCAACCACGAGTATCGGAATGTGACCTACACCGTCGAGGCCCAGGCCGTCAACCAGACCTTCAACCCTGCCACCAACACCTCGACGATCGACCGGATGCACCTGCTCGACCGGTACCAGGTCACGCTCGCCCATAACACCACCGACGAGCACAGGCTGACCTTCACAGTCGCCGAGCCGGGGTACAACCAGATCCAGTTCCTCCTCTTCAACGAGACGGTCCCCGACGGGGCGGTGACCGGGCAGGAGCGGATCGACCGGAGCGATCGCGACCTGCACCTCTGGATCACGGCCAGGGCAGAGTGAACATCCACCACAAAAAAAGTATGCGATGATAGCCGAGACCATCACCTGTTTTTCCCAAATATCACCCTTTTTCTAGAGGAGCCTGAGCACGAGCCTGACCGACCGTTCGCGGTCGTCGATCGAGAGATGGTCGATCACGCAGCCCCGGTGAAGGCCGGCCACGGCCATGCAGGCGAAGAGGTTGCAGACCGGGCAGCCGATCATGGTGCAGCACCTGGGCGAGACCGAATGGACCGCCCGGCACCCCTCGTACAGCCGGTATCCGGTCAGCTGGACCACGATGCCGTCCCCCTCGGGTGCGGCCACGACCCTGTCGGCGATGGCGAGGGCGTCCTCTCCCACCTCGCGGATCGCGGTGCAGAGCCCGTCGACCCCCTCGGGGACGACCAGGGCATGGTCGCGGACCAGCCGCTCATACAGGGGCAGCCCAGTCGGCAGCAGCTGAACCCCGCCACCGTTCTCCTCACTGATGAACGAGTAGTCATCAGACGGAAGCGCCGGCTGAGTCTCCCCGACCGGGACCACCTGGACGATCGTTTCGTCGCGGAGGAGGAGGTGGGCGTTCCCCTGGAGGCCGAGGTCCGTGCAGAGCCGGGTCAGGTCGACGACCGGTCCGGCCGCGGCCAGGCCGGCCACCCACGGGGCGACCGGTTCGCCGCGGTACTGGGTCAGCAGGATCACCCCGCCGATGAAGGTTCCAACCCCAACCAGGACCAGGGTCGCGCTCGTCATGTCCCCCCGCCCAGTCAGGGCGGCGACGGCCAGCAGGAGGGCCGCCGCACCGAGCAGTGCGGTGCCCCCAAGATACGTGGTACTGTACTCTTTCATACTCTCTCCCCTCCGGACAACTGCCGCTGCACCCAGGCCTCGATCCCCATCAGGCAGATTACGACCACCGCCGCCCCGGCCACGAGGGCGAGGAGCGGCAGCAGCGTGTGACGGACCTGGAGGGCGATACCGGCTGAAACGGTGATGATGACCGCGCCGACGAGCAGCCCTCTCCGGTCCTCCCCGCCGATGACGATCCCGGCGATCGCCGGCTGGATCAGAAGACCGAGCAGGGGACTGGCCGTGCCGAGGGCGACGGCGAAACCCTCACCCAGGCAGAGGGCGAGGCACCAGCCCCCGGCCCCGGTCCAGACCGAAGCGATGACCGCCGCCCCGAGGAGGGTGACGAGCACGTTCACCCCGGGGTCGACACCGAGGATCCAGGCGGCCCCGACGGCCAGGCCCATGAGACCCGAGAGGGCGATCCGGATCGACCCCATCAGAGCACCTCCACCCGGGCGTACCCACTGAGCCTGGCCAGGAGACCCGGGCCGGGACGCGGCAACAGGACCTTGAGGGTGCGGCCGTGGCGGCGGGCAGCCACGGCGATCATGTTCAGGTGGCCGACCTCGCCGGTCGCGGCGGTATAGACGACCACCGCCGAGTGCTCGATCCCTGCCAGGACCTGCCCGACCTCCTCCTCGAAGGCGGAGGGGGCGAGGGTGGCGAGGGTGGCATGGAGGGCGGCGGCGAACCGTCGCGAGGGTTCGGTGACGCCCCGTTCGGCTGCCCGGAACCGCTGCCTGAGGACGAGGGGGTCATAGACCCGGTAGAGGGGAAAAGCGGCATCGGCCGGCCGGGGACGGAGGTGCCGGACCAGGGCCGACAGGTCCTGTTCATGATACCAGAACCCGGCCACCTCGTCCTCTGCAACCACAAGGAGGGTGCAGTGGCCATAGTCCCGGATCACCCGTCCGATCGCCTCACTGGCGGCGATGAGCATCGCCTCACCACCCTCTGCCCCGGCGACCGGGAGGTCGACGACCAGCAGAGGGGCACCGCCGACCTGGCTGGTCGGCTCGCGGACGAAGAACCGGCTGTACTTGGCCGAGAGTTTCCAGTCCATCAGGGCCGGGTCGTCCCCGGAACGGAACGGACGGAATGCACGGATCCCCTGCCCACGCAGCACCCATTTCTGTTCGAGTTCAAGATCCCCGGCCCCAAACCCGGGCCCCTGGTCCTGGCGACCGCCGCCGATCGGGTACACCGTCAGCATCGTCCCGGCAAACCGCGGGGCCGTGCAGAAGAGGGTCGTAGTGAAGAACCGGTCCTTAACCTCGACCCGCAGCCCCTGGAAGAAGACCTCGCCCGGGGCCATCAGCCTCACCCGGTACCGGCCCTCTCCCCCCACCAGCACCGTCTCTTCCGGGTTATGCACCGCCGAACGCGGGGGAAGGTCCGTGATGGTGACAGAAAGCCCGGGCGCGGCCCCTGCCGTCACCCGCACCCCGATCTCCACCGACTCGCCCTGGCAGACGAGCCCATCTCCGACCTCCCGCTCGACAGCGAGGGTGTCCGTGAACCGGATCATCCGATAGAGGAAGAGCACGCCCCCTCCGCAGAGGAGGGCGCCGAGCCCGACCGAAGCCCCGGCAGCCGCCGGAGCGTCGAAGAAGAGGCCGATTATACCGAGCACGGCGGCGACGACCGCGGCCGACCCGGTCCACCGTGTCGGCCGCACCGGATCAGGCCACCTCAACCGTCTCGAGGATATCCCCGACCACGTCGTCGACCGAGATCCTGCCGATCTCTGCCTCCCGCTCAAGGACCAGCCGGTGGCCGAGGACCGGCCGGGCCATCCGCTTGACATCGTCAGGGATCACGTAGGTCCTGCCGGCCATGGTTGCATAGGCCTTGGCCCCGCGGAGGAGGGCGAGCGAGCCACGCGTGCTGGTCCCGAGCCGGATATCGCCATGGCTCCGGCTGGCGACGACGATATCCCTGATATAGCGGAGGATGGCGTCGTCCACATACACCTCCTGAATGACCAGGCCCATCTCCCGGATCTGCTCGATCGAGAGGATGGGCTTGATCTGCTGTCCATAGATGTCCCAGTCCAGGTTCCCGTCACGGTCACGGCGGAGGATCTCGATCTCCTTCTCCCGGTCCAGGTGATGGAGGGTCATGCTGTAGTTGAACCGGTCCCGCTGCGCCTCGATCAGATGGAAGGTTCCCTCGAACTCCTGGTTGTTCTGGGTCGCGACGACAAAGAACGGAAGTTCGAGGGGGTAGGTGTTCCCGTCGAGGGTGGCCTGGTGCTCGGCCATCGCCTCGATGAAGGCGGACTGGGTCTTGGGGGTCAGCCTGTTGATCTCGTCGATCATCACGAAGTTCGCAAAGATCGGTCCTTTCTGCAGCACGAACTCATGCGTCTCGGCATCGTAGATACGGATGCCCACGATGTCGGCCGGCTGAACATCGACTGCACCCTGCACACGGTTGAACCGATACCCGATCAACCGGGCGATGATCTTGCTGATGGTGGTCTTGGCCGTGCCCGGCACCCCGTCGACCAGGACGTGCCCCCCGGTCAGGATTCCGACCATGATCAGGTCGACCAGGTCCTGGTTTCCGACCACGAACCTGCCGACGGTCTCCTGTGTTATCCGGTGGGCGTCTGCGATCACCCTGACCTGCTTCTCCAGTTCTTTCTGTTCCATGTTCTGTCCCGTCACCTTTTTCGTCTGCAAAAATGCCACGCGATAGCGCCAAGCGCCAGCGCAGTGATCAAAATGATGGTTGTAGGTATATTCCGTACCCATAAAATCGTGCTGATCGGGCCACTGGCCGCAGCCGTCCGGCTGAGGTGCTGGTCGATCAGGAGGGTGCCGCCGGTGAGATCCCGGATCACCTGTTCGTTCTCCCCGTCGCGGAGGTGCTGCATGGCGTTGATGAAGAGGCTCGCGTCCCCGATCACCACCACCCGGCCCCCTCCGACGGACTCGGTGGCCGCGAGGGAGAACCGGCCGAGGGGCTCGGTCGCATCGGCCCGTTCGTTCCCATTCTCATCGATCCAGGAGAGGAGCGAGGTCTCGAGGAACGGGGTGCCGCCGGTCACGGCGACCGGGTGGTTGAAGACGACCGATGTCCAGGTGGCACCGAGCGGCGCTCCCACCACCGGGAAGCCGAGGGGTGCGGCCGGCACCTCGTACTCCCGGTCGAGGCTCGAGAGGTTCCGCTGGTCGAGCCGGATCGTTGCACCGACCGCGTCGAGGAGGGCGTTCCCTTCTCCGAAGTCGTCGGCGAGGAGGAGGGTGTTGCCTGAAGCCACGAAATCACGGTACGCCGCCCGCTCGCCGGCGGTCGGTCCACGTCCGGGTGCGATGACGAGCAGGGTCGCGCCGGTCCGGCCGGCGAGCGTCGACGGGTCGTCGACCATCACGGCGCCACGGTCTTCGAGCGTCTCAAGGACGGTCGAGGTGCCGTTCCACTGCGGGTTATAACGGCTGAACTCCACGTCTGTCGACGAGAGGTGGAGGAAGAGGGCGATGACGGCGATCAGGAGGACCGCCCCGATCACCCAGTTCACCGCCTGGCCGGGGCGGTTATCGGTCGGCACGTTCCGACCCTGAGAAGACCGCGACAAAGAGGTCGATCATCGTTCTCCGGTCCTTCTCGACCGCGGTGTGGCCGCTGTAGACGACCGCCTCGTAGATCTCGGTCATGGACCCGACCGGGGCGGCGATCGGCGTCCCTTCGAACTGCTTCCTGACCTCCCGGGGTGTCCGGGTCAGGAGACGGGCGTCGGGCTGCTGCCGGTCCAGCCTGACCAGGGACTCGCGGTAGACCGCCTCGATCCCCTGCCGGATTTCGCCGGCGGCGAGGGTCCTGGCGGTCTCATGCAGGTCCTCGGTCACGACGACCGGCGCCGCCTCTGCAGGGAGGGGCACCTCCGGTTCCGGCTCCTTCTTCTCCTGTCCGCGCCCCCTGCGCCAGAAGAAGAAGCCCGTCCCCCCGATCAGCAGGGCGATCACGCCCACACCCATGGGGAGAAGGGGGAGTTCGCCAGGGATCTCGGCTGTCACCCGCGGGCTCAACACCGGACTCTGGGGACGGTCGGCGAGGGATACGTTCGCGACCACCGAGTGGCGGCCGGGTCCGATCCTGACCAGCATATAGAAGGCGCCGTCCTCACCGGTGGTGCAGTCCAGGACGCCGTAGTCGTCGAAGGTCAGGTGGACCGCAGCGCCGGCGACCGGCCGGCCGTCGGCGGTGACGTTCCCGGTGCAGAGGAGGGCCGGCTTCTCCTCAGAGACGACCGGGCTGACGCTGAGCCGGACTACGGGGGGAGCGGTCGTTGCCGTTCCATCCAGGTCCGGGGAGATCTCCCCGGCGACCGTCGCATTCACACCGAGCTCGCCGATGGGCGCTGCTGTTCCATTCGAGACGGTCGTATTCGCACCGAGCTCACCGGCGGCCGCTGCCGCACCCACGAACCCACCGATGAAGACCAGGCCGATGAACACGACCAGGTAGATGGGCACCCTCTGAATCCTCACTGACGTCCCTCCGTTATCACGTAGATAAAATCTTCGCGCACTCTGCGGATATCTTCTTCTGTTGGTTCCCGGCCCGCATACCGGATCCGCTCGTGAACCCCGACCAGATCGGTCAGCCGGACCCCGCAGGGCGCCGCGGCGAAGCGGTCCGCGATCTCGCGCGGAGTCTTCGACCTGAGATGGCAGCCCGGGTTTCGTGCATCGAGCTCCCTGACCAGCCGGCGGTACAGCCGGGTGATCGCCTCGCGCCCGTCGACCCCCTCGGCGAGGAGGGTTGCAGCCCCGGTCGCCTCCTCCACGGTCGGTGCCGGGGGGAGCTCGACCACCGGCTCTTCCCTCCGCTCGTGAGGGGCCGTGGCGGCCGTCCGCCGCCGGCGGAGGTAGAGGACCGCCCCGATGGCTGCCCCGCCGATTCCGAGGGCGTACAGGAGCAGGGCGAGCAGCCCGAGGATCGAGGGGATCTCGACCGTCACCGGGGCCGACTCGGACCGGTTCAGCGGGAAGCCGGCCGGGTCGAACCGGGCCTTCAGCATATGGGTCCCCCCGGTCAGGTTCTGTACCGTCGCCCGGTAGGAACCGTTCCCATTGGTCGTCATCTGTGCCGCCCGTTTCCCATCGAGGAGGACCTGGACCGGTGCATCGACGACCGGCCGGTCGCCCTCGGCGGTCAGGTTGCCGGTGCAGACCGCGCGCCAGCTCCCGTTCACCTCCACGAGGTTGACAGCGAGGGCGAGCGTGGAGTTCAGTTTCGTGATGGTGAAGGACTGCTCGTCCGAGAGGGCGACGCCGGCAGCGGCGTAGGCCGTATGCCGTCCGGCCTCGATCTCCCCGACCCGGTACGGAAAGTCGAATCCCCCGTCATCACCGGTCGCCACCCCGGCCAGCGGTTTTCCGTCCGAGAAGATGGTCACCTGGGTGCCGGCCGGCCCCCTGACCGTGCCGGCCATCGAGAGGCGGTCGCCGTAGACCCCGTGGTCTGGCACCACCTGGAAGGTGATCGCCGGGAGGCCGCCGGACTGCCGGTCCTGGATCGCCCGGATCGCCACCGGGACCGAGGTGGCCCGCTCGTCCTGCGTCGCCTCGATCGCGGCCACGACGGCCGCGAAGTCCAGGACCGATTGCTCGTACGCACTGGTGTTCTGCCCGTACTTCTGCGAGACGTTCACGACCCTTTCCTGCCGGGAGGCGTAGCCCTGATAGTTCGCCTGGACCTTCTTCCGGAGTTCCTCCCCCTGGAGCTGCACGGACTTGAGCATCGCCGTGTCCCCGCTCTCCCGGTACTGGACCTGCAGGGACTGGAGCTGGTCGAACTCCCCGGTCTGGTTCAGCAACTGCTGCAGCGCCTGGATGTTCGCCTGGTTGTCCCGCTGGAACGCGGCGGCGTCGGTGTCGCTCATGTCCAGTTTGACGACCAGGCCGCTGAGGCTCTGCCCTGACCGGAGGTACTGCTGCAGCGTGCGGTTGGCGGACTCGAAGTCGCCCAGTTTGATGTCGAGGACGAGCGGGCCGGTGAGGTTCAGGCTGGTGGCCCACTCGGGCAGGACGAGGGCGCCGTCGGTCCGGGTCAGGTTTCCGGTCAGGGGCAGGTCCTCGTGATAGCTGGAGGTCGACGCGGTCTTGGCCGTATAGAGCAGGGGCTGCAGGGCGAAGAGGCCGGCGAGGGTGAGGACGAAGACCACGAGGGCGAGGGAGACGAGCCACTCACGTCTGACAGACGTCATCGGGCGACGATCTCCATGATTTTACTTGCGACGATGTACCCGAAGAGGAGGACACCCACCGCGATCACGTACTTGATCAGGCGCAGATACCGCGGCTGGACCGTGGTCGTATCGATCAGTTCGACGACGACGAGGAGGCCGATCAGGGCCAGAACGAAGAAGACCTCGAGGTCGAGCGCCTGGTTCAGGAGCATGAAGGCCGTGATCACGGCGAACCAGATGATGAGCACGATGACCGGGAGACGCTGCGTGGTGCTCATACTTCCTTCATAGTTCTCCCTGGTGGGACATATGCGTATCTGTTTTAACGTATCGTCGACGACCGCTCGCTGGGGATAAATTATATATCCACCTGCAATCGTTTCAGGTGAATAATGATCCATTACGGGCATACTACCCTCGGAGAAGGGGCACAGGTCTTCGAACCGGTCACCCTGGGCTTCCCCTCCCGGGAATTCCTGGGAGCGAGCGACTACCAGGGGACGACGATCGGGAAGAACGCAGTCCTCCGAACCGGCACCATCATCTACTGCCATGTCACCATCGGGGACAACTTCTCCTCAGGGCATAATGTCCTGATCCGGGAGCATACCACCATCGGGGATGATACCGCGGTCGGCACCTCCACCGTGATCGAAGGGAACTGCGCGATCGGAACGGGAGTGAGCATCCAGAGCATGGTCTTCATCCCCACCAACACGACGATCGGGGACCGCGTCTTCATCGGACCGAACGCCGTCCTCACCAACGACCGCTATCCCCCCTCAGGCAGACCGGACCTCGAAGGGCCGGTGATCGAAGACGGGGCGGCCATCGGCGCGAACGTCACGATCCTGCCGGGGGTGCGGATCGGAAAGGGGGCGGCCGTCGCCGCCGGCTCGGTGGTCACCCGGGATGTCCCGGCCGGCATGATGGCCGTCGGTTCCCCGGCCCGGCTCCGGCCTCTCCCACCGGAGATGAGGCGATCATGATCCCCATCGCCCAGCCGTCGGCCGGCGACGAGGAGATCGAGGCGGTGACCAGGGTCTTACGCACCGGCATGCTGGCCCAGGGGCCGCAGGTGGCCGCCTTCGAGAAGGAGTTCGCACAGTACTGCGGCGTCAGTCACGCCATCGCCGTCAACAGCGGCACCGCTGCGCTGCATGCTGCCCTGGCTTCAGCCGGCATCGGGGCCGGCGACGAGGTGATCGTCCCGACCTTCTCCTTCTTTGCAACAGCCAGCTCGGTCTCGATCTGCGGGGCCACCCCCGTCTTTGTGGACGTGGACCCCGACACCTACACCATCGACCCGGCCTGTGTGAACGAGGCGGTGACCGACAGGACCAGAGCGGTGATCGGGGTGCACCTCTTCGGCCAGCCGTTCGATGCCGACCCGATCGCAGAGATCTGCGAGGACCACCACCTGGCCCTGATCGAGGACGCGGCCCAGGCCCATGGCGCCCGGTACCACGGTAAGACGGTCGGCGGGCTCGGGAAGGCCGGCTGCTTCTCCTTCTACCCGACCAAGAACATGACCACCGGGGAGGGGGGGATGGTCACCACCGACGATGGGACCTATGCCGCGACGATCCGGCGGTTCATCAACCACGGGCAGAGCGAGAAGTACCGGCACACGATGATCGGGTACAACTACCGCATGACCGACATCGGCGGGGCGATCGGCGGCGAACAGCTGAAGAAACTGCCGGGGTTCAACAAGCGGCGGGTCGCCAACGCGGCCTACCTGGACACCCACATCACCCTCCCCGGGCTGGTCACCCCGGCTCTCCTCCCCAGGGTAGACCCGGTCTATCACCAGTACGTGGTCAGGGTCACGCCGGACTGCCCCCTCAGCCGGGACGAGCTGGGCCGGTACCTCCACGACCGCGGCATCGGGACGGCCGTCCATTACCCGATCCCGATCCACCAGCAGCCGGTCTACCTCGCGGCCGGCGCATCGGCCTCCTGCCCGGTGGCGGAACGGCTCTGCAGCGAGGTCCTCTCCCTGCCGGTGCACCCCGGCGTCACCGCACCGATGCTCGAGACGATCTGCGAGACGATCAACGGGGTGGCCTGAATGGACAGCTCCGCCAATGATTACAGCATTGAAACGAGGTCCTTCTGATGACTGAAGATCTCTCGTCCCTCCTCTCCCGGCGCGGACCGATCAGGACGGTCGGGGTCGTGGGGATGGGATACGTGGGGATACCGGCGGCCGTGCTCTTCGCTGCGGCTCCAGCGTTCACCAGGGTGTATGGATTCCAGCGGGCGTCCCCGTCGTCGGGGTACAAGGTCGAGATGCTGAACCGCGGGGAGAGCCCCCTGAAGGGGGAGGAGCCGGATCTGCCCGAACTGCTCAATTCGGTGGTGGCACAGCAGAAGTTCCAGTGCACCTCGGACTTCTCGAAGATTGCGGACTGCGACGCCGTGACCCTGGCGATCCAGACCCCGTTCTCCAACCCAAAGGACCTGATACCCGACTTCTCCGCCCTCTTCGACGGGCTGCGGCAGGTCGGCCGGCAGATCTCCCCGGGTGCCCTCGTAGTTTTGGAATCCACGATCACCCCGGGGACGACCACCGGGGTGGCCCGCCAGATCCTGGAACAGGAGTCCGGGATGAGGGCCGGGCACGACTTCGCCCTGGCCCACGCCCCTGAACGGGTGATGGTCGGCCGGCTCCTCCAGAACATCCGGGAGTACGACCGGATCGTCGGCGGGATCGACGAGGCCAGCACAGCCCGTGCCGTGGAGCTCTACTCCCCGGTGCTGACGAAGGGGCGGATCATCCCGATGACCGCGACGGCGGCCGAGGTGACCAAGACCACCGAGAACACCTTCCGGGACCTCCAGATCGCGGCGGTGAACCAGCTCGCCCTGTACTGCGAGGCGATGGGGATCAATGTCTACGATGTCCGGGACGGTGTGGCGTCGCTGGAGGGGGAGGGGGTCACCCGTGCGATCCTCTGGCCCGGCGCCGGCGTCGGGGGGCACTGCCTCACGAAGGACACCTACCACCTCGAACGGGGGGTGAAGGTGCTGGGCGGCCGCCTCGACTACCCGGCCGGGAAGGAGTCGCTCTTCGTCCTCGCCCGGCAGATCAACGACTTCATGCCCAGGCACATGTTCACCCTCACCCGGGAAGGGCTGGAGCGGGCCGGCAAGAAGGTGGAGGGGGCCCGGATCGCCATCCTCGGCTGGGCGTTCCTGGCCAACTCGGACGACGCCCGGAACACGCCCTCAGAACTCTTCCGGGACCTTGCGATCGAGGCCGGGGCGACGGTGACGGTTCATGACTCCTGGGTGGAGGTCTATCCCGGCGTGGCGATCGGCCATGACCTGGAGGCGGTCGTCGGCGGGGCGGATGCCGTGGTGGTCTTCGCCGGCCACGACCTCTACACGTCCATCCAGCCGGCTGAGTTGAAACGCCTCTGTGGAAAGAACCACCCGGTGATCGTGGACGGCCGGAACATCATCGACCCGGACCGGTTCATCGCCGAAGGCTTCGTCTACAAAGGGATCGGCCGCGGGGACAAGAACGGGCACGCTCTGAACGGGTAGGGCCCGCCACCCCCTCATCGCTCTGCTGAAAGGGTTCACCCCGACCAGCCGGTATCTCCTCAACATAGAGCGACAACTCCCGGGGTTTCCTTTTTTATCTCGTGAAAATTGTTGTATACAGCCGGCTCGGGATATACCATCTCAACCAGGTTCTCCCCTCGACACGGGTTCTGATCAGTACTGCCGCACAGAGTAGAACGAGACCCATGATCAGTACGCCGGTATTGGCGATTCCGAAGAAATTTCTGATATAGTCCTCCTCCGATTGTATCTCGGTGAGAATACCAAGGCCCATCACGTTCGAGGATAACGGCCAGAGGAACCGGTAGCCCACCCTGTACACCAGCGCATCTTCGAACAGGTGGGCGCCGAACCCGATGACAGAATAGACGAACGAATCCAGGAATTTTATTCCAAGGGGGTGGAGGAGAAATGCCACCGCTATGCCAAAGATCACCATGATGGCGATGTTATGAAATCCCCCATGAACGATCTTATGACCCTCGTACAGAAGGGTGAATCCAAGCTGATTCAGAACCGGATTCGCAAGGATATCAATATCCGGAGCCCATGCACAGAGGATGATGATCCAGGAATGATCTCTCCCGGTATATTTGAGAGCGACCATGCCGACCATGATCGCAAGGGCACAGGAGTAGATGATATGTTCGGCGAGCATGATGAAAAGGATACTTCAGGTACTCACCTTCGGTTTTTTGGTTATTATTGATATGGTTCTCACCTCGAACCAGCCCCTGCTCAGCCGGCTGCAGGTGGAGCCGAATAATATGAGGAGCCCGGGGAATCTCCCCGCTTCACCGCCGCCGGTATGCGACCATCGCGATGAGGACGCCCAGCACCCCGACGATCGCGCCGGCGCCGGACTTCTGCGTCGCGGTCGTCGCCGGCGCACCGAGGGCGATCTCCTTGCCGTAGATCTTCTCGGTATTGGCCAGCACCGAGACCGTCAGCGTTCCTGCGGTCACCCCACGGACCGTGAACGAGATGGTCGCGTCCGGGGCCCCCTGCTTGACCCCGGTCAGCACGAGGCTGGTGCGGACGGTGGTCGCGTCGGGGAGAACCGTGCCGCCGATCGCGATCTCGTCGTAGGTGCCGGCCGTGATCGAGACGTTCTGCACGGTCGAGAAGAGCCCGTCCTTCGAGTTCCCCCCGACCTTCGCCTGAGTCTCGCCCTTCCGGACGACGAGCGTGTTCGTCGCGGTGTTCTCGAGGTTGGCCGTGACCGTCCCCTTGTCGAGCCTGAACGGCATCGAGAGCTGGCTGGTGGAGAACGAGAAGGCACCGCCCGGCGTGGCTGCGAACTCCCCGTCCAGCTTGAGGGAGAAGACGGTGCCGTTCGGGAGGTCGTGCAGCTGGATGGTGACCTGGTCGCCGTCGACGACCCGGTCCGGCTGGATCTCGACGGCGATGGCGCCGGCCGTGCCGGTGACGATACAGAAGGCGAGCAGGATGAGGAGGAGACGCTGCATAGATCACCTATCGATGCCGGAGTATATAGGGATCAGGCATTCGTGATCGGAGAGTGAACCCGGGAGGGTGCATGTCCGAGGCACCTTCGCCGCATTGACCTGGAGGAGATGTTCCGGGATCTCCGGGTCGCCGCTGTCCGCGAACTCGCCCTCCATGCGATGAGGAACTGAGGATATGATGTTTGTTCGGGGGCAGTGCATCACTCGGGTGAGGGGACCTTCCTGCCATAGACCTTCGCTGCGTTTGCCGGCACCGAGAGGGACAGCGTCCCCCCGTTCACCCCGCGGACGATGAGATCGTCGCATACGAGACCCCCGCTTGACTCCAGACCCCCCTGCTCAGTTACTATTTATATGACTTCAGGCAAGATACTTCACCAGCGGACCGGTGTCCAAATGATCCATGGGTGATACGAGATGAAATACCTGAATTACCGCATCCTCCTTCGGAAAGAGCCTGAGGGCGGGTATACAGTGACCGTACCGATGCTTCCAGGCTGCGTCACCTATGGGGAGACGATCGACGACGCGATAGCGATGGCGAGGGAAGCCATCGAACTCTATATCGAAGACCTCCAGGAGAAGGGCGAAGAGATCCCGACCGAGGAGGGGTTGCTGGAATACACCCTCACCATCGAAGCCCATGCCTAAGGTTCCAACCCTCTCGCCCCAGAAGGTCATCCGGGTCCTGGAGAAGAAGGGATTTGTGCTGAGCCGGGTGAAAGGTATAGTATTGAACGCAACATCCTTGACCAATCGTAGACTCAATAGAGTCGGAGATTGGTCTATTTAGGGATTAACTGCGTTCAACAGTATTTGAGAAAACCTGATATGCGTTAGGTTTTCGACTATAGTCATCACCTCTTTTACCACCCAGAGACAAAGCGTCGGGTGGTCGTCCCGGTGCATGGACGGGAACTGCCGATCGGCACACTCCTTGAGATCCTCAGGCAGGCCGGGATTGAACGAGAGGAGATTCAAGACCTCCTGTGAGGGGTGCGTCATCTCCTTCTCCTCACATACTTTTTTTGGTTCGATACGCACACAGCAGCGTCCGAATCCAGTGGTCAGAACGGGAGGCACCGGATACTTTACACGAGATGGAGACTCGGCAGAGCTCCCAGGGGCGGGATGGGAAGGGGTACCTCCTGGATCCTCCATTCGGATTTCACCCGTACAACAAGGTCCTCGAACCATCGAGACGGGCACGTTCAGATCTGATCAGTTCCAGCTGTTGGCCTGAGCAGGATCTATCGAATATCCACCTGCTCCCGCACCAACTTCTCATAACAGACCGAACAGATTACGGTCCCGCTGCCGGCGTGGTCGTATGCCGCCGCCTGGAGCCCGCAGACCAAGCACCGCCCGACCAGGCCGGGGTCGACCGGCCTCACCTCGTCGAGCGGGATCGCACCCGGCAGGACCTGGACGGCGGCCTGCTCGCGGGACCGGGCCCGGTTGTAGCAGCTCCGGCAGATATGCCGGCTCCGCTCCTGCTTCCCCCGGGCCTGCCTGGCCTGGAACCGTTCGACGTAGTGAACCACCCGGCCGCCGCAGACCGGGCACGGCTCGACCAGGGGACCGCCCGGGATCAGCGAGTAGTCCATCGGGTCCACCTGGGCGGAGGTCAGTGGTGGGGCCGGCCGTGCCGGTTCACCGCCTGCCGGGCTGGTGACCGCAGCATCTCCGCAGTCTTTGCAGGTGGTCGCAGCATCTTTGCAGTTTCTGCTGCTGACTATTTGAGGTGATTGCCGGCCCTGTTTTTGAATCAGGTTGCAGATATCAGTATTTGATGTTAGGTCGCAGTTTTTTTCCGGAACACACACAGTGACACACGCACTCCCCTCCGGTGAGGGTGCGGGGTGCGTGCTCTTCATTTCTGCTGCGTACAACGATCCTTCTCTCTGTACGCATAATGATTTATCATCTGTTTCCGCAGACGGGGCCGGATTATCGGTTTTCATGGTCGCAGCACATGCTGCGTTTATGCTGCGTTTATGCTGCTGATGCTGCTGACAAGTGTTCGACCGCGGATCGGGATCCCGGTCCCGGTCTCCGGGCTCGTCCAGCCAGACCACCTGACCACCGGTCTGCCAGCGCCGGTAGACCTGCAGGTCAAAGGAAAACGTGGTCTCGCGCCGATGGATCGTCCGGACCGTTCTGTCGTCGTCATCATCCCGTATGCTGACCGACGTATCCGTCTTTGCGATCGCCGGGCACTTCTCCAGGAGTCCGGGGCGACGGATGCCCCGGTCTCCGTATCCGACCAGCATCCTGCGGACCGAATCGTACGAGAGTTTTGTCAGGTTCATGATCTTCTGCACGGTAAACTCCGTCTCCCCGGTCGACGCGAGCAGCCGCAGCACACCATCCTCCCGCCGGGTCAGTTTCGCGTCCTGCGACCCGGATATTGTATGCAGGGCCGTGAAGATACCTGCCGCGGTCCTGAAGTCGTCCTCGGTGGCGTAGATCCTGGGTGTGCCGTCCTGCAGTTCCCGACGGTCCCGCTGGAAATATCTGAGCATGGCTGCTGACTGGATCATGTCGGTCAACATCCGGGAGTTGCGCCGGTTCCGGGCAGATGAGAAATGAATCCTGAGCGCAAACCGGGAGAGGTTGACCTCGACCAGTCCGACGCCCTGCAGGATCGTCCAGATCGCTTTACAGACCGCGATCTCGTGCGGCTCACCGATCGGTTCATCGTCGTCCCGGGCCAGACGCTCGAGAATGCCGGCCAGGACGGCCCGGTCCTGCTCTTCAGAGTCGTCGACCCACGGCATGAGCATCCGGTTTTTGACCTGGTCGTCGCCGACCCCTTCGACCCTGGCAATCCACCAGAGGCAGCGCTCCGGGATGTAACAGATCTGTGGTTTACGATCCGTCGTGACGGTGCGGTGTTCGATCGGTTTTCTGAAATCAGTGGTGGCTTCCTTGAGCACGTCCTGGAGGGAGTCTGAGAGGTCCTTGTCGTCGATGAGAAAGACCGTCTGGGGCTTCAGGGACTCGCCCATGTAATAGAGGGATTTGTCGGAGAACGAGCCCTTGATTTTGAATGCGTCGGGGAGCTGCCTGAGCATGACCCGGTACCCGTCGCTCTTCCCCTTGCCCGACTCGCCGGTCGTCATGACGTGCAGCCCTTCGGATGTTGCGACCAGGCGGGACGCGAGTGACAGAGCCAGGCAGTGGGCCAGGTCCCGATCGCCGACGTGCTCGAGGTTGAAGGTGTCGACCATGTACGCGAGCGGGTCGCCGGATTCCAGGATCTGCCGGGCCTCGGCCAGGACCGCCGAGTCAATCTTCTCCATCGCATCAGCAGCCGGCATGGTCCCGCCGGCCGTCTCTGTCGCACTCTTCAGATCCTTCTGCTTCCGCTCAGTATTGACTGGCTTGTGCCCCTCGAACCGTTCCCGGAGTTCGGGCCACCGCTGCGAACCGCCACCGCACGAGGCGTGATGGCAGCCGGCATGGATCGCCCCGCTCGCGAACTGGATCGCGAACGCCCCGTCGGTGTGGGCCGATGAGAACGGACAGGTGTCGAGCCGGTAAAGGTCCCCGCCCAGGTAGGGCCGGCTGTCCGTGACACCGAGGCCGTGGTCCCGGAGCCAGCCGGCCAGGTCGAGCGGTTCGCCCGGCCTGCGGCCGGTTCCCTTGTTCGTGGGCGCCGGCGCTGCCGTGTCCCCTCTGGGGTCGGCGATCGCGAGTGATGCGAGCTGCTCCTGTGTCACGATCGTGATCGAGTCTGGTACCGACAGCAGCCGGCTCCTCCGGTGCGGCCGGCTCTTGGTGTTGTCCCCTTTCCTCGCGACGGTCCCGTAGACTTTCCAGATCCGGCTCGCATTGAAGACCGCCGTGTCGACGGAGGCCTTCGCATCAGAGAAGAGGGCGTCGAGTCCGACCAGGGCGGTTTTAATCAGAGCGGTTGATTTCTCATCGTTCGGGAGGTCCACCCGGTACAGGAGGTGAGCACCATTGCCGGAGTCGCCGATGACCGGGGCCGGCCATCCCATCTCACCGAGGGCCGCCGCAATCCCGGCCGCCCGTTCCAGCGCCGCCTGATGTTCCTCTTCGGAGGAAGAGACCCCCGACGGCCGGGCCGGGTCCACGTCTATCAGCAGCCAGCGCCGGCCCAGGATGTCGCCGTCGCTCGTCGAGGAGTCCTTCCTGGCGAGCGGTCCTTTGATCCGGTTCGCTCGTCGTGCCAGGAGATCGGGCAGCACCGGGTTCGGGGTCAGGTAGATGCCGTCGGGGTTCGCCGCATCGAGCGCCTCGATCGCCTTCGCGGCGGCATCGAGGTCGTCGAAGTACCCGGAGGCGATCCGGTCGCCGGTCCAGCTCCTGACCTCGAAGACCTGGCCGGGCGCGACCAGCACCTCGAGACCCCGCCGGATCTCAGAGCCGGTGTCCATCGTCCCCCCTGATCTCCTGGATCCCGCCGGGGAAGACGGCGAAGTAGCGCCACCCATCCGGCCGGCTCCAGATCCAGAGGTCGATGCTGACGATCGGCGAGATGTACCGCCGGAGCTCATACAGGTCCTCGACATACGTCGCCGCCACCTCGGCGATCGGGCCGGCCGGGTTCTTCCGTCGCCTGATGCAGACGAACCTGAACCGATTGCCTTTCATCCCGATCAGGTTCACGCCCGGCTGCCGGCCGTCGGTCCGGATCACCCTGTACTCGAGGTCCCGCAGCCGGGAGACTGCTTCATGTTCGATGGCACTCCGTCGGAGGTATGCATAGACCGGCTCTGCACCGGGATCTTCTCCTGTTTCGGTTGACATGTCGCCACCTCACACCCTCGCCGACCGGTATCGCGAGCTGGTCGGACCCCGGGCTGCGGCTGCGAGAGCCGGCCGGTGAACAGGAATAGCAGCGAGGAGTCCGGAAAGGAGATGGATCGCCATCCCGGCCGGACCTGGCGGTGAGAGGACGACCGTCCCGCCGGCATCAATGACGGCTGCTGTTTTGTGCACGAAGACCAGATCGCCTGATGCCCCGTGATCGAGGTGTGCCGCCCGGTCGATGTGATCGCCCCGAACCGTGCTGTTCAAGCCGGTGGCGAGGGCGATGGCCGGCTGCTCTGGGATCGCTCCGTGTATGCCCGATGAATAGACAATTTTTTTCATTTTTATCTCCTGCGAATTTACTATCGCAATTCAACTATTACTGGCACGTTTGCATATACCTGGGGTCAAACAGGAGAATGTTCATTCAGGACCTCTGTCGTTTCACCAGAGAACTGCCAGACCCAGAAGAAAAGAAGCGCGAATCTCGCCCGGGCCGGCGAGACCGATATTCCAAAAAACCGGCAAAAAGTGTGCGGATCAGATCAGCACGATCTCGAATTTGGGCCGGCATTATTAAGGGTAACGGTGGTTTTATCCAGGACGGGTCCTGGGAGCTGGCCCGGCCGGCAGATCCTGGCCGTCGTCGATGCGCTCGAGGGGGCCGGCGTCCCCTCGGTGCTGCTCAGGGGGCCGGCCGGTCCGTCGCCGCGGACCCCCGTCCGGTTTGAGGGAGGAGGCGGTGCTGTTCGGGAGGTCGTGCAGTTGGATTGGGATCCCCTGTCGACGACCCGGTCGGGTCGGACTCGACGGTGATGGTGCCGGCTGGGGTGGCGAGGGTACAGGGGGTGAGGAGGAGACTCTGCATACGATCTCACCTATCGATGGGGGGGGATAGAGGGGTCGGGCATGCGTGACGGGGTGAGTGAGGGGATTATATGGGACATCATTCCGAGAGGGGAGAAGATAACCAGACCTCGAGTGCTCCTGACATGGATACGCCCTGAGAATAAGGATTTCAGAATCCCACGCTCTGAAGAGATCAATCTTTGGCTTATCGGAGTCTGTGACAGAACCGGAATGGTGCAGTCAATAATAGCATCACATAATCTAAATGCTCAAAAAATAAATGGATGATTCACAGATGTAGAGGTTCTCAGTGTAGGTATCTGACTATACTCGCAATCACGAATAGGGACATAATAAAATTGAGTATGCCAATACAATCCATTTAATCCAGATGATGTATCAACTGATTCAATAATAAAATTTTGATTGTATAAGCAGTAAAAAAATAACCAGTTTTATGACTCCATGACCCTTAACTCACCCATTGAAAAGGATACAACCAACAGCCGGTTTGCCGCCCAGCTCCCGAAGAACCTCGCGGCAAACATTGCCTACTTCCTGGTGAACATCGTCATCGGCATTCTCCTGGTTCCGTACTTCATCTCGACCCTCGGGGTCGCGGCCTATGGCCTCATCCCACTGGCTACCTCGATCACCGGATATGTGGCGATCGTCGTCCAGTCGCTCAACACCGCTGTCACACGGTACCTCACCGTCGACCTCCAGCGAGAGGACTACGCAGCTGCAAACCGGACGTTCAATACCGCTCTCTTCGGGATCTCGGCTGTCATCCTTCTGATGGTGCCGGTCGTCGTCGCGGTCGCCTGGTTTGTTCCTTCCATCTTCCATGTCCCGGCCGGCCAGGAGAGCGGTGCAGTCCTCCTCTTCCTCGGAGTCTCTGCCGCCTTCCTGATCAGGTCCTGGAGTGGGAGCTTCACGGTGCAGCTCTTCGCCTATAACCGCCTCGACCTCCAGAACCTCGTCGACCTCGCAAACATCCTTGTCCAGATTGGATTAATTGTCATCCTCTTCACGCTGTTCGGCCCTGACCTTGCCTTCATCGGCGGGGCGTACCTGGCCGGGGCTGTCGTGGCCTCGGTGGTCTCAATCGTCCTCGCACGGCAAGTCTGCCCGCATCTCATCCTGTCGCTCCGCTCCTTCGACCGCAGGAGGGTCAGGGATCTCTGTGGGATGGGGTGGTGGGTGGTGATCAACCAGGTCGGCTCCCTCCTCTTCCTCCAGATCGACCTCATCGTCGTGAACCTGCTCTTCGGTGCGACGTCGGCCGGCGAGTATGCGATCGCCCTCCAGTGGGTGGTGCTTCTGCGGTCGATCTCAGGGGTGCTCGCCGGGGTGCTGACCCCGATGGTCCTCACTTACTATGCCCGGGAGCAGACCGAAACTCTGATCCGGGTCACGAAGAGTGCTGTCAAACTGATGGGTATCGCCATGGCCCTCCCAATCGGGCTTGTGTGCGGTTTTGGTCCACAGCTCCTCACCGTATGGGTTGGCAAAGATTACGTATTCCTCGCCCCCCTCATGATCCTCCTGACGGTGCACCTCGCAGTAAACCTTGCCGTGCTGCCCCTCTTCTCGATCAATGTGGCCTATAACCAGGTGCGGGTACCAGGGATCGTAACCTTTTTTATGGGGATCGGGAACTTCGCCCTTGCGGTTGCTCTCGCCCTCTTTACCGGCTGGGGCTACTACGGGGTGGCGGTCGCAGGTGCGATCATCCTCACCCTGAAGAACGCCCTCTTCACCCCCTGGTATGCAACCCGTGTCCTTGGCACCGGGGCACACACCTTCACCCGGTCGATGCTCCCCGGGATTGCCGCCGCCATCACCATCGGGGTTCTGGCGACTGCCCTGGGAATGTTCTTCCCACTCGCCGCCCTGATCCCACTCATCATCACCGGGGGAGCTCTTGCCCTGGGATACCTAGTCCTTGTATGGACGTTCGGCCTGTCGACATTTGAACGCGGGTTGTTTGGGTCCTATCTCCCCGAAAACCTCAGGAAGTTTGTCCTATGAGATCCTCTGTTATAACCACAGTTGTTGAAAACGAACTCTGCATCGGCTGCGGCCTCTGTGCCGCCCTCTGTCCGGCGGGAGAACTGGCGATGCAGTGGAACCGGTACGGCGAGTACAACCCGATAGAGGTGACGCCGTGCACCACAGCGTGCGGCCTCTGCCTGAAGGTCTGCCCCTTCGCCGATACGGGCGAGAACGAGGACACGATTGGGAAAGAACTCTATGGTGGAGTTCCAGGGATCAGCCACCGTCCGGAGACCGGCTATCACCTCGCCACCTATGTCGGGTACTCGGAGAGGCACCGCCAGACCAGTGCCTCGGGGGGGGTGGCGACCTGGCTTCTGGAGGCGCTGCTCACCGAGGGTGTCGTCGACCATGTCGTCTGCGTCACCCCAACTGGCGACCCGGAGAAACTCTTCGCCTTCCGGGTCTTCGACACTGGTGAGGACGTGCGGAACGGAGCCGGCTCGGCCTACTACCCGGTGGAGATGTCGGCGGTCATCAGGCATATCCTCGAAACACCCGGACGGTACGCCGTCACCGGCCTCCCATGCTTCATCAAGGCTATCCGGCTTGCGCAGCAGAGGAATGCAAAGTTACAGGAGCGGATCGTTGTCACCATCGGCCTCACCTGCGGGCAGCTGAAGAGCCGGCACTTCACCGACTACATCGCCGCCCTCGCGGGGGTTCAGGGGGAGGTGACGGGGGTGTGTTACCGCGGGAAGAGTTCTGACCACCCGGCTAATAATTATCACTACGCTTTCACGACCACAGAAGGCGAGGAGCGGAGGATCTACTGGAATGAGGGGATCGGCGAGGCCTGGAATAACCGGTGGTTCACCCCGAAGGCCTGCAACTACTGCGACGACATCTTTGCCGAGTGTGCAGATGTCACCTGCATGGACGCCTGGCTCCCGGAGTATTCGATGGATAGCAAGGGGACGAGCCTTGTGCTGGTCCGGTCCCCCCAGGTGCAGGAGGTAATTGCACGGGGGCAGGGAATCTGTCTCAATCCGATTCCGGTCGAGCTGGTGGTGCAGAGCCAGGGCGGGGTTGTGGCGGTCAAACGCCGGCACCTGGCGTACCGGCTGTACCTCGACGAGCAAACGGGACGGGAAGTGCCGGCGAAGCGGGTGGCACCGGAGAGGCCGAAGAATCCCTTCCAGCGGCAGGAGATCGTCCTGAAGAATAAGATGCAGGTTGCGAGCAGGAACCTCTGGAACTCCGGAGAGTTTGACATGCAATACTTCAGAGAGGCAATGCAGCCGAACCTGAGTCGGCTGGCGGCTGGTAGACAGATATCAGAGGTTATTACGTTCCCGGTGAGAACAATTCGGTATATTCAGAGAAAGGTCCGGGGCACTTATTATGGATGACGATAGACCGCTGTTTATTCTGGCCGGAAACGGACCCTACGCAAATCGAGGGTGCGAGGCGATCGTGCGGGGAACGACAAAGATCCTCAGGGAGCACTTTAAAGACCCGCGTTTCATCTGTATCAGTCACTTTCGTTCCGAGGGGCAATATCAAGAGCAGTGTCTTCGGGAGACAGATAGGGCGATCGTTCACTTCGCCCCCTCCAGTACTCTCAGTAAAAAAGGGGTGATCCAGAATATCTGGAAACCTGAAACCTGGCGCAAGGTCTTTCAATACAGTTTTAACCGTGATGCATTCAATTATACTAACATGATCCCACATCTTGGTGGGGCCAGCGCCGTCCTCTCTGTCGGTGGGGACAACTATTCCCTTGACTATGGGGTGCCAACCCTGTTCACCTCCCTCGACGACCTCGTGCTGGCACATGAAAAGATTCTGGCGATCTGGGGTGCTTCGGTCGGTCCGTTCAGTGCATTGCCAGACTATGAACTGTATATGAGCAATCATCTCCAGAAGGTCACAGGAATCTTTGCCCGTGAGTCGGTCACTGTTGAATACCTGGAGAGCATCGGGGTGAGTAGGAATGTGTATCCAGTCGCTGACCCGGCATTTCTGATGGATCCGGTAAAGCCCGAGGAAGAAATACCTATCGAGGCGGGCGCGATCGGTCTCAACCTCAGCCCGTTGATGGCGAAGTTCGTCACAGGCGGTGATCTTGAACAGTGGACAACAATGGCGGCAGTGATCATCGCAGAGGTCGCGAAGAAAACGGAGAGGGAGGTCTTCCTGATCCCCCACGTAACAAATCCTGACTCAAATGACCATACCTTCATGCAGAAAGCACTATCCCTGATACCCGGAAAGAATGAAAACATAACACTGGTATCCCCCCGATACACCGCTGCGGAGACGAAGTGGATCATCAGCCAAATGGCGGTCTTTGCTGGGGCACGGACGCACGCGACCATCGCTGCCCTTTCATCAGGTGTGCCGACCCTGAGTTTTGCTTACAGCATCAAGGCCCAGGGGATCAACCGGGATTTTTTCGGCCATAATGCTTACTGTATGGATCCCAAGGATCTAGATGCAAAGATAGTTGCCGACCGGATCATATCTATGCTGAACCAGGAGACCTCGATCAGGATGGATCTGCGTGAGCGGATCCAGGGGATCCAGAGATCAGCGATGCATGCTGGAAAAGGATTGAAACAACTCATCAGAGAGAACTGATATGCCAGTGGTTTCAGTCGTCATCCCCCTCTACAACAAAGGCCCCTACATTGCCCGTGCGCTGAACTCAATCTTCACTCAGACTTTCCAGGACTTTGAAGTGATCGTCGTCGACGACGGCTCCACAGATGACGGAGCGGCGGTCGTCAGGGGATTTGAAGACCCACGGATCAGGCTGATCCAGCAGGAGAACCAGGGGGTCTCGGCGGCAAGGAATCGAGGTATTACCGCATCCAGATATAATTTCATTGCATTATTAGATGCAGATGATGAATGGTCACAAAACCATTTAGAAATTTTAATTGATCTTAGTTTAAAATACCCAACCTGTGCTCTCTTCTCAACAAGTTGCTCCCGTGTCGAAAATTACAAAAAGCAGACATTTGAGATAAAGGGGATTCCCAAACCGCCTTGGGATGGAATAATAATTAATTATTTTACAATAATTGCAAAGAATGGGTCAACTCTCTTAACATCATCATCTGTTGGAATTAAAAAAGATGCAATATTGAGCATTGGAGGATTTCCTCTGGGAATCAAGCAATTTGAAGACGAATGTGTTTGGGGAAAAATTGCATTACGTTACAATATTGCCTTTAGTTGGAACGGGGAAGTAAAATATCATTCGGTAAAAGGAAGCGCCAGTGATCAATTGTTGCCCATAAAAGAGCACCCATTTATCAATTATGCAAAAAATAATTTGAGTACGGAAACATTATCTCCATCAATTGTCAGAGATTTAGAGAGGTATATTATTACATTATATATAGAAGTTGGATGCAGAAACATTCGGTGTAGAAATTATCATTATGCTTTAGTTAATCTTCGATCCTGCGGATGGCATATATTCGAGCCAAGAAATATATATTTAATAATCTGTTCATTGATATTATTAGTAATTAGATAACTTACTTCGGTAGCGGATCGAAAGTGATGTAAAATCCAATGATCCAGTATCCAGCCTCAACAGTTCGTTAATATTTAAGATGCGAATGTCAGGTAATCTATTGTCAGAGTGGGATTGAATTTTCTGTGGAAAGTGCTGTGTTGCATAACTCAATATTGGCTCGAATTGGATTTATTTCACCTAATTATCCCAAGTTTAACTGGCTATTTTCGGTAGTGGCTCTGGATCTGTCTTTCCGCAGTAACAGACACGATGCCGAAGGCCACAAGCATGCAAGATGAAAATTGAATACCCTCCTCAGCATGTTGTAATAATGTGGGTAGGCAAGACTCTACGAATTTTGGGACAGAGATCCCGGCATGAAAACTAGTCAAGCCATTAACTCATCGAAGCATACATGCGTCATGGAACGCGGATATTAAATTACCTTCGAGGAATAATGTCCTACCCACACCATGAGGCATTACGATGCAACCCCACTACAACTGTGTATGCGGTGTAGATGTACAAAAAGCCAACCCTCAAGAGGCTCTTCTTTCTCTTCCGAGCAGTCGAAGTCCTGATATACTCATGGAGGGACGATATCTAGAAAATGATAGTGGCCCTCAATGGCGTCTTGAATGAGATTCTGGGGCTGCTTGGGCCAGAATGTGAAAAACATTATCGGCTGAAAAATTTTTGAGGAATGTCAGCAACACAGCAAGAAACGAGAAAATTTAAAAAAATCTCCCGAATTGGAGTTATTTAGATGATCTTCATATCACTGATACGCAAACACTGAGCCACTATCATAAACTCGATTGAAACCAGCGGCATTTATTAAATCATCCTGGATATAATCTGGTTCATAAGTGTTAGTGAAAAACATTAACGGACCTGTGAGGATTGTATCTCTGATGAGGATCAAATCACCCTTCATTCTCAGAATATTTTGATCTCCAATTTCTTTATCAAACGATTTGATATTATAACCTAAGTAACCTAGATAATATGCGAAAAAACTATCGGATTTAATTATGCCATAATAATGATCTAGGATTGTTCTAGCCTGTAGTTCGGACTCAATGGGTGCTGCTCTCCAGTTTGAATTAGGTGAAAACATTGAATTATCTGTATTCGCTGGTGGACTCATGATCATGAAGAAACTTAAGACGACAACAAATCCAAAGACAAAGCAGTAGAATAAAATAGGTTTTCTTATTTTCAATGTCCCGATGGTGTAAATAGCAACTGCCAGCGGGATGCTCAGGAGAATCTGGGCGTAAAACCACCACCTAGCCTCAATATCAGGGTGCCCAGTGATGAGCGAAAAAAAACCAAATGCAAGGGGGGCCATTCCAACCCAGGCCAGGGCAAATGTCAAGTCGCTCCCTTTCCGGGAGATCATATAAAAGATACCAGTGAACGAAAATATGAAGAACAGGAAAACTCCGAAGTTATTGAACAATTGCTCCCCAAGGGGGGCAGCGACTGCATAATTCTGAAACTGTACAGGGGTACTCGTGAAAATATCTGAGATAAACCCCAACTTAATGAAGTTACCTAATATTACTACACCTTCAGAAGCATATGTCCACCAAGCAAACATCGCCGTAATAAATACGATCGGAACTGATAAAGATATATTATTCTCTACTCTTGAATGATAAACCCACCAATAAATGGCAAGCGCACTCCAGGCGACAAAGAGGATTATAGCCATGCACATAGCTGTAATGGTATGTGTCAGGATGATTGTGGCTAATACCATGATACAGAGTAGCACAGACGGAAAGGGGGAACTACCCCTTAATCTGAAGAAGATCAGGTAGAGAGCAATCGGGATAAATATAGCAGCAAAAGCATTTGGGATGGACCAATAAGACATGAATATGTGATAGTTTGAAATAATTACCAAGAGTGTGGCCAGCAACCCTACCCGATGGTTCTTAAACAAGCGGTTGGCAATAAGGAATACAAATACTACATTGCAAATGACCTGACCTAGGCTCACCGAAACCATTGCTGCAAACTTGTAAGTAAAGCCGGTAACGAGTGAGGTTGTAGCGACTAGGAGATGGAAAAGGGGTAACTTTGAGTATACAAATCCGTCAGGAATGTAGCCTTTATCGAGAATTTCGTTAGTAAAAGCGAAATGATACATGGGATCGACCCCAATCAGACCCGGGAAGATTAGGAGTTGGGACCAAGCGATGCTCACCCCTAAAAGCATAATCTGGATGAGGATGAGACCAGCATGTCGCCTACCCGACATGAAGATCTCACAGGCAATAAAGCCTGCCATGAATACCATCAAAATAAAATAAAGGAGAGGACGCTCATAGAGATTTGGTCGAAAATGTAATGAAAGAACGCTAAGGGTGTAGAGCCCAAAAAAACAGATCTCCCAGAAGGTAGTCATGGCTCTAGACTCAGGAAGATGAAATTCGATGGGGTTGTTTTTCCGGATCAGCAACCACAAGAGGCAGGAGCCAAGGGCCAGAACCCCGGCGAGTTGATAAACCACCCGGCCGATCTCCTGCCCCATATAGATGATCAGTACTAGTGAGAGGATTACCCCTGCAATGGCAAGCGTTTTATCCAGATCACGCAGAAGAAACGAGTCGTTTAATCCCATATTATATCTCTTCAAGCACTTCCTTCCACTGGGCAACCACGCGCTCGAACGTGAAATTTTCCTCCACAAAACGCTTCCCACTATCCGCGATCTGCTCCAGTTCCTGAGAGTTCAAGGCCCGGATCACGTTCATCGCGATGCACTCAGGGGAGTTATTCTCCATAATAAATCCTGTCTTGCCATCTATTATAACATCCGGTATCACCCCGACAGGGGTCGCGAGCACCGGCGTACCGCAGGCCATCGCTTCGAGCATGATGTTCGGGAGCCCCTCGGTGTAGGAGGGGAGGACGAGGAGGCGCAGTTGGTTCAGGTATGGGGGAAGGTCGTCGTGAGAGATCCAGCCAGGGAGGTCGACGCAGGTGGTGATTCCCCCTTCCTGCAGGGAAGCCACGATCGTCTCCTTCAACTGCCCATCTCCACCGATGAGCACACGAAGGCCTCGCTGGCTACTGAAGATAGCAGGGAGAGCTTGAGCAAAGTTCTGGACGCCTTTTTCCTTGCTCAGCCGGCCAATATAGCCGATGAGGGGGGGCCGGTCAGACAGGGGGATAGTGACAGAGAAGACATTGAAATCAAGGAAGTGCTCGTAGGCGATGAGGATTTTTTGGCGATATTTTTCGAGGTTCCACTCCGAGATAAGAGCGGGCGAGTAAAGAATGATTTTAGACGCAAGAAAATAGTTGAATTTGGCAAAAAATACAACAATCGGTGTGAGGAGGGTTTGCTGGTACTTCATCATAGATTCAGTTGATGAAGTTAATGACATAATAACAGGTTTCCGCAGGATCTTTGCAAGAAATACGCACGGCAGCAAAGCTTCTCCACCAATCGGGAATATCCAGATATCAACATTCTTTGACAATTTCATCATGTGGAAGGTTATAGTCACTTGGGTCTTGGCATAGTTGTAGATTCTAGTGATTGCATTCGAGCCAGAAATATGATATATTAACTCAAAGTGAGAGTCTTTTAACATCTGGGCAACGTCTATCCCTGCATTCCCTGTTATAATGTAGACCTGATTTGCAAGGCAATTGACTATAGTTGTTAGGTTGTATAATGGAATTTCGTTTGACTTTCCAATTGGAAAAGTAACTATTCCAATATTGCAGTTACCCATGACTTTTCAACTCCATTTTTTGAGATTGACATTATAATTAGTTGACATTCTACACCAATTTTCTAATTAGGGTCATTCTTAAAACTACAATGAAAATCCTTACTTTTCCATTCCTGTTCATTCTCGGCCTTCTTAATCTCTCCGGGCAAATGAATCCAGAACTGTAGCGCTTTGAATGGAATCGTTTCGCGTACTGGGACTGGCCAGATTTTGAGATTATCATAAGGCAGGTGTTCGGTGTCGTCTATCGCAGGAGTGAACACAACGACCTGATGGCCCAGCTTTGCAAGTTCTTCTGTAAGATGCGCTGCATAGACGCCGGCACCCCCGATGACAAACGGCGGATACTCAAACGTGACAAACGCAACCCGCATACATCCCTCCGACCTGTTTCACAACGCTCTCTTGCAAGGAACTCCTCAACAGATCTCCACCACCCCAACCATTTTCCTGTTTTCGATAAGCGCGTGCTATCTATCATCCTCTGAGGTACACATTGCCTTTCCGAGACTGTAAAAAGAAGATTAAGAGGCATAGCGAGTAAAAACCTCCATGAGTTGTTCACTTGCTTTCTCCCATGAGAAAGCAGAGGATACATTTTTTCGTGCATAAATGCCCATCGACTCTGCAACATCTCCGTTCTGGGAAATATACAGCAGTTTATCCACTATTTCATCCACAGAATCAGGTTTTACCAGAAATCCAGATTTGCTATCAACCACACTCTCCATTGGCCCACCACTCCTTGCTGCAATGACAGGTGTCCATGCAGCCTGGGCCTCAATAGGAACAAGCCCAAATGGTTCATTGATACTGGGGAAAACAACACACTGAGCCCTTGCATAGTATGAGATTAAAAGATCTCTACTTATCTTTCCGGTAAAGGTGACAATATCTGTCAGGCCCAATTCTAGGCTCTGCTCTATGAGTTTTCCTTTCTCCTCACCATCACCAACAATTACTAATTTTTTGTTGATTCCCTTCTGTTTTAAGAGGAATAACGCGTCTAATACCAGATCAATTCGTTTAAAACTCGTTAATTGTGAAACACAGAGGATATATTCCTCTTTTTCTGCAGGATGTACAGGGAACTCCGAAATATCCACCCCTGGATAAATCACTTCGACTTTAGAGATACCATAAACCTCTCTGCACCGCTCCGCAGTGAACCTGCTATTAACCAGGACATAATCAGCTTGAGGGACAAGATAATTATCAATTTTTTTCATCACAGGGTTCGATAATTGGGCAAAAAAACGCATAGGAAATGGTAACCCATCAATCACCCGCTGATCATGGACAAAGGAACTTGGTTCATGACAGAACCATATACACGGGATATCTGGGTTATGTTTCTTGTATAAAAATCCCCAGTAACTTGCCGGGAATACATGGGGAAAGATGATATCTGGATGGATTTCATCGATAATCCTTTCAACTTTTTTGTAGATCCCAAGGCAATTCACCCAGTAAGAGATCGTATTTGGGAGGGAGCCACCGACAAAAACAAAATGAATCCCAGGATATTTCTGTGGTAAATCCGGAAATCCACTCTGAGAAATAATAGAAACCTTTACTCCCCGCGCTACTAATCGTTTTGCGGTCTCAAGAACAACAATCCCTGCTCCACCAGGATAGGTGAAATGTGGATACAAATATACTACATGCATGAAAATCACGAAATATTACTACACATTCCAGCAATATTGCCGGAATATAATGGCTTATCTGTCCGTTTAGAGCGAGTCGCGCAATTTTCAAAAACACCGACAAATTCCTCAGCATAGTGATTGTATGTATGATCCTTAAGGACCCGTTTCAAGGCACACTTCCACATATTTGTGTAATCCTCAATAGATGATAATACCCAATAATAAGTTTCTATTGCCTCGTCCTCGCAGTTTGGAATAACTAATGTTGCTGAAGCACTGATGATCGTGTGCGACTTTAGGGTGATATTTAGGCAAATCATACTCCTGCAGCAGAAATCCTTGACTGCTTCGGATGCGAGATCCATAAGGGCATCAAACGCTTCCCCCGATGCCCATAAAAACATTAAGATTGAATTCCCGGAATGGCCACAATCCAAGATGCTTAAACCCCTGTACATCTTCACCCATCGAAGGAGACGGCCTCTTGGAAAAGGTAACATCGCCGGCAAGGATGTAGAATACCTGTTCGTACGCAACGACGTTCTTTCCCTGAGCCATGTTCCTCTCCTGATTGATCCTTCCATTTGATAAAGTCCAGACTGTTGAAAACTTTCTCTTTCAAATCAGTGACTCTAGCAAAAAATGCACGATAGTCAGGTTGCACGGATAATCAACTCCAACGACTTCTCAAAACAATCAGTGATAGTCTCCCAGTCATTCGGTTCGACGAAGAGACGGGACTGCCTCCCATACCCCTCGCACGTACCATTATTCGCAAGCTCGATAGCCATCGTCACCGCCTCCCCGGGGGAGTCGATGTAGACGACGCCGTTGCCGGCCCCGAACTCCTTCTTCAGACCGGAGAGGCTGGTGGCGATCACCGGCTTGCCGGCTGCCATGTACTCGTACATCTTGATCGGCACGATGTTCTGCATGATCTCGTTCTTCTGCGCAGGGAGGAGACAGATATCGCCGGCCGCGATGAAATCAGGGATCGTCTCGTAGGGCTGCCAGCCGACGGTGATCACCCGCTCGTCCATCCCGTCGATCGCTTTGATCTCCTGGATGTAATCCCAGAGGTCCCCGTTCCCGACAACGAGCAGTTTCAGGTTGGGCAGATCCCGCCGCTTGATCAGCCCGTCGATCACCTCCTTCAACCCGGAGAAGTCGTAGAGCCAGCCCATGAAGAAGAGGACGAGGTCGCCATCGCCGAGGCCGAGTTCCTGTCGTTTCTTCTCCCGGTCGGCAGCACTGAACCACGCGAGGTCGACGCCGGCCCGAATCACCTGGGTCTTCGTGCGGGGGGCCCCCATCCCGATGGTGTAGTCCCGGAGTCCTTCGTTGATGGAGAGGACGAGGTCGGCCGAGGCGTAGTTGCTCCGCTCGACGGCGCATGCAAGCCGCCGGAAGGGCCGCTGCGGCACGAGCCGGTGGAGCTCATCGATACAGTAATAAACGAAAGGGATGCCACGCTGATGGCAGAGGGCGATGGCCATCCGTGCGTTCAGGATCCCGAACCCGAGCACGACGTCAGGCTTGAACTCGTCGAGCTGCCGGATGATCTCCTTCCTGTGGGTGTAGAGCAGGGAGACATATTCCAGAACCGGGGCCTGGATGATCGACGGCCGGATGACCGTGATATCGGCGCCGGGGACCGCCTTGGGTTGGGCAGTCCGGACAGTCCTCGTCAGGATGATCTTCCGCTCCTCTTTCTTCCGCCAGAGGATGTCGAAGTCGATCACCCGTGTCTCGTGCCCCCGCTGAACGAGCCGTTCCAGAAGGTGGTGACTCTGGTGGGGACCGCGGGCGATCCAATTCGACTCCTGGACAACGAAGATCTTCATGCAGCCGGCCTCGAGTGTGGGTGGTACAAAATCTTACTGGGTGGAGGGAGACGAGTCCCCCTCAGGCCCGAAATTTGACACAATCCGGGGTTTTGATGGGAACACCCTGATCCTGCACATCTTTTACATCTCTACGAACCTGGGGGAACTCTGCGTGCGTATCGATCCTCTCCCAGTTCTCGGCAAACCAGTCGTACGTATTCTCCAGACCCTTCGAGAAGGTCGTCTGCGGCTCGTACCCGAGGAGGGTGCGTGATTTGTCGATACAGGAGAGGAGCCGCGTCTTCACGTCCCAGTCCCGGCGCGGGGTGAAGTTGATCCCGGCTTCATTCCCGGTCAGGGCGTTCACCGTGTTCGCCATATCGATCACCCGCTGCTCCTCCCCGTTCCCGAGGTTGAACGCCTCGCCGACGGCCTCGTCCCGGTAGGCCATCAATAACAGACCATTCACGATATCGCCGACATAGGTCCAGTCGCGGGTCTCGGTCCCTTCACCGGTGATCGGCAGGGGCAGCCCCTTCATCGCCCAGTAGAAGAAGTTCGGGATCACGTTCCGGTACCGGCCGGGGACCTCCCCGGGCCCATAGGAGTTGAAGAACCGGGCGTTCACGATCGGGAGGTCGTACATGCTGTGGAAGTAGTTGGTGTACAGTTCTCCGAGCAGTTTGGTGACCTGGTAGGGGGTGTGGAGGTGGATCGAGACGTCGTGCTCTTTAAACGGCATCTTCGACTCGAGGCCGTAGACCCCGCAGCCTGACGAGGAGTAGACGAACCGCTCGACGCCGACCATCTGGGCGTACTGGAGAACCTTCAGGATCCCGATACCGTTGACCATCAGATCGGTCTCGGGGTTGTCGACCGAGTTCTGGTTCGCGAAGTGGGCCGCGAGGTGGTAGACGATGTCAGGCTTCTGCTTGAACGTCCACCGCAGCTTCTCCTCGTCGAGGATATCCCCCTCGATGAACTGGATCCGGTCTCCCGCCGCCATGTTCCATTCATAGGAGGACGAGAGGCTGTCGAGGATCAGGATCTTTTTGGCTCCGAGGTCGTTCAGTCGCCGTACAAGGTTCCCGCCGATCGCGCCGGCCCCCCCAGTGACGAGGATCGTCTTCTCCTGGAAAAAATCATGAAAGTCTGTCATTGTCTACTCCTCGATCCGGTAATAGTTCTTCATCCACTCGACCGTCCTCCGGATCCCCTCTTCCGGTGTCACGGCGGGGTTATGCTTGAGGTCACGGACCGCCTTGGTGAAGTCCATCGTCTTGACCTTCGTCGTGAACGGCTCGGCCTCTTCGTAGGTGACGAGCGAGTCGTCCCTGCCGACGGCTTTGAGAATAATATCTGAGTACTCCTTGATATCCCGTTCCCATTCCTGCCGGCCGCCGACGTTGTAGACCTCTCCGGGAATGAAGTTGTCGACGATGTTGGCCCAGGTCCTGCAGGAGTCCTCGACGAAGTCGATGATCCGCTTGTGCCCTTTGAAGACAGTATAGGGTTTGTTGAAGAGGGCGTGGTAGATGAACTTCGGGATGAAGCCGCGGTAGGGAGTATAGTGCTCATGCGGCCCATAGCAGTTCACCGGCCGGACGCAGACCGTCTCGGTGCCGAACATCGTGGCCGAGTTCATACACATCAGTTCGCCTGCCCACTTGGTGATGGCGTAATCGTTCATCTGGTAGGTATCCCCGATTGGATTGCCCGTCATCACGTCCTCGGACATGATGCCGGTATAATCGCCGTAGACCTCGGCGCTGGAGAAGAAGATCATCCGGAACTTCAGCTTCTCCTGGAGACGGAGCATATGCTTGGTCCCAATCGCGTTGGTCTGCCAGAGGTTCTCATAGTAGTCCTCACCATTCCAGCGGCCGTACTCTGCGGCGAGGTGGTAGACATAATCAAACTCTGAACGATCGAAGACCCGCTCCAGCTGCCGGTAATTCTTCGTATCCGCACGGATGTAGTGCTCCCGATCATTGTTCAGGAGGTCGAGTGCGACGACCTCATGACCCCGACTGCGGAGTTCGTTGACAAGATTGGTGCCGATGAAGCCGGCGCCGCCAGTTACAAGAATGCTGTGTGTTTCCATGTGCATCTCACCGAATTAATGAATAATCGTTGTGCAACGGTAGAGTGGTCCCCACCGTGACAGTGAGTCCGCCCGCCATGCCGTTGCAGAGAGAGATAATGAGTCGACCCGCCATACCGTCCCCATACGGGTTCTTCCAGGTCCTGGGCCGGGAGAGCATCTGCCGAACAGAGGCCAGGACCTCGCCGGCCACGGTACTGGCCAGCAGATTCGACCCCACCTCGATCGTCTCCGGCCGCTCGGTGTTCTCCCGCAGGGTCACGCAGGGGACGCCCAGGATGCAGGTCTCCTCCTGCACGCCGCCGGAGTCGGTCAGGACAAGGCAGGCGCTGGACTCGAGCTGTAAGAAGTCGAGGAACCCGACGGGCTCGATGACGGTGATCCCGTCCAGCGGGATTGCGAACTGCTCGACCGTCTTCCGGGTGCGGGGATGCATCGGGAAGATGATGGGACGCGAGTACTCCCGGTGAATCGCCGCAAGCCCGGTGATGATCGAACGCAGGGTTTCAGGAGAGTCGACGTTCTCCTGCCGGTGGGAGGTGACGAGGAAGTACTCCCCGGGCTTCAACCCGAGGTCTTTGAGGATGGTTGCCTTCTTCTTCGACAACTCCTGGTTCTGGAAGACGGCGTCGACGATGGTGTTGCCGGTCACGCAGATCCTGGTATCCTCAACACCCTCCAGGAGGAGGTTCTGCCGTGCCGTCTCGGTGGGAGCAAAGAGATGATAGGAGAGATGATCGGCGACCACCCGGTTGATCTCCTCGGGCATCGTCCGGTCGAAGGACCGGAGGCCGGCCTCGACATGGCCGACCCTGATCTGGAGCTTCGTGGCGGCCAGCGCCCCGGCGAGAACCGTGTTGGTGTCGCCCTGGACGAGGACGATCTCCGGCTTCTCCTCCATCAGGACCGTCTCGATCCCGGCCATGATCCGACCGGTCTGGTCGGCGTGGGTGCCGGACCCCACATCGAGGTTGTACTTCGGTTCAGGGAGTTCGAGTTCCTCGAAGAAGGCCCGGTCCATCTCGTGCGAGTAATGCTGGCCGGTGTGGAGGATGAAGTAGTCGACCCCCAGCGCCTCGCATGCACGGATGATCGGGGACATCTTGATGATCTCCGGCCTGGTGCCGAGGATGATGGCAATTTTGCAGGCAGGCATCGCAGGAAGGCTCATGGTGGATACCCCCACGTGCTCCGGCGGATAGAGAGGACAGAGTCGCCGGCCATCACCGTGGTCAGCAGCTCCTCGTTGTACGCGGGGACGACGACCCCGATCCGACGGTCACGGTACAAGGGGAGTGATCACCCCGTGCCGGGAGAGAGGGGCGATCGATCGTGATGGAACAGGTATTGTATCAGGGGGCGTCGTCTTTGGGGAAGGGAGCGTGACAGGCATTGAATACCTCGATTGGGCGGATATCGGTGAGAGGGTACGATTCTTGTGGAGATCCAGTGCCGGCCGCAGTGCGACCGGGGAGGCGAACGAAGACTGATCATGGAAGGGATCCCATCCACACCGCAGGGATGGGATCCGGGATCATGAGGAAACTGCCATATAAACAATTTCCACATCGATTATTGCGTCCGATTATCTCCAGCTGGATCATAGGTGATTTTCGATGGGAATTAAGCGTTTCCCTTGCCTGCCCGCCGGCAGGGTGGAGGACGCCCGCGGGCGACCGGATCATCCCTGCCGGCGGCCGGAGATCCTGTGGCCGTTCCCGGATACAGCCCGGGAAGCCGCACCGGTTTGAACCGGGGGCAGAGATGCATTCGTGCTGCACAAAGCAGGGGCGCACGGCCCCCGATCGGCCGGCCCGTCTCAGGGCAGTCTCCGAAGAGACCGAACAGCAGGGCCGCAGGGCCCATCCACCATATTCGGATCAGAGGGCCCATCGCGGAGATCGCGAACCCCCAGGGAGATGATCAGAACCATCACAGTACCCTGTACTGTATCAGAGAAGAGGGGATAAGAAGGTTAGGATAAGGGTGAAATCTGGTCAGGGATGATTCAGACCTCCCCCCGGCTCATCATCGCCGGCCTTTTTTGGTCGCATAGCTATATCAGCGGTGGTGCGGTGAGCCCTGACCCGGTACAGGAACCGTTCGTAGGACTCATACTGATCAGGAGGTCTGACCGCCCGATCGATCTGATGAGGTTTGGCTGCCGGGTCGACGACCCGGGGCGCATCTGCCTTCTGGTCCTCAGGAGTCCCGGAAGGTCCGACGTTTCGACCATCCTCATTGGTCATAGTTCAACAGTAGTAGATCATAATATATAATCAAATCGAGTATTGCCGATAATAAACGATTATTGGTAAACCCCGACAGATCGCCGCCATCCCCCCGGACCCGGCCCTCCGGACAGATGGATCGCCACCGGCACCGGTCGGACCGTTCAAAACGATACAGTCAATACCATCTCGGTCCAATGGAAATTTTACTGTGAACTCCCTCCGCCCACTCCTTGGAATCCTCCTCCTGCTGATCGCGGTCACCTGTGCCGCGGCCCAGACCCCGCTCTGGACCCACCCGTCGACGACGGACCGGGTGGCCGACCTGGCGCTCTCGAAGAACGGGGCCGTAGTCGCCCTCGGCGGCAGTACCTTCACCATCCTGAACAGGACCGGGGTCGAATTCGGCTCGTTCCTGCATGCGAACTCGGTCGGCATGAGTGCCGACGGGACGAAGATCGCCGCCGCGATGGACGACGGCCTCCACCTCTTCTTCCCGAACGGGACCCGGCGCTCGAGTGCCGGCACCGAACCGGTGACCCGCGTGGCCGTCTCAGGTGACGGCGGGACCGTCGTGACCGGGGACAAGCAGGGGACGCTGCAGATCTACAACGGAACCGGCTCGAAGATCGGGTCAACGGCGGTCATCAGGAAGGAGTCGACCGAGGTCCTGCACCTCGCCACCACAAAGAACGGCTCAGTGATCGCGGCCACCGACAGCCACGGCCTGTACCTCTTCACCCGGGCAGGCAAGGCCCGGTGGAAGGCTGAGTTCGAGAACCCCACGGCCCTCGCCCTCGCAGCCAACGGCACACGGGTGATGGTCGGCGGCTCCCATTCGGTCGCGATCTATAATGCCACCAACGCCTCCATCGAGAAGGTCGGGGAGTACAGCACCGGCGGCCGAGTCGGCGGCCTGGCCACCAGCACCGACGGCACCCGCACCGTCGTCGGAACCGAGGACCGGAAGGTCACCCTCCTCGATGAGACCGGCACCGCGATCTGGTCATACCCGACCGGGGACTGGGCCGGCCGGGTGGCCCTCTCTGAAGACGGCTCGGTGATCGCAGCCGGCTCGATGGACAAAAAACTGCAGGTCCTCTTCGCGAACGGGACCCTCACCTGGGAGTACGACCTGCCGGCCTGGCCGACCGCGCTGGCAGTCTCCGGCGACGGCAAGTATATCGGAGTCGGCTGCGAGGACGGGACATCGTTCCTCTTCTCGACGGCAGTCACTCCGAACAAGACCGCCGCGATCAAGAATACCACCCCGGCAAAGAACGGGACACCCACCAACAAAACAGCGGCGGCCAATACCACCCCAAAAAAGAACGGGACAGCGAATACCACCGCTGCAGCCCTGACAGCGGTACCGGTTCCAACGAAGAGTCCGATGCCTGAACTTCCGGCCGTACTGGCAGTCCTCGGGTTCGTCATGCTCGTATCCAGGCGCCGGCTCTGACCGGAAGAACGCCCCTATTTGTACACACCTCGACGAGTACGTCCCTATACGAATCGACAGATTTAGAAGGGAACCGGTTGTATTAGTAATCATATATTTATACCATGTGCGGGCGTCCCAGGGCACAACTCAGAGTGGGACGTTTGTGCGGACGGTGACTCAAATGAACAGTAAAATTTGGTATATGATCGCGGCGCTCGGCCTCGTCTGCATGCTTGCAGGTCCGGCCTCAGCACTCTCGATTACAACGCGCAACGCCTCAGGAATGATTGTTTCTGGGACGACCAACAACACCATTATGAACGGAGAGAATATTTCCATCAATGTCACAGGGATGTCCAACGGCACCTTCTTCCAGTGGAATGTGACCAATCACCAGGACATGTCCTCATTTATCCATGCGTCCGGCAACACCAATACCAGCGCATTCGGCAACTTCAATATCACCATTCCGTTTACGATCAGCAGGGCTGCCTTCAATATGTCGGAGATAAACACCACCGAAAACACGATGATCGTCGGGAACTACGAGAATGATCCTGCAGGGATCACACCGGCAGGCCAGTACCACGAGATGGTCTACAACGGTTCCTCGGTGAACGGTCTCTTCTCACGGACCAACAAGCTCGATATCGTGCAGGGAAACATGAGCACCCGATGGGTAGCGACTCCGATGGCCGGTGCACGGTATGTGACGAACGCCTTTACCATCAACGGAACCAAGGTCGCCGGACCTGAAACCTTTGACATGAACACCTCGATGTACACTGAGAACCCAGCCACCGTCAATGTCGAGATCAGTGCAAACGGCACCCTCGCTTACAATGAGACCTTCTCCATCATTTCGAATGAGACCCTGCAAAACAGCAGCGCTTCAGGATCGGATCCGCTCACCTCGGGAGCGACCGGTGGCCTCTCGTCGACGAAGAACAGCAGCGCCCCGGGATCGGATCCGCTCACAGGGTGGCTGACCTCCTTCTGGCAATGGGTCAGCGGACAGTAAAGACCGGGATAGAAGAGAGGATATCTCTCATCCAGGCATAAATCTCAATTTTTTTTGATCTCTTTTGATGAGCACAGGGCGGGAACGTTCTTTTCAGAAATACGGTGCCATCGAAGTGCGGGGTCATTCCTCGACGATGTCACCGGTCGCTGCAAGGATGGAACATCGTAACTCTCTCAGGCAGCGTCAACCCAGATGGGAACGGTCAGGAATACCACCGCTGCAGCGCAGACGGCGGTTCCGGTTTCGACGAAGAGTCCGATGCCGGCATTCCCGGCAATGCTGGCAGTTCCCGGGTTCGTCGCCCTCGCATCCGGGCGCCGGCTCGGACCGGAAGAACACCCCGGTTTGAGCGCACCTCGACAGTTACGTCCCGGAGCGGATCGGTAGATTTAGATGGGGAACTGATAATATAAACAAACGTATATTTACATCATGTGCGGGCGTCCCGGCTTATGGCCCGGAGTGGGACGTTAATGCGGACGGTGATTCATAAATGAACAGTAAAATTTGGTATATGATCGCGGCGCTCGGCCTCGTCTGCATGCTTGCAGGTCCGGCCTCGGCACTCGTGATCACCTCGGACAAGCACGCCCTCAAGAGCGGCGAGATCGTGACACTCAATGTCACCGGAATGACCAACGGCACATCCTTCACCATGAAGGTGACCAACGACCAGCAGATGAGCACGCTCCCCAGCGCGTTCGGCAACTCGAATCTCACGCTTCCCAATGCGGTCGACTGGAAAAACTTCACGGTATCGATGACGAACACCACCGAAAACTCGGTGATCGTCAACGACTACCACGCCGGAGAGAGCATCTCCCACGAGTTGATCTTCAACGGCACCTCGAAGGACAACCTGTTCTCACGCAACCACACCCTGGATACGTTCGAGGGCGGGGCCGTCTCCGCAAACTGGATCGCGACACCGGTAGCCGGTGCCACGAATGTGACGAGCTCCTTTGAACTCAATGGAACCAAGATCGGCGGGTCCGACACCTTCGAGATAAACACCTCGGGCTACTCGGCGCACCCCGCCACCATCACCGTCGAGATCATCGCGAACGGCACCCTCGCCTACCGGGACACCTTCACCCTCGAGCAGGGAGTCCTGCCGGCCGTCATTCCGACCCTGATCCCGGGCAGCAACAGTGCCTCGGGATCGGATTCGTACACCGGGGCGACCTGGACCGTCAAACCTGCGGTGAACAACACGACTGCTAACCTGACAGCCAACGTGACCGTGACCACCACCCCCTCAACCGTCGGGACGGTTAAGGCTGGAGAGATCCCCGCAGCCGGGCTGAACCTGGCCGGGACAAACGCGAGTGTGAACACGACCGGAAATGCGACAAACACCACCAACACCACCACCACACAACCGTCCGGCGCACCCTTTGCGCTGATCACCCTGATCGGGCTCGGGCTTGCATGCCTCGTGGTCCGCAGCCGGCGATAATCTCCTTTCTTTTTTTTTCAGGCCGATCGGCCAGGACCCGTAAATACTCCAGCACCATTCAATCAGTTTTTATCCAGGATACCCCGCTGAGGTACCTGGACCGGCTGAAGGGCTTCCAAAGACAGCCACTCACCAGGCGGGCCGGCCGATGAAAGGCGACGACCTGGGACCATCTGCGGATTGTTGTCGCAGTCACCCAAAAAGAAGCCCCAGAGCGACCATGCAGAGCCCCACCGGCGCAGGAGTGCCGTGAACAGAAAGAACGGGGTGAATGGAGAGAGGATGATCCGGATCGCCGCCGAAAACGGCATGGACTTCATCCGGTTTTACTTTTTTCCGGCGTCGTTCATCGACAGGCCGCAGGTGCCGGGCTCGGAGACGCCCCCAGTCCTGGAGGAACAGATCTCCCGATGGACGGAACCATCATCGAGTACGAGCAGACAGACCCAAAATGAGAAGAAAACGATAAGAAACGGTGCTTGAGGCCAGGGCCGAGATTTGAACCCGGGTCGGGGGATCCACAGTCCCCTAGGATGACCAACTACCCTACCCTGGCATAATAAGCCTTCATAGTTTACATGCCTGGCTATTTATGTCATTCTATACGTTCCCCCTGATCAGGACGGATCCCGGGACCGGACCCGGGCATCGGGTCGCAGGTGCGGAAGAAACCGCCGCCATCGTGCAGGAATCATTATTAATACACATATACGTTATATCATAACAGGTTTCGCCGCAGATCTGCCAGGGGATTCTGCGGCTCTCTTATGACCCGGGATGGGGTGGAAATGGCAAAGAGTGCAAAGATCGCAAAGATCAGAACGCCCATCGTCTGTGTGCTCGGACATGTGGATCATGGAAAGACATCACTGCTCGACCGGATACGCGGGTCGTCGGTGGTCAGCTCCGAGGCCGGGGCCATCACGCAGCACATAGGGGCGACGCTGGTCCCGATCGAGGCCATCCGGGCGATGTCGACGAGCATGCAGAAGATCCCGGTGACGGTGCCGGGGCTGCTCTTCATCGACACCCCGGGCCACCATGCGTTCACGACGCTCCGAGCCCGCGGGGGAGCGCTGGCTGATATGGCGATCGTGGTCGTGGACATCAACGAGGGGTTCCAGCCGCAGACGATCGAGGCCCTGCAGATCCTGCGGGGGTGCAAGACCCCGTTCGTCGTGGCCCTGACCAAGATCGACCGGCTTCACGGCTGGCGGGTGGTGGAGAACGCACCGTTCCTGACCACCTTCGCCCAGCAGAACGGACGGATCCAGGAGTTCATGGAGACCCGCCACTACGAGATCGTCGGAAAGCTCTCAGACCTCGGGTTCAACTGCGAGCGGTTCGACCGGGTGCAGGACTTCGCACGGAACATCGCGATCGTCCCGATCAGCGCCCACACGGGAGAAGGGATCGCCGACCTGCTGATGGTGATGATCGGCCTGGCCCAGCGGTACATGGAGCAGTCGCTGGCGATGAGCGTCGACGGCCCGGGATGCGGGACCGTCCTCGAGGTGAAGGAGGAGCGGGGGCTCGGGCCGACGCTGGACGTGATCCTGTACGACGGGACCCTCTCGGTCGGGGACGAGATCATGCTCGCCTCCGAGGACGGGGTGATCACGACAAAGGTCAGGTCCCTCTTAAAGCCGCGGCCGATGAAGGAGATCCTGACCGAGGAACGGTTCGAGCGGGTGAAGTCCGTCGTGGCGGCCTCGGGGGTGAAGGTCGCGGCCCCGAACCTGGACCGGGTGATCGCCGGCTCCCCCCTCAGGGGGATCCAGGGCGACCGGGATGCGGTGGCAGCCCAGATCAGGCAGGAGATGGAGGAGATCCATGTCAAACTGGTCGAGGAGGGGCTCGTCATCAAGGCGGACACGATCGGCGCCCTCGAGGCCCTCTGCCAGGAACTGGAGAACAAGGAGATCGGAGTGATGCGTGCGGCCGTCGGCCCGGTCAGCCGGCATGACCTGATCACCGCCGAGACGATCAAGAACCCGCTGTATAAGGTAGTCCTGGCCTTCAATACACCCCTTCTCCCGGACGCGGCCGATATCGTCAAGGAGAGCAAGCAGATGAAGGTCTTCTCCGGGCGGGTGATCTATCAGCTGATCGATGCCTACCTGCTCTGGCGTGACCAGCAGAAGCGGGCCATGGAGCAGCAGAAGTTCGAGAACATCATCATCCCGGCGAAGATCCGGATCATGCCCGACTGCGTCTTCCGCCAGTCCAACCCGGCGGTGGTCGGCGTCCAGGTGGTGGAGGGAAAACTCAGAACCGATGTGAACCTGGTCCACCTGGACGGCAGGAAGGTCGGGCACCTGAAGACGATCGAGCTCTCGCTCGAGAATGTGCACGAGGCCGAGGAGGGGACCGAGGTCGCCATCGCGATCGAGGGGGCCACCATCGGGAGACAGGCCGATGTCGGCGATCTCCTCTTTGTAGACCTGCCCGAGCGGCACGTGAAGGTGCTGGAGAAGGAGATGCTCTCGCACCTGACCGCCAGCACCCAGGCGGTGCTCGAGGAGTTCACCTCGATGAAGCGGAAGACCGAGCCCTTCTGGGGCAAGTAGTATTTATATCGGCGTCATCCAATGTTATAGGTACTTCATTTATACTCAATACGGAGTCAGAAGACCATGGTAGAATTCAAGGTAATCCTTTCAGATACCCGCACAGGCCACTCATACAAGATGGATGTCAGCGGAGGGGCAGCAGGAGCGCTCATTGGGAAACGTGTAGGAACTGAGATCGATGCGGCACCACTCGGGCTGAACGGGTACAAGATCCTGATCACCGGAGCATCGGACAGGAACGGCACACCGTCCCGCAGAGACCTGCCCGGGTCAGGGAGAAGGGGCCTCCTCCTTGCAGGCGGCGTCGGGTTCAACCCCAAGGAAGACGGACAGAGGGCGCGCAAGTCGATCCGCGGCAATGAGATCACCGCAGACTTTGTGCAGATCAACGCCAAGGTAGCCACCTACGGCGAAAAGTCGCTGGAGGAGCTGCTCGCAGCCCCCGCAGCGGCAGCAGAATAATCAATCCACTATTTTTCTTCCCTTTCGCGCACTGGAGTGGAGCGAAGCGAGGGTATCGCTGATCGGGACACCGTACCGGCGGGAGAGAAGGACGAGGCCGGCCTCAGGGGAGAGCTGACCGTCGAACTGGTCGTGCACCAGGGCCGCGACCTCGGCCATCACCTCCTGGGCGGACCGTCCGGTGGCACCGGTGACCCGCTCGACCTGCACCTGGTACGGGTCCTGCTCCTCAAAGATCGCCGTCGTCGGCTTGAACCCGAGCGGGGCCGTCACCGAGGCCACGGCAAAGAGCGGCTCGATCAGCCCGCCCGCGATCCTGACCAGCCCCCCTTCCTCTGCACGCTGCAGCAGGAGGGCGGCCTGGTCCCGGCTCATCCACATCCGGTCGATGGTCAGATAGAAGATGAACTCGCTCTTCTGCAGACGCTCCTTGCGGAGATGTCGAAACGGCGCAGCGACCGTGATCAAAAGGCTCTCTGTACGATCCATACCAGTTCTCGCCCGGCCTGCAGCAGTGAGATGCTGCGTTCCACTAGAGTATCAGCGGAGGTGTCTAAAAAAATAGTGTATTACTCTACCAGAACCGCGTTGATGACGCCGTCCTGACCGGGCCGGCTCATAATGCGTGCCCTGCCGAGTTCTGTCCTGATGATGGCACCCTTGGTGAGCAGGTTCCGCCGGACATAGTTGGGGTTGGCCGTGTTCTGCTCGACGGTCTCAATCTTCACCTGCTTGCAGACACCGGTGCTGCGGTTGGCGACTGAGGCATAGGTTGCACGGAGTGCACGCACCTTGACGTTGCCGCCAAAGGTCCGGATCATCTTCTTCCTGTCCACGCCGATATGCGTCTCAGCAGGCGACTTTCCAATCTCAGTTCTTCGCTTCCCCCGCAGAGGTGCGTACCTGCCGCCAGTCACTTTTCGTATTGATTTTCCTTGCCAGAGCATGTAGTAACCCCGTTATCACTTATGTATCGTCTGTCAGGATAGAGATCCCTTATCAGAGTGCTATAATTGTACCTGTCAAAGATATTTAACAGCTCTGTTCACTTCAGGATCTCATCGAGCAGGGCCTTCGTCCCCTCCCCGGTCTTTAAGTTGGTCCGAAAGACCGGCATCGTCGGGTTGTACCGGGCGATGTCGCGGGTCATGCGCTCGAGGTCGGCACCGACCAGCGGGGCCAGGTCCACCTTGTTGATCACCCCGATCGTTCCACCGCGAAACATCATCGGGTGCTTGTTCACGACATCGTCCCCCTCGGTCGAGGAGACGACGACGACCCGCTTTTCGGCGCCGAGGGAGAAGTCGGTCGGGCAGACCATGTTCCCGACGTTCTCGATGAAGAGGAGGTCGAGCTGGTCGAGGGGAAGGTGGCCGATCGCGTGCTCGACGATGTGAGCGTCGAGGTGGCACTCCTTGCCCGTGTTCGCATTCACGGCCGGAACCCCGAGCGACACGATCCGTTTGAAGTCATCGTCCCCGTAGACGTCCCCGGCGATCGCGCCGGCCCGGATCCCCCGCTCGGCGAGCAGCGGGACCAGCCGCTCGATCAGGGCGGTCTTCCCCGAGCCGATCGCCCCGAGCAGGTCGATCGCCCGGATCCCGTGCTCCCGGAGGAGAGCAGCGTTCTGATCGGCGATCCGGTCGTTGGCCGCATAGACATCCTGCTCGATCCGTATGTCAATATGATGCATACATGTACTTGCAACGTGATCTGTTTATAGGTTAACCTCCTACCCATAGTGAATGGAAAAAGAGCGGATTCTGTACCCCAGTTACTTCAACGGAGCCCTGAAAAGGAGCGAAGGACGGCGCGTTCCCCAGTCCCTCGCCCAAAAGGGAGTGCTTCTGGGAGACCTCGAACGGGCGGTCAAAAAGAGCGGACTCACCGGCAGGACAGAACAGAACCCGCACCCGGCGTTCTGGGCCCGGCATGAAGGACGGGTCGTGGTCCCGTGGGACCAGTCCAAGGAGGTGCTGCTCAGGACAGTGGCCGCCCATCTGGAGGTGAAGCGGTGACCGGCCTCTACGACCTGCACACCCACACCACGCTCTCCGACGGGGAGATGCTCCCGCTGGAGCTGATCAGGCGGATGTCGGTGCTCGGGTATACGACGGTCGCCATCGCCGATCATGTGGACACCGCGACCTCTCCGCTGGTGCTGCCGACGGCCGACGCCGTTCGGGAGTCGGCCCGCCTCTTTGGAGTCCGGTTCCTGCCGGCCGTCGAGATCACCCATGTCCCGCCCGAGGAGATCCCGGCCCTTGCACGGCGCGCCAGGATGGAGGGTGCCGAGATCGTCGTCGTCCATGGAGAGACGGTCGTCGAGCCGGTGCCGGCCGGGACCAACCATGCGGCCTGCGGCTGTGCGGATGTCGACATCCTCGCCCACCCCGGGCTGATCACCGACGAGGACGCAGCCCTGGCCGCAGCCAACCACGTGGCCCTGGAGATCACCTCACGCGGCGGCCACAACCGGACCAACGGCCATGTCGTCAGGGCGGCCCAGCGGGCCGGATGCCGCCTCGTCGTCAACTCCGATGCCCACGCCCCGCACGACCTCCTCTCCGCCGATGCGAAGATGGCCGTGGCACGCGGGGCCGGCCTCTCGGCACGCGAGGCCGAAGAGGTACTGGCTTTAAGTATCGATGAACTGGTGCGCTGACCTGGAATTATTTGAATATTATCCTCTTATTTTAAATATCAGATGGTTCCAAATATATATGTTACGAAAATATTTTTCAGAATCTATACCACAGTGATGCTATGAAAGTGATCGGTCGTATTAATGGAATTTGTGGTCGACGGCTGATGATCGTCAGGTGTGATGCAGCACAGCTCCCGAAGCTGTACTCGATCGTGGTGAACCAGCGCATGCATCCTGTCGGCAAGATTATGGATCTCTTCGGGAACGTTTCAAAACCATATGCAACCGTTCTCTGCCACGACCAGTGTACAGCACAGCCCGGCGAGAAAGTGTTTGCACGATGATAGGTGAACTCTGATGCAGGAGATAGAGAAACTACGAATACTTCAAACCGAGCGCGAGGCCCTGAAGAACCGCAACAGGGTCATCGAGCACGAGAAGAAGACTGAGGACCATACCGAGTCCGTCTGCCCGGAGTGCAAGAGCAGGCAACTGGTCCATGACTATGAGCGGGCAGAGCTGGTCTGTCAGAACTGCGGGCTTGTGATCGACGACGATTTCATCGACCGCGGGCCGGAATGGCGTGCATTCGACCACGACCAGCGGATGAAGCGGTCGAGGGTCGGGGCGCCGATGACCTTCACGATCCACGACAAGGGTCTCTCCACGATGATCGACTGGAGGAACCGGGACTCGTACGGTCGTGCGATCAGCAGCAAGAACCGGGCGCAGCTGTACCGGCTCCGCAAGTGGCAGCGGCGGATCAGGGTCAGCAACGCAACCGAGCGAAACCTTGCGTTCGCCCTGAGCGAGCTGGACCGGATGGCCTCGGCTCTCGGTCTGCCGAGGAACGTCCGGGAGACGGCCGCTGTCGTCTACCGTGACGCCGTCGACAAGAACCTGATCCGTGGCCGATCGATCGAAGGGGTCGCCGCCGCAGCGCTGTATGCGGCCTGCCGGCAGTGCAGTGTCCCGCGGACACTCGATGAGATCGCCGAGGTCTCGCGTGTCTCCCGTAAGGAGATCGGCAGAACCTACCGGTTCATCTCGCGCGAGCTCGGGCTGAAACTGCTTCCGACATCCCCGATCGACTATGTCCCGCGCTTCTGCTCGGGATTGACGCTGAAGGGCGAGGTCCAGAGCAGGGCCGTGGAGATCCTCCGCCAGGCTGCAGAACGCGAGCTTACGAGCGGCAGAGGGCCGACCGGGGTCGCTGCTGCTGCCATTTATATCTCCTCGATCCTCGGGGGCGAGCGACGTACCCAGCGCGAGGTTGCCGAGGTCGCCGGCGTGACCGAGGTCACGATCAGGAACAGATATAAGGAACTGGCTGAAAAGTTAGATATCGAGATAATCCTCTAATCTTTTTATTCGGGCTCGTAGATCAGGGGTAGATCGTTACGTTCGCAACGTAAAGGCCGCGGGTTCAATTCCCGCCGGGTCCATCGCGCTTTTGGGTCTTTTTTGTGTTTTCAGTGCACCCCCGTGCACCCGTCTCGACCAGATCGGCCGGAGACGATCGGGCTGCCGCTGCGTGCGACCCCGACCCGTCCGTCCCGGGGACCGGAAAACGGGCATTTCTTCAGCAACAGATATATGGGACCGCCGACCACCTAATATGGAGACAGACTCTCAGTCTGCAGTAAAGGGCTCGTAGATCAGGGGTAGATCGTCACGTTTGCAACGTGAAGGCCACGGGTTCAAATCCCGTCGGGTCCATCCGTTTTTATACATTCAATTTTTTTAAAAAAGTTATTCGAGTGTATCATACCATTTATTCAAAGTAGAGGTCCCCATCCTGGGTGATATAGACACCGATCTCCTCCCTGATGTACCGTCCCCGGACCTGATCGGGATGTGAATCGCGAAGCCGGTTGATCAGCGAGAGCGTATCGTACTTGACCTTGATCCCGTGCTTCTCAGCCTCCTTGTAGATCGATGGACCGACGGTCAGCAGATCGGTGCCGGCCGGGATGGTGCAGAGTGCGATGGCGTCCAGGGTGTAGAGGAATCGAAGCGTCTCCTTCGCCCTTCGAATATTCTCCATCGCCGACTTCTCGACGGTACAGACATTGGCCTTTGAAGTTCCGATGATATCAGCGATCTGCTGCTGGGTCATCCCCTGCTTCCGGTACCTGAGCACCTCTTTCTGCCGCTCCGTCAGCAACCCCTCTTTCATATACAATAACTAGTTCCAGACGATTAATAGGTTATCATTAACCAGCAGGGCCGGCCCCACCAGATGAGATGACGCGCACCGATTTCTCACAGGAAAATCCTGGTTTTTTCATGAATTATGGATTTGAGTGGCAGAAATCAGAAAAAATTCAAAATGTTTATATCAGTATTGATTGTAATTACGTAGCATAAAGAGGTGAATCAATGGTTGTTAAAGTTGGAATTGCCAAATTAGGTAATATTGCAAGTGGCGTAATGGCCGAGCTTCTTCTTGATGAGCGTGCAGACCGTGAGGACATGCAGACCTTCATGGCGACGAGCGGAACCAAGCTCCAGCCAGAAGACATCGACCGTGTCGTCTCAACGATGAAGGCATGGGGACCAGACTTCTGTATTGTCGTCTCCCCGAACGGCGTCCTCCCCGGACCTGTCGGTGCCCGTGACGAACTCCAGAAGGCAGGCATCCCCTGCGTGGTGATCACCGACGACATCACGACCAAGAAGGAAGGATGGGAAGCCCTGAAGGCCAGCTCGTTCGGATACATCATCATGAAGGCAGACGCGATGATCGGCGCCCGCCGCGAGTTCCTCGACCCAGTCGAGATGGCAGACTTCAATGGAAACCTCGTCAAGGTCCTGGCCCTGACCGGTGCATTCAGAAAACTGCAGACCGAACTTGACAAGGTCATCGACCAGGTCAAGGAAGGCAAGAAGGGCGCAGACCTCGTACTCCCGAAGATCGTCATGACCTCGGACAAGGCAGTCGACGGCGAGTTCTCAAACCCCTATGCACTGGCAAAGGCACGCGCAGCCTACGAGATCGCCCAGGCGGTCGCAGGTGTCAACGTCAAGGGTTGCTTCATGACCAAGGAATGGGAGAAGTACATTCCGATCGTCGCCAGCGCCCACGAAATGATGCGCCAGGCAGCAGCTCTCTGTGACGAGGCCCGCGAGGTCGAGAAGGCCGGCAACGGTATCATCCGCAAGCCCCACAAGAAAGACGGCACCATCGTCTCCAAGACCACGCTGATCAGCAAGCCTGAGTAAACCCACCACCCTTTTTTTCATTGTGTTGAACGCACCGTCCTGATCGGAGAGGGAAAAATCAGGTTGTCGACGCTACACCCGGATCTGCCGGGCGTACCTCCCGAGATCTTCAGGAAGTGTGAGGATCACCGGATTCAGATGGAGACGCTCCATAAACGCCGTATCGCTGGCCGAGTGGATGTTCGGGTTGATCCGTGCGATCATCGAACAGAACGCAGAGAAACCGCGGTCACGCCCACCACGATCGAAGAAGAGCGAGGCATTGAAGGCCAGGGTCCCGAGTTCTTTATAGAGGGAGATGACCCGGAGCATCCCGGCAGCGAGGAGATCCAGGTATGGTCCGAGATCGTCGATCGTCGCGATGGGAAGCAGAGCCCGGACCTCCTGCTCGCCGAGCGGCACCGCATGGGCGGTCCAGACGATCTCGTCCCCGAACAGGTACCGGTCCGATGAGCGTTCCCGCTCCCGCAGCACCTCCCAGTACGTCCGCTGGTGCCGGTCCCGGTACCGTTCTCCGGCGTCCAGGTACCGCTCCACCAGCGAGGGGGCCCGCCGCTCCACCATCCCCTGCAGGTGGGGATGGGCGATACTGGCCCCGGCCGAGGGGAGATAGTTCCAGTTGATGCTCGGGTACCCCTGGTGGCCATGCAGCGACTGCACCTGTCCGGCGAAGGCGTCCACCAGCTGCTGCTGACGAAAGGTTCCGACTTCATGAGCCGTTGTGATGACCGTCACCGTGTGCCGGGGGGCGTAGGGGTAGAGATTCGGGAAGGTGACGCTCTCCCCGACATGGATCCTCGTCCCGTCAGCAAAGGCCGGTGTCATCGATTCGAGCGCATCGGGACAGAACGGGCACCCCGTTGGCGGGAGCGTGAACCCGGCTCCCCTGCCGTTCAGCCGCCTCTTCAACCGGGCCGGACTGATCGTGCACCGCAGACCGGTCAGGTGCTCCAGGCGGTACTGGATGACCCCGTCCGCCACCTGCTCCTCGATACTGAACATCGCTCTCCTGCTAGCATGAGGGGGCGTTGGATATATAGTGTTGGACAGACCGTCCCCGACCAATTGTAGACGAAAAAAGTGTTGAATAGGGGTTTATTTTAGGATTATAGTGTTGAACGCAACATTCCAGACCAATCGTCGACTCAAAAGAGTCGACGATTGGTCTATTCTAGGATTAGGTGCGTTTAAGACTATTTGAGAAAACCAAATCTGTATCAACAGTTTGGTTTTCGACTATAGATGCGTTTAAAAACCTCGAAGAATTCCGAGAGGATTCTTGAGCCAGGTCTCTCCTACAGGTGAACCAGAGATCTGTCAACTGCTGGGTTTTCACCTACAATACCTGCAGGTATCGTCTCCGATATGGATGATGAAGAAGTCGCGAAAAAAAGGATGGGGGTATTTCTCAGAGAGACTTATACCACGTACTTGCCGAGCAGGCGGATCGAGGTGGTCATGTCCGGACCGAGTGGGGAACCGAAGATGATCTGGGTAACCCCTGCCTTGGTCAGGTCTTCGCACTTCTGCTTGACCATGTCCGGGGTGCCGGCGATGGTGAATGCATCGATCTCCTTGTCCCCGACCAGTTCGCCGACCGTCTTGAAGTCGAACTTTCCGAGGGCTGCCTTGATCTTTGCGACATTGTCGAGGTCGAGGCCGTGGCGGGTGAGCAGTGGCTCTGGGGACCCTGCTGCGATGAATGCTGCAACGATCTTGGCCGCGTTCCGTGCCTTCTTCTCGTTCATGTCGATCGACATCGCGGTGTATGCCCCGATATCGAACTTCTTCTTGCCGACCTTCTCGTTGGCTGCCTTGATGATCGGGATGGCGACCTCAAAGTCCTTCGGGTTGGACGCGTTGATCAGCGCACCGTCACCGATCGTGCCTGCGAGCTCGAGCACCTTTGGCCCCTGGGCACCGATGTACACCGGGATACCCTTCTTGCCTGGGAGGGTCACACCGGTCAGCTTGGCGCCGTCGTAGTCAAAGAACTTCATGCCGCTCTTCTTGACCTCTTCACCGGCGAGCAGTTTCCTGATCTGGATGACTGCCTCTTCCAGGCGTCCAACCGGCTTCGATGGCTCGATTGCGAGCTTTGGAAGGGTTGAAAGGTCGCCTGGTCCGATGCCGAGCACTGCCCGTCCGTCTGAGATCTCGTTTAAGGTCGCAATGAACGATGCCATCGCGGCCGGGGTGTCAGTGAACGAGTTCATGATACCGGGTCCCATCTTGATCGAATCGGTCGCCTGGGCGATCGCTGCGAGGACCGGGTAGCAGTGGCGGTTATTGTAGTGGTTAGTGATCCATGCAAAGTCGATATCCTTTGACTCTGCAAGCTTACAGTAGTTGACAACCTGCTTTACATTCACGTTGCCGGGTACAAACTCAATTCCATAGGTCATGTGAACTTCACCTCACACTCTAGTACAATACACAAATTTAAATATGTTCCCTTTTTCTACCAGAGAATTCGATCAGATTCCACTTATTCCTGATACCCGTTTCCGATTCCGGCACAATCCGGCCTCCGTTATCTGGAGAGGATTTCAAAAAAAACCGGAACGCAGTGGATGTTTCAAGATCAAACGTAAAATCACGGATATTTATGAAAAGGGTCTTTGCCGGCACAGAGCCCATCCTTTTGAATAGTTCCAAATACCACCATTATCCAGAGAATGCCTTAGTCTGTACAGGCGTTCAGCCGGCTGCACGGGGTTATAATGATCTGTACTCATCCCATCTCCCACTCACTGGAGCGACTGGTCACCCTGACCGAGCAGTTGCTGGACCTCGAGATCACCATCAAACGGCTCAAGGAGACCCCGTACCGGGGGATGCTCCTCGACCCGTACACCTACGACACCGACGAGACCTATATCCTCGTCAGCACCGCGTACCTGGGGATGCTGAAGGATTTTGTGATCGCTAGGCACTGCATGACGCTGCTGCTGAAAGGGTCCGCATTTCACACCGGGAACCTGAAGGTCCTCTCGTACAACGAGGAGTCGGCGTACCGCGGGATGAAGCAGATCTACCTGGACATCCTCAAAGAGGACAGTGAATGCGGGAGAAAGATCGAGACCCCGCAGCTGCTCAGGATCCTCTTTCAGCTGTACACCCACTTCTACGAGACCTGCGTTGAGGTTCCCTGGGACATCATCGTCAACCGCTGGCTGTACCAGCACTGTCCGCGGATGCGAAAGGCGCAGATGTACTACCTGATCAAGGAGGGAAAGCGGGACATGGCTTCCCTCCTCCAGTTCAAGGAGTCGCTGCCGAAGAAGTTCTTCGTGATGAACAAGGCGATGTTCTATGCACGCGACCTGTACCTCGCCGATGTCCTCCCCTCCTACGACCTGATGCCGGTGAAGAACATCCCCCAGATGCAGAAGTTCGAGCACCTGGAGGTGAAGGAGATGCTGACGACCCGCTGGACGAAGTCCTCATGGTACAAGACCAAGCTGGTCGGGGACCGGATGAAGGAGATCCTTGAGGAGAATGTCCTGTCAGACAATGAGAACCTCAAGGACACCGCGTACTTCAATGGGATCTTCAACCAGGGCGTCGCAGTCACCGACCTCTGGTGCTCGTATATGCACATGGACACCTGGTTTACCTGGGCCCCTCCGGAGGTGCACAGGGTCACCGATGCACGAAAGGAGGAGATCGAGGAGTCTGCACTCAGGCAGATCTTCGGGGACCTGATATGATCACGCTCCTCCAGCATGGTCCCGGCGAGCAGCCCGGTCGGATCCTCCCCCTGCTCGACGATCAGGGGATGAACTGCACCGTCCTGCACCTGTACGACGGGGAGAGGGTCCCCGTCGAACCGGTCGAGGGTCTGATCGTCCTCGGCGGGCTGATGAGTGTCAACGACGAGCAGGAGTACCCCTTCCTCGCAGCAGAGAAGCGACTGGTCAGGGCGATGATCGCCCGGGGCCGGCCGGTCCTCGGGATCTGCCTCGGCGCCCAGATGATCGCGGCCGCCCTCGGCTGCCGGGTCTTCGATACGACCCCTGAACAGGGCTGGTACAGGGCCTGGAGGGTACCTGGCGGGGATACCCGGTTCCCTGCAGAGGCCCCGGTCTTCGAGTGGCATCGACAGACCTTCGACCTCCCAGAGGGGGCCACTCTCCTGTACCGGGGGGAAGGGACTTCGCCGCAGGGGTTCATCTACCGGTCCGCCCTCGGAGTGCAGTTCCACCCGGAGGCCACTGTCCCGATCATCAGCCGCTGGATAGCCGGCATTCCTGCTGCAGCGAGGGATACTCTTATTCAGCAGTCGATGCAACCAGAGAATCGGAGCAATCTCTTATGCAGCGCACTTCTCGGATGGTTCCAGACGAGGCGGTCGACCTCGACGGGATCGACGCCTTCCTGATCGACCTGGACGGCGTCCTCTACACCGGGGCCGCCCCGATCCCCGGGGGGGCGGAGACACTGACCCTGCTCGACCGGCTCGGCTATCGGGTGGTCTTCCTCTCGAACACCACCCAGCGGTCCCGTGGCTCGATCCAGGCGAAGCTGCAGTCGATGGGGATCCCGGTCGACCGCTCCTCGATCTTCACTCCGCCGGTGGCGGCCGTCGCCCTGATCGAGGAGGAGGGCGGCGGTCGGTGCCGGCTCTTCACCACCGGGGACGTGCACCACGACTTTGTCAGCCCGGCGATCGAGATCCAGCCTTCAGGCAGGGTGGACTATGCGGTGATCGGGGACGCCGGCGACCGCTGGACCAACGCACTGCTGACCGATGCGTTCAGGTGCGTGCAGGACGGGGCCAGGCTCCTCGCGCTGGAGAAGGACCGGTACTGGATGGGCAGTGACGGTCTCCGCCTCTCGGCCGGCCCGTTCGTCGCGGCGATCGAGTATGCCACCGGCGCGACCGCGACGGTGCTGGGCAAGCCCTCACCCCAGTACTTTCTCCGGGCCCTGCAGACCCTCGGCGTCAGTCCGGAACGGGCGGCGATGATCGGCGACGACGTCGTCACCGACATCGGGGGGGCTCAGCAGGCCGGGCTGAAGGGAATCCAGGTCAGGACCGGGAAGTACAGCGAGGAGGCGGTCCTGCGGTCGGGGATCGTCCCCGACCTCCTGATCGATTCGCTGGCTTCGCTGCAGACGATGGTACAGGCGAGGCCGGACCGGCGATGACCCCGGGACAGGTCGCCGGGCTGCTGCTGCTCGCAACCCTCTGCCTCGCCTCAGCCGGCTGCATTGAGGGGGTGCTCACCCCGGCCGGAGGCGTGGTGTACCCGCAGATCGTCCCCGAACCAGGGGCCACCGCGCCCCCGGCACCAGAGTACACCTTCAAGTTCCAGGAGACCGTCTTCTCCTCCTCGACAGCGGTCGACGGGCCGGCCTATGCCGGTGCCGTGCATGCGGACAGGACCGTCCTCCTCTACAGGAACCTGCCGGACCAGGAGTGGATCGGCGGGTCATACCGGGCGGAGATCAGCGACCCGGCGCAGACGACCCTCTACCAGCAGCTGCTGGCCGGGTTCCGGGAGGCCGCCGAGCGGCACCACCTGGACCGCGACGCCTACCTGGAGTTGATCGCCGCGTTCGTCCAGCAGATCCCGTACAGCAGCGTCGACGGTGCAGGGGCGAAGTTCCCGATCCAGACCTACCAGGACCGGGCAGGGGACTGCGATGACAAGAGCCTGCTGCTGGCCGCCCTCCTCGCGGCGGAGAACTATAATGTCTCACTGCTGGTCTTCCCTGCAGAGGAGCACATGGCGGTCGGGGTCAGCTGTCCGGGCGAGGGTTACCAGAAGAGCGGATACGCCTACATCGAGGCGACCAATGTCAGTTATGTCGGGATCCCGCCGGATACGCTCGAAGGCGGGGTGCTGCTGCAGTCGACACCCCTGGTCATCAGGGTCGGGGACGGCACAGGGGAGTACTCCCGGACCGACCAGACCAGTGCGATCGCTGCAGCAGAAACCCGCGCCGACCAGCAGGCCATGGCCCTGGCGTCCAGCCTGAACGACCAGAAGCGCGACCTCGTCGCACAGAAGGAGCGGCTTGACCAGCAGTACGCTGCAGTAGCCGCGATGCCGGCCGGCAGGGCACAGCAGGACCTGGCCGACCAGTACAACCGGGACCTCGCCCGAACCGTGCAGCAGGAGGCGGCGTACAACGCCGGCGTCGACCAGTACAACAGGTACAGCATTGCTCATAACTATATTATCAGCCACCGGTACGACCGTGAAGGCACGTACCGATGGCTGCAGAGCAATGCCCCGACCCTCCTCTCCGGGTGAGATCAGAAGGTCAGCGGTCGGTCCTGCTTTCCCAGGGACTGGCTGCTCTGTAGACTCTGCAGGTACGCCAGCCTGCTGATCTGTGACCTGCGCCAGACAAGCGGGTACTCTGCGGCCCGTTCCGCAAGCAGGGTGAATGTCGTCCGTTCCATACAAAAATGTCGCCTCTCCAGCAGATATGACCAGAGGGAGGCGGGGTGAAAGTATCAGAGAGGGGACGACCCCGGGCGCATCATCCTTCGACAGGATCTGCTCCATCCGGGTCTTTCCCGTTCACAACCAGGGGAGAGGAGGAATATCGATCGAAGTGGGAAAAACAGGTGAATCACGGGATGCAGGGTGGTTCCTGCATCACCGGATCCAATGTTTGGTCCCTATGGGTTTTTCAGGACTCCGCTACAGGAAGAACGTAACGATGGCAATGACAACGAAGATGATGACGAGCCATTTTGCGATATCCATCGTAAAGCCGGCTATTCCCCGTGCCCCCAGGATAAAAAATACCAGGGCCAGTATCAGGAAAAAGACGGCTAGACCGATCAGATCAGCCATTTTTTACACCCCACTACTTCTTCTTCAGCTCTGATGCAGCCTGGTGGGTCGCGATTTTAGCATCTGAAACGGCCTTGTGAAGACCGATCTTGATATCATCAGATGTTTTTGGTGCCTGCACACCTGCATCTTTTCCTGCGTTATGGACAGCGACCTTTGCATCATCAACTGCGGCATGGGCAGCCTCATTGACGTCATCTAAGGCTTTTTTGGCTTTTACTTTTAAATTATCAGTCATGTTCTTTTCAACTCCCATCCTGGATCCGATCGTTTTGATAATTTTATTTGTATATAATTTATTACATACAAATATCAGGACACACTCCACTATAGCGGGAATACATATATACTTTATCTGAACTTCCGCTCGGATGTCCCATCCCCGACAACCATCCCCGGTCTTCGTGGTTTTCCGTCATCACCAGGAAGAAGATGGAACTCATAGGGGATCCGGGCACACCAGTGCATCATTCTCAAGCAGGACGACCGCAATCAATTTATCCGGACTCCGCTCTTTAGAGATCAGAGCCGCAGGGATGAGAGGAATGGAGGAGACAGCAGAGGAACATCAGGCACGCCAGGAGATGGTCCGCACTCAGATCGCAGCACGCGGGGTCACTGACCCCCGGGTGCTGGCCGTAGTGAGGGCGCTCCCCCGCCACCTCTTCGTCCCGGAGGGGTGGCGGCACCAGGCCTATCTGGACACACCCCTTCCGATCGGCGAGGGGCAGACGATCTCGCAGCCGTACATCGTCGCCCTGATGACCGCCCTGCTTGAACTGAAACCCACGGACCGGGTGCTTGAGATCGGCACCGGGAGCGGGTACCAGGCCGCCATCCTCGGGATGCTGGCGGGAGAGGTGACCTCGATCGAACGGATCGCCGCCGTCGCGGCCCAGGCAGAGGCGCACCTGCGGGAGGTCGGGGTCACCAATGTTACGGTGCTGGTGCAGGACGGCACCGGTGGATATCCCCCCAGAGCTCCGTACGATGCGATCCTCGTCACCGCCGGCACGCCTTCGATCCCACCCCCGCTCTTAGAACAACTGGCCGATCACGGCCGGCTCGTCGCCCCGGTCGGCGGACAGGACCTGCAGGAACTGGTGCTGATCCGACGGGACGGCGACCGGTACGAGGAGTATCCGGAGGGGGCGGTCAGGTTCGTGCCGCTGATCGGTGAGCATGGCTGGTGAACAGACGGTCATCGACCTGACCCGGCCGCTCTCGCCCGAGACGATGGTCTACCCCGGCGACCCGGCGGTCAGGTTCAGCAGCATCGACGAGGACGGGGCGACGGTCACCGCCCTCTCGCTCTGCTCGCACAGCGGCACGCATATCGACGCCCCGCGCCATTATTATAAAGACGGCGCCGGCGTCGACCAGATCCCGCTCACCCACCTGGTCGGGGAGTGCAGGGTGATCGACCTGCAGGGGGCAGGGGACCTGATCAGCGCAAAAGATCTGGGCGAAAAACTCCTGGGGTCCAGCAGGGTGCTGATCAAAACCCGGTTCTCACAGGAGACCGCCTTCGACCGGCACTATCCCGCGCTCAGCAGCGACGCCGCTACCCTCCTCTGCAGGGAGAAGGTGGTCTGCGTCGGGATCGATACCCCCTCGGTGGAGCCGTTCACCGGCGACGGGTCGGTGCACCGGCAGCTCCTCAAGGAGGGGATCGCGATCATCGAACTGCTGGACCTCTCCGGAGTCGCCGAAGGGAAGTACTGGCTTGCAGCCCTCCCGCTCTCCCTCACAGGACTCGACGGAGCACCGGCGAGGGTCGTCCTCCTCACCCATCACGGAGAAGAACCATGAATCTTATCGCAGCATCAGCAGCAATCCTCGCAGAGAAGCTCGACCGGAGCGGATGCGAGAACGGTATCGTCGTCATCGACGTGAACCCCGACGCAGAGCACTGCCCGTACGAACGCGGGGCCTGCATGGAGGGGACCTTTGGAGGGAGGATCGCGCAGTTCGTCACCGACTCGCCGATCCGGGCCGCCCCGAAGGTCTCAGATATGGTCGGCGCCCCCCTCAGAAGTGAGAAGGAGCGGGCGGCGGCCTGCTCGGTGATCAATGTGGTGGCCGGCTTCCTCTGCCTCTCGCGACGGCTGAAAGGCTGTGAAAAGAGCAACCATACCCTCTGCCTGGCGGCCCTGACCCAGGAACTGTCCGGAAAGTCAGTCTACTGCATCGGCGACCTCAGACAGGTGCCGGCGGCGCTTGCAGGCAGGGTCGTCGACACCCCCGACGCCGCGGACCTGCTGCTGGTCTCGGGCGACGGGATTATCGGGGAGCAGGGAATGGCGTTGATCGACCTGTACCGGGAGAAGAAGGAGATCCTGCTGCTGGCCCCGTCCACGGCCGGGGTCGCGGCGATGCAGAAGTTTCCGCACTGGTGCCCCTATGGCCGTTGAACAAACCTGATATTCCCAGACCGATAACTATTCTATCATGCTTTTCGGGTCTTCAGGAATACGGCGCAGGTTCGACCAGACGCTGGTCGACCTCGCCCCACGGGTTGGGGCTGCCATGGCGCAGGACCGGCAGACCGTACTGGTCGGGATGGACACCCGCACCACCAGCAGGCTCCTTGCAGACGGTGTGATCGCAGGGCTCATCTCGGCCGGCGCTGCGGTGGACGTCTGCGGAGTCGCACCGACCCCGACGATCGCGTATGGTGCCCGCACACGGGATGCAGGGTGTATGATCACGGCCTCGCACAACCCTGAAGCCTACAATGGACTCAAACTCTTCAACCCGGACGGCTCCTCGTACACGCTGGCCCAGCAGCAGGGGATCGAGGAACTGCTGGAAGGAGAGGACCAGTGGGCGGCATGGAACGAGCAGGGTCCACTGCGGCAGGTGGACGCGATCGCCGTCCATACCAGGGCGATCCTCGACCAGATCACCCCAACAAAAGAGATCACCGCCATCGTGGACTGCGGCAACGGGGCAGGGTGCACCGTCACCCCGGACCTGCTGAAGCAGGCTGGAGTGAAGACGATCTGCCTGAACTGCAACCCGCGGGGCCGGTTCGCACGCCCCTCAGAACCGCTCAGAGAGTCGTTTCCGTACCTCCCGGACCTGATCAGAAAGCGCGGGGCGACCTGTGCCGTGATGCACGACGGGGACGCAGACCGGATGATGGCCTTCGATGATAAAGGGCGGTATATCGGCGGCGACCACATGCTGATGCTGCTGACCAGGTACCTGGGCGCCGCCCACGTGGTCACCACCTCCGACGCCTCGATGGCGATCGAGGAGATCGCCGAGGTGCGGAGGACCCCGGTCGGGGACAGCTTCGTCTCCGAGGAGTTGCTTCGATGGGGCGAGTTCGGCGGAGAACCCTCCGGCGCCTGGGTCTTCCCTGACATCTCGCTCTGCCCTGACGGCCCGTATGCGGCGGCCCTCCTCTGTGAGATCGCCAGTGAGTGGACGATCTCAGAGGTGATCGACGAGATGCCGGACTACCCGATCCTGCGCGAGTCTGTGCAGGTCGAGGACGCGCGGGGGATCCTGACCCGGCTCGGCGCAGAGAACCCGACCGACGGCCTCAGGATCGAGGAGGAGGACGGGTGGTGCCTGGTCCGGGCCAGCGGCACCGAACCGAAGGTTCGGCTGACGGCCGAGGGGACGAACCTGGCCGGGGCCAAGGCGATGCTCGTCAGAGGGCATGACCTGCTGAAGAAGGAAAGAGCAGCATAGGAGGACCTGATTATTATGGAATGTGTGATACTCGCAGCAGGTGAAGGGAAACGGATGCGTCCGCTGACAGCTCAGCGGCCAAAGGTGATGCTCCCTGTTGCAAACAGACCGATCCTTGAACACCTGATGGTCGCGGCCTCTGAAGCCGGGATCAAAAAGTTCGTCTTTGTGGTCGGTTATGGTGAGCGGGAGATCAGGAACTACTTTAAAAACGGAAAGGCCTGGAACGTCTCGATCCGGTACGTGACCCAGCGGCAGCAGCTCGGAACCTCGGATGCCCTGAAGGCCACCGAAGGGCTGACCTCCGGCAAGTTCCTGCTGATGAACGGGGATATGATCGTCAGCGCATCAGACCTCGCCACCCTCTGTGCGATGGAGGCGCCGGTGATGGGGATCCACAAGACCGATCATCCCCAGGACTTCGGGGTCGTGACCTGTGAGAACGGGCTGATCACCGGGCTGGAGGAGAAGTCGCAGCATCCGAAGAGCGACCTGATCAATGCAGGGGTCTACCTCTTCGACCAGACGATCTACCCGCTGATCAGTGCCGTCGGCCTCTCCTGCAGGGGGGAGTACGAACTGACCGATGCCCTCGACCTGATGATCACCGAGGGGCAGCTCGCCGCGTACCCGCTGAAGGTCTGGCTGGATATGGGCTACCCCTGGGACCTGCTCGACGCCAACACCCGGCTCTTATCGGTTCTCTCCCCGGTGCAGGAGGGCGTGGTCGAGGACGGGGTCACGATCCACGGCGCCGTCAGCATCGGGGCCGGCACCGTCATCAAGGCTGGCACCTATATCGAAGGGCCGTGCGTGATCGGGAAGGACTGCAAGATCGGCCCGCATGCATACATCCGTCCCGGGACCGCCGTCGGCGATCGGTGCCATATCGGCCACTCCAGTGAACTGAAGAACTCGATCATCATGCCCGAGACCAAGATCCCGCACTTCAACTACCTCGGCGACAGTATCGTCGGCAGCGGGTGCAACTTCGGGGCCGGGACCAAACTGGCCAATGTCCGGCACGACCACGGAGTCATCAAGGTCTGCGGCAAGAGCACCGGCCGGAAGAAGTTCGGTGCGATCGTCGGGGACAATGTACAGTTCGGGATCAACTGCTCGGTGAACGTCGGAACCGTCATCGGCAGCGACTCAAATATCGCCCCCCATTCATTTGTCGAAGGGTGGATTGAAGAGAAGACCAACATCCAGTCATAGGTGAAACGTAATGCAGGCAGTAATTCTGGCAGCAGGGGAAGGGACCCGGCTGCGGCCGCTGACACGGTCGCGCCCAAAGGCCCTGACCCCCGTCGCAAACACCCCGATCATCGAGTACGTGATCAAAGCGCTCCAGAAGAGCGGAATTCGAGATATCATCGTCGTGGTCGGATACCGCAAGGAGCATGTGATCAGGTACCTGAACATGCTCGACGTCCAGGTCAGGGTGGTGGTGCAGGAGAAGCAGCTCGGCACAGCCCATGCACTGCGGTACGCGGAGCCCTTCCTGGAGGACAGGTTCCTCCTCCTCTCTGGTGACAACTATATCGATCCACGGTCGATCCAGCAGATGATCAAAGAGAAGAACGCGGTGCTGGTCACCGACCACCCCTCCCCCTCGAACTTCGGGGTGGTCGTGGTCAGGGACGGATATGTCAGCGAGATCCGGGAGAAGCCGGCCGACGCCCATGGGTTCATCGTCTCGACCGGGGTCTACTCGCTGGACCGGTCGTTCTTCAAGCACATCGTCGGAAACGAGATCCCTGATGCGCTGCAGGCGATGCTGAACGCCGGGGAAGAGATCAAGGCGATCCAGGCGGTCGACTGGCAGGACGCGATCTATCCCTGGGATCTCCTCCAGATGAATGCACGGCTGCTGAAGAATATCGACGGGACCAGGGCCGGTACAATCAGCAGGAGTTCCAAGCTCTACGGGCTGATCCATATCGGCAAGGGAACCATAATTGGTCCGAACACCTACATCCAGGGGCCGGTCTCGATCGGGAATGACTGCCATATCGGACCGAACTGCTGTATCATGCCCAACACATCGATAGGCTCGAGGGTCACGATCGACCCGCTCACCTACCTCGGCAACTCGCTGATCATGGACGATGTCGTGATCGGCTCGCATTCACGGATCCTGGACGCCGTGATCGGAGAGGCCTGTACCCTCCGCGACCACACCACCACCTGGTCACATGAGTCCATCTTTGAACTGGAGAAACAGTTCATGAAGGCCACCTTCGGCGCAGTCCTCGGCGACCGGGTCAGCTCGGCCCCGTTCACGATCTTAAAGAACTGCATCATCGGGAACAACGTCTCGATCGAGGAGGGGAACACCACCGTATCTGGGGTGGTCGCAGACAACTCGGTGGTGATATGACGTGTGCGGAATTGTAGGATATATCGGGTTCCGGAGGGCGGCGCCGGTGGTCGTCGACGGGCTCAAGAAACTGGAGTACCGCGGGTACGACTCGTTCGGGGTCGCGGTCAGCAATCCGAAGCTGCATGTCTTCAAGAAGGAAGGGCGGATCTCGAAGAACGAGAAGGCCGCCAGCCGGCTCCCGGGGCATACCGCGATCGGACACACCCGCTGGGCCACGCACGGCGTCCCGAACGACATCAATGCCCACCCGCACCTGGACTGCACCAAAAAGATTGCGGTCGTCCATAACGGAATCATCGAGAACTATGCCGAACTGAAGCGGCAGCTGATCGACAGGGGGCATACGTTCATCTCGGACACCGACACCGAGGTGGTGGCCCACCTGATCGAGGAGGCCTACAAGGGCGACCTCCAAACGGCTGTCCAGGAAGCAATCCGGTACCTGAAGGGCTCGTACGCCCTGCTGGTGACCGTGGAAGGGGAGGAGAAGATCGTCGCGGCCCGGGACAGCAGCCCGCTGGTCCTCGGGGTCGGGGACGGGGAGTACTTTGCAGCCTCGGATGTGACCCCTCTGCTCGAGTTCACCGAACGGGTGATCTACCTTGAGGACGGGGACATCGCCACCCTGACCCCTGAGAAGAGCGAGATCCTCCACAACGGGGTGCCGGTCGAACGGCCGATCGAACTGATCGACTGGTCGATCGAGAACGTCAAGAAGGGCGGGTTCGACCATTACATGCTCAAGGAGATCTACGAGCAGCCGCAGGTCTTCTACAACACGATGATGGGGATCACCCAGGAGCAGATCCCCCCCGAACTGAAGCGGCCGGCCGAGGTGACGGTGGTGGCCTGCGGCTCCTCCTTCCACACTGGCCTGATCTTCAAATACCTGCTCGAATCGATCTGCAGGATTCCGGTCAGGGCAGAACTCGGGTCTGAATTCAAGTACTTCACCCCGCCGATCAAGGGGCTGGTGATGGTGATCACGCAGTCCGGGGAGACCGCCGACACGCTGGCAGCGCTGAAGAAGGCGAAGGCCTACAACTGTCCGACCCTGGCCATCACCAACGTCCTCGGCTCGACCGTGACCAGGATGGCAGACCATACCTTCTTCATGCGGGCAGGGCCGGAGATCAGCGTCGCCGCCACCAAGTCGTTCATCGCGCAGCTGGCGGTGCTGATGCAGATCGTGAACCTCCTCCATGACGGAGACCTGACCGGGGTGCTGACCCATGCCAACAGCGTGATCGAGGAGGTGCTGCTGACCGATACCACAAAAGCCGTGGAGATCTGCAGCCCAGCAGAGCATATCTTCTACGTCGGCAGGGGGCTCTTCTACCCGATCGCCCTCGAAGGGGCGCTGAAGATGAAGGAGATCTCGTACATCCATGCTGAGGGATACGCGGCCGGCGAACTGAAGCACGGTCCGTTCGCGCTCCTCTCCCCACAGACCCCGGTGGTCGCCCTCTGCTCGCCCGGTAATACCTACCCGGTGATGGTCTCGAACATCAAGGAGATGAAGGCCCGCGGAGCACCGATCATCGCGATCGGTGTGGACGGGGACTCTGAGCTCTCCGAGATCGTCGACGTCTTCATCCCGATCCCGGAGTCGCACGAGCTCGTACAGGTGCTGGCCACCTCGGTGGTGCTGCAGATGCTCGCCTACAAGACCGCGATCGCCCTGGACCGGGACATCGACAAGCCCAGAAACCTGGCCAAGAGTGTGACCGTCGAATAACCCTCTCTTTTTTCCGATCAGAACCTGACCCTGACGCCGAGCCCCATCGCCCGTGCGTTCCGGAGAACAATGGTGGCGACGACCGAGTCCAGGGCAGCGAGCCCGATCGACTTGAAGCAGGTGACCTGGTCTGCCGAGGTCCTGCCCGGCAGGTCCCCGCTGATCAGTTCCCCGATCTCGGCATGGATATGACTGGCTGGGATCTGTCCGGCCAGGATCGGCTGGATGATATCGCCGGCCTCGGCGAGGGCATGGGAACGTGAATCCACGACCAGCAGCGAACGGGCGATCGTCAGGTGCGGGATCTCTGCCATCGACGGTCGAAACGAACCGATCCCGTTGATATGGGTCCCGGGCCTGACATCCCGGTCGGCGAAGACCGGCGTCGCTGACGAGGTGACGGTGCAGATGATATCAGCCCGGGAGGTGGCCGAAGGAACGTCGGAGGTGACCCTGACATCCTCGGGAACCCCGGGAAAGCCGGCCACCTCACCGGCGAAGGTGGTCACCTCCCGGTGCGGACTGTGGACCAGCACCCGCTCGATCCGCCTGACGGCACAGACCCCGCGGAGCACCTGCGCCGCATACAGGCCGGCCCCGAAGATCGAGACGGTCCGGGCGTTCTCCCGTGCGAGCAGGGCGGTGGCCACCCCTGCGCCGGCCCCGGTCCGGATCGCACTGATCATCGTCCCCTCGATCAGGGCATCGATCCTCCCGGTCCCGGCATCGAGCACCTGGACCGCAGTGTGCACGATCGGGATTCCGTGGACGGCGTTGTCCGGAAACACGGCGGTCGTCTTCACCGCGAGCGCCTCCCCTTCAGGGTTCTTCACCAGCACCGGGACCGTCGACACCTCGGCCGAGATCTGGGGGACCGCCACCCGGACCGGCCCCGGCATCCGGACCCTGCCATGTGAAAGGGCGGCATATGCCCGCTTCATCCCCGCGATCGCATCCTTCATCGGAAGGGCTGCCAGCACATCCTCTGCAGTCAGTATCAGCATCATGACCTCGTATCATCGGGGAGGCAGGGACGGGATGGAACCGCACCTGAACATAATCTCCGGGTTTTATCTGCCAGTACCCCCTACGCTGGAGAGCTATGAGAGTCACCGGGATCAGCAGGGATCTCCTCGATCTCCTCCTTGAGATGGGAAAGGACCGCCATCCCTATGAATTTGTCGGACTGCTGAGCGAGCGGGACGGAGTGATCGACCAGGTCTCACTGGTCCCGGGCACCATCAGCGGGGAGACCTCCGCCAGTGTCTTCATGGAGATGATGCCGCTCGACACGCACAAGTGCGGGTCCGCCCACAGCCACCCCAACGGGGTGCTGTACCCCTCCGACGCAGACCTCTCGTTCTTCCCCCGGGCAGGACGCTATAATCTTATCATCGGGTACCCGTACTCTGAAGTGGACTGGTGCTGCTTCACCGCCGACGGCGAGCGCTACCAGCTCGAGGTGATCCCATAAGACGCATCGTTGCAACCGGGACCTTCGATCTCCTCCACCCCGGCCACCTCTACTACCTGCAGGAGTCGAAGAAGCTCGGGGACGAGCTGTACGTGATCGTGGCCAGGGACCGGAATGTCAAGCACAAACCCCGGCCGATCATCCCTGAAGACCAGCGGCTGCAGATGGTTGCGGCATTGAAACCGGTCGACCATGCCCTGCTCGGGGACACCACCGACATGTTCCGGCCGATCGAGGCGATCAGGCCGGACGTGATCACGCTCGGATTCAACCAGAACTTCGATCCGGCAGTGCTGACCGAAGCGCTGAGGGCCCGGTCGCTCTCTGCGGAGGTGGTCAGGATCGGCGGCTACGGGGACAGGGTGCTCTGCAGCTCCAGAAGGATTGTGCAGCGGGTCATCGAGACCCGGGGGCCGTCGTTCAGGGCCGCACAGAACACTGACTCTGAAGGTCTCTGACGACGGACGCGCCGAGAACTGACGCCTCCCCGAGTGCCGTCGGGTGACCCTCGATCCCTCCGAACTGGTCCATCCCGTTCACGGTCAGACGATCAAATTCTGCAAACCCGAGGCCATGAAAGAATGCGGTCATCACCGGAAGGGCCGCATCGAAGACCGTCTCCTTGGAGAGCCCCGCGGTCGAGAGGAAGACTCCCCGTCGGCAGGACGGATCGGCCAGCTGCTCAGGCCGGGTCTTTAAGATCCAGCGCTGCGCCCAGAGGTACTGCCCCCGATCGATCAGCCCCTTCAGCTCCGCCGTGATCCCCATGCTGTAGATCGGCGAGGCGATCACACAGCAGTCGATGCCGGCCATCCGCTCGATCAGCGGGATGGCGTCGTCATGAAGCACGCAGACCCCAGTCTTGTGGCAGGCATTGCACCCTTTACAGGGACGATACTGGAGATCGGTCAGCACCACCTTCTCGACCTCCCCGCCGGCCGACAGGGCGCCCTCGAGGAATCGGTCGAGGAGCAGCTCGGTGTTGCCATGCCGGTGCGGAGACCCGAGCACGCCGAGCACCTGGACCACGGTCATGACGAGAGACGCTCCGTGATGAGGGCGATCATCTCGTCGGCGATCGCCCTGGCCTCTGCCTGTGCGGTCGGATGGGTCTTGACCGCCCCGGCCTCGTCGACCCCGTTGATCAGCAGGTACCGGGTCTCTCGCTCCCGAATGGCGCTGACATGCAGGAAGCACTTCACCGAGGCGATGGATCCCTCAAAGACATGCGGCCAGGTCTGCCCGGCGGTGGCGATCATCAGCCCCGCCCGCTTCCCGATCCGTTCGGCTGGGACTACCGGGAGGTGCAGCACGTACTTCCGCGACCGGAAGACCTGGGCCCGGTCGATCAGGGCCTTGGCCTGTGCGCAGGCGCCCATGCAGAAGACCGGCAGGGCCAGCACCACCACATCGGCTTCGGGGATCTTGTCGTAGAGGGCGGTCATACCATCATCCTGCACGCACCGGTTCAACCTCTCACAGGCATTGCACCCTCTGCACGGGCGCACATCCGCCTCGTTCAACACCACCTTCTCCACCACGACCCCGTCCCGCTCCTCCATCGCTGCGATCACCCAGTCGAGGAGGGTCTCAGAGTTGCCGTGCCGGCGTGGGCTCGCGGCAAAGGCGAGCACCTTGATCTCCATACTCTCTGCTATTGGCAGATCTATTTTAAAAAAGGTTGTTCATCCGGAACTGTCCGCAGAGCGGTCAGACCGACTTAAAGCAGAGGTACCAGTCCTTACACTCGTACCCCATGCCGGGACGAGCCTTCATCTCGGCGACCGTCTTTGGCGGGGCGACGACGACCTTCTCGCCGGGCTGCCAGTTGGCAGGGGTGGATACACCATGGGCATCGGTGGTCTGCAGGGCCTTCACCAGCCGGATGATCTCAGGCATATATCTGCCATTCTGCAGAGGGTAGTAGATCATCGCACGCATGATTCCCTTGTCATCGATGAAGAAGACCGTCCTGACCGTGGCGGTGTTGGACTGACCCGTATGGATCATCCCGTACCGGGATGCGATCCGCATATCGAGATCTGCAATAACCGGGAACGGTATCTCGACACCCATCTTCTCCTCGATCGCATGGATCCAGGCCAGGTGTGCTGAGACACTGTCGATGGAGAGGCCGATCAGCTGCACGTTCAGTGCCTTCAGCTCATCAGCGATGGCCGCAAACGCCATGAACTCTGTTGTACATACCGGCGTGAAGTCGGCCGGGTGTGAGAAGAGAACGACCCATTTCCCTTTCAGGTCAGAAAGTGTCAGCTCCCCCTGCGTGGTCTGGGCGGTGAAGCCGGGCGCCGGCTCACCGATGATCGGCATCGCCGCGTACTCCTCTTCGTCGCATCCGCATCCGCATACATCTTCAAGTTCCATTCCAGGTCCCCCTACTTCTTGCAGATCTCTTCTGCTGCTGCCCTGCCATAGACATAGGCGGGCATCCCTGCGAGCAGGAACGTGACACGGAGCGCCTCTTCGATCTGATCGAGGGTGACCCCGAGGTGTGCTGCGCCCGCCAGCTGGGCCCGGACGGCATGCTGGTCACGCATCGCCGCCGCAACAGCGATGGCGATCAGTTTCTTCTGCTGGCGTGAGATCGCACCGTCTGCCCAGACCATCTGGTCCAGCCCCATCACGCTTGCATACAGGTCCGGGTTGGAGTCCTTGAGGTCCTTGAAGATCTTTGGCACCTTGCCGATCTTCTCTTCCAGTTCACTCAGTTTCTGATCCATGGTATTACTCCTTGAGTGTCATCGGTTCGCCGCAGCAGATCAGTTCTCCACCGCCGACTTCCTTGACTTCCACAACATTTCCGCAGATATTACAGACGTAAATCTGCCCTTCTTTTGATACGTTCACCATAATGATCTCCTCTATCCGGCACTGCTGGATCGCTGATTATATTCAGTTACTGGGCGCTGTCCCCTCTCTTCGGGGGGTGCTGCACATCTTCGACGGTCTTGATGTCAGGCCGGATATGCGTCATCGGGAAGCACTGGTACTCTTCGCACGCGCACTTCGGACACTTCCGGAGGTCCTGTTCCACATCCGACAACACGGACTCGTAGCCGCAGTCGATACAGACATATTTTCCTGGAGTAACCTTGTTTCCTGCTTTAACGTGATCTCCTTCTGTCAGATTTATCACCGAATGGTTCATAGACCCCTGAACTATATATGAATTGCGTTATCGACCATTTTCCCATCATTGCGCCGGATTCAGACAACAGATCTTATATTATGCCGCGGTAATACAGACCGCTATGGAGAGGAGAGTCATCGGGATACTCGGCAGCCCGCTTGAAAATGGAAACACCGCATTGCTTCTGGATAAAGCCCTCCAGGGGGCTGCAGAAGCCGGATGCAGTGTCGAGAAGATCGTGATTACGCAGATGCAGATCTCAGGATGCATGGAGATGATGCACTGCAAAACCCATCCAACCTGCAAAATCGAGGACGATATGATCCCGCTGTACGGAAAGATCAGGGACTGTGACGGGATGATCATCGCCACCCCGGTCATGACGATGGGGATACCCGGGGAACTGAAGTGTTTCATCGACCGGTTCCAGGTCTTCTTTATGGCCAAGTATGTCCGGCGGGAGCCGCTGGTCAGTGCAGAGCGGGAGAAGCGGCGGCAGGGACTCTTCATTGCGATATCAGGGATGAACAGGAAGGACGTCTTCTCAGGAGTGCTGCTGACCGTGGCCGCATTCTTCGATATCATCGGGATGAAGTTCGCCGATCAGCTGCTGATCAATAATATGGACCAGAAACAGGACCTGCACCACTACCCGGATCTTGTCGACGAGGCGTATGCGAAAGGGCAGGCACTCGGGAGACTGCTGATCAGCACCCCGTGATCCTCAGATCAGTCCCTGTTCCTTCATTGAGAGGTACCCCTTTCTGGTGATGATCAAGTGGTCGAGCACGGTGATGCCGAGGATCCTGCCGGCCTCGACCAGCTGCCCGGTCACAATCCGGTCCTGCTCGCTCGGGAGCAGGGACCCCGATGGGTGGTTGTGGACAAAGATCACCGAGGCTGCGCGATCGGTGATCGCATCGGCGAAGGCCTCGCGCGGATGGATCTGGCTCTGGTTCAGCAGCCCGACGGTGATCGTCCGGATCTTGACCATCTCGCCGGCCCCGTTCATCGTGATACCGATAAAGTGCTCCTGCTTCTCTTCACGAAGATGGGAGAGAAGGGGCAGGACGTCCTCAGGCCTCTGGATCCTGGTCGGCGATCTATCGAAAAATCGCCGGCCCAGCTCAATACTGGCCAGCAGCTGGCAGGCCTTGACATGCCCGACCCCGGGGATACCGGCCAGGGCCCTGTACTCGAGCACAGGGGAATTCTGGGTCAACTGCTCCTCCACCGCGGTTGCGACCGAGAGCACCGAGTGGCCCCGCACCCCCCTGCCTATGATCGCGGCGATCAGCTCCTGCTCGGTCAGCACCGAAGCTCCGCGCTTCTGGATCTTCTCCCGCGGCCGTTCGATCACAGGGATCCCGCTGATCTGCAGAGGTTGAGATTCAGCGACCACCCGGTACCCCACAGGCTTCACTGATCTCCTTATTGACAGGAACCCCCTAAAAAAGATTCTGAACCGATCTTCGTGATGCCCAGTATCATATCGTCATCCCTGTCGACATCCACGCTGCTCAATCCTTCGGCTTCCCTGTTTATCGTTAAAACCTGGAGTCGTCCATCTCATGCTTGACGAGAGACGAGGAGACAGACGAGGAGCACGTAAGAGCAGTTCCAGAAAAATCAGGCTGAAAAATATATGACCAGGGGGTAGACAAATCCCCCCCGGGAATCACAGCGAGTGCGTGCTGTGAGGCATGAGGCAAAATGTTCTGGTTCGAGTGTTGACCATGATGAGTGAGTGGGTAGCCAGATGGTGTGTGGGTGTGAATTCAGGATACCAGTATCACATTCCCATAGCAGAGACTGGATTTCGTCTGCTGGTCATAGGGAGTACATGTCCGAGTTGGCCCATCCAAATCATCTCATTTGGACGACAATACTGCCCGGAGCTCCGGATACCGGAATAGACATGTGCAGCGACGCCGGGTGCGTCCGGGTCAGGTGCGGGTCCATCGATATTCACGTTGTATGTGTTCATAACTGCTTTCCTGTTCACCTTTGTGAACACATTGTATAGGATGGGGCAGGTGATATACCCTGATTTTGCGTCAGATTTTGCCGCATAATTCCCCATCATCCTGCCGGGGCGTCACAGAGCCCTGCCCAGCGACCCGGACGCCCATTTTGAACGTGAAGAACCTTTAAGTAGCAGATTTCCTGATAATCTATTGATTATGGCAACAGAAGACGATGCATTAGAAGCCTTTGCAGGTGAATCCCAGGCGAACAGAAAGTATCTCGCCTTCTCTGAGAAGGCAGCTGAAGAGGGGTACGCCAACGTCGGAAAACTCTTCCTTGCGGCCTCACAGGCCGAGGCGATCCATGCGAAGCGGTTGCTGCGGGTGCTCGGCGCCGTCAAGTCGACGGCTGCGAACCTGGAAGGATCGATCGCCGGGGAGACCCATGAGTTCACCGAGATGTACCCCGGGTTCGTCAGAGACGCCGAGGCAGAAGGGCGGATGGACGCCGTGATGGCCTTCAAACACGCGATGCTGGCTGAGGAGGTCCATGCAGGGCTCTACAAGCAGGCCGCCGAAGCGGTGAAGAACGGGAAGGATCTGGAGGTGGAGACGGTCTATCTCTGCCCGATCTGTGGGAACATCGTCATCAACACGATACCTGATAATTGTCCGATCTGCAATGCACGGGCCTCCCTGTTCAAAGCGGTTCAGTGAACGATCATCAGGTCAGTGAACCACCGGGGGAACCAAAAAGGCGATCCCCGAAACACCATTTTTGAATGCGCTGAACCGGCGAGCAGAGCCCCTGCTGAGAAGAGAGGAGTGGCAGGGGACCTGGGTCTATTAAAAAAAGATTCAGTCCTTCTTCGCTTCATCGTCCCCATAGACGCAGGACTGCACGTCATGGCCGAGTTTTCCGATGGCATCAGACCTGCACCGCTGGCAGTGGCGCATCTGCTTGATGTAGGGCGCACAGGTGTCCTGCATCGCCCGCTTCTCAGCAGGAGTCGGCGGGATGATATCGGCGAACTTGTACTGGGCGATCAGAGGGATCAGGTTGAAGGTGTAGGCTCCCATCGCACTGGTCTTCTTGGCGATCGCAAGGATCTGATCGTCATTGACCCCGGGGATAAAGACAGTGTTCACCTTGACGATCATATGCTTCTTCACGGCCAGCTCGATCCCTTTCAACTGGTTCTCAAGGAGGATCTTCGCCCCCTCGACCCCCTCGTACCGGCTGCCATGGTAGTTGATAAACGAGTAGATCTTCGCTCCGACCTCTGGGTCCAGAGCGTTCAGGGTGACCGTGACATTCCCGACCCCGTATTTCTCGAGCAGGTCGATCTTCTCGGGGAGGAGCAGACCGTTGGTGCTGATGCACCGGATCGTGGACGGGAAGAACTCGTGGACCAGCCGCAGGGTCTCGAAGGTCTCCTCATTGGCCAGCGGCTCGCCGGGACCGGCGATCCCGATCACCTTGATGTAGTTGTACTTGGCCATCACCTTCTTGATCATCGCAACCGCTTCGTCCGGGGTCAGGATGCGGCTCGTGACACCGGGACGGGACTCGTTCACGCAGTCGAAGTCGCGGACACAGTAGTTGCACTGAATATTGCACCGCGGGGCGACCGGCAGATGCATCCTCCCAAAGGAGTGGCACGCCTTCTCGCTGAAACAGGGATGTTCCTGGATCTTTCTCATCTGTTCAGGGTCCCACTGGACCTCCCTGCCCTGAACAGTTGCCACGTTATAGCCATCTTCTGCCATATTTCAGGCAGTATCTCTGCGTCAGCCCATATAAAAGCATTGGATGGGATAAAAAGGGGATTCAGGCCCTTGGCGCCTGCATCCCCTCCTCATAGAGCCTGACCGCCTCCTCCTGCCGGCCCAGTGACGCGAGGGTGCTAGAGATGGCCAGGAGCAGCCCACGATGGCGGCCTGCCAGTGACTCGGCCTTCTGGTATGTCTCGAGTGCCTCCTGGTAACGTTCGAGTGCATAGAGCATGTTCCCCTTAGCCTCCAGAAATTCCGGGTTCTCCGGCTCGAGCGCCGACGCGGCCTCAAAAGAGGCCAGCGCATCTGCATGAAGATACCGCTTCTTCTGCTGGATCCCCAGGTTATAGTGATCACGTGCAGTCTCGGTCATACAGACCCTCACTCGATCGGGATCATTGTCCCGCGTTCGACAGGGATCTTGCGGAGATGCACCTCGAGGACGCCGTTCTTGAAGCTGGACGTGGCACCCTCTGCACTGACCTCTGAGGGAAGGACCAGCAGCCGGTCCATCGAGCCGAACATCCGTTCCTGCTGGATGATATGTCCCCCCTCACCGGTCTCCTCATGGTCGACCTTCCGCTCGCAGGAGATCTCAAGCGTCCTCGGATTGACCAGCCGTAGGGATACATCCCCTTTCTCCACACCTGGGAGGTCTGCGACGACGATCACCTCGTCCCCTATCTCCCGGACATCGATACGGAGGTCCCCCCGCAGCACCGGCATCAACTTTCCTGCAGACGACCCCGCCGCAGGAAGAAGCCCTCCCGGAAAGAACCTGGAGGTGTCCATCATCGACTGAAATCTGCTCTCCATCGCTGCCATCATCTCGTCGAGCTCGCGCCCGAAGAGACTGAACGGATTATCTCTTCCAAAAGCCATTATCGATCTCTCCTTTTCACTGACTGCTACCGTTCATCAGGACGATCCGATGAACTAACCCAAAGTAAGCAATTTAAGTATAAGTAGTTATTTATTAAGGCCAGATCAGAGGAATCGTGGTGATCGACGTCGACGGCCCCCTGACCCGGAATGTACTGAAGAGGAGATCTCTGGAGATAGTGACGAATTTGACGGCCTCGACCACCGGTGAGGCTGGCCGGCCCCAGAAGATCGGACCCGGGGGTCTACTCCTGCCGGGTGCATTCCCGGTGACACAAAACCCTCCCCTCATTTTGGTGAAGAGAGCATCAAGAGGGTAGATATTTACGAGACAGCGAACAACCCTCCTCTGCATTGGTCCCCCCACCCGGGGGATGGCACTGCAGGGGAGCTGTACCTCGTATGATAACGATCGCATTAGCCGGAAAACCAAACTGTGGCAAATCCACATTCTTTAAAGCTGCCACTCTTGCAGATGCAGAGATTGCCAACTATCCATTCACCACCATCGATGCCAATCACGGCGTCGCCTTTGTACGGGTCCCGTGCCAGTGCAAGGAGATGAAGGTCTCGTGCGGGGTCTGTCAGGATGGATTCAGATTCATCCCGGTGAACCTGATCGATGTCGCCGGGCTGGTCCCCGAGGCGCACACCGGCCGCGGGCTTGGAAACCAGTTCCTGGACAACCTGCGCCAGGCCGACGCGATCATCCATGTCGTCGACGCGAGCGGAGCCACCGACGCAGAGGGAAACCCGGTCGATCTGGGGTCCCACGACCCGGTTGGGGACATCACGTTCCTGACCCATGAGATGACGATGTGGCTCTACGGGATCGTCGAGAAGCACTGGTCCCGGCTGCTCCGGACGGCGCAGTCCAAGCCCGTTGTCCTGACAGCCGGCCTCGCCGACGTGGTCGCTGGGCTCGGGATCACCATCGAGGACGTCCAGTACGTGGAGAAGGAGACCGGAGCCGACCTGGTCCATGCGGACACCGAGCAGTTGATCGCCTTCTGCGAACAGCTGCTCCTCCAGACCAAGCCGATGCTGATCATCGGGAACAAGGCAGACCTGGCCGATGAGACCCTGCGTGCACGCCTGACAGAGGAGAAGATCCCGCTGGTCAGCGGTGCCGCAGAACTGGCCCTTCGGAATGCGGACAAGGCGCACCTGATCCACTACCTCCCCGGGGACACCGTCTTTACCGTTCCTGAAGGAGCCGTGCTGAACGCACCGCAGAAGAAGGCACTGCAGCAGATGGCGACGGTGATGAAGACCCTGAACGGAACGGGAGTGCAGCAGACGATCAACCGGGTCGTCTTCGACCTGCTCGACCAGATCGTGGTCTACCCGGTCGAGGACGAGAACCACCTGACCGACGGCCGCGGACGGGTGCTCCCTGATGCGTTCCTGCTGAAGAAAGGGTCGACCCCCCGCGACCTGGCCTACCGGGTCCACACCGACATCGGCAAGGGGTTCCTGTATGCGATCGATGCCAAGACCAAAATGCGGATCAAGGACAGTCAGCAGTTAAAAGACGGCGATATCATCAGGATCGTCTCGGCGACCAAGTGATCCCGCCGGGACCGACGGCATCTCGTCTGAGATGCGACCCTTTTTTTAAATGATCACATTTCGAAATCTTTAACCTGCCGGGGAGTGAAGGACTGATCGATCAACGATGAGCGGCGAGATCTACCAGGCACAGGTGGTGAAGAACTTTTTTGAGACGATCACCGGATCGGATCGGAACATCACCAGGATCTACATGTGTGTGATCTCGGTCGCAAAACTGCGGAACGAGCCCCCGGAGAAGCTGACCATGCTGCTCGACCAGTTGAAGAAGAGCCGGCAGCAGCGGGAACTCTCGATCGATCTCCTCGACTACATGTGCGACGTCGCCGACGCCCTCGACCAGCCATTTGTCCAGGCCGCCTTTGGGGTCCGTGACCTAACAATAAACGCGCACGAGTTCAGCTCGATCAGCCTGGACTCGCTCTGATCACTCGGCAGGGGAGACCGGGACGTCCCCGTTCACTGCCGGGGGTACCGCCAGCCGCTTCAGCCGGGCCTGCACCGACAGCCCCACCACCAGGGAGACCAGGGAGCCGGCTATCGTCACCAGCAGGTACCTGAGGGCGGCCTCGGGGGTCAGCACAAAGTCCGGGGCCCCGCTGGCCGCGAGCATATAGGTGCTGATCCCATAGATGGCCAGCCCGAGCATAACCACCACAAACGGGAGGATCACCACCCTCCAGAGGTTCTCCCGCTCGGCCAGGTAGACATCCAGGATCTTTCCTGCCGTCGAAACGAGCCCGGCACCGGCGAACCAGGGGATCGCACCGTACAGAAACGCAAGGAGCAGGTACAGCACCCCCACCAGTTCGGGCGTCAGGTAGTAGACGATCATCGTGGTCAGCCCTGAGAGTGCCCCGAACAGGATCAGCAGGAGTGAGACCAGATTGGTGATCACCGTATACCGCCCCCGGCTCAGCGACTCGTACAGAGAATGGTAGGTATAGCCGAAGATCTCGTCGACACCGAACCCCTTGAGGAGCAGGTAGACCCCGATCACACCGACCACGATCACCACGGCCACCTCCGGGTAGCCGAGCAGGTATGCAGTCGCATAGAGGAGCATCGCAAGGCCTATGGGGACCAGCAGCGGCCGTGAGATCTTCGGGTCGTCGAGCAACTTCTTGAGGATATAGTAGGTCCCCTCGAGGTTGGGCATCTGGCTGACCACGACCCGCCGGACGCTCGACACCGGAAGCCGGGACTGGATGATCGGGATCACATAGTCGTCCTCTGCTCCGTCGGTGACCATGATACAGTCGGTGACCCCGGTGGCCCGGATCACCTGGTCGAGCGAACGTGCAATCAGCCGATCCCCTTCGATCATGTGAAAGTGATCACCGCTGATCACCGCGACGGCCACCTGCTGCCCCTCCCGCTTCAGGTCGTCGTAGATCTTGATCGCCTGAAAGATCGCATTCACATCGGAGTCTTCAGGGTCGACCAGCGCCAGGGCCGTCGCCGTCTCCAGGCAGGCCTCGCGGCCGACGACGGGGCTCGCTACCCCTGCCTTATAGCCGATGTCATCGTCCCTGTCCACAGAGAGGATGAGGGTCCACCCATCTGACATTGACATAGTGATTGTACCAGATCTATTAAATAATAGTGTTAAACGCACCATTCCGGACCGATCCCGGACACCAATACGTCAAAGACAGGCCTATTCAATTACAGTATAAAGACCATTCAAGAAAACCCGATACGAACCAGATGACAGATCTCTATCTCCCCGTGGCACCGTTCCAGACAAAAAAAGGGTTATACCAGTTTTGAACGCTGGAGGAGGAGGAGGTCGTCGGTGGTCAGCTTCTCGCCGCCACGGAACGAGGTGAAGATCCGCTCAGCCTCTTTCCTGACCGCCTTCTGTTCCTTGGTCACCTTGGTCTTGCGGGTCTTCTTGCGCAGACCGCCGATCACCTTATCGTAGTCACGCAGCTCCTTCTGGCAGGCCAGGAAGAACTTGTGCTCTGCATCTGCAGACTCCTGGGCCTCGACAAAGCTCTTGTGGGCTTCGTCTGCGGACTCACGCGACTTGTCGGCATTCCGGTAGTTCTCGACCATCTGGTCGTGGTACTTCTGGGCGAGCTCGGCGAGTTCGGTCACCCTCGCGTGGATATCTGAGGCGCCTTTGCGAAACTCACGGGCATCGTTCAGCTTGGTCCGCATATCCTTGTTCTGCTCGAGTTCAGACTCCTGGTCCCGGACCTCGGACTTCATCTGCTTGATCTTGTCGATCAGTTCCCGCTCCTTGTCGGTGCTGATCACTTCGGTCTGCTGCCTGAACTCAAGGTGCTCGATCTGTTTCTGCAGTTCCTTGATCCCGCGGTTCTTCAGGTTGCCGTGCTCCTTCTTGAAGTCCTCGATCTCCTCGAAGAGCACGTTTGCCTGCTCGTTCAGCGCGTTTCGCTCTTCCTTTAAGGACTGGACTGAACGGTTCGACTCGTCACGAAGGTCCTTGTTCTTCTGGGCTTCGTCGACAAACTCGCGGGTCTTGGTGTTCAGAGCATTTCGCTCGCGTGCGAACTTGCTGGCAAGTGCATTGAGCTCGTTTCTTCTCTCTTTGTGTTGTTCAGACTCTGCAAGAATCTTCTTTCTCTTCTCTATCAGTTCATTCAGCATGCTTTACCCATCCTCGCCCATCAATTGATGCGGGATACCTTCCAGAGAGCGGTGGTAGAAGGGACAGTATCTGGAATTGTGAGGAAACCCTGAGGAGAAACGAGACTACAAAAGAGGACTGGTCGGACTCATATGCGAATCCCTTGTTCTTCTGATGGTGCATCATGTTCAACTCCCGATACCAGTGCCGCAGATTGTATATTATGCGGCCATCCTTACCATACCCGCCCATGTCAGGAGGTATACCAAGACGTTCTATTATTCAAAGGACATCGAGGTAATTAATTTTTTCGTAAAAAACTCCCACAACCCGGGTGATAGCCAGCAGATCCACACTGGAAATACCGACACTTCTGCGGGAATACGCGATGATACAGGAGTTCATCGGGGAATATCTCGAACAGGAGCAGGCCGGCCGGAATTTGCGCGGCATGTGCATCACGGACCCACCGGGATTCGAACCCGGGTCCTTGGGTTCGAAGCCCAAGAGGATATCCACTACCCTATGGATCCACCTGCATCATACCACGTCAGAGACCGGCGGATCCACGATCCAGGCCTTCTCAATCGGTCCCCCGCGGCATATCAGGACAGGACAGAATTGTTGTGGTAACCACTATATTATCGAAGGATATTAAGTCTATTCCTGCCATTTGAATAAGTATATGATTCTTTCAGCGCATCAGATAGAAGAACACCGGAACTGCACGGACCCGGAGCGGCAGCTGATCATCACCCCGTTCTCCGAAGCATCACTGCAGCCGGCCTCCTATGATCTGCGGGCAGGGGAGGAGATCGTCCTCTCACGCGGGGTCTGCACGCTGGTCCCGAGCATGGAACGGGTCGAACTCCCACCCGTGCTGGCAGCGGTGATGCGGTGCAGATCCTCGTTCGCCCGGCGGGGGGTGCTGCTCGGCGGGGGGTTCGTCGATCCCGGGTTCCGGGGACAGTTGACCCTTGCGCTGACGCTGCTCGGGGAGGATGAGGTCGTCCTGAAGGCAGGGGACCGGGTCGTCCAGATCATCTTTCACCAGGTGAGCGGGGGCGGTCGGACCTATGAAGGACGGTACCAGGACAGCCAGGGGGCTGTACAGGCGAAGTGACCATGATCAAAACAGAACGGAAATGTGTTGAGATCCTCCGGATCCTCAAAGATCACGAAGAGCCGCTCGGAGCCAAGAGGCTCAGCGAGATCATGGCGGAACGGGGATTTGTGCTGAGCGACCGGGCAGTCCAGTATTATCTCCGATACCTGGACAATGCAGGGTTCACCAGGAAGGTCGGCAACCAGGGCAGGCTGCTGACCGAACAGGGGCTCTCCGAGACAGACCAGGCCCTGGTCGACGACCGGATCGGGTTCATCATCTCAAAACTGGAACGTCTCGCGTTCCGGTCCACCTTCGACCCGCTCACCGGCACCGGCGACGTCGCCTACAACATCTCGACGGTCCCGGAGGAGTGGACCGACAGGGTCACGGCAGCGTTCGATCAGGTGATCGATGCAGGCTGCGGGTTCTTCAACGCCTACCGGATTATCGATCGGCACCCAAAGGTGCCGGCCGGGCATGTCGGATTCATCACCCTCTGCTCGATCACGATGGACGGGGTCTTTCAGCAGCAGGGGGTCCCGGTCAAGGTCGCGTACGGTGGGACCCTGGCCGTTAAAAACAGAAAGGCCGTCGAGTTCACCAACCTGATCGGCTACCGCGGGACCACCATCGACCCGCTCCAGCTCTTCATCTCCTCGGGTCTGACGGCCATCCAGCCTCTGGTCACCACCGGCACCGGGATAGCCCTTGCCAACATCAGGCAGGTGCCGCTGCCTGCGGAGTCGCAGGTCAGGGACCTGATCGCCGCGATGCGCAACAACGGGTTTGTCCTGCCGGTGGAGATGGGGCCCTCGGTCTTCAATGTCCAGCCCGACCCGCACCGGATCTCGATCGTCTCGTACAGCGGGATGAACCTGATCGGAAACTGCGTGGAACTGGGGATCCCGATCAAGACCGAGATCGGGGCCGGCAATATCCAGTTCTCAAAGGTTGTCGGAGATCGCTGACCGGACGGTCAGAAATACCGGTCCCCGGACATCGATCTTCTTCTTGGCGTCGGTGATCGACCGCATCGCAAACTCTTTTATCTGCAGGTTGATATCGCTCGGGAGCTTCGCCATCTTCACCTGGACGGTCGTCCCCTGGCCGCACCGGGCTGCCTCTTCGATCCGTGCGGACGCCATCGCGGCAGCAGCACCGAGGTAGGTGATCCCGGTCGAGACACCGTCGGTCCTGACTGCCTGCCACTTCTCGACGTCAGGCACCCCGAGCACCGAGCCCTGGTACACGAAGATCTCGTTTGCGCAGGCCGGGCCGAGCAGTTTTGAGTTCTCCTCCGGCTCTTCGACAGAGACCTGGACCTGCCGGCCGAAGAGGGATCCCTCCCAGACCGGAAACGAACAGGGACCGGGCTCGGTGGCGTGGGCCCGGGCCACCGCTTCGACGGCCAGCGCGAGGTGACGCCCCTCGACCGAGGCCGGCTCCTCGCGGAGGGTGACCCCCGCGGCCAGCTCCCGGTCGGTGAGCACCCGCGGGAAGAACTGCGGATGAGTCAGTTGCCTGACATCATCGGCATGGTAATGGATCATCGCGAGCCGCTCGACACCGAGCCCCAGGTTCATCACCGGCACCCCGATCCCGTACTCGGCGAGCGCCGAGGGGGAGTACATCCCGAACGTGGCCACCTCGACCCAGTCATGGACCGGATGACGGGCGTAGACCTCGGTCTGGGTGTCGGGCATATAATACTTGGACCGCTTCTCATCGGGCTGGAACCGGAAGTCGGTGTACCCGAATGCAGACAGGAGCGCCTCGCTGACCGCCTTGCCGTCCTCAAGGGTCACGTCCTCGCCGGCGATCACGCAGGAGGCCGAGTGATAACTCATCAGCCGGGTCGGCCCTTCGGCCTGCTCGCGCCGGAAGCACCGGTCCACCGAGAAGAGTTTGATCGGCAGGGGTGTCCGCTCCCAGATCGAACCGAGCGTCATGAACCAGCCGCTGGTCATATGGCTCCGCAACGTCGAACGGGACGACTCCGGGCAGAGCGAGCGGAACTCAGGGAAGACACTGTCCAGGATGTGCACCACCCGTGCATCGTCCGTCTCCAGCACCACGGCCAGTTCATGGGTCAGGTCGTCGCCATCGATCGTCGACTTCTTGTAGGCGTGCAGGGTCTCGCGCAGGTGTTCCTCGGTCTCAGTCGTCATCTCGCGACCGAGCAGTTCGTTGATCTGATCGAGCTGGGCCCTTGCGATCCCGACGTTGGGGCGCGGGAGCCCGCCCAGGTAGAAGACCCGGTCCAGCACGGCCATCGCCTCGGGGCCGAACTGTCGGTACACGTCCTGCTCCTCGATGATCACCGGGTTGGCGCACTCGTCGAAACCGAGGGAGAGGTAGGTCTGGCGGAGCGCATTGATCATCGCGAAGATCGGGTGCTCCTGGGCACGCTGGTACTGCAGGTGTGGGTACCGGTGCTGGTACCCGGCAGGGGTCAGTACCTCCGGGCCCTGGTGCCATGCCCCTTCAAAGTCTTCTTTCGCACGTTTCCGATACTCTTCTACGTCAAATCTCATCTGCTCTCTCCATACACACGACCCTGCTGCCAGGGTGTTCATCCTTGATCGAATATCCGGCATACCTGCCGATCTGCTCTGCAAATCCCCGGACCTTCTGATGGTCCGGCATATGCCCCTGCTGTAGACGATTTCTACTGGATCCGAGATACATATACCCTTTCACCTCGACATAGGTCGGGGCCGCGTCCGCGATCATCGCGGCGAACCCGGCCGGGTCGGTGTCATTGATCCCGGCAACCAGCGTGAGCCGGATCGCAGACCGCCGGCTTCCGAGCAGGGAGAGCGACTCCTGCACCAGTTCCCAGTATTCCCCTCGTGGCTGACAGAGCTTCCGGTAGATCGCCTCGTTCGGGGCATCGAGCGAGATGTACAGCTGGTAGGGCTTACACTTCCGCAGCACCCACGGGCGCGTCCCGTTGGAGACCAGGAAGGTGGTGTACTGCTCTGCAGAGAAGAGATCGATCAACTCGGGGAGCCGGCTGTAACCGGTCGGCTCGCCGGCCAGCGAGATCGCAATATGTTTCGGATGGATCGCCTGATCGAACCGTTCGGCGGTGACATCAGGGGAGACCTTGTACCCGGCCAGCCCTTTCAACTGGAGCCGCGCCACCCCGGCCAGGATCTCCTCAGGGGTGCACTCGGTCTCTTCCTCGACCTCGTGCTCGAACGAACGCCAGCAGAAGAGACAGCGCTGATTGCACTTGAGTGTCGGGGTCATCTGCACGCACCGGTGGCTCTCGATCCCATAGAACTGGTGCTTGTAGCACATCTCTCCCCCCTTCAGCGCCCGGATGCACCAGAGGCAGGGCTTCACGGCTGCAGAAGAGTGGGGGGAGAAGAACTGGTACCCCTGCCTCCGAAGCGACTCACATGGATCTGAGTGCATCGATACCGAGGGTCTCCAGGACTTCCTTCAGGGTCTTCTCTGCAGCCAGCACCAGCGTCAGCCGGCTCTCGCGGACAGGCCCCTCGCCCTTCAGCACCGGGTCGTAGTGGTAGAAGGTGTTGAAGAGGTCGGCCAGGTCCCGGGCATAAGTGGCCAGCATGTGCGGGCGCAGGTCCCTGACCACGGACTCGATGACATGGGGAAATTTGGCGATATGCTTCGCCAGTGCGATCTCATACGGGCTCTCGAGCAGGTCGTACCGCTCCTGGAACGGCCCGGCCCGGTCGAGGATGCTGCAGGCCCGGGCATGGGCGTACTGGACGTAGGGGCCGCTCTGACGGTCGAAGTCGAGCGCCTCCTTCCAGTCGAAGACCGTCGACTTTTCAGGCGAGACCTTGATGATGTCGTACCGGATCGCCGCCCGACCTACTGAAGCCGCGATCGCGTCGCACTCCTCCACCGGGAGCTCAGGTCTGCGCACCCGCACCTCTTCGACGGCCCGCTTCTGCATCTCCTCGATCAGCTCGTCGGCCGAGACGAAGGTGCCGGCCCTGGTGGACATCGATCCCTCCGGGAGGGAGACGAACTCGAAATGGACGACCTCCGGTGGTTTCTCGGCGATAAGGCGGAGCGTGCAGACCAGCTGCCCTGCGATCAGTTTGTGATCGGCACCGAGCACATCGATCACTCGGTCGAAGTTCCTCCCCTTCCAGATATGGTAGGCGAGGTCGCGGGCCGCATAGACCGAGGTTCCGTCGCTCCTGCGGAGCACGTAGGACTTCTTGTATCCGCACGAGGAGAGATCGAGCGAGAAGGTGCCGTCTTCGTCTGTCGGTGGAACCGCCTGCGGCAGCTTCGCCAGCCGCCCGAGGACCTTCTCCATGTCCCCGATCTTCACAAAGTCGCTCTCCCATACGAACCGGTCGTGCTTGACGTTCAGCCCCTGCATCGTGACCTTGAAGCCGTCCAGGCATCGGCTGACCAGTTCGCGGAACTGGGTGGCCGTCGCCGGGTCCCGCTTCTCGATCAACTGCATCCGCTCGTCGATCTCGGCACCCTTATCGGGGTTAGCCTCCAGGTCGCGGTTTGCAGCGACATAGACACGGGCGATATGATGATCCTCCTTCTCCCCGGGCTCGGCACCGGTGTCCAGGTGATCGAACCCATAGGCCACGATCGCGATCTGCCGGCCCATGTCGTTCACATAGTACTGGACCTCGACCCGGTATCCGGCCTTTCGGAACGCCCTGGCCAGGGTATCCCCGAGGATCGAGTTCCTGATGTGCCCGACATGCAGGGGACCGTTCGGGTTGGCACTGGTGTGCTCCAGCACGACCCGTACCGGCTTCTTTGGGGAGGTGCCGAAGTCATCCTGCACCGCGGCCTTCAGGGTCTCCTCCAGGTATTCCGAACCGAACGAAAAGTTCAGGTACGGGCCGAGCGCCTCGACCCGGATACCGGCCAGCTCGGGGTTCGCGTTGAGGGTCGCGGCCAGCTCCTCGGCGATCGCCTTCGGGGCCTGGTGCCGCTTCTTTGCCAGGGCAAAGGCCACCGTCGATGCGAGGTCCGCATGCTCGCCACCGTCCGTCAGGGCGATCTCCGTCTCATCAGTGCATGCCTTGAGCACGCGTTCAATCAGGGTGTAATTCTCTGTGAACATCAGTATCCGGTCCTGTATCTGAGGAGTGCCGCGATCCCGCCGAACGCAGTGTACAGGATCGAACCCTCCTCGAAGTCGTCTGATATGATCTCCACCTTGGTGGAGGACTGGTCTGCCAGCTGGGTCAGTTCATCGATGATATCGCTCTCCTCTGCCAGTTCGAGCGGGGCGCTGCACTCAGGGCAGTTGCCGAGGTCCCGGTTCTGTGCACGCTCCCCGGGGGCCGTCTTCACGGTCATCTCGTTGGTATAGCCGCAGGCATGGCAGGAGATCTTCAGGCGGACCTCCCGCAGACTTGCGGAGAGGATCAGGGTCTCGACGGCGCCGAGTTCGAGGTTCTTCCGGACCGAGGACTCACCGTAGGCGGCGACCCCGTCATCCTTGACCAGTTCCTTGAGGAACCGGTTCATGACGGCCTTCTCCTTCATCACCTCGACGCCCTTCAGGGCGTCCTGCGCTGCGTCGACCAGCTCGGCGAGGCCGCTCTCATTGGTATAGGAGATGTCGAAGAGGCCGATCACCCGCTTCTGGACCTCGTGGTGGAGGTAGTTGCCGGCTTCGAACTCCTCCTTGGTCGGGGACGGACCGCCGATCAGCACCCCTTTGAACCGTTCGAAGAAGTCCTTCTCTGCAAGGAAGACCGCGCTCGACCGTTCGCCGACCTTGGTATAGAATTCGTTGATGGCGATTTCACGGAGCCGCTGGAAACGGGCCGATGACTGACCACCTTTTCGCTGCTTGCCCGGGACCGTCGAGGTCGACCCGCCGATGGGATCGATCCGGTTGCCGCGGAGAAAGCCCCAGTAGGATTCACGCCGGTCCAGCACCAGCAGCCCGTAGATCGACTTCTCCTCGAGCATCTGCCGGAGGGGCTCGAGCTCGAAGTTCGAGGAGCAGCGGTACATGTACAGATTCAACGGTTCAGGCGGCTCGATGACCGTGCACTCGAGGTCCGACCGGTCCCCGCCGAGGAGGATCGTGCCGCAGAAGATCGCCATCCCCTTCTCCGGCGGCCGCTTGTAGTACTTGAGCCGTGAGAGGATCGACGAGATCGCGCTCTGCACGTTGGTCCTGGTCTGCTTGCTCTTGATGTTCGAGCACTGCCCGAACTCGTCCCGCAGCTGGGCGGTCACGTCGTAGATCTGCTTGTCCGGGGGGATATAGAGCGTGATCAGTTCAGTCCCGCTCCCCTCCTTCGCCTCGAGTCTCTCGAGGGTCTTTTTAAAATCATAGCGGCGGCGTGCCTCATCGATCGCTGGTTCTTCATTCATCTGGGTTCACCGACTCTCTGAGCTGTTATTAATTGGGGATGTACTGCCATAAAGATGAGCGCATCTTTCCAGCACCCCGGTATCCACCTCGCTGTTCATCCCATGGTCCCCGTTGAACGGAATGAACTCCCTTGGATCCTTTGCATGCGAGAAGAACTCCTGGCCGTCCGCATAGGGAATGATCGGGTCTTTTTCGGCGTGGAAGATCCAGACCGGCCGTGGTGCGATCGAACCGAGGTAGGTCCCGGGGTCGATGCTGGCCAGGAAACGGCGGGCATCATCGGGCGCCCCGTCGGCCGGGATCGCAAACGACGAGGTTGAGACCCCGATGTACCCGGCGAAGGCGGGATCGATCGCTGCGGCGATCGCGGCGTACCGCCCGCCGTTCGAGGATCCGACTGCCATCACCGGCACTCGGAGGGTCCGGTTCAGATAGGCCCGGGCGTCGGAGAGATCGGCAACGGTCAGGTAATATTCAGGCCAGGCGCCGGCCTTGAACTGCTGGTAGTCCTGCTGCGGGTCGAGCGGGTACCCGGGGGTCTCCCCGCCGTTCCCCCTGATATCGACGAAGAGGAACGCATATCCCGACTCGGCATACCTGACCATCTGCGGCAGGTGCCGCATCCCCTGCTCCCCTGCTCCAGGGGCGAAGACGAAGGCCGCCTTCGGATGCGCAGGCGTCGAGAGGAGGCAGGATACGTTCCCCTCCGGGGTGAGCAGCACCAGCCGGCTGAGGATCAGCGTGTCGTTCTGTATCAGCACCGTCTCGTTCACGGCCGAGGGCGACCGCTGAAGCGAGAGATGGCCGGCGCTGTCGACCGCGTACGAGGGGGTCGGAGTCGCATTCTGGACCATCGTCTGTTCTTCACCGACGCAGCCAGCGCCAACTGCTGCCAAGAAGAGCAGGAACAGACAGCAGTGGCAGAGGAGGGATCGTCGTCCCATCAGATCAGCCCCGGCACTGCGCCAGCAGGCAGATCGTCTTGGCATCGGTGATCGTCCCGTCCATCACCATCGCCCATGCCCGGATGAGCGGGAGACGCTCCACCTCGATCACCTCGTCCTCGTCCTGCTGGTACAGGGAGGAGGGGACCAGGTCGGTGGCCTTGAAGAGGTGGATCTGCTCGTCGGAGAAACCAGGGGTGGTGAGGATCGTCCCCATCGCGGCCAGCCTGCCGGCGGCAAAGCCGGTCTCCTCGATCATCTCCCGGTGGGCGGTCTCCACCGGAGTCTCGCCGGGCTCCATCGTCCCGGCCGGCACCTCGTACAGGTACCGATCGATCGCATACCGGTACTGCCGGATCAGCAGGCAGTCGTCCCCGATGACCGGGAGCATCGCCACCGCCGGCCCGGGGTGGACAACCACATAGTCGCGCACCCGGCCGTCAGGAAGGCTGACCTGCTTCTCCTCGACGCTCAGGCGGCGCGAACGAAAGACCTCCATTCATTCCTCGTACGGGATCGGGTCGGAGAGGCCGACCTCGGCGAAGGCCTTCTGCCGGAAGTGGCAGGATCCACAGACCCCGCAGGCCTTCTCCTCGTTCTGGTAGCAGGACCAGGTCAGTTCGTACGGCACCCCGAGGTCGAGCCCCTTTCTGAGGATGTCGGTCTTGGTCAGCCCGATGAACGGAGTCAGCAGGTCGATATGAGTGCCGTCCGCGGTCCCGAGGTCCATCACCTGCTGGAAGGCCTGGATGAAGGCCGGCCGGCAGTCGGGATAGCCGCTGTAGTCGAGGGCCTGCACCCCGATGAAGACGGCATCGGCGCCCCGCGACTCGGCAAAGGAGGTCGCGATCGAGAGGAGGTTGGCGTTCCGGAACGGCACGTAGGTGTTCGGGAGTTCAGGCCGTTTCTCGTCGAAGACATCGACATCGATGGCGGGATCGGTCAGGCTGCTCCTGCCAAAGGCCTTGAAGTAGCCGAGGTCCAGCGGGATGAACTCCTCGGCAGAGAGCGCCTTCGCGACCGCGGCGGCTGACTGCAGTTCCTTCTTTTCAGTTCTCTGGCCGTAGTTGAGGTGGAGGGCATGGATACGGTAGCCCATATCCTTCGCCACATAGGCGAGGGTGGAGGAGTCCATCCCCCCCGATAGTAAACAGACTGCTTTCATTGTTATTTCACTCCGATGATCTTGTGAAGTTGCATCTGAAACGTGACCGGCAGATGGCGGGCCAGCACAAACGAGGCGAGGGTCGAGTACTCGGATCCGAAGACCGGCGAGAAGAAGATCGTACCCTTAATCGGGTGGCCCCGGATCACCGATTCGGCATAGGCACAGTCCTGCTGATCCTTCACCACGAACTTCACGCTGTCGGTGATTCGGATCCGATCGAGGAGGGAGAGGTCGGACGCTTCGCCCGAGGACGGGCACTTCACATCCATGCAGATCGAGGCGTACTCCTCTGATGCGCTGAAGTCGATGGTGCCGTTGGTCTCGATCCCGACGGTATATCCCCGGTCCCAGAGGGCCTTCAGCAGCGGGATGATCTGGTCCTGCTGCAGCAGCGGCTCGCCGCCGGTGATACAGACCAGGGAGCAGTCCTCCGCACTCACCCGTTCCAGGACCTGCTCGGTGGTCATCTCCTCTCCTTTGCTGCAGGCGTACCGGGTGTCGCACCAGGTACAGGAGAGGTTGCAGCCTGCGAGCCGGATGAAGGTGCACGCCTTTCCCTGATAGATCCCCTCCCCCTGGAGGGAGAGGAAGATCTCACTGATCCTCATAGCGTCAGCTCTGCATAACAGGCCGGCGACTCCCAAACCCGGATCTGTCTGACATGGGCATCGAGCCCGAGGTTCCGGCACTCCTGATCGATCATCCCTGCGAGTTCTGCAGCCAGCAGTTCGCTGGTCGGGTCGCCGGGGACCGTCACGACCTCCTGGAACGGGGTGATGGCCTGGACCATCGGGTCCTCCCGGTTCAGGACGATCTGGTGGTCGAACCGTTCGACCGTCTGTTTTATGGTATTGTAGTCGACAAGAATACAGGAGACCTGATCAGGAGATCCCTCGATCCAGACCTCGACCTTCCAGCGATGGCCGTGGAGGTTATGACACTTCCCCTTATAATGGAAGAGGCGGTGGCTCGCATCGAAGTGCACCTCTTTGTAGATCCTGGTATTCATCATATAGTAGTGGAGCTGAGTAGGATATATTATTAATTAGCAAGATCGATTCATATAAGCAAGCAGGAACAGAAGGATAATAATATATAAATCCGTTCCGCGCCATTGTATTGATCTCAAGAGACTGAGCAAAAGGTTCTCAGAATATAGAAAAATGAAAGGATAAGAGGGTATTGCATGGGACAGGGTAAATTTGCCGCCAGAAAACTGAAGCGCGACTCAAAGAAATTCCGGTGGAGCGACGTGAACTACGCACGCAGACTCCTCCAGCTCGATGTTAAATCCGATCCCCTTGAGGGAGCACCACAGGCACGGGGCATTGTTCTCGAGAAGGTCGGTGTCGAGGCCAAGCAGCCGAACTCTGCGATCAGAAAGTGCGTTCGCGTGCAGTTGATCAAGAACGGCCGCCAGATCACCGCGTTTGCAGCAGGCGACGGCGCCATCAACTTCATCGATGAGCACGATGAGGTCGAGGTCGAAGGGATCGGCGGCAGACTGGGCCGTTCGATGGGTGATATCCCTGGGGTCAGATTCGTTGTGACCAGCGTGAACAATGTCTGCCTCCACGAGATGGTGATCGGCAGGAAAGAGAAGCCGAGACGGTGAGCACTATGGAAGAAATAGAGAACGTAACCACAGAGACAGAAGCAACCCCCACACCGAGCAGGAAGCTGCTCTTCAACCAGTGGGACCTTGCCGAAGTGCAGATCACCGACCCTTCCCTTGTGCGGTATGTGAACCTGCACTCCATGATTGTGCCCCACTCGTGCGGCAAGCTTGCAGGAACTGACTTCAACAAGAGCAACATGTTGATCGTCGAGCGGTTGATCAACCGGCTGATGCAGACCGAGCAGAACACCGGCAAGAAGCAGCTGGCCATCAGGATCGTCAGGGACGCTTTCGGGATCATCGCCAAGAAGACCAAGAAGAACCCGGCACAGGTGCTCGTCGACGCGGTCGCGAACAGCGGTCCCCGCGAAGAGACGGTCAGGCTGAAGTACGGTGGTATCAACGTGCCCAAGGCAGTCGACACCGCCCCCCAGCGCAGGGTCGACGGCTCGCTGAAGTTCATCACCGAAGCGGTCTACAAGGCATCCCGCAAGACAAAGAAGAGTGTCTCAGCGGCACTGGCAGATGAACTGATGGCAGCAGCACGCGGTGACGCGAAAGCCTATTCAGTGGCAAAGAAAGAAGAACGCGAGCGGATTGCAAAGTCCGCACGATAATTTTTAATATCTTTTTTATTGGTGTTTCAATGGCACGCGGCAAAAAGATGGTAGACCGAGTTAGCGAACTGATGAGCCAGCCAAAGTTCATCCGTAACATCGGGATTGTAGCACATATCGATCATGGAAAGACGACCCTCTCCGACAACCTGCTCTCAGGGGCAGGGATGATCAGCGAGGAACTCGCCGGCAGACAGCTCTTCATGGACTCTGACGCAGAGGAGCAGGCACGTGGGATCACCATCGATGCCAGCAACGTCTCGATGGTCCACGAGTACGAAGGTCAGGAGTATCTGATCAACATGATCGACACCCCAGGCCACGTGGACTTCGGCGGGGACGTGACCCGTGCGATGAGGGCTGTCGACGGGGCAGTCGTGGTCGTCGATGCGGTCGAAGGGACGATGCCCCAGACCGAGACGGTGCTGCGGCAGGCCCTCAAGGAGCAGGTCGTCCCGGTCCTCTTCATCAACAAGGTCGACCGGCTGATCAACGAGCTGAAGGTCGACGAGATGGAGATGCAGGTCCGCCTCGCCAAGGTGATCGACAAGGTCAACAAGTTGATCAAGGGCATGAACGAGGACATGTACAACAGCGGCTGGAAGCTCGACCCTGCAAAGGGTACTGTTGCGTTCGGCTCAGCCCTGTACAACTGGGCAGTCTCTGTTCCGTTTATGCAGAAGAGCGGCGTCTCGTTCAAGGACGTCTACAACAAGTGTCGCGAAGGCGACATGAAGTCGCTCGCGAAGGGTTCCCCTCTCCATGCAGTGCTGCTCGACATGGTCGTCAAGCACCTGCCGGACCCATTCGATGCACAGAAGCGGCGTATCAATGTGATCTGGCACGGGGATAAGGAGTCGGTGGAAGGCAAGTCGATGCTCACCGCCGATCCGAACGGTCCGATCGCCATGATGGTCACCGATATCTCCTTCGACCCGCATGCAGGCGAGGTCGCCACCGGCCGTCTCTTCAGCGGCACCCTCAGGCGGGGCACTGAACTGTACATCATCGGCTCTGCCATGAAGGCGAACAGGGTCCAGCAGGTCGGTATCTTTATGGGACCGACCAGGGTCGAGGTCGATGAACTTCCGGCAGGGAACATCGCCGCAGTGACCGGTCTTAAGGACGCCATTGTCGGTTCGACGGTCACCAACCTGCGTGAGATGACCCCGTTCGAGTCACTCAAGCACTACAGTGAACCGGTCATGACCGTCGCGGTCGAGGCCAAGAACATGAAGGACCTGCCAAAGCTGGTCGAAGTGCTCAGGCAGGTCGCTAAGGAAGACCCGACACTGGTCATTACGATCAACGAGGAGACCGGCGAGCACCTGATCAGCGGCATGGGCGAGCTCCACCTGGAGATCATCACCGGCCGTATCAAGCGTGACAAGGGTGTCGATATCGTCACCTCCGAGCCGATCGTCGTCTACCGTGAGACGGCCACGAAGAAGGCCGGCCCGATCGAAGGGAAGTCTCCGAACAGGCACAACCGGTTCTATGTGGAACTCGAGCCCCTGGACCAGGTCACCGTTGACCTGATCAGAAGCGGCGAGGTCTCGATGAACCAGACCTGGATCGAGCGGCGTGACCTCCTGGTCGCCAACGGCTGGGGGAAGGACGAGGCCAAGAACATCAAGGACATCTCGACCACCAACATCTTCATCGACATGACCAAGGGTATCCAGTACCTGAACGAGACGATGGAACTGGTCCTTGAAGGTCTGCACGAAGCACTCCAGGGCGGCCCGCTGGCGGACGAACCGGTCCAGAACATGAAGATCAGACTGGTCGATGTCAAGCTGCACGAGGATGCGATCCACCGCGGTCCCGCCCAGGTTATCCCTGCGGTGCGGAGTGCGGTCAAGGCCGGTATCCTCTATGCAGGCGACTCGCTCCTCGAGCCGATCCAGAAGATCTCGATCACTGTCCCGACAGATCAGATGGGGAACGCAACCTCCCAGATCCAGGGCCGGCGCGGCCAGGTGCTGGACATCACCAGCGAAGGGGACACGATCACCGTCGTCGGCCGGGCACCGGTCGCCGAACTCTTCGGGTTCTCAGGGGATATCCGCTCGGCCACAGAAGGGCGTGCGATGTGGAACACCGAGTTCGCAGGGTTCGAGATCGTCCCGAACAACCTCGTCAAAGATGTTGTTATTGCGATCCGGAAGCGGAAGGGCTTAAAGGAACAGATGCCCAGACCAGAAGATTATCTGGCATAATCCTACACCAACCCATTACCCTCTTTTTTTGAAAGATTCAAAAAATTTAAATACTTGTCATCGATAGTGAACCCTATCTCAAAGCGAGATCAGGAGGAACCACAATGATCAATGATCAGACAATTCTGGAGACCCTGCGGCACGACGGGGGGTTCACCCTCTTTGTGAAGGCAGCCGAGGATTCAGGGGTGGCCGACACCCTCGACGGGGACGATGCCCTGACAGTATTTGCCCCGGAGGACGCGGCCTTCATCAAACTGTCGGACTCGGCGCTCGACCTGTTGGAGAGCGACCCCGCTATTGCACGGGAACTGCTCCTCTACCACATCGGGGAAGGGAAGGTGCTCTCGGAGAATGCGGTGGAGACGGCGATCTTCCGGACGTTGCAGGGAGGGGAACTGGCCCTTTCGGTGGCAAAAAGCGTATTTTACGTGGAACTTGAAGCCGTAAAACGGCCGGATATCGTGGCTGCGAACGGCGTGATCCATGCCATCGGCACGGTGCTGGTTCCAGAGACGATCAAAGACCAGCTTTTTAAAGAAGGATAGACCGGATAACCTCAAAAAAGATCAGTTCAGGGGATCCTTCCCTTAAACTCGGTCAGGCGGGGTTGCCGATAGACTAGGGTCCCGGCGAGGATGTCATGGAGCCCCTCTTTCCGATCGGTGAACCCGATCAGCAGCACTCCAAGGTACAGGACCAGAAACGAGAGCGCTCTGGCCCAGTACCTTCCAAAGGCGCGGAAGCCGGTGATACGGTTGCCGTCCCGGTCAGTTACGAAGATCCCGACGGCCTGTTTGCCTGGGGTGGCCTGGGCGGTCGAGCTCTCGAAGTAGGTGAAGTAGGCGACCGTGATGATGATCACCGCGATGTACCAGCCCAGCGCAGCCACCGTCGCCTCGGCACTCTCCCAGTTCACCACGAAGAGGACGGCCGGGATCGCGAGCAGCCCGTAGACGACCAGCAGCAGGGCCGAATCGATCAGGTATGCTCCAAGCCGTAGCCAGAACCCGGCATACTCCACCTGAGGGGCACTGTCATCCCCAGCCGCTGACCTATCCGCACATCCTGGGGTTCCGGGGACCATCCGGGCTCCGCAACTCCTGCAGAACGCGGCTTCTGCCCCGTTCTCTGCCCCACATTCCCTGCAGTACATTGTATCGCAGGAATCTTCGAACGAACGGCAGTTAAACCTATCCTTCTGCATCGAGACGGGCGCGGTCTGCGGCCACAAAGCCAAATACCTATCCCGCCCCATTATTATCGGTTTGATATGAGGACTCCAATCAATATGGTAACCCCTGACACAGAGCATGCGAAGATCATCGGGTGGGTGCATGAGGTCAGGGACCTCGGCGGCCTGGCCTTCTTCCTGATCAGGGATCGGACAGGGATCATCCAGGTAACCATCCCGAAGAAGAAAGCATCAGAGGAGGTCCTCGCAGCCATCAAAGGGATCTCCCGTGAATCGGTCGTGCAGGTGACCGGCACGGTGAAGGCGATGGAGAAGGCGCCGGGCGGTCGTGAGCTCGTCCCGTCCTCGTTCGAGGTGCTGAGCAGAAGCGACAGCCCGCTCCCCCTCGACGTGGTCGAGAAGGTGCCGGCAGACCTGGACACCAGGCTCGATGTCCGGTTCCTCGATGCACGCCGGCCACGGGTGGCCGCGGTCTTTGAGATCAGGTCGGCGGTTCTCCATGCAGTCCAGCAGTTCCTGCACAAGCGCGAGTTCACCCAGATCACCACCCCGAAGGTCGTGGCCGCGGCCACCGAGGGAGGGACCGAACTCTTCCCGATCGCCTACTTTGAGAAGGAGGCGTTTCTGAACCAGAGCCCGCAGCTGTACAAGCAGATGATGATGGCCGCCGGGTTTGAGAAGGTCTACGAGATCGGCCCGATCTTCCGGGCTGAGGAGCACAACACCACCAAGCACCTCAACGAGGCGACCTCGATCGATGTCGAGGTCTCGTTTGCCGACCACTACGACATGATGGCGCTTCTCGAGGAGATGATCATTACGGCGTATGAGCATGTCTCCGTGACCTGCCAGGACCAGCTCGCCAACCTTGAGATCGAATCGTTCGAGGTGCCGAAGGGACCGTTCACGCGACTGCCGTATGCAGAGGCGATCGACATCGCAGCAACAAAGATTGACGAACCGATCAAGTACGGCGACGACCTCGGCTCTGCTGCTGAGCGGGCGGTTGGGGAGGAGATGGGAACCCATTACTTCATCACCGACTGGCCGAGTTCGATCAGACCGTACTATGCGATGCCCTACGAGGACGATCCCTCCATCTGTAAGGCCTTCGACCTGATGCACCCGCGGATGGAGCTCTCGAGCGGGGCGCAGCGGGTCCACCAGTATGACCTGCTGGTCTCGCAGATCATCGCCAAGGGACTCTCCCCGGAGAGTTTCGAGTTCTATCTCCGGCCGTTCAGGTATGGAATGCCCCCGCACGCCGGGTTCGGGGTCGGTGCCGAGCGGCTCGTGATGACGATGCTCGGGCTGCAAAATATCCGGGAAGCGGTGCTCTTCCCGCGTGACCGCCACCGGCTGGTCCCCTGAGCGGTCTTATGCCGCTGCCCGAACTGCTGCTGCCGACGACGGTCGTCGGGAGTTATCCGGTCGTCAAGGGAAGGGGGCTGCGTGCCCTCCTCGATCCCCTCCGCCCGGCCCTCGAGACGGCCATCGCCGACCAGATGAACGCCGGGGTCGACATCATCTCTGACGGACAGGTCAGGGGCGAGATGATCCAGATATTCACCACCCACCTCCCCGGGGTCCGGGGGCAGCAGGTGATCGGGAAGGTGCTGCCTGCAGCCGGGCCGATCACGGTGCACGACACACGGTTCGCTCTGACGAAGACCCGGTTCGTGAAGGGGCTCCTGACCGGCCCGTCGACACTGGCCCACGGGCTGCAGCTGGCAACCCCCCACTATCGGTCCCGGGAGGAACTGGTCCCAGACCTCGCGGCTGCCCTGGCCGTCGAGGCGGTCGCCCTCGAGGAGGCCGGCGTCGCGATGCTCCAGATCGACGAACCGATCTTCTCGACCGGGGTCGCCGACCTGGACATCGGAAGAAAAGCGGTGGAACAGGTCGCAAACCAGGTCTCCGTGCCGGTGGCGCTCCATACCTGCGGCGACCTCGCGCAGGTGATAGACCGGGTGCTCGCGATCCGGGTCGACATCCATGACTGCGAATTCGCGACCTGCCCGGCCAACCTGGACCTCTTCTCGGCCAGGGATCTCGGAAAGAAGAAGATCGGGCTCGGGTGCCTGGACTCGTCCTCCGATACGATCGAGAACGTCGACGCGATCGCCCGTCTGATCAGAAACGGGGTCGACCGGTTCGGCGCAGAACGGCTGCTGGTCGACCCCGACTGCGGGATGCGGATGCGGACCAGAGAGGCCGCGTCTGCCAAGCTCGCACACATGGTCGAGGCGACCGGGATCGTCCGGAGCGAACTCTAAAGGCTACAGGCTCGTCCTGTGGACCGACTTTTCCCCCCTTTTTTTACCAGGAGATACAGGAGATGGAACATTTCAGATCGATCAGATCTCTAAATCCCACAGAATGGGGTGATTCGACCAAGTACCTTATCAGGAGATCACTCAAAAATTAGAGGTCTGTGAAGAGAACAAAGATCTATCTGATTCTGACTGTGCTTATCCTTGCACTCTGTCAGAGCGTGCTGGCCGATAACGCCACCCCGGTCCAGATGGGCGTCACCACACCCGCGCTCACCCAGACCATTGAACCATCGAATAGTACCACACAGGCCACTGCCCCGGCCACATCAGGTGCAACAACAGCGACCATGACATCGGGTGTTTCACCAACGATGACAGCACCCGCGACGACACCGACCGTCACCATGACGGCCGCCGTCACACAGGGACCAAAGGACGCAACCTTCACCTTCAAGATCAACGATGTGATCACCAACGGCAACGAGCTCTATGCTGTCTGGGATGTCTCCACTGTATCAGACTCGTACATCCTCTCACGGGTGTATGTCTACCCGGCACAGAACAGCGTGTACAGGATCATCAACGACCAGAAGGTCACCACCGACCGGAAGACCGTCGAGTCCCAGTTCAGGTCCACCAACTTCCAGGGGTTCCGGGACGAACAGGTCTTTGTTGAGAACCCGAAGTTCGGACCAGGAGATATCGTCCATGACAATACCTTCTACATTCAGATCCAGTACATCGAGCGGTCCGACTATTACTACAACGAGGTCTACAAAGAACAGGACGGATGGAGAACAGTCGGCCCCAAGCAGCAGCTCGGGATCTCAGCAGTGAACCAGCGCTGCCAGCTGGTCGACCATGCGGCTGCAGGCACGCTGCTGAAGTCGTTCAACCAGACCCCGCAGACCCCGCCGGTCACCCCAACCCCGGAGGCGGCCTCTGAAAAGGCGCATCCAACTCCGGTGGAGACCCAGACCCCGGCAGACGTCTCCGGACAGGCCAGTGGGACCTCAACCGGCGCAGGGCAGCAGGCAGCCGTCTCCGGCGGTGTGACAGTCAAATCAGCGGCCACGCAGCAGACCCTCAACCAGAAGGGTGTTGGCACCCAGGCCGTCCAGACCGCCTCCTCGCAGGTGGTCTACACCCAGACGACCGCCGACAATGCTGAGAAGCAGTACGACTTCAACGGCTCGGTGAAGACGAGGGCCGGCGTGCCCGGATGGACGCCGCTCGCAGCCCTCGGGATCCTCGGGGTCATGCTCGTACTCAGAAAGAGAGAATAATCTTTTTTTTCCACGGTCGACCCGGTTATTCCCGATCCGTTCAGAAGGATTCTTGAGTGGTCAGAGAGATGATCTGTATACGAATGTGGATCTCCCCCCAGGGCAGGTCGCTGCTCTGTTCTCTGCTCTGTGTGCTGATCCTCGCGGTCCTGGCCACAGCCCCCGCTGCTGCACACCCATCCCCCCGGTCGGTGCTGGTCCTTCACTCCTACCATCAGGGGTTCGCCTGGACCGACGAGGTGACCGCCGGAATCAGCGAGGTGCTCGTCCCAAACGAGACCCTGGACATCCCCGTCGAGTTCATGGACACCAAGCGCCACCATGACGATGCCTACTTCAGGGATATCTTTTCGTTCTATCAGGCGAAGTATGCAGCCAACCCCCCGGACCTGATCCTCGCCGATGAGGAGGACGCCTACTCCTTCCTCCTCCAGCACCATGACGACCTTTTCCCGGGTGTGCCGGTGATATTCATCGGCGTGAACTACCTGCCAGGGACAGAGCAGCCCCCCCGCCCGGACTTCACTGGGGTGCTCGAAGACTACCAGATCAACAGGACCATCGACCTCGCCCTCAGCCTCCATCCACAAACAAAAAACCTGGTGATCATCAACGACAACGTGACCTCGGCCGGGGTGGCCAACCAGAAGATCCTCGAACCGGTCCTCCCGGCCTATAGAGAGCGGTTGACGACCCGCTTCATCAGCAACGTGACCCTGCAGGAACTGGAGGATCAGGTGGCCGCCCTCGAAGAGGAGAGTATCGTCCTCCTCCTCACCTTCAACCAGGACCGGGAGGGGAGGATGGTCTCCTATGACGAGAGCATCGCAGCCGTCGCCACGAACTGCAGTGTTCCGATCTATGGAGTCTGGGACTTCTACCTCGGGAAGGGGATCGTCGGCGGGATGATGACGACCGGCGAGGGGCAGGGAAGGATCGCCGGCAACATGGCAGAGGAGATCCTTGCCGGGGGGAACGTCACCGATATCCCGGTGACGATCGCACGCCCGGATGCCGGGATCTTCGATTACCAGCAACTCCAGCGGTTCGGGATCGATCCGGCCGACCTCCCGGCAGGGAGTGTGATCCTCAATCAGCCCTCGGGGACGATGGAGCTTCCCCGAGAGGTTGTGCTGGGGACCGCTCTCCTCTGTATCGGCCTCTTCTTCATCGTTCTGGTCCTCTTCATCAGCAATCGGCGTATCGATGCTGCCCGGGAACGGCTCAGGATCAGCGAGGAACGTTTTCGAAGTGTCTTCGACCTCCCCCTGATCGGGATCGCCATCATCGCCCCAGGGGGCCGGATGATGAAGGTGAACGAGAAACTCTGCTCGATCCTCGGATTCACCCCTGACGAAGCGATGAAGAAGACCTGGCGTGACTTCACCGTGCCGGAGGACTTCCCGGGAGAGGAGACAAGGGTGGCGGCCATATACCAGGGAGAGGACGAGTCATTCTCACATGAAAAACGGCTGAAACGAAAGGACGGCCAGGTGATCGCCATCGAAGAGGCGGTGGCCGTCGTGAGACAGCCTGACGGATCAGCCGGCCACTTTGTCGTGGTGATGAGCGATATCACCCGACGCAAACAGGTGGAGGAGGAACTGCACCAACATCAGATGCACCTCGAGGAGCAGGTGACGAGGCGGACTGTCGACCTTGAGACGGCCGTAACGAGGTTGATCACCGAGGTCCAGGAGCGAAGCCGGACTGAGACGCTCCTGGCCGCTGAGAAAGAGCGGCTGGCCATCACCCTTCGGTCCATCGCCGACGGGGTGATCACCACTGACGCCACAGGGCTGGTCCTGATGATGAACCCGGTGGCAGAGGATCTGACCGGGTGGCGACAGGAAGAGGCGGTGGGGCTGCCACTCGCCCGCGTCTTCGTCACCAGCGATGAACCGGGCCAAACTGGGGTTCCGTCCACCTCCTCGACGGCCAGGAACTCCAATCACCCCTCCAGGCTCTGGGGGAGACGTCTGCTCTCTGCCGACGGAACCGAGCACACGATCGCCGCCAGTTCGGCGGAGGTGCCGGGGCCGGAGGGAGACCGGGGCGGTTCGATCCTCGTCTTCCAGGACATCACATCCCTCCGGAAGATGGAGGAAGACCTGCTCCAGAACCAGAAGATCGAGTCCCTCGGTGTCCTGGCCGGGGGGATCGCCCATGACTTCAACAACATCCTGACGATCATCATCGGGCACCTGGAACTCGCTGAAATGAACCTCGCCGATGACGATCCCGTCGCCCTCCAGCTCAACAAGGCGACCCGGGCGATCTTCCGTGCACGGGGGCTGACCACCCAGCTCCTCACCTTCGCCAAGGGTGGAGCACCAGTCAGGGCAGTCACGTACCTCTCAGATATGATCGAGGAGACGGCCGACTTCGCCCTCCGTGGTTCGAAGTCCCGTGCGATCGTCCGGCTCCCGGCATCCCTGCCGGCCGTCGATGTCGACCTCGGGCAGATCGGCCAGGTGGTCGGCAACCTTGTGATGAACGCCGACCAGGCAATGCCCACCGGGGGAACGGTGACCATCTCCGGGGAGGCGGTGGCCCTGGCTGAGGGAATCCTCACCCTCCCTGCCGGGGAGTATGTGGCGATCTCTGTAGAGGACACCGGGATTGGGATATCCCCTGATCTGATGGGGAAGATCTTCGATCCTTACTACACGACCCACTCGGTTGGACGGGGGCTTGGCCTCTCCAGCAGCCTCTCGATCATCAGGAACCATGGCGGAAGTATCGAGGTACACTCTGTCGTCGGGAAGGGGAGCACCTTCACATTCTACCTCCCTGTGACCCGGAAAGGGTCGCCGGCTTCCGACATCACCTGAGTTGGGCCACCACCGGCCCAGGCCCGGCTCAGGTCCACATCCGTTCCCTGCAAAACGGGCAGATGCTGATCTCGGGCTGAACCGGGTGGCCGCAGAATGGGCAGCAGTCTGACCGTAAGACAACCCGGGGTGGTGCAAGGGCCTCCACCGGTACCAGCCGGCGCCGGTCCCGCTCGAACGTGATGTACCAGAGCAGTCCGGCCGCCGCCACGATCAACACTACCCAGACGACGAGAAAATACTGGACCGGGGGCTGCTCGAAGTCCGGGAGAACCGCCGGGGTGGCGGCCAGAGCTCTGGCAGGGGTGGCAGCCGCCAGCAGACCTGAGAGGAGCACCGGGCGGAGCATAGGTGATGAGAGTCTCTCATCTGGTTAAAACTTTGTGGGCAGGGTCAGTCGCGGGACTGGTCCAGGGACTCTTCTGAACTGCTCCCGGTCAGGAGGCCTTCCTTCTCCATCTGCTGCAACATCTGCCACATCATCATATTCCTGTTCTTTGCGAGCAGCACGAGGGTCCGGTTCTGAGAGGCGAGGCCAGTCAGCATCTCGGTCTCAATCGGCGGCACCGAGAGTTCCTCGGCATCATCGACGATCAGGTCGAGCTGGTTGGAGAACCGGAACTCCTCCATCATCTCGGCCAGGCCTGGGTCCGCCATCATCGGCATCAACATCACTGCAGGGGAGGTGACCATCACCTGCTGTCGGTCGCCTGTGAAGAGAGAGCGGAACTCCTCCCCAACTCTGGGGTCCTCCGAGATCACCACCAGGCAGATGGAGAGATCCCGGCCGGCGAGCTGTTTGAAGAGGTCGAGATACCGGTCCGAGGTCACAGCAAAGACACTCTCCTTCGCCTCCCTGAGCATCTCGTCGATCTTATACTCCAGATTCCCCTTTCCGTACATCGCCCAGAACTGGGCAGGCCGTCTCCCAGAGAAGATCTGCTCCCGGAGGGTCTGCAGTTCGGAGAGGGCTGTGGCAGCGGCCTCGGTGTGTGCATCCATCAGGATCCTGACGGCGATCTCAGGCGATATCGCCTGAAAGACCGCCGGCTTGGCACTGATCCGGACGGCCAGGCCAAGATCGTCCAGGGACTCGAGGCTCTCGTACACGCTCGGTTTGGAGATCCCGAGCAATTCGACCACCTCCTTCGCCTGCGCCTGGTCCAGGAGGACCAGCGCCGCATAGACCTTCGCCTGGTACTCGGAGAGGCCGAGCACCTTCAGCGCCTTCACCAGCGTCGGGGTGATCATCGTCATACCAGAGACTGTTTGTGATCTGTAGTAAAATAATTTACTACAGGATCAGACAGATTTATCTCTAATGATGCATAACAGAGTTGTAGTAAATTCAATTACTACAAACTCGCGACAGTTCGCGGGAACGAGGAGAGATCGTGATATCATCAGCATACCATAACACCGGCACCCCTGCGACTGGGCAGGGTGCACCAGGCAAAAGACCGGCCCAGAGTCCGGTCTCTGCACAGAGAGACGGAGTGACCCGACGACCGGGAAGACGCGATACGGTGAGGCGGATCACCACCGTACTGCTGATCCCCCTGGCCTTCTGCGTCCTGATCATGGCAGCCTCGGCAGTCGACGTGAACAACTCCTCGATGTCAACAACGACAGCAGGGACGAACCTCACCCAGGCAGTGACGACGACCAGCAGTTCAGGATCCTCGGGATCCTACACAGGCGTATCCCAGGTGACGACCTCGACCACCACGGCGGCCACGGGATCATCGACAGGGTCAGGGCTCTCGGTGACGAAGACCACCCTCGATCCCGAGGTGCTGATGCCAGGGGACAGCGGGACCCTGACCATCGTGGTCAGCAACAGCGGGAACACCGCGGTTGACTACACTCGTGCCACCCTGGCCGGCTCGTCGGTGACGACGATGGACAGCACCCAGTACGCCTCCGGGGGATCCATCAGCCCGGGATCGACGATGCAGTTCATCTTCCCGATCCAGGCAGGGACCAGGGTAGGAGTTCAGTACCCCGAGTTCGTCCTCAACCTGGACTCGAATACCCTCAGGTACCCGGTGGCTGTGAAGGTGTCCGACACCAACCTTGCGGTCTCGGTGGCCTCGCAGCCTGACGCGTATGTGCAGGGATTCAAGGACAGCATAGTCCTTTCGATAGGGAACCCCCGGCAGAACAGTGTCAACGGGATCCAGATCATACCATCTGGAGATGGTTCCACCATCAGCCCGGGATCGATCTTCATCGGAGCCCTCGCCTCAAACAGCGAGATCTCGAAGACCTTCAGTGTGACGCCTTCACGTGAAGGGAACGTCACATTCCAGGTCAGTTTCCAGAACGGGCTGAATGTTCACACCGCATCCCTGACCATCCCGGTCACCTTCTCTGAGGACAAGACCCAGGCAGACCTCCTGATCTCCGACACCGTGATCACCCAGTCAGCCGGAGTTACCCATATCACCGGAAATGTCAACAATGCAGGGCTCAAAGATGCCAATGGTGTCGTGGTGACGACCGGTGGGACCGGGACCCCTGTCGACCCCTACAAACAGGCAGTGATCGGATCGCTCGCAGCCAATGACTTCTCCAGCTTTGAAGTGACCTTTACCGACAGAACGAACAGCGCCTCCGTCCCCCTCGTGATCTCCTATAAGGACGCCAACGGGAACTCCCTCACCCGGACGGTGACGGTGGACATCAAATCATCCACCTCCAACATGACTGCTGGCAATGGCGGAGCACCGTCAGGTAGCGCACCATCCGGGGCTATGTCCCCCCCCGGGCAGCGTAACGGGATCGTCGGAACACTCACCGGGCTCGCCCTCCCGATCGTCGCAGTGCTGGTGGTCATCGGAGGCGCAGCCCTGTATATCCGGAGAAGAAAGCGATGAGTGAGTCAATGGCTGAGACCCCCCTGATCACATTCTGCGAGGTCAGCAAGGTGTACAAACTCCCTGCCGGGGATGTGATCGCCCTCGATCATATCTCCCTTGAGATCATGAAGGGAGAGTTCGTCGCGATCATGGGCCCCTCGGGGTCAGGAAAGTCGACGACGATGAACATGATCGGGTGCCTCGACACCCCGACATCAGGTGATCTGATGATCAATGGCATCAACACCAAGGACATGAGTGATCGTGCACTGACAAGTCTCAGGAGGGACACCATCGGGTTCATCTTCCAGCAGTTCAACCTGATCCCCTCCCTGACGATCCTTGAGAACGTCGAGTTCCCCCTGCTGATGAAGCACGGGGGAAACATTCCAAAAGGAAGGGCAGAACAGGCACTGGCTTCGGCAGGACTCGATCCGAAGCTGTACACCCATACTCCGGCAGAACTCTCCGGCGGGCAGCAGCAGCGGGCAGCCATCGCCCGCTCGCTTGTCAATGATCCGGTCCTCCTCCTCTGCGACGAGCCGACCGGGAACCTTGATCGGAAGACCGGCCTCGGGATCATGAAGCAGCTTTCAGAGATGAACAATGAAGGGACAACCGTGATCATGGTCACCCATGACCCCACGACCGCTGAGTACGCCGATCGGGTGATCATGATTGAGGATGGTCGGATCGTATGATCTTCGTTGACCTGGCGGTCAGAAACCTTAAACTCCATCCGCTCCGGTCCACGCTGGCCGTCCTCGGGATTGTGATCGGGGTCGCTGCCATCGCAGCAATGGGGATCCTCGGGAACAGCATGGTCCTCTCGATCACGGACAGCATCACCGCCTCGGGGAACACGATCATCATCTCACCGGTCGGCGAAACCAGCAACTCTATCGGCAGTGCTTCATCGAGCAGTAGCGGTGGCGGTGCCCCGCCGGGCGGCGGTGGCGGGATGATGATGGGTAGTGGCGGTGGCGGAGCACCCCCAAGCGGCGGAGGTGGTGGTGAAAGTTCAAGCACCACGACGCCGAGGTTCACCGAGGCACAGGCCCAGCAGATAGCAAGAATCATCAGCACGAACGGATCGGTCATCAATGTCGCCTCCACCAGAGACGTGGTCTCTGTCGGAAAGAAGAACGTGACAACGCAGATCTACGGACTGACACCGGCAGACGCTGAATCCCTCCTTGGCAGCGACATGGAATCGGGGACAATGCTCAAATCCGGTGGTTCAGGATGTATCGTCGGAACGACCCTGGCGACCAGGTACAACCTGACGGTCGGGTCACGGATCACCGTAGCGAGCGGCGGGACACTCAGGGTTCTTGGAATCATCGGAACCCGGGGTATGAGTATGGACGTCTCCACCGACAACGCCATCGTTGTCCCTGAAGAATGGTTCTTCCAGGTCTACAACACCAGGAGCAACCTCTACGACCAGGTGATCGTCAAGGCCAATAATATCGACGACGTCGAGACGCTCTCAGATGAACTCACCACGTCGATGAACCACAAGGAACGAGTCATTTCAGTCCAGCTGACCAAGACAAGTCTGGCCCGCATATACGATTCATTCTCGACGGTCACGACGTTTGTCAGTGCTATAGGCGGGATCTCCCTCGTCGTCGCAGGGGTCTCGATCTTAAACATCATGATGATGTCGGTGAACGAACGGATCCGGGAGATCGGGATCATGCGATCCTTAGGCAGCCAGCAACCGGAGGTGCTGATGATGTTCATGTACGAGGCGCTCTTCCTGGGTATCATTGGCAGCGCGATCGGCGGAGCGCTCAGCCTGGGTGCCGGGTATATGGTCTGTACCATGTTCCTCAAGACCGGGGCCTATGCGCTGGCCCCCTCCAGCCTGCTACAGGTGGTGTACGGGATCGGTTTCGGGATCCTGATCAGCCTGATCTGCGGTATCTACCCGGCATGGACGGCCTCCCGGATGAACCCGATCGACGCACTCCGCCACGAGTGACGGCTGGATTCAAGCCACAGGAAGGCAGGAGAGGAGAAGGCATAACCCTTCTCATCTCCAACTTTTTTTAAGAGACGATGTTCCGATGGAAAAGAAAGAAGATCAGATTGCGTCCTTCAACGCCGCACCGTTCGCCGTGTTGAACAGGCTTGTGATCACCGATGTCAGAGATGACCTGAGTGTCGTGGTCATGATGGAGATCCCTGACAAGTTGAACGCCCATGGGAACGTCCACGGCGGGGCGATCTTCTCAGTGGCAGACCATGCGTTCGGGATCGCCTCAAACCTGGACGGGAGGCCGAAGGTCGGGGTCACCTCGCAGATCACCTACCTGGCCCCGGCCACGGCCACCGGCGGTCCGCTGGTCGCGACCGCCACCAGTGCAGGGGAGGCCGAGGCGACGGTCGCGTTCCAGGTCACGGTCACCCAGGATGGCCGGCAGGTCGCACTCTTTTATGGGAACGCCTTTCTGCTCAGGCCAGGGCAGTAGATCACCGGAACCTGGGAACCGGGATCACCCGCCAGCCCGGGCCTCGGCCAGACCCCGGGGATGTTCTGACCCTTATACGATGAAGATCGAGGTCGAGAGTTCGACCCCGTGCTCGGTGATAAAGTACGGGAAGACCCGGAGCGGCACCGGCATTCCCGGCACCTTGTGGATGATCAGCAGGTGGCTGACCTCGTTCATCACGACCTCCTGCTGCATCTCGAGGAAGAGGTCCACAGTCCGCAACAGCCGGATCTCCTCGAGTGGGGTATGCAGACCCGGATAGGTCAGCACGATCAGGTTCCCCCCGGTCCGTCGGATCTGCTCCTTCATCGACCGGAGAAATGTCAGGGTCAGATCGAGCCCATGCTCGAGCAGGATCGTCGAGAGTGAGTCGACGATGATCACCTCCCCCCGCCCATATTCATCAGAGTGGTCAGGTGAGAATGTTGAGATCATCCCCGGTTCCACCTGCCCGTCCAGCATCAGGTAGGTGCCGGAATCAGAGGCGGCATTCCAGAACTGCCGGGCCAAAAGGTCGCTGCCTGAGAGGGGGTTCCCCTGGATCAGCACGATGGTGCCGCACGGAAGGCCACCGTCGAGCACCTGGTCCAGTCCGCTTATCCCTGTGCTCCGTCTCTCCATGATCGTCCCCTGTTAAGATCTCTATTTGTCAATGGTTATAGAAAATACCCCTGGCAGGTTCAACTGATCTGGTCCATCATTCGATGAGCGGGATATTCGAAGAATCCAGGGGATGCTTCTATCAAGATGTTAGGTTCTCAACTTTAAATATCGAGCCGGCACCCCAGCATGCACCACAGAAACCGAACCGGAGATGAGGATAGTTTATATACCACCATTACATTAATGGGGTTGAAGAAGGCTCTTGGGGTACAGGTTCACGGATGATCACGGTACTGCTGCTGGATGATGATCATGACTTTTTTGCATCGATCAGGCAGCACCTCGCCAGGGTCTGCGATATCACGGTCCATTCGGTCACCTCGGCCGGCAGGGCCCTTACGGCCATCCGGCAGAAAGTCCCGGACGTAGTCGTTACCGGGTTCTGGGGGACCACCCGGGAAGGGCCGGCATTGATCAGAAAACTCCAGAAGATGGTCCCTGCAATTCCGGTGGTCGTCATCACCGGGAAACCTGGGGGAGAGAACGAGAGCGCCACACGGCATCCGATGATTGCCCGGTGCCTGGAGAGGCCGGAGAAACCTGACGCCTGTTTCTATCTGGAACTCGCCGAGGCGATCAGGATCGCCGTGATGGAGAACCCGAAGAGCAAGGACCCCCGATATGAACAGAACCTGCTGGCGCAGATCATGGAGACCAGCATGGTGGGGATCCTGGTGGTAGACCAGGAGGGGGTCGTCACTTTTTCTAACCGGGCCGCAGAGGAACTGCTCGGATCCGGACCCAACGGTGCCGGACCGGGGGGCAAGCCCCTCTCTGCGTTCCCGTTCGCTGCGCTGATCGCCGCCGGTTCCCCTATCAGGGGTCAACATTACACCATCGGGGAAGGGGCCCGGGAGCGGGTGTTTCTGGTCAACGGTGCTCCACTGCAGACAGAACCCGGTGAAAAGCAGCAGATGGTTCTGGTAGTCGAAGAAGTGACCGAGACGGTGCATCTCGAGGAGGTGCTGATCAGAAACGAGGACCGGTTCAGGGCCATCCTTGAAGAGCAGAACGAGCTGATCTGCAGGTTTCTGCCGGACACCACGTTCACCTACGTGAACGAGGCCTACTGCAGGTATAACCGGAGATCAGCAGACCAGCTGCTGGGGCAGAAGCTCACCACCCTGTTCCCACAGGAGGAGATGGTCCAGATCTCAGCACTGCTCGAGCAGATCAAAGAGGGGGTCCCGTATGTGACCTGCGAGCACCTGCACAGAGGCGAAGGGCAGGAAGAGCAGTGGCAGCAGTGGGCGGTCAGAGGAATACGCAATGAAGAGGGGGCGGTGATCGAGTACCAGTCGGTGGGGAGGGACGTGACCGCACAGAAGAGGATGGAACAGGCCCTCCGCGAGAGCGAGGAGCGGTATCGGTTGATCGCCGATACCATGGAGGATCTGGTCTGGATGATGGGCCCGGATCACGAGATCCTCTTCATCAGCCCGTCGATGGAGCGGGCGCTGGGGTACTCGTTCGAGGAACTGCAGGGGAGGCCGCTTGAGCGTTACCTGACTCGTGAGTCCCGGATACTGGTGGAGAAGGCCGCTCGCAGGGAGCATGAAGGGGAGCAGGGGGCGGTCGGCCCCGGGACCCTTGACCTTGAATTCCGACGAAAGAACGGTTCCACGGCCCGATCCGAGGTGCAGTTGACCGTGATCGGGGGCGGAGAAGGTCATCCGACCGGAGTTCTCGGGGTCGGCCGCGATGCGACCGCCCGGAGAAGGGCGGAACTGGCACTCCGGGAGAGTGAAGAACGGTTCCGACTGCTCGCAGAGAACGCCACCGACATGATCGCACGGCATTCACTGGCCGGCGCCTTCTGGTATGTCTCCCCGGTCTGTATGCCCCTGCTCGGGTACACCTCTGAGCAGTTGATCAGCAGATCTTCCTTTGAATTCATCCACCCCGACGACCTCGGGATCGTTCAGCAGGCCTATACCGATGTGCTCACCACGCCAGATGTCGTCCGGGCCTGCTACCGGTTCAGAAGGATTGACGGGACATACATCTGGTTTGAGACCATCGGCAGGGCGATCTGGGATCCGGTCACCGGCCTCCCCATCGAGATCCATACCTCGTCACGGGAAATCACGGACCGGAAGAGGCTCGAGGAGGCAATCACGGTACAGAACGAGGAGTTACAGCGGTACTCAACGGCGCTCGCGCAGGCCAACCGGAAGCTGAACCTGTTGAACAGCGTGACCAGACACGACATCCTGAACCAGCTGACCGTGATCTCAGGCTATCTTGAGATATTGCAGAACGACATCACCGATCCAGTGCTGATCGGCTATCTGCGCCGGCAGCAGCGGGCCGCAGAGCTGATCCAGCATCAGATCGAGTTCACCAAGGCCTACCAGAACCTGGGGGCAGAGGCCCCGAGATGGCAGAAAGCATCAGAGGTGCTCGCTGCAGCGGTCGTATCCCTGGACCTGGGAGGGGTCACCCTCGACGCCGACCTGGACGGGCTGGAGATCTTCGCAGACCTGCTGCTTGAGAGAGTCTTCTTCAACCTGGTCGAGAACGGGATCCGGCATGGGGAAGATGTCACCAGAATCAAGCTATGGTATGTGGAGACCGATAGGGAGGTCGTCCTGGCCTATCAGGACGACGGAATTGGGATCCCCGTGGCCCAGAAGGAGCAGATATTTGAGCGGGGGTATGGGAGCAACACCGGCCTCGGCCTCTTTCTGATCAGAGAGATCCTCTCGATCACCGGGATCGGTATCAGGGAGATCGGGGAGGAAGGGGAAGGAGCCCGGTTTCTGATCACCATCCCTGCGGGAGATTACCGGATCAGAAGAGCGGAAGAAGAAGGGTGTTGACGAGAGAAGTCCTGCCATTCCCGGCCGGTCTGGGGCCGGCGTACCCATCCCGGAGGTCTCGTTTCGGATCCGAGAATTTTTGGAGATTCGATTTGCGCAATACGTAAATACTTTGTTGTTTAGTTAGAGTCATCACCTCTATATGACCTTCAGGGAAAAAAATTCAGGAGATCGCGCATACTGACATGGCACAGCCGGCTGGAATCCTCCACCGGATTTCCAAGAATGTACATCCAGGTTTATGGTGCTGGTCACCGTTCCAGTGCTCTTCTCCGGACAGGTCATGTCGGACCGTGAGATTCGAGATCAGATGAGATGATGAGTAATGAAAGGAAAATACCGTCTTTGTGTAGTACTGGGTCTGTTGATCCTGTTCACCATCCCGGCCTTTGGGGGGGTAGTGAATCAGAGCAGCAATGGGGGCTCATCGTCCCAAACCACCCCGACTGGGACCAGTTCAGGGGATCTCAGCACAAGTGAGACCAGTGTCTCCACCTTCGTAACAGTCCTTCCGGACACCATGGAGATCGGGTCAGCAGAATCTGTCGACGACTCGGGTAACGATCGGACAACCGGCATCGGATCCCTGAGCATCCAGTGTGATTTTCCGGCACAGATCCTTGAAGCAGGGGAGACTGCCGAATTCCTCTTGAATATCTACAATACCGGTGCTGCCAGCGGACCGTTGAAACTTCGGGCGGCGGCCCCGATAAAGCCAGACCAGTGGACCTTTAAATTCATGGACGGCGAAACCCAGGTTGCGATGGTGGATGCCCAGCAGAATTCGGCGAAGAGCGTCAAGTTATCCATGGAAACCCCATCTGACCTGAAACCGGACGATTATCCGGTCAGGGTGATGGTCGGGGATGCACAGTATACCCTGTACATCACGATCTCAAAGACCCATGCCGGAGAGAACGGGACCCTCCAGCTGACCGTCAATGACCTGGAGGGGAAGGTGAAGGGAGCGGCCATCTCACTCTTTGGCGAAGGGAACAGGGATCCCATCGAGAGGGTGTTTACCGACGCGGACGGAGTGGTCGATGCAGAGGTGACTCCGGGCATTTATACCCTGCAGATCGAGAAGAGCGGGTACGCCCGGGTCGAGCGAAAGGAGATCCGGATCAAGAGCGGGATCACGACTGAACTCAATCCTGTCACGATAAAACCACTTGATTACGTGGCAGAGGTCCTGGTCAGCTCCCCGCAGGTGATCGTTCCGACCGGGAAGAACCCCCTGTATGAGATGACCCTGAAGAACATCGGAAAGAGTGACGATACCTATCAGTTCGCATCCTCCGATCTGCCAGAGGACTGGACTGTCCGCTTCAGGGACGCCGCAGACAACAGAAGCGAACTCTCGCATGTCACCCTGAAGGCCGGTGACCAGAGGGATCTGATCGTGGAGGTGATCCCTGGTGCTGGAACGCCGGCCGGGACCTATAATCTCTCTATCAAGACCGGTTCGTCAAGGAACTGGTATCAGACGAACCTGACCGCAGAACTGCAGGGGGGTGACCAGATGATGGTTATGGTGGAGAAGGACCGGTTTGATCTGACTAGGGGGGACACACTCTCATTCAATACCAGTGTGCAGAATGCAGGCGATGCAGGTGCGCTGACCAATGTAAACCTCTCGTTGAGCACCCCCAAAGGGTGGAATACCATCGTGACTCCCCCCTCGATCGGGAGCATCCTGAACGGGGGCCAGGGTGACTTCACGGTGAAGCTGGTCCCGCCCGCCAACACCTCCCCGAGTGAATACCAGGTAGGGGTCTTCGTCGCTTCAGACCAGGTCCAGAAGAGTGACACCCTCAGGGTGATGGTGCATGAACAGTCGCCGGCCGTCCTCCTCGGGGTGATCATGCTGGTGCTTGTGGGCGGTGGACTCTGGTACGTCTCCAGGAGGGGGAAACTCCGCTGAGCCGGGGGCCGGCCACAACCCCCTCGGGCCTGATAAAACAGATATCTACCTATAAAAAAATATAAATATTATTTTATTTATTTTCAGGTATGAACGTAAAAAAAGGGTATATTTTCGGCCTGGCACTGATCGTCGCGTTTATTCTGATGGCACAGCCGGCAACGGCAGCGATAGACACTTTTTCAGGCCCGGGATATGACGGGGTTCTGGATTATGTCGGAGCTGGAGGGTGGCAGAGCACCACCCTAGATGTGAAGAGCGGGGATGACTTCAATATCCTGGCGCTGGTGTACAGTGAAGCGAACGATTTTGAGTTGTACGTCTATGATCCCCTCTCCGATTCGATCATCACCTCGGCGACCGCACCATACAGCACGGAGAACGGCCTCAAGTACATATGGACCATCTCATCTCTCAACCCTGGGAGGTATTATATCGAGATCCACTCGTCCAGGGGATCAGGAAATTTTGCATTCATCCATTTTAACAGGAATATGCAGACCCAGACCACAACACCGGCTGCCACGACCGTCGCCCCCGCTCCTGCACCCACAAATACCCGGCCATCCACCGGAACATCGCTGTTTTCGACGACCATGTCTGGATCGAAGTATCTGACCATCTATAACCAGAACAATTACGATGCGGTGATCACAATGCGTAGGGCGACGACACCCCCAGTCTCTGGAGATAGGGTCCTGAGTTTCTACCTGCGTGCGCATGACCAGTATACCGTCCAGAACATCGAGGCAGGTGAATACACGCTCTGGTACAAACTCGGCGAAGGCTGGGATTCGGTCGGAAAAACGTTCCTCGTCGATCGTGGGGCAAGGAGATTCGACGATATATTCGGATATACCTCTAGGACCGCCGGATACGAGGCCTGGATCTATCCGGTTGCGGATGGAAACGCCTCGACAACTGATGTTCCGGCTGATCAGGTCTGAAACCGAGCCGAGCGGGGGATTCGTCGGGCTCGTTCAGTCAGCTGACCACCCGCTCCTCTGAAGTCCCCCCGGCCAGACGGCAGGGGGGTCAGAGCCTGCTGCCGTACTCCTCGCGGAGCGTCCGCCTGAGGAGTTTCCAGCCGTTCACCCGCGGAAGTGAGTCGACGACGATCAGGCCGCGGGGGACCTTGTACCCGGCCAGGTGAGCCCGGCAGAAGGTGGAAATCTCCTCGAAGGTTGGCGTTTCGTCTCCTGCCGGGACCACCACCGCAATCGGGATCTCCCCCCGCCGTTCGTCAGGCGAGCCGAAGACCGCCACGTCCGCGATCTTTGGATGCTGGACCAGCACGTTCTCCACCTCGGTCGGGTAGACTTTCCACCCGGACATGATGATCATGTCCTTCTTGCGGTCGGTGATGAAGAGGATACCTTCTGAATCCAGGTACCCGATATCCCCGGTCAGGAACCAGCCCCCGAGCAGAAAGACCGCGGCCGTCGCCTCCGGCATCTGCCAGTAGCCCTGCGCCACCGACGGACCGCGGAGCGCGATCTCGCCGGGGGTGTCAGGCGGGAGTTCCTCGTCTGGATCGTCAGGGGAGACGATCTTCACCTCGGTGTAGCCGACCGGAACCCCGACCGATCGAAACCCCCGGGTCAGGAACGGGTAGTTCGGAAGGGTCGTCGTCCCGGAGCCGATCACGATCGTCTCCGAGAGGCCATAGGAGTTGGCCACCGGGATATGGAACCTGCGGTCGAAGGCCTCCCAGACCGAGGGGAGGAGCGAGCCGCCGCCGCTGATTATCACCTTCACCGACGAGAGGGCCGCCTCGATCTCTTCTGGACTGTGGACCAGTGCATGGATCACCGGCGGCATCCCGGCCAGCACCGTCACCTGGTAACGTTCGATCAGGGCCAGGTACCGGTCGAGGTGGAACCGCTCCATGATCACAAAGGTGCCGCCGGCCCGCAGCGCTGCAAGCCCCCAGGAGATGCCGACATGTCCCATCGGGTAGATCCCGAGGTAGACATCGTCAGGGGTCAGCCCCAGGGCCTCGCGCTCGGCGTCCAGGGCCGACATCCAGTTGCCATGGGTCAGCATCGCCCCTTTGGGCGAACCGGTCGTCCCGGAGGTGTACTGCAACTGGCAGAGATGGTCGAACGAGCAGTCCACGGCCCGCATCGCCGCCGGGTAGCCGGCGAACTCCTGCCAGGGGATCGTCCCGGCGACACCCTCCTCGGTGCAGATCACCTGGTGCAGGCAGCCGGCCTGGTCACGGACCGAGGAGACGACCGCGGCCCCGTCCGGGTCGGTGATGACGGCCACCGCCCCGGCGTTGGTGATCGCATGGAGCAGTTCCTCACCCCGGTAGACCCTGTTGGTCGGGACGGCCACCGCCCCGATCCGCCAGATCGCAAAGTAACTGAAGAGGTACTCCGGGGACGACTCGAGATAGATGCAGACCCGGTCCCCCCGCCGGACCCCGACGGCGAGGAGCCCCTGGGCGAGCCGGTTCATCTGCCCCCGGACCTCCCTGTAGGTGTACGAGGTTCCCCGGGACGGGCAGTGGATCGCTACCTTCGCCTCGGGCACACTGGCGGCATCGAAGAGCGTGGTGACATTGGGCATAGATCAGACCAGGAAGACCACCATTGTGGTCAGTTGATGTATATTTATGTCAAAGGCGCTATTTAGTCATGCCTGTGTACGGAAACGGGACGTTCAACTGCAGGATGCCGAAGGTCAGGATCGATGCGAAGGTGACCCAGACGAGGTACGGGATCATCAGCAGACCTGCTGCAGGGGAGATCCTGTAGAACTGCCTGGTGGTGACGACGATCAGCACCCAGAGCAGCAGGATCTCGATGAACCCGCCGAGGATGGATCGGAAGCCGAAGAAGATCACCGACCAGAGGAGGTTGAGAACCAGTTGAAGGCCGTAGACCTTCAGGGCACCGTCGGCACGGGGATCCGTCTCCCGCTTCTGATAGATCAGGAACGAAGCGACCCCCATCAGGATGTACAGCACCGTCCAGGCCGGCCCGAAGAGCCAGTTCGGCGGGGCGAACCAGGGTCTGACGAGCGTGGCATACCAGGTCGGGATCGCTGATGTGGTGAAGATGGCACCGATCCCACCCGCCAGCAGTGGGAGGAGGATGAACCCTGCCAGGGTCAGCAGGGTCTTCAATCGGGATGAAGCGAACATAACCTCCCTACCACCTGCTGATACCTAATGATTCCGATCAGAGCGGGAGGCCGAGCCAGGAGAAGACGCCGAGCATCTTCAGTCCAAAGAAGCACATCACAAGGACCATCGCGGCCCGGAGCTGGATGCCCGAGATCCTGTGGGCCAGCAGGGCCCCGACCTGGGCCATCGGGATCGTCGCCGCGGCCAGAACCAGGGCGTTGATCAGGTTCACGTACCCGAGCGAGTACGGGGGGAGGCCGACCACTCCGAGGCCGTTGATGATGTACGAGAGAAGTCCCCCCGCAGAGGTGAAGAGGATGATCGGGGTGGAGGTGCCGACGGCATGACGGATCGGGAACTTTAAGATCACGACCATCAAGGGGACCATCAGGATCCCGCCCCCGATCCCGAGCAGCCCGGATATGAACCCGACTGGGATTCCCCAGAGCAGGTAGGTGCGCCGACTGTGGACGATTGTTGCCGTTTCGCAGGAGGGGAGGGCAGAGAAGTACATCCGGACTGCCCCAAGGATCAGCACCACCGCAAAGATAACCTCCAGCGGCCGGGCAGGGAGGTGGGTGGCCAGCAGGGCTCCACCGTACGAGACAACGGCGGCCGTGACTCCCATCCAGGCGACGGCGTCCCAGTGGATGCACTGCCGGCAGTGGTGGGCATAGGTGCCGCTGATGGCAGTCGGAAGGATCACAGCCAGGCTGGTTGCAAACGAGATCCTGATCGCGAGGTCGGCGGAGAGGCCGCTCGCGGTCAACAGCCAGTACTGGACCGGGACCAGGATGAAACCGCCGCCGACCCCAAAGAGACCGGAGGCTGTCCCGACCAGCAGGCCGGTCAGCAGCAGGGCGGCGAGAAAGAAGAACGTCAGTTCGATGGGATCACCAGAAAAAAGGGGGAGGTGTCCAGGGCCTACTGATACTCAGGGGGCTGGACTTCCTGCGGGAGGCCACCCTTGAAGAACTGCTGGATCTTCTGGTAGTAGTCCCGGACCCGCTGGTTCATCGTCGCATGCACCTTCGCCGCCGCTGCGGTGAAGTGGCGGGGAGACAGGACAGAGGCCCCGTCCCGGAGGGCAAACATCCCTGCCTCCCTGCAGAGGGCCTCGAGGTCAGAGCCGACGAACCCCTCGGTCTGCGCCGAGAGGGTGGCCATCAACTCGTCCCGGGCAGGGTCCTGCAGGACCAGCCGGCGGGAGACCAGATGCTCGACCAGCCGCCGCCGGAGGTCGACCCGGGAGAGGTTCTCTTTATTGTCCCTCGGGAGGCCGGCGAAGACGGCCTTCGCTTCCTCCAGAGTGAAGGTTTTGTCCCTGCCGAGGCGGTTCACGGCGGCCTCGATCTCCTGCTCGCCGATCCCCTCGATATCGACCATGAGGTCCTCCATCAGGGATCCTTCGATAGGCATCAGCCGGGTGTGGATCCCGAGGATCATCTTCCGATCATCCGGACGGGGCTCCCCGATATAAACGAGCCGATCGAACCGGCCGGGCCGGAGGAGGGCCGGGTCGACGATGTCGGGCCGGTTCGTGGCCCCCATCACAGCCACGTCCTTGAGTTCCTGCAGCCCATCCATCTCGGTCAGGATCTGGTTTAAGACGCTCTCGATCACATGCGAGTCGGATCCGCCTCCCCTCGTGGGGGCGAGTGCGTCCATCTCGTCGAAGAAGATCAGCGACGGGGCGACCTGCCGGGCCTTCTTAAAGACCTCCCGGACGGCCCGCTCGCTCTCGCCGACCCACTTGGAGAGGAGTTGCGGCCCGCGGACCGGGATGAAGTTGGCCCCGCTCTCATGGGCCGCGGCCTTCGCGATCAGCGTCTTGCCGGTGCCGGGCGGGCCGTACAACAGCACACCCTTCGGCGGCTCGATCCCGAGCATCTCGAACCGGGCACGGTCTGTCAGCGGATACTCGACCGCCTCCCTGACCTCCTGCTTGGCCGCATCGAGACCACCGACGTCCGCCCAGGTCACGTGCGAGACCTCAAGCATCACCTCCCGCATTGCACTCGGGCCGACATCCCGGTGGGCCGCCCGGAAGTCCCGGCTCTGGACCTCGAGCCGGTCGAGCACGTCCTCAGGGATCTCGTCGACCTCCAGGTCGATATCAGGCAGGTACCGCCGGAGTGCCCGAATCGCTGCCTCACGGGCCAGGGCGGCCAGGTCGGCGCCGACGAACCCGAAGGTCTGCTGGGCCAGATCGTCGACGTTCACATCAGGGGCGAGCGGCATCCCCCGGGTATGGATCTTCATGATTTCGGCCCGATCCGCTTCACCGGGCACCCCGATCTCGATCTCCCGGTCGAACCGGCCAGGACGGCGAAGGGCAGGATCGATCGCATCGACCCGGTTCGTGGCTCCGATCACCACAACCTCGCCCCGCTCCTCGAGCCCGTCCATCATCGTCAGCAGCTGGGCCACGACCCGCCGTTCCACCTCGCCGGTCACATCCTCACGCCTGGGTGCGATCGAGTCGAGCTCGTCGATGAAGATGATCGCCGGGGCGTTCTCGCGGGCCTCCTCAAAGACCTCGCGGAGCCGCTGCTCGCTCTCACCGTAGTACTTGGAGATCACCTCAGGCCCGGCGATCGCGATGAAGTGGGCACCGCTCTCGCTGGCCACCGCCTTGGCTATCAGTGTCTTGCCGGTGCCGGGCGGGCCGTACAGCAGCACACCCTTCGGCGGCTCGATCCCGAGCTTTCGGAAGAGTTCCGGGTGGCGCATCGGCAGCTCGATCGTCTCGCGGACCCGCTGCAGTTCATAACTGAGCCCGCCGATGTCCTCGTACGAGATCCGTTTCAACCCTTCAAACCCGGCGGCCGGCTTCTCGGAGAACTCGATCTCGGTGTTCCGGGTGATGATCACCGCCTCCTCCGGCTCGACGACGACCGCCTTGAAGGCGATGATCTGCGGCTGCATGAACGGGAACCCCTGCCTGATCGGAACCGAGTCGTTCTGCATCATCGGAAAGTCGATCAGCCCGTTGATCGCATGATCATAGTTGATCGGAATATTGTGCGGAAGATCCTCAGGTGGGGCCAGTACGACCCTTTTCGCCTCGATCTCCTCGGTGATGGAGGTAATCCTGACCCGGTCCCCGATGCTCACACCGGCATTGGCACGGGTCAGGTTGTCGATCCTGACCTTTCCCTGGTTCCAGTCGGTGACGAGAGCACGCCAGACCTTGGCGACGGTCTTACGCCTCCCCTCGATCATCACGATGTCCCCTGGCGAGACACGGAGCTGGAGCATCGTCTCCGGGTCCAGACGTGCCTTTCCGCCTCCCTGGTCCTCGGGATAGGCACTGTCCACCTTCAGATATATTTCCGGCATCACCTTAACCATCATATATTGTTGGATTTATAAGTACTGTTCAGATATGCGGGTACTCTTCTTTGACCCTCTGCACGGCGCAGCAGGGGATATGGTGACCGGGGCGCTGCTGGACTGTGGGGCAGACCAGGCCCTGGTCATGCAGGCGATGCGGTCGGTAGTCGGGGAACCGACCATCTCGATCGTGGACCGGGCCGGGATCAGGGCCGTCCACGTGGTCACCCATGCCGGCCCGGCTCCGCGGACGCTTGGGGAGGTGCTTGCAATCGTCAGAACAGCCGACGCACCGGATGAGGCGATCCGGATGGCCGAAGGGGTGTACCACCGGATCCATGCCGCCGAGTCGGAGATCCACGGGGACCATGCCCACTTCCACGAGGTCGGGGCCGACGATGCGATCGCTGATGTGATCGGTGCCTGCACAGCCCTGCACTCCCTCAACCCCGACGGTGTTGTGGTTCTCCCGGTGCTGCTCGGAACCGGCACGGTCGAAGGGGCACATGGGAGGTATCCCCTGCCGGCCCCGGCGACCCTGGCCCTGATCAGGGAGGGCGGACTCCTGGCCAGGTTCAGCGGCGAGGAGGGGGAGACCTGCACCCCGACCGGAGCCGCCCTGCTCGCAGCGTTCCAGACCATCTCCCGGCAGCAGGTGCCGTCGTTCCGGGTCGAACGGATCGGCTACGGGGCAGGGACCCGGAACCCGAAGGAGACCCCGAACGTGCTCAGGGCGATGCTCGTCGAGACCGAGGAGGCCGCCCCGGGGGACACGGTCGACCTGCTCGAGACGAATGTCGACGATGTGACCGGGGAGGTGCTGGCCCAGACCCTTCAGAACCTGATCGGTGCCGGTGCACGCGACGCCTCAGCCGCCCCGCTGCTGATGAAGAAGGGGCGGGCCGGGTACCTGGTCAGGGTGGTCTGCAGTCCGGATAAGAGCAGTGCCTTAGCCCGCCTGCTCGCCGAGGAACTCGGAACGCTCGGGGTCCGGTGCTCGCCGCTGGTCCACCGGTTCGTTGCAGAGCGGACGATCGAACCGATCAGCACCTGGATCCACGGGGAAGAGCGGGCGATCGATGTGAAGGTCGGCAGGATTGCGGGGAAGGTATATAGTGTGAAGGCAGAGTTTGATCAGGTGGCAGCCTGGGCGGACCACCTCGGAGTGCCGGTGCGGATCGTCGCCAGGCAGGTCGAGGAGGAGGCCTGGCGAGCGGTCAGGCGGAGCGACGATGGAGTATAAACTGAACAGTGGAAACAGCGACCTCGACCGGTTACTCGGCGGGGGGTACGAGCCGCGGATCATCACCCAGTTCTTTGGGGAGCCCGCCGGCGGAAAGAGCACGCTCTGCCAGATGGCCGCAGTATCATGCCTCAGATCAGGAAAAAAGGTCGTATACATCGATACCGAGGGATTCTCGACCGAGCGGTTCCGTCAGATCGCCGGGGATGAGACCGATGCCCTCGTCGAGAACCTCTTCCTCTTCGAACCCCTCGACTTCGAGGAGCAGGGGCTGATGATCGGGAACGCCGAGCAGGTGCTCACGTCTCAGGAAGGCGGCCTGATCGTGATGGACTCGGCGACAGCCCTGTACAGGACCGACCTGGAACGGGGGCAGGAAGCCCTGCGGGCGCTGACCCGGCAGATGGTCTGTCTGCTCGGCCTCTCCCGCAAGTACGACCTCCCGGTGATCATCACCAATCAGATCTATACAGACCCGGGAACGAACCGGGTCAGCGGCCTCGGTGGCAACGCCCTCGAACATATCTCCAAGGTGATCGTGCAGGTCGAGAAGACCGACAGACGCCGGCGGGCACGGCTGATCAAGCACCGTTCCAGGGAGGAGGGGGCGGTCCTCGACTTCATCATCACCCAGGACGGGATCAGCACCGTCGACCTCCCCTGATCGTTTTTTTTATAAAAGAATACCAGAAAATAGATTCGAAAACCTGACTGTTGATACATGCCAGGTCTTCTCAAATTCTGGTTCACCGGTAAGGGGAACCGGAAGTGAGAAGAGTCCGGAGGACTCTGCGAATATCCGGTTCACCCGTCAGGGGGAAGCGGATACGAGAAGAATCTGAAAGATTCTTCGAGGGTTTTTAAACGCACATAATCCAAGATAGACCAATCTCCGACTCTTTTGAGTCTACGATTGGTCACGGATGTTGCGTTCAACACTATAGTTCAGAAGGGGATCTCCCCGACAAAGACTGTCACCGCAGGTCCTTCCATCAGGGTCTCTTTGCCGAGCGTGATCCGGAGCGGCCCGCCGGCGGTCTCGACCGCGACATGGTCCCCGACGAGGCCGAGGTGGTGGGCGACGGCGGCCGAGGCGGTGGCACCGGTCCCGCAGCAGAGGGTCTCGTCCTCGACACCGCGTTCAAAGGTCCGGACACTGATCGCGTCCTTACCCGTCACCTGGACAAAGTTCACATTCGCCCCCTTCAAGAAGGAGGGGTGGTGCCGGATCTGGGGGGCGACCCCCCGGATATCCACCGCTGCGAGATCGTCGACGATCACAACGGCATGCGGGACACCGGTGTTGACTGCATGGACGGTCAGCCCTGCGATCGTCTGCTGGTAGACGCCTTCACCGGTGGCCGGGATCCCAGGACAGTCGAAGGCCGGGTCGGGCATCTGGATCTGCGCCATGAACGTGCCGTCATTATCGGTGGCGACGTGGACCGGGAGCAAACCGGCAAGGGTCTCAATGCTGCAGGTCTCTGTGAAGTAGCCCTGGTCGAACGCATACCGGGCAAAGCACCGGATCCCATTGCCGCACATCTCGGCTTCGCTCCGGTCCGGCTGGAAGATGCGCATCCGCAGATCGCCCTCTGTGCCCGTAGAGAGGAAGAGGACTCCATCAGCACCGACTCCGAACCGGCGGTCGCAGTACAGCTCCGCAAACTCGCCCTTCATCTCGTCGGGGATCAGGGTGCCCTTCATCTCGTCGATCAGCAGGAAGTCGTTGCCGTTGCCTTGCAGTTTACAAAAAGGGATTGAGATCGCTGTGTGTACCATACTGGTGTACTATTACGAGGTTCCCCACTTTTTAAGAGCCCGATCCAGTTCGTAATGATCCTTCGCATACTCAACCGTTGGGATCCCCTCCATGAACGCATCGACGGCCTGGCGCATTGCCCGTGCCCCGGCCGCGGTCCCGTCTGGATGGCCGTGGATCCCGCCGCCGGCCTGCAGGATCAGGTCGGTGCCGAGAACCCGGAGTTCGGTCTCGACCTTACCAGGGTGGAGGCCGCCGCTCGAGACCGGGAACATGGACTTCAGCCCGTAGCACCGGTCGGTGAGGGCCCGGTTGTCCCCGAGCAGTTCCTCTGCGTCGTGGCTCATCTTCCCGGAGACCGACCCGGTGTGGAGCTGGTCCCCGCCGAGCATCCGGACCAGTTTCGCAAAGGTCCGCATCGCGATCCCGTGCTCGGGGTTTCGGGTCATCGCGGCGTGCATGGTCCGGTGGACATGGATCGGGACATTGATCGATGGATCCTCGGCGAGGGCCTGTACTGCACTGAACCCGGCACTGATCACATCGACCATCAGCATATTGGCACCGAGCTCGACCGCCTCTTCGGCCCGTTCCAGGATCTTATCGGCCCTGGTGGTGACGTTCACCGCATAGAGCACATTCCGGCCGGTCTCAACCTTCGCCTCATCGAGCCTGGCCATCACTGCAGGGAGCCGCTCGAAGAGCGGGCAAAACCGCTGGTCGGTCAGGGTCTCGTCGTCCTTGATCAGGTCCACGCCCCCGATGGCGGCCTGGTAGGCCACCTCGGCCGTATCGGTCGGGTTCAGCCCCACCTTGGGCTTGATGATCGTGCCGACATGCGGCCGGCCCTGTGAACCAACCAGCCGGCGCACCCCCTCGATCCCGAACTTCGGCCCTGAGAAGACGACCAGCTCCTCCGGGAATTCAACGTCGAGCAGCCTGACCGCCTCGAGCCGGCCGAGGCCGAAGAGGTTCCCCGCCACCACGGAGAGGTACTGCGGGACATTCCCCGGCTCGAATATCTCAGTCGGATAGGTGATCCGGGTCAGGTACCCGGCACCTCGGGGCTCCACGCTCTCGACCGTCCCGTCCAGTTTACGGACGTACTCGGTGGTGGTCGATATATCGGTCCAGGTTCCGGTCGTCTCCTCCTCGCAGATCGCCTGGGCGGCCTGCTCTGGCGAGGTATCGGCACGGGGGCGGAAGTAGTAGATTGCAGTAACGTCAGACATACCCTCAGATCTCCTGTTGCGGCTTCTTTATCGGGAACGGGTATTATTCTTTCTGATCCGTCCTATGCGCAGGGCGGTCGAACTGCTCGATCGACCAGCCGAGGTGGTCCCTGATGATGATGTAGGCCATCTCAGGCGGGATCGCCCCCTCCTCGGTGATGATCAGGTCCACATAATCGGCAGGGGTCACATCGAAGGCCGGGTTTCGGACCCTGACATACGGGAGGGTCGAGGCGATCGAGGCGGCCAGCACCTCCTCCGCCGGCCGCTCCTCGATCTCGATCAGGTTCCCGAGGATCGTCAGCGGTGCGAACTTGTAGGTCTCTGCGGCTACCACCAGGTTCACGCGCGCCTCATGAGCCGCCAGGGCCATCTGGGCGGTCCCGATTTTGTTGACGACCGCCCCATTGACCGAGATGGCATCGGCCCCCACCACGACCAGGTCCACCTCGTTGATGAACGAACGGATCGCAGAGTCAACAATATAACTGGTCCTGATCCCGGCATCGTTCAGCGTCCTGATCGTGAGCAGCCCCTGGTTTCTCGGCCTGACCTCGGTGGCGTACACCTCGATCTCCTTCCCCTGCTGGTGGGCCGCCAGGATACAGGCCAGGGCGGCCTCTGAGTTGCAGTGGGTCATCACCACGTCCCCGTCCCGGATATGTCGGGCCCCGATCGCCGCGATCTGCTGCACAGCCTGCTCAGAGGAGGCGATGAACCCGGTAGCCGCGGTGATGATCCCCAACCGTGCCTCCTCGAGGGTCTGTGCAGCCCGGACGCCGGCCATCACCATGTGCACCGCGTTCGGCAGCGAGACCGCCGTCGGCCGGGTGGAGACGAGCAGGTCGGCGGCCCGCTCCATTTCGGCGACGAAAACATCCAGCTCAGTAGTCTGTACCGTTGCCACATGATCGGCGAGCGCCCCGGCAGCAGCACGAGCGATCCGGCCTGCACCCCGGATCTCCATCTGCCTGATCTGTTCTGCAGTAGAAACCAGCATCTTATATCCCTGCCAGTGAGATCAGTATGCACCAGATAAATATCTGGTCTTTGATTGAACGAATGAGGTGATGTGATGTCGATCGCCGTGGTATTTGACAGTGCCGGCACACTGCTCCGGACCTACAGGACTGCAAAGGATGTGACCACCGGGGAGGTGATCCCCCATGTGGAGACGACGAACCTGACCTTCTCCTCCGATGAACGGGTGCTGATCGCCCTGAACATCCACTCTAAGGAGGTGATCGACGCAGACCAGTCGATGCTCGTCTCAGCGTACCTGGTCGAGCACCAGATCGGGTTCGGGATCAGCTGCACCAGAAAGGTGCTGACCGCGGATGAGGTCGGAGAGGTGCTCTATTCCGACACTCATGCCAGAATCCGGGACCTGAGCGAGTGCATTCGGGACGTCTGGAACTGCTGCAGAAAGGAGTCGGTGCTGACGATCAACAGCGGAGTGATCATCAATATGGGATTACCCGGGATCGAGTTCACCCTGACTGTCGGTGGCCGGCCGTTCTCCGGGGCGAAGGAGACGATCACGATGCTCCACCAGATGGGGGTACCGACCTATATCGCCTCAGGCGACCGGGTGACCAAGCTCGAACGGATGGCCGACTACCTCGGCATCCCCAGGGACCGGGTCTACGGGGTCGCGACCCCCTCAGTCAAGGCCAGGATCGTCGAAGACCTGAAACAGGAGTACGACACCGTGGTGATGGTCGGCGACGGGATCAACGACATCGCAGCGATGAAGAAGGCGGACTATGCGGTGCTGACCGGGCAACAGCCGGGCGAACGGCCGAAGCGGCTGTATGAAGCCGCCGACCAGGTGATCGCCGAGGTCCGCGAGGTGGTGCCGATTGTACAGCGCCTGCAGATCCGGTCCGGACAATATAAAAGGTAATATGATCTGACTGCTCAACTAGATACAAGGACGTAGTGCATGACCCCATTGATCACGATTCAGGACCTCTGCATGGATTTTGAAGGGAAACGTGTCTTGGACAACATCAGTTTCTCTCTCGCAGAGGCAGAGATAGTTGGGATTATCGGTCGCAGCGGTGCCGGTAAGACAGTGCTGATGCATCTGATCCGGGGCGTCGATCAGCCCCCGACGAGCGGTTCTATCATCTATCATATCGCCCGATGTGACCACTGCGACTATGTCGACGTCCCGTCCAGAGCCGGCTCTGCCTGTCCGCACTGCGGGGACATCATGCAGGCACAGGACGTCGACCTCTGGGCCCCGGAGAACGAGGCCCTCAAACGTCGGATCATGAGCCGGACGGCGATCATGTTCCAGCGTTCCTTTGCCCTGTACGGCAATGACCGTGTGATCGAGAACGTCCTCCATGCCCTCGACGACATCGACTATCCCTCCGAGAAGGCGGTCGGCCGTGCAGCCGACCTGCTCGACGAGGTCCGGCTCTCGCACCGGATGATGCACATCGCCCGGGACCTCTCGGGTGGCGAGAAGCAGCGGGTGGTGCTGGCCCGTCAGCTGGCCAGGGAACCGTACCTGCTGCTGGCCGACGAGCCGACCGGGACGCTGGACCCGGAGACCGCCGGGGTCGTCCATGCGATGCTGAAGGCCTCGGCCGAGTCGGGCGAGATGGGGATGATCGTCACCTCCCACTTCTCGTCGGTGATCGAGGACGTCGCAGACCGGGCGATCCTCCTCGCTGATGGAAAGATCTCTGTCATCGGAACGCCCAAAGAGGTGATCAACACCTTCATGAAGGACTACTCTGATGTGGAGCAGTTCGAACAGGTGACGATCGGGGAGAAGATCCTGACGGCCCGTGATGTCGAGAAGCGGTACATCTCGGTGGACCGCGGGGTGGTCCGGGCCGTCAACGGGGTCTCGTTCGATGTATCACGCGGCGAGATCTTCGGGATCATCGGCAAGAGCGGGGCCGGCAAGACCACCCTTTCAAGGATCATCGCCGGGGTGATCGAGCCGACCGCCGGGGAGATGAATATGAAGGTCGGGGACGAATGGATCGATATGACCAAGCCGGGGATCGAGTTCCGCGGCAGGGCGAAGAGTTACATCGGACTCCTCCATCAGGAGTACGACCTCTTCCCGCACCGGACCGTCCTCGACAACCTGACCGATGCGATCGGCCTGGAGTTCCCGAAAGAACTGGCGATGCGCAAAGCGGTCGTGACCCTCAAGATGGCAGGGTTCACTGAGGCCAAGAGTAAGGAGATCCTCGACCGGCTACCCGGTCACCTCAGCGAGGGAGAACGGCACCGCGTCGCCCTTGCACAGGTGCTGATCCGCGAACCGTCCCTCGTGATCCTGGACGAACCGACCGGAACGATCGACCCGATCACAAAACTCGATGTCAAACACTCGATCTTACATGCCCGCGAGGGGATCGATGAGACCTTCGTCATCGTCTCCCACGACATGGACTTTGTCAGGGATATTTGCGACAGAATCGCCCTGATGCGGGGCGGCAAGATCATCGAGATCGGGGAGACCAGTGCGGTGCTGGCACACCTGACCGAAGACGAACGCCAGGTGATGAGCCAGCCGGGCAGCCAGACTGGAGGCCAGTCCGGCCAGTGAAAGAGGAACGTATGGGATCGATCCTTCTGGACGGAGTCAGGACAGAGATCACCGGGACGACGAAACTCGGCGATCTGCTCCCAGACCATGACATATCCACCGTTGTCGGTGTGATACGCCCGGGCACGCTTGCACAGGAGACCACCAAAAACCTGCAGGTCAGGACGACCAGTGGCGAGATCGTCGCCGAGATGCTGGCCGATCCCACCCGGTTCCTGGCCATAGGAATCCTCCCCCTCCACTATGCCGACCGGAACAGTGCGGCTTTCGGACCGTTTGTTTCAGAATTGGCGCCAGAGAGGCGGCCACACCTGTACGAGCGGGGAGACCTGATCCTCGGCTGCGTGGGCTATAACCCTGCACAGTCCCACCTGGTCTTCTCCAGGACCCGGCACACCGCAGACCACGGGGCAGCGGCAGGCGGCGGTGTGATTGGCAGGGTCGTCAGCGGCAGGGGGGTGCTGGACCGGTGGACCACCGGAGACCATATCGAGGGGATCAGCCCGATCCTCTCCTGGGCCGATACGAGCCGATCGTTCACGACCCATGACCCCGCCCTCCTTCTCGAGGACGGGATGGCCATCATCACCCACATCGAGGTGACTGCCGAGGGGTATGACCCCGACGGGATCAGCACCCAGACCGCAACCTCGGTCGAGCATCTGCTGCTGGCCCTGGACGACGGATACCTGACTGCTGACCGGGTGGCCTCCACCCACATCAGGGACGAGCGGATGGCCGGCACCCAGGTTACTTCTGAACATACGAAGGGAAGGCGGGAAGGGACGGTCACCGTCCGGACCAGGGGAAGCGGTTCCGGCTGCATCTACATCTACAAGGAGGACGTGCCCGGGATCGCCAGCCATTCGGTCGTCGGGCAGGTCACCCACGGCATCGAACTGGTCAAACTCGCAAAGGCCGGGGAGCGGGTGGCGATCCAGGTGACGCCCCCGCGGTTCGACATGCTCGGCAGATCGCTGACAGAGGCGATCAGCAGTGGCAGGGCTCGCGGTCTGAAGGTGACCGCCGACAGTGAAGAGCCCGACCGGGTGGTGATCGCCCAGACCCCACCGACCACCCTCGAGGTGCTGGCTGCCGGAGAGGTCGCGTTTCAGACGGTCGCACTCTCGCAGGTGATCGACCTGGTCCTCGACGACCAGCACGCCCCGACCTCGACCGCCATCTTCCGGCGGCTGACCGGCCTCTTCTGGCATGACATCGGCACCCTGCCGCTCTTCTTCATGTTCGAGGATGTCTACCTCTTCAAGCCGAAGATCCCAACCAGGGTTTCGATCAACCCGGAGAACATCCCGGTGGGGAGTGCCCCGGCAGCAGCGCTTGGGCTGACCAACGATGCCCGGAAAGGGGCCGGAATGGTCGGTATACGGTTGAGTGAAAATTCAGAGTTCGGGCCGACCTCCGAACCGTTCGACGGGACCAACCTGATCGGCACGGTCATCGGCATCGATAAACTCAAAGCTCTCAAAGAAGGGCAAATCGTCTATATACGGGAGGCGAGGCGATGACAGAGTATGTTCCGCTCTATCCGGGGTCCGTTACCAAGTATGTGTTTGTGGAATCCGCTGACACCACTCCTGCAGAACTGGCCCAGCGGGCCTATGAGATCTCCGAGGGCGTGATGATCAAGGAGACCTGCTTTGGGCTGCAGATCACCGGGGATGAGGGTGAGGTCGAGAAGGTGATCGCGGTCCTCCGGACCGTCGACCCGACCCATATCTTCGTCAAGGACCGGGGGTTCCCGCCAGGTGATCACCGCCGGTGCAGGGCGAACCTCGGCGGGGCACGCCCGGGTTACTATGGCCATGAGAACGAGATGAGGCTGGTCCGGTTCATCGCAAAGGGCATCGCCGCCCTGGATGACAGAAAGCCGGCCGCCACCGACCAGCAGAAGAAGCACAGTGAACAGAAGACCGGTTCTGATGACGAGCCGCTCGATATCGATACATTCCGAAATATCATCAACCAGGAGTCCTAGAATGGCCAAGGTATTCATCTACCCCGCAACAAGCCTGATCCTTTCAGATCTGGTCGCACGGTGGGGGCACAAGCCGCTCGGCGCAGCCCTCGCCATCAGGGAACGCATCCAGACCGCAGGGGTGGAGTCCCCGCCGCTGCAGATCACCCCCGAGGAACCAAAAAAAGGGCTCCGGTATGCAGCCGTCGAGGTCCCCTCCGGGGTCCGGGGGCGGATGTCGCTGTACGGCCCGATGATCGACGAGGCCGATGCAGGAATCATCGTCAATGAAGCTGACTTTTCGTTCGGGTGCATGGGCTGCGCCCGAACCGATGAACTGATCAAGTTCCTCCTTCACAAGAGAAAGATGCCCCTGCTCGAACTGAAGTATCCGAAGAACGAGGACGAAGGGATCCAGTTCGTCAGGGCGGTCAGGGAGTTCCTCGAATCGTTGCCAGGAGGATCGGCATGAGCCAGCCGGTCAGGATCGCCCAGCTCTCGTGCGGGGCCGAGTACTCAGGGGTGCAGAAGGAGATCGAGGATGCCGCCCATGCTGTGGATGCCGAGATCTTCTTCCCTGACATCAAGCTCGCCGACATCAAGAAGTCGTTCACCGAGTTCGGCCTCGATGTCCGGAGCGCCGACTTAAAACTCGCCATCGCCAGGGCCAGGGCGCTGGTCGACGGGCAGGTCGAGGCGGACGCGGTCTTCATTGCGACCTGCTTCCGCTGTGCCGAGGCCGCCATCGTCAGGAACGAACTGAGGCGGTATATCCATGAGAACTCGCACCTGCCGGTGGTCAGTTACTCGTTCACCGAGCGGACCACGTCGGGGACGCTGCTGACCAGGATGGAGGCGCTGACCACCATCGCTCGGAGGCGGGCCCTGCTGGCGAGGGAGCGGCAGGAAGGGATCACCCTCGGCCTGGACAGCGGGTCGGCCACGACCAAGGCTGTAATCATGAAGGACAACGAGATCATCGGCACTGGTTGGAGGCCGACGACCGAGGTGCAGAAGAGTGCCGATGACGTGGTCGCCCTGGCTCTCGAAGAGGCCGGGATCAAGATGGACGATATCCAGGCGATCGGATGTACCGGCTACGGGCGGTTCCTGATCGGGGCCTCCTTCAAGGCCGACCTGATCCAGGAGGAGCTGACCGTCAACTCCAAAGGAGCCGTCTACCTGGCCGACAGGCAGCACGGGTTTGCGACGGTGATCGACATCGGGGGGATGGACAACAAGGCGATCACGGTCCAGGACGGGATCCCGGGTGTCTTCACGATGGGCGGGATCTGTGCCGGCGCAAGCGGTCGTTTCCTGGAGATGACGGCAAAACGGCTCGGTGTGGATATCACCGAACTCGGGCCGCTGGCGATGAAAGGGTTCGGTGCGAAGGTGCCGATGAACAGTTACTGTATCGTCTTCGGGACGCAGAGCCTGGTGAACGCCCTGGCCGCCGGCTCGCGGCCTGAGGATGTGGCCGCTGCAGCCTGCCACTCGGTCGCCGAGCAGGTCTATGAACAGCAGCTGCAGGAGGTGGACATCAAAGAGCCGGTGATCATGGTCGGCGGCACCTCCCTGATCGAGGGGCTGGTCCATGCGATGGGCGAACTGCTCCAGACCGAGGTGCTGGTCCCGAAGTATTCGCAGTACATCGGGGCCGTCGGGTCTGCACTGCTCGCCTCCGGGTTCATCGAGAAAGGAGCGTAAAGAATGGCGGGTCTTGAGTACTTCGAGGTCGAGTCGACCGAACCGGACGGGGGCGCAGCCTACAAGGAGATCGCCGCGGACGTGCTCCTCGACCACAACCTGGTCAGGGTGATCGAGAAACTGCGCATCTATATCGATCCGGAGATCCCGATCTTCATCGCGGTCGGCGTGCTCAGGAGACTGCCGACCGAGGTGCACCTCCGCGACTTCTCCTCGGTTACGGTCGAGGGGCAGACCGCGACGATCGCCATCGGAGACGAGACCTACCTGGCTCCCTTGCTCGACATCCTCTGGGAGAAGTATGGAAAGCCGGCCGTCGACCAGCCAGACCGGTTCAACATCACGATCACGGCCGACCGGCCGGTCGACCCGAACCTGCAGGACTTGATCGTCAAGGACCCGAGCGAGACGCTCTTTAAGGATCTGATCTACGCAATGACCAATATCGCCCCTGAGGGGTTCAAGGTGCGCAGAGAACGGTACGGCGGCGATCGGTTCTCGTACATGGCGAGCGAGAACACGCTCCTGGCTGCGGCCGACGACCTGCTCAACGAACAGTGGGCCAGGATGGGGGAGCACCCATGATCCTGGTCCCGGTCACCTACAAGGGCGGGGTCTACCGGCACGACGAGATCGTCGATCTGATCGAGGACCTGGGCGGATATGTGATCCAGAAGCACCTGATCGCGACCGAGGTGGTGCTGCTGGCGCTCGTCCCGAAGGAGGACATCGAACTGATCCGACAGATCGGAAAACCGCTGATGGGGGAGGTGACCGAATCTCCGCTGGTCGGCACCGAGATCGCCATCGTGACCCCGTCCCTCGAGATCCATCATCTGCCCCACCCTGCCTGCGACATCGCCGAGTATGTGAGAAGGCTCGGGGCCAAGTCCAACATGATCGGCCTCGCCCGGGGCTTCGGCAAGCGGATCGCGATGCTGAACGACGAAGAGCGGGACGTGATCAACGAACACGACATCGCGGTCTACCTGCTCGGCAACTTCGAGAACTGTATCAAGAAGAAACTGCCGGTTCTCAGGCGCGGCATCAAGGTCCCGATCGTCCTGACCGGGAGACCGAGCCGGGAGGCTCTGGAACGGATCGCCGATCCGCCGGTGGCCGGCTATGTCGGAGATATCGGGCGGTTCATGCACAGGACCAGGGAGGCCGATGAACTGGGGAAGCTCGATACGGTCGTCGCCGAGGTCACCCGGGTGCTCGACGAACGGCGGGCAGAGATCGCGAAGGATCCGCTCTCGATCTCGCCGGCACGGCTGATGGCCGTCATCAACGAGAAGGTGCCCGAGATCAGAGAGGTGACCTCTCCGACGCCGATCACCGTGCAGATCGCGGCACTCAGGGTGAAACTCCCGTACGATACGTTTGCAAGCCGACTGAGGGAACTGGAGCTGGAGGACGGGATCACGCTCGGCTCGATCGCCACGATCGAGCCCTCCCGGATGCGGGACTACATGATGGTCAGGATCCTGCCGTTCTCTGAGACCAACTGTATGGTGTGAAAGATGGCAAAAGAGACGTTTGAAGAACTGTTGCAGGGGATCGCCGACAACGGCGCAGAGCAGACCTGCGAGAACTGGATGAAGGACATCGAGCAGGAGTACGGGAAGGTGCCGCTGATCTTTCGCCGGATGGCGGAACGGCCGGAGGTGCTCATCTCGCACCTGCTCTATAAGGGGACAGTGGCGGAGACGAGTACGCTGGACCCGAAGTATGTCGAACTGATCTGTCTCGCTGTCGGGGCGGCCCTGAAGTGCACCCACTGCACCGGATACCACATGCAGGCCGCTCTGAAGATGGGGGCGAGCCGGGAGGAGATCCTCGAGGTGGTGCTGCTCGCGGGGCTGATCTCCAATTCGTCGGTGCTGGCCAATGCCTATCGTGTGATCGATGACAAACTCGAGCGGTGCATCCCCTGCGACAACAAGGGTGTCGCCTGTCCAAGGCCAGGCGAGTGAGAACTGGCCGGGAGAGATGTTTTCCTGCTGATCCGATCATCTCCCGATTTTCGTTTAACCTTATTTTTCAAGACCGGGACTCCCGGCAGGGTCAGGACTCCCCATGACCATCAATATATAACATCAGCGTGCATCGACCCATGTCTGGGTGCATCCGATGTACAGTGTCCTCTATGTCGATGACGAACCGGCCCTCCTCGAGATAGCGAAACTGATCCTCGAACAGCAGGGAGAGTTCACCCTGGCCACGATCACCTCGGCGATAGAAGCCCTGACCATGATGCAGGAGACCAGGTTCGATGCGGTCGTTGCCGATTACCAGATGCCAGGGATGGACGGTATCGTCTTTCTCAAGAAGACCCGGGCGATCTTCGGGGATCTTCCCTTCATCCTCTTCACCGGAAAGGGAAGGGAGGAGGTGGTCATCGAGGCGATCAACAATGGGGCCGATTCGTATATCCAGAAGGGGGGAGACCCACGATCGCAGTTCGCCGAACTGGCCCATAAGATCAAAAACGCCGTCGAACGGAAGCGTATCGGGGATGCACTGAAACAGGACGAGATCCGCTTTGAAACGCTCGTGACCTTCCACCAGATGGCTCTGGCGCCACTTCGGGAGTTGATGACCTTTGCCATAGAGAAGGCCGTGGTGATCACCGCCAGCTCTGTTGGATATCTCGCCTTTGTCAACGACGATGAGACGGTGATGACGATGCACGCCTGGTCAGCAGAGGCGATGAAGGAGTGTGAAACCCCAACAAAACCTCTCGAATACCCCGTAGAGTCGACCGGGTTGTGGGGAGAGGCTATCCGGCAGCGCCGTCCTGTGATCACCAACGACTATGCAGCCCCCAGTCCACTCAAACGGGGATTCCCCACAGGGCATGTCCCCATCACCCGGCACATGAACATTCCGGTCTTCGATGGCGCCCACATCGTAATGGTGGCCGGGGTCGGCAATAAACGGACCGAGTATGATGATCGGGATGTACGGGAACTCTCGCTGCTGATGCACGGCCTCTGGAATGTCATCAAAGAGCGCAGAGCCGAAGAGTCGCTCCGGAAGAGCGAAGAGCAGTACAGGCTGCTCGCTGAGAATTCTCTCGACGTGATCTTTCACATTTCTGTTCCGGATGGTCGGTACGAGTATGTGAGCCCTGCATCCCGGACCCTGTTCGGATATAGCCCGGAAGATTTTTATCAGAATCCTCTGTTGCAACAATCGATCGTTCATCCTGCATGGCAGGATTATTTCAGGCAGATGTGGATGAGGCTCCTTGCAGGGGACATCCCCCCCTCCTATGAGTTCCAGATTGTGCATAAATCCGGAGAAGTCCGGTGGATGAACCAGCGGAATACGTCGATAAAAAACAAGGAAGGCAGTCTGATCGCCGTCGAAGGGGTCGTCACCGACATCACCGAGAACAAGCAGGCTGAAGAAGCCCTGCGCCGCTCAGAGTCCAGGTATCGGAGACTGTACGAGAGCATGCAGGATGCGTACGTTGTTGTCGATATGACCGGTCGGATCCAGGAATTCAATTCGGCCTACCGGGAGATGCTGGGATACTCAGAGGAGGAGTTATCCACCCAGACCTACCGGGACCTGACCCCGAAGCAATGGCATGCCTATGAACAACAGATCATCAACGACCAGATCCTCCTCCGGGGTCATTCGGATACCTATGAGAAGGAGTACCAACGGAAGGACGGCACAATCTTTCCGGTAGAATTGCGCACATTCCTGGTCAGGGATGAAGCAGGCCGGCCATCAGGGATGTGGGCGCTCATCAGGGACATCTCCGAACGGAAACGGGCGGAAGAACTTCTCCGATTGAATGAAGCCCGATTGCGGAGGGCCCAAGAGATCGGACATACCGGTAGCTGGGAGTTCGATCCGGCAACCGGGAAGATCCGGGCATCTGAAGAGGCGTTCACGATCTTCGGACTTCACCCCTTGACGGACGAGCTGCCGATCGATCTGATCGAAGCCTGTATTTCGGAACGGAGGAGGGTGCACCAGGCACTCGTCGACCTGCTCGCCGAGGGTACGCCCTATGATCTCGAATACTCCATCGATCCTGCAGATGGCGCTCCTCAGCGGTTCATCACCTCTGTCGCAGAGATTGTCCGGGATGAGGCAGGAAGGCCGAAGAGAGTCATCGGGGTGATCCGGGACATCACCGAACAGAAGAAGATGGAGGACGCTCTCCGCAAAAGTGAAGAACGCTATCGAAACCTTGTGGATAACCTGCCCGAGTACCTGATCGTCCACCGGGACGGCATCATCCTGTACGCAAACCGGGCCATAGCCGAGGTGGCCGGCGTGGCCCAGCAGGACCTGATCGGCCGGCATCTCCTGGACTTCATCGCCCCTGAAAGCAGGGAACTGGTACAGGGCAATATCCAGAGACGGATGCTGCGGGAGGCCATCCCGATCTACGAAGCGGCGCTTCTGGTTAAAGAGGGCGAGAAGAAGATCGGGAGCATCAATGCCACGGGGATCACATTCATGGGGGAGCCAGCATTTCTGGCCGTGGTCACCGACATCACCGAGCGCAAACGGGCAGAGGAGGGGCTGCGGCAGGCGAATCGGCAGCTCACCCTGCTCTCCGGCATCACCCGGCATGATATCCTCAACATGGTCACCATCATCCTCGGATACCTCGGGATCGCAGAGATGATATCTCCGGATCCCACCCTGAACGAGTACTTCAGAAGGATGGAGACGGCAACCAGGACGATCCAGTCCCAGATCGAATTCACCCGGATCTACCAGGATCTCGGCACCCACGAACCGCAGTGGCAGTTGCTCAGTGCCGTCCTGCATCGTCTGCACCTGCCTCCAGAAGTCACCCTGATCCTCGATCTGCAGGACGTCCTGATCTTCGCAGACCTGATGTTCGAACGAGTCTTCTTCAATCTCCTCGACAACTCCATCAGGCACGGCCAGCGGGTGACCGAGATCACGGTATCGGTCCATCAGGTGGGAGAGGATCTGGCGATTGTGTGGGAGGACAACGGGGCCGGCATCCCTGCAGAGGTGAAGGACCGGATCTTCGACCGCGGATTCGGGGAGAATACCGGGCTCGGACTCTTCCTTGTCCGCGAGATCCTGTCGATCAGCGGTATCACTATCAGAGAGACCGGCGATGCGGGGAGCGGGGCACGGTTCACGATCACGGTGCCAAGAGGGACGTACCGGTTCGTACATGAGACCGCATGACCTCCCTCTCCGGGGTCTCGTGCTTATTCATTCTCCTCGAAGATGAAGAGGTCGTCGATCGTGGCATGCAGGGCCACGGCGACGTCATGGGCGAGTTTGAGCGAGGGGTTGTACTTTCCCTGCTCGAGGAAGACGATCGTCTCCCGTCGCACCCCGACTCTTCTGGCCAGATCGTCCTGGGTCAGGCCGACCCGCACCCGATACTCTTTTATTCTGGTCTGCATGGTTGCACCCCAGATGCCAACAGGGCGGTCATCGGTCTCCTCTCCGGCACAGATACATCTGATAGAGCCGGGCCGAGAGGACCAGCACCACGATCGACAGGGCCAGGGAGATCTGCGTCCCGAGTCTGAGCAGGTTCAGGTAGTCCAGCCAGAAGAGGACGAACATAAAGAAGAGACCGGTCAACCAGGCATACGAGAGGCCGCGGGCACCGATCTGCTTTGACCGTTCATCAGCCCACAGTCCAAAGAGGGTGGACTCGGGGCTTCCGCCGAACGTTCCCGGCCGAGCGAGTCCTACCGCGAGGGAGCCAACACCCACCAGCAGCAGAAAGCCCCCGGTGACGAGATCCTCCCGTCTCATGGCGAGGGCCAGGACCCCACAGAGCAGGAAGAGCCCGCCGGCGAGGAGAGAGAAGGGGTTCCGATGTCGTGTCGCCGGCACGCCGATCATTCGATATCCCCCTTCCGGAACAGGTACACCTGGTACAGGCGGCCTGACAGGGCAAGAACGACCACCGAGAGGGCGAGAGCGCTCTGGGTGCCCAGCCTGAGCAGGTTCAGGTAGTCCAGCCAGAAGAGGGCGAACATAAAGAAGAGGCCGGTCAGCCAGGCATACGAAAGACCGTAGGCCCCGATCTTCCTGGACCGCTCGTCAGATTCAAGGTCATCGCCGTACTGTCGGTGCCGGACGATCCCGACGGCCAGGAAGGCACACCCTGCAAAGAGCAGCATGGAGCCGGTGATCGCTTCACCTGCAGTCAGTATCATCGAGGCGAGGCCGCTGATGACCATCAGTGCCCCGACGACCAGCCGGTAGAGGTTTCTCTGTTTCATGGTATTACTCCTGAATGTTATTTATTTCTAACATCAACCCATAATAATGTTATCTATTTCTAACACTCCCGGGCATCAACGCAGGAGAACCCACTGTTTAAATACATGCGCCGTCCCGATAGCGAGTATGCGCCACGCTCTCCAGGCAGCGCACGTGCTGCTGATCCTGCTGCTGGTGATCCTGCCGGCGGCCGCCCATGTCCCGGTTCTGCCGGGGGACCACACCACCCTGGCCACGGCCGTGAAGATCCAGGACCCAGCCGTCTCCTATGCAATCTACAGTACCCTCCACGAGGCCGGCGAGGCCCATTACTACACGGTCGACCTGCAGAAAGGCGACCCGCTCCGGTTCTCGGTCTCGACCCCGGTGGAGGGAACCTTCGCCCCGTGGCTGGTGATCGCCGGCCCGGGGGTCGTGCAGCAGGGGACTGTGCCGAAGACCGTGGGGGTGCCCGCCGGCGACCATGCCGCGGTGATCCCGGGGATCAGGCCAGCCGTTGCCGACTTTGAGCCGTTCACCCCGATCGCCGGGTTCCGGACGGTGAACTATTCGGCCACGGCTCCGGCCGACGGCACCTACGTGATCGCCGTCTACACCCCCGGCGAGGGCGGGCCGTACACCCTCGCGGCCGGCACCCTCGAGTCGTTCTCCCCAATCGAGTGGGTCCGGGTGCCCGTCGACGTGATCGGGATCCGGCTCTGGCAGGGACAGTCGCCCCTGCTGATCGGCGGGCCGTACCTGGCGGTGCTCGCAATCGGCCTCCTCTTCTTTTCGATGCGGCAGAGAAGAGAGCGGATCATTCCGGCCGCCAGGATCGGCCTCATCGCTGGCCTCCTCTTTCTCGGTTCCGGCGTCGCCACCCTTCTCCAGATCGGGATCGCCCTGCAACTCGCCCCTGCCGGCCCCCTGATCGTGGTCCCGCTGGTGCTGGCGGCGATCGCCCTCGGTGCAGGAGCGGCCGCGGTCAGAGCCTCGGTGAAGGCCGGCGATTCAACCCCTGGACGGTTCAGACTGCTGATGCTCGTGGTCGGAGTTGTCGGCCTCGTCGCCTGGGCAGGGGTGATCATCGGACCGGTGCTCGCGTTCGTTGCAGCCCTCCTCCCGAAACAGACCTGGCTGTGACGGCCAGAGCAGAGCGAACCTTTAACTCTCAGCCCCCACTCGAGGTATCAGGAGAAACATGACCGACGAAGAAGAGAGGAAGGACGTCTACGCAGAGGCCCTCGCCCTGCACCGGGCCCACCACGGCAAGCTCGCCGTCCAGGCGACGGTACCGCTCAACACCCGAAAGGACATCGGGCGTGCCTACACCCCGGGGGTTGCCGCGGTCTGCAGGGAACTGGAACGCGACCCGTCCCTGGCGTACACCTATACGATCAAGGGGAACACCGTGGCGGTCGTCACCGACGGTTCGGCCGTGCTCGGCCTCGGCAACATCGGCGGGACCGCCGCCATACCGGTTATGGAGGGGAAGGCCGCCCTCTTCAAGCGGCTCGCCGGGATCGACGCCTTTCCGATCTGCTTTGCCGAGCAGTCCGCCGACATCGTCGGACAGATCCGGAACCTGGCCCCGGTCTTTGGGGGGATCAACCTGGAGGACATCGCGGCCCCCCGCTGCTTTGAGATCGAGGAGGAACTGCAGGACCTCGGCATCCCGGTGATGCACGACGATCAGCACGCCACCGCCATCGTGGTGCTGGCGGCCCTGATGAACGCCTGCACCGCAACGGGGAAAAGACTCGAAGATCTCCGGATCGTCGTCATCGGGGCAGGGGCGGCCGGGTTCGCCATCACCAGGCTCCTCCGGTGCATCGGGTATGAGAGCCGGGCCTGTCGGCCGGTCCGGGAACTGCTGGTCTGTGATCGGGAGGGGATCATCCACCGCAACCGGCATGGACTGTACAGCAACAAGTACAAGTTCATCATCGGCGAGGAGACGAACCGGGCCGGCCGGACCGGATCGATCGCCGACGCCCTGAACGGGGCCGACGTCTGCATCGGGGTCTCCGGGCCCGGGGTGGTGACCGAGGAGATGGTCAGGTCGATGAACAGGGATCCGATCGTCTTCGCCATGGCCAACCCGGTCCCTGAGATCATGCCCGACGAAGCGGCACGGGCCGGGGCGGCCGTGATCGGCACCGGGAGGAGTGACTTTCCAAACCAGATCAATAATGTTCTCGTCTTCCCCGGCTTCTTCCGGGGTGCCCTGGATGCACGAGCGATCAGGGTCACCGACGAGATGAAACTGGCCGCCGCCACTGCCCTGGCCGCCACGATCCGGCGTCCCACACGGGATCGGATCCTCCCCTCGGTCCTGAACCGGGGGGTGGTCAGGGCCGTCGCCGCTGCGGTCAGGGAGGCGGCAGTCGCATCCGGGGCAGCAACAGCCGGAACAGAAGAGAAGGTTAAAAGAGGAGGAGCGTGATCACTATGTCGCGGGATCATGATGCCAGCGATCCTGCAGAGATGAGGTAATACCATGACAGCACTGTACGAGAAGATGATCGACGAGGCGATGGCTGCCCAGCGCGCCGATGTCGAGACCGTGAAGAAGAAGCGTGGAACACAATTTGTGCTCAAGGACGCCGAAGCCTACCTGGACGCGGTGAAGAAGATGACCGCGATTGAGGGGCAGGCGCAGTCAGTGATCGATCTCCACACCGGCTCTGTGAAGGCCCACTTCTCGACACTCGATGGGCTGACAAACACCATCCGGCCTGAGGACGACCCGTTCGTCGAGCACTACCAGACACCGGTGGTGCTGGAGATCCTCTGTGAACAGGACCCTACTTTCAAGAAGAGCGTCGACACGTTCGTCGCGCAGATCGGAAAATCCGAAGCACTGCTGGGGCTCGAGTCCACACGCCGGTACGGCGGGTTCTACGGTCCGACCTGTGTGGTGGACTTTGCCCTGGTCCCGGGGTCCACCAGCAACGTGGTGAACCGGATCTTAAAGACCACCGACATCCCCAAAGCCCACAAGGAGGCGATCCTCGCTGCCAAGTCCTGGGGGATGAACACCTCGTACGGCGTCGGCGATGTCTTCGCCCATGCCATCGAGGCGGGGGCGACGCTGTCGGATGCCGTCCAGCAGGAGATCGCCATGTTCCAGTCGATCTACCGTGAACCGGTCGAGGCTCAGGCAAAGCTGATGGACTCGGTCGGTATGACCTCGTTCGACCAGAGAAAGTACATGGCCGGGTACCGGCAGAAGATGGAGAAGACAGTGATGGCCGCGGTCGCCGATGGTGTCCACTATGGGAACATCCTGACCATCCCGGCCTATTGCGTCGGCGATATCGCCCACCACATCTCCCAGTCCACCTTCAACATGTGCAAGGACGATGTGATCATGGCCACCATCGAGGCGGCCACCGAAGTGATGGAACGGTCCCTCCGCGCCGCGCTGCCGAAGTTCAAGAGCGAGTACGACCTGCTCTCCCTCGCCACCGGCTCCTCCGCCTGTGCCACCGAGTACATCCTTGAACTGGACGGGTTCAACGCGATCATGGTCGTCGACCTGCTGACCAAGCGGTACCACAACTATGTGCAGTTGAACCCGACCAGAGGGGCAGCCGCCGAACTGCACAACTGCGACTTCATGGACATGATCTACCGCGGCTGGAAGTACCTGGACAAGGCCCGGCGGGGACAGTGCTGCACCACAGAGGAGCTGGCCCCGACGGTGGGCGGCTTCCCGGTGGACCTCTCGCCGATCAGGGAGAACGAGGTGCTGATGAACCCGCAGCGGTACGCCTACCCGGCCTGTGCGATCACGGTCCGGTTCTCGGCCCTGATGCGGCTGGCCGACTACCCGTGCCTGCTGACCAGTGAGCCGGTGACGGCCACGATGATGACCAACATCATCGCGCTCCACAAGGAGGACCCGGCAGCCCCGGTCCGGGGATGCAAGAACTGCGCATCAGCAGCCCTGATGGATTTCAGGCACCAGTACTGCCAGTGGAAAGAGGCGGTCTAGAGATGAAGTGCTACATCTGTGCGCAGCAGGGAGATGACTCTGATGCGGTCGCAGCCTGCGTCGTCTGCGGGATGGGCGTCTGTATGGATCATGTGGTCAGGGAGGAGGTCGAGACCTGGGAGGGGGGCTACCCGTTCCCTGCAAAAAAACTCCCAAAGAAGATCCCCCGGATGCTCTGCCCTGAGTGTGTCAGCGTCTACCGGAAGGCCTGATCATGCCCTCACTGATGAAACGATCCGTCGCCGAGATGGTCGGGACACTCCTGCTGGTCTACTTCGGGGCAGGGGCGGCGGCGGTCACGCTGATGATCGCACACGGGGCGACAAAACCCAACGAGTTCAACATCGGGATCGGGGCCCTCGGTGGCCTGGGCGACTGGCTCGCTATCGGGCTGGCCTTCGGAATCGTGATCGCCGCTGGGATCTATGCGTTTGGCCGGATCTCCGGGGCGCACTTCAATCCGGCGGTCTCGATCGCCCTCTGGGCGACGAAGCGGTTCCCGGCAGGGGATATGGTCGCCTACATCATCGCACAGCTGGTCGGTGCCTCCCTCGGCAGCCTGCTCTTTGCGGCGACGGCCGGGATGGACGCTGTCACGATCGGCGGGCTCGGGGCCACAAACCCGTTCCCGGGGATCGGGATGGGGGCGGCGATCCTTGCTGAACTGCTCGGGACGTTCGTGCTGATGCTGGCGATCATGGGGGTCGCAGTCGACAAGCGGGCGCCTGAAGGGTTCGCCGGGTTGATCATAGGGCTGACCGTAGCCGGGATGATCACGACCACCGGGAACATAGCCGGTGCCTCCTTAAATCCAGCACGGACCTTCGGTCCGTACCTCGGCGACATGCTCCTCGGTGGTTCGAACTTCTGGGGGAACTTCCCGATCTACGTCATCGGGCCGATCGCAGGGGCCCTGATCGCAGCGTTCCTGTACGATTATCTGAACACAGAGGAGTAGTCCTCCCCTCTTTTTAGTGTGGTCCGACATCAGACCGGGCAAGGTTCTTCCCTGTTGAGCAGCAAGGAGTGGATCATGACAGATGAGCAGCGTGAGGACCTCGTGCGACAGATTCTCAGACCTGTGGATTTGATCGGGTACCAGACCGGGTCGGTCGTCAGCCGGATGATGGTCTTTAAGAAGAGCGGCACGATCACCCTCTTTGCATTCGACCAAGGGGAGGGACTCTCCGAGCATACAGCCCCCTATGATGCGATCGTGACGATTCTGGAGGGGGAAGCCCTGATCACGATCGAAGACGAACCGTTCACCCTGAAGGCCGGGGAGATGATCATCATGCCGGCGGAGAAGCCCCATGCCGTCGAGGCCGTCACCAGATTCAAGATGATGCTGACGATGATCCATGCCTGACCTCACAGGGAGAACACAACTTTTTTTGGGTTAACACCAGCAGATTGAATATTTCAGGAGACCAACCGGTATGCAATGAAGCAGATAGCCCTGTATGGCAAGGGCGGTATCGGCAAGTCCACGACCTCGGCTAACCTCTCCGCAGCACTCGCTGAGCAGGGACTCGGCGTCCTCCAGATCGGGTGCGACCCCAAGCACGACAGCACCAGGATGCTGATGCATGGTACCTGGATACCCACCGTGCTCGACCTGATCCGGGAACGCGGGGGGAACACTCTGACCACCGACGATGTGGTGTACACCGGGTACCGGGGCATACGCTGTGTCGAAGCCGGGGGGCCTGAACCGGGGATCGGCTGCGCCGGCCGCGGAATCATTGCGACCTTCCAGGTGCTCGAACAGCTCGGGGCGTTCTCGGCCGATGTGGTCGTCTACGATGTCCTCGGGGATGTGGTCTGCGGCGGGTTCGCGATGCCGATGCGGGAGGGCTACGCCGAGGAGATCTACCTGGTCACCTCAGGCGAGCTGATGTCCCTGTATGCGGCCAACAACATCTGCAAGGCGATCAATCGGCTCACCCAGCGGCCGAAGTGCACCTGCCGGCTTGCGGGCGTGATCTGCAATGCCAAGAATATCGAACGCGAGGAGGACCTGGTCAGAGAGTTCGCCGAGCGGATCGGCAGCAAAATGGTCGCATACATCCCCCGCGACCGCATCGTACAGCTGGCCGAAGTGAACAAGCAGACGGTGCTCGAGTACGCCCCCGACTCCGCCCAGGCTGCAACGTACCGAACACTGGCAGAGGTGGTGCTGACGAACACCGCACTGACGATCCCGACACCCTTAGAGTTGAATGAACTCGAAGACCTCGCATTCAGATACATATCGATATGAAGGGTGCACGCTGACCGGGGCGCTCTCGGTCACGACCGCGGTCACCGACGGGATCAGTATCATCCATGGCCCTGCCGGCTGCACCCACCACAACCTTTCTCTGATCTATGCGACACTGCTCGACCAGAAGAGCGGACCGTTTCCTGCACTCCATTCCGACCGGATCGGTGAGGATGAGATCATCTTCGGCGGCGAGGAGAAGTTGACCGCCGCGATCCGGGATGCCGTCAGGGACGGTTACGCCTCGGTTCTGGTCCTCGGCACCTGTGTGACCGCGGCCATCGGCGATGATATCGCCTCGGTCTGCGGACAGGACTGGCCGGTCCCGGTGGTGCCGGTGCAGACACAGGGGTTTCTCGGCGGGGTCTTCTCGACCGGGTTTTATAATGCTCTCTCAGCCCTGGCCAGCCTCGCCCCGGTGGTCCGGGAGGGGAGAGCAGAGCAGGGCTCTGGACCCTGCGTGAACCTGATCGGGGAGAAGAACCTGGAGTACGCGGTGGACGAGAACGCTGCCGAGGTGACACGGCTGCTCGGCCGGGCAGAGATCGGGGTGAACCTCAGGTTTGTCCGGGGGATCAGCACCGGCGAGATCGCCCTGCTCGGAAGGGCGGACCTGAACATTCTCCGTGAGCCATCCCTTGCAGCGTTCGGCGAGGAACTGCAGCAGCGGTTCTCGACCCCGTACCTGGACGGGTTCCCGGTCGGCCTCGAAGGGACCCTCCGGTTCATTCGGGAGGCGGCTGACCGGTGTGCTGTCGACGGCACCGCCGCCGTCGAGGAGGAGGCGATCCTCCAGGAGCAGATGCTCGACCGGTTCGAGCGTCTCAGGGGCGCCCGGGTCCGTTTCGGCCAGCCGTCCGATCGGTTCACCGCAGAACTGGCGGACCGGCTCGGCCTCGTCGTCAGCAGTGACGGGGCACCGGTCCGGATCCCGGTGCCGCTCCCGGTCGGGACAGCCGGCATACGCCGGATGCTGCAGCAGTGGAGGCGGACGATCGATGTCTGAACGGCCGGCCGATCTGGGCCCCGGCTGTGCCGGACCACTGGTCCCCTGTGCGATGACCGGGGCCGCGGCCTGTCTCTGCGGGTTCTCTGGCCTCGGGGTGATCGTCCACGGGGCGAGCGGATGTTTCTTCCACCCGTCCTCGCTCCTCCATTCGAAGGACCTGCACTGCACCTACCTGACCGAGGAGGAGGTGATCTTCGGCGCCGAAGAACGGCTTCTCTCCCTTGTACAGGAACTGGCGCCCCGGTACCCGAGGCTCGCCATCCTGAACACCTGCGTGCCGGCGATCATGGGGGAGGACCTCTCCTCGCTCTGTTGCGACGTGCCGGTGATGGTGATCGACTGTCCGGGGTTTACCGGCGGGGCCGACGCCGGTTACCGGGCAGCCCTCGCTGTGCTGGACCCCCGGGTCGACCCCGACGCCGACGGGATCGGGATCGACGGGATCTCCCGGATCGACCCGTTCTGGCGGGGGAATCGGGACGAGGCCGTCCGGCTGCTCGGGCTGGCCGGAGTTGGACCGGGGACGATCTTCGCTGCCGATACGGTAGCAGCGGTCGACCATGCCTCCCCGTTCTCGATCAGCACCAACCCGGACCTCGCTGCCCCGGCAGGCGACTCCTGCGGATCCCTCCTCGGCCTCGACCTGGTCGATGAGACCTTCGCCAGTCTGGCCGACCGGGACCACCGCGTGGACTACGAAGTGATCGCCAGCGAGGTCACCGACGCAGAGGAACGGATCGTCCGCGCCTGCGACAGGTATCTGCTGCGGTTCGACCCCCCGACGGTCGCCATCTTCGGCGGCCACGCGTATGCGATGGCTGCGGCAGGTATGCTGGAGCGGTACCTGGGGGCGGATGTGGCCGCCATCGGCGTCCGGGGGCTGCCGCCGGAAGGGGCCGGCCACCGGGTCTGCGAAGCCACCGGACTCGACCAGGTCACCAGCCTCCTCGAAAAGGCCGCACCCGACCTGGTCCTCGGCTCCTCGTTCGAAGAAAGGCTCAGTCCGGGTGCAGCCTTCGTCGGCTACGCGCCCCCCATCAGGGGAGAGGTCAGGCTGGCGGCGAGACCGTGTGTCGGGGTCGAGGGTGCGCTGGCCCTGATGGAAGGAGTGCTGAACGCCTCCATCGACCACGCCCAGACCCGCAGGTGAGGAACAGAGTTCAACCCGGCCGTTCAATCTTTTTATATGGGACCGGAGCGACAGGCCACACTCAGAAGTGCGATTAAGCAAGGGATCACCGTCGACGTGGTGCAGAAACAGGACCAGCGGAGCGGAACCCTGACCCGCGGGGTCGTCAGTGCGATCCTGACCAACTCGGCGACGCACCCACATGGGATCAAGGTCCGGCTGACCGACGGCAGGGTCGGACGGGTGCAGGCGATCATCAGCACCGGCGCTGATACGGGCCAGGAGTCCTGAAACCCATCTGACACTATACCGGCCACGGGATCGGAGAGATGGACTGATGAGGGTGGAGGACAACCAGTACGCATGGACTTTTTAGATCTGGTCACGCTCTCGCAGGGGTCGATGGCGATCATGAACCCGGTCACGCCTGAGAAGATCCGAGCGGTCGGGGAGGCGGCAGGGCTGAAACCGGGGATGCGGGTGCTCGAGGTCGGGGCCGGCAACGGGACGGTCCTTGCCGTCCTCGCCGAAGCGTTCGGGATCACCGGCATCGGGCTTGAGATCCGGCCGGAGGCCTGTGCCAGGGCAGAGCGGATGCTCGCCGAAAAGGGACTCTCTGACCAGGTCAGGATCATCTGCACCGACGCATCCACCTATATCCCGGAGACCCAGTACGACCTGATCGTCTGCCTGGGCGCCGCGTTCATCTACGGCGGCCTGGCCGACGCCCTTTCGATCCTGACCACCTTCACCGCCCAAGAAGGGGCGGTTCTCCTCGGCGAGCGGTACTGGAAGACCGAACTGGTGCCGCCGGAGTTCGCACGCGACTGGGAGGACATCCTGACTGAGTATGAACTGGTCCGGATCGCCGGGGAGGCGGGGTTCGATCTCGCCTTCCTGGTCAGGGCCGATGATGCGGACTGGGAGCGGTACGAGACCGGGATCTGGCGATGCTGCAGAGCCTGGCTGAAAGCGAACCCCGACCACCCGGAGTACGGCGAGGTCGCCGAGTACCTCCACCAGGTGCAGGACGAGTACCTCGGGTACGGGCGGGAGTACGCCGGCTGGGGGATGTACCTCTTCGAGAGGACATTATAATAGAATTTAATACCCATTTCTGGCGAGATCCGTCTCCGGATCGTCTCTTCTTAGTCAGCGAACCCCCTGGCAAAACCCGGTGCTGCTATGGTCGGGTTGGCGATGTGATGCGGGGATACCTGCGGGTCAGGAAGGCGCATCCATCTTCATTCTGCTGGCCACCAGAGGAACGGGTGCGATTCCATGCTATTTATATAAATATGCGGCGGATGAGAGATAGATATAGTGACGGCGACCCTGCATGAACAAGAACAGTGATCCTGTCCCGGCCGATGACGAAATCTCGATCGGGAGATCTGGTGCGGAGTTGACCACGGACATGGATGCAGTGCCAAAGAAGACCCTCCTGCCATCCAAGGATGACTTTCCCATCGTCGGTATCGGAGCCTCGGCCGGTGGGCTTGAGGCTCTCGAACAGTTCCTGAAGGGTATCCCCAAAAAAGCGGCATGGCCTTCGTGATAGTCCAGCACCTCGACCCGACCCAGCCTGGGATGCTGCCCGAACTGCTGCAACGTGCCACCCCGATGCCGGTCATCCAAGTCACGGAGACTGTGACCATCCGGCCGGACTCTATCTACGTCATCCCGCCGGGCCATGACCTCTCCCTGCTCCACCGGAGTCTGTACCTGCTCGAACCGCACGCCCCACGGGGACTGCGCCTCCCGATCGATTTCTTCTTCCGTTCCCTGGCTGACGATCTGCAGGAGAAGAGCATCGGAGTTATCCTGTCTGGGATGGGCTCCGACGGCACGATCGGTCTGCGGGCGATCAAGGAGAAGGGAGGGCTCGCACTCGTCTAGGATCCAGCCTCGGCCAAGTTCGACGGAATGCCCCGGAGCGCCATCGACGCTAGACTGGCCGACATCATCGCACCGGCCAGCGACCTGCCAGAGAAGATCCTCGCGTTCGTCCGACACGGACCGATCATCACCGAACCGGAGCCTCCACTCGAATCCAGGGCGGGAAGTACCTTTGATAAGTTCATCATCCTGCTCAGGGCACGCACCGGGCATGACTTCTCCCTGTACAAGAAGAACACCGTGAACCGGCGGGTCGAGCGACGGATGGCGATCCACCAGATCGACCGGATCACCGACTATGTCCGATTCCTCCAGGAAAACCCCCCTGAACTCGACCTGCTCTTCAAGGAGCTTCTGATCGGGGTGACCAGTTTCTTCTGTGACCCCGCTGTCTGGGAGGAGCTCGGAGACCGGGTGATCCCCGACCTGATCGCGGCCTCGCCGGATGGCACAACACTCAGGGCCTGGGTGGCCGGCTGCTCGACCGGTGAAGAGGCCCTCTCCCTCGCGATCGTCTTCCGCGAGGCCCTCGGGAAAGCATCGCCGGCAAAGCAGTGCACCCTGCAGAGTGTGGTATGCCCATCTGGAGGGAAGGGCCGAGCCGGCAGGGCCGAACGGCGACGATCGGATCCGGCTGGCATTCAGCGATGTCACCGAGAGAGAAAGGGCGAACAAGGCCCTCGCCGAGAGCGAACAGCACTTTCATAGCCTCTTCGAGACGATGCTCCAGGGCGTGGTCTACCAGAACGCCGATGGTCGGGTCGCCTCCATGAATCCGGCGGCGGAGCGGATCCTTGGAAAAAGTCAGGCCGAGTTCACGAACCTGACCTCGGAAGATACCGAGCATCACACGATCCGGGAGGATGGCACGAAGTTCCCCGGCCCGGAGCATCCGGCGATGGTGGCCCTTCGGACCGGGCAGGAACTGGAGAACGTGGTGATGGGCGTATTCAATCCCCGGGAACAGGGCTACCGCTGGATCAGCATCGACGCTGTGCCTCTCTTCCGACCTGGCGAGGAGACACCCTACCAGGTCTACACGATCTTCGACGATATCACTGAACGCAGGAAGGCCGAAGAGGTGCTCAGGGGGTATGGGGAGAGACTGCAGGCAAGCAACGAGGAACTGCAACTGTTCGCCTATGTCGCCTCCCACGACCTGCAGGAGCCGCTCAGGAACATCGTCAGCTTCAGCCAGCTCCTCAACCAGCGATACCGGGGCCGGCTCGACGCGGACGCGGATGAGTATATCAGGTTCATCATCGAGGGCGGGAAGCGGATGCAGATGCTGATCCAGGACCTGCTCCAGCTCTCCCGGGTCGAGACGTCGGCCATGCCGCTGGTGCCGGCGGATACGCAGAGGATCGTGGCCGACACACTCGGAACGATGAAGACCCTGATCCATGAGGCAGGGGCGACCGTGACCGTGGAAGATCTGCCACCGGTCATGGCCGACGCAACCCAGCTCGAGCAGGTCTTCGCGAACCTCGTCGGAAACGCCCTGAAGTACCGCCGGCCCGGCGTGCCTCCCGTGATCCGGATCTCGGCCGAGCGTACAGAGAAATGCTGGCGTTTCGCCGTGGAAGACAATGGGATCGGGATCGCGCCCGAATTCTTCGATCGCATCTTCGTGATCTTCCAGCGGCTCCACACCAGGGACGAGTACGAGGGAACCGGGATCGGGCTCGCGATCGTCAAGAAGATCGTCGAACGACACGGCGGGCGGGTCCGGGTCGAGTCGACGCCCGGCGAGGGGAGCACGTTCTTCTTCACCCTGCCGGCGGTGTAGCTCCATTCGGTCACGATACTTCCGATACCGTGATTCCGGACCGTGCACCATTGCCCGGGATACCGGTCTCGCTGATGGAGATGCCGGCCCCGTTTATCAGCAACGATGATCCCAAGCCCGGTGCCGGTTGGATGATCTGAAATACTGATACGAGTGACAGCGCCTCCATGTTGCCGGCGTTATCACACTGGTAGTAACAGATCTCTCCAGGGAGGGGGTCTGCATAAAGTTCTGGGCGGTCATCGGGAATTTTTAGGTATTTTTACTGGCCGCCATCTGGATGCACCTGAACAGGCCATGTCTGATAATCGCTGCCACACCGGTGATCCGACCCCGAGATCTTCATTCCCTGATGAAGGCGACCTGGTGAAAAACAGTCTCCACCTCTCTGTGCGACCGGTTGATATGGCAACTCCTTCCGGCTCTTTTTGAAGAACACCATCCTTACCCACAAATTTTTATGATCCACCATCGGTAATAGACTCACATGGAGATTTCTCTGATCACTGAAGATCAGAAACTATTGCTTCTCATAGGGGCGATCTTCATCGCGATTATCATCGCATTATGGCCGCTCATGACCGTGTTCGTCTGGTCGGTCGCCCTTGCAGTTGTGCTCATGCCGCTCCACAAAGAGTTTTCACGCAGAGTGAAGCCGTCCCTGTCCGCCATGGTGATTACCTTCGGGGTGCTCCTTGCGATCATGCTGGTGGTGTCGACTGCAACGATCGTGATCTATGCCGATATCGAGTATATCGGAATCATGGCTGCCACGCTGGTCAAGGGCTTCAGCCAGACTGTCTTTGCCACCTTCCTGCCCACGTTCACCACAGAACAGCTCTCCAATATGCCCCACACGCTCATCGAGATGCTGCTCAATACCCTCCTCTCACTCACCGCGAACCCGGGCCTCCTCCTTCTCCAGGTCATCATCCTCTTCCTCTCACTTTCGATGCTGATCTATTATGGTGAAGAGGTCTGGGCTTCGGTGACACAGAACCTCTCCCCCAAACTGTCGGCTGCCGTGGGGAAGATGTCGGAGATCACGGGAAACACAATCTATTCCCTTATTGTGATCCAGATATCGGCAGCTCTCCTCTCATTTCTCCTCGCCATCCCGTTTTTTACCCTGTTGGGCTACGGGCACGAACTCCTGTTTGCCACCATGATCGGTTTTGCGATGCTGATTCCTCTCATCGGCGCCCAGTTGTTTCTGCTCTTTTTTATTCTCTACATGGTCGCCCTGGGAGACATCAAGAGTGCAGTCATCACCATGTTCATCGGATACCCTCTTTTGAGCGGCTGGATTGACCTCTATTACCGCCCGGTGATGATGAGAAGACGGGTGGGGGTCCATCCCGTGTTTATGATCATTGGTATCTTCGCCGGTGTCCCATTCATGGGAGTGATTGGTTTTATCCTCGGTCCGGTGCTCATGGCCCTCGCGGTGACCGGCTATACTATCTATATCAAACAGATGGGCGTGGCGGCGGGAGACCATGCCCCCCCTGATGGGATCTATCCGTTGATCATACAATCCCCTGAAGACGAGGAGAGATGATGCCCGGCGGATAAAGGAGACGTGCTGACATCAGATCACGACAAGCTCCATATCATGGGACTCAGAGGCATGGAGTTCGGTGCGGGGCATAAAGGGATCAGGAAATTTTTGCCAGTAAATTATTCTATAAATATTCCCGGCGACAATGATAGTATGTCAAAGTCACAATTGTGAATGGCCATGCCAGGGTGGCGGAAAGGCTACGCGGCTGATTGCAGATCAGCATATCCCGGTTCGATTCCGGGCCATGGCTCTCTTATGATACCCGACTGATCTTCAGGATCAACGATTCAGTTATTCTTCTGCAACCGGTTCTCCCATTCATCGTCCTGGTGCGATCACGGGTTCTCTTTAAGAAGCGGCAAAAAAAGCCAAAAAATCACGCTCTAAATAATGGGCCACCCCATGCTGTACCATCCATTCACGGTCGTGAATGCGAAATGAAGCATGAAATCGAAACAAAATAAACTCGTTATTTCGGCGATTACCCTCTGGATCCTCACGCTGATCCTCACGGTATCCGTATTCGCTGAAAAAGCACACGAGGGGCACCTACCGGAGAGGAATGACCGGGGTGTAGCGGTATTGATCGCCCTCCTGGGAATCTCCAGCGGGCTCTTCACCCGGATCCGTCCCGCGTCATTACCTGCCAGCAAATATACTGATTGGCACTCAGACAACGAATATCGTATCAAACATTCTTCATCACGGTGTTCCGCAGACCAGATGATGATGGCACCCGGCACCGCCATGCCATGTATGTGATAGAGTACCGAAAGTCCCCGGGGGAATGAATGGGGGAATATATCAGACAGGATGTGAGCCCATCCGGTTCCCGGGTATTTTTTTTAGGATCTTTTTTTCGTATACAGGCAGCTCCCGGTCGGGTCGTTCCAGGCGAGGGCAGGGCCGGCGCCTCTGGCGCATATCGGACCGGTCACTCTGATGAGAACCTGATGCGATGGGCCCCGGTATAGAGGGTCATCCTGGGGGGTCGGACAAAACCGGCGAGCGTCATGTTGGCCTTCGCTGCAAACTCAATGCCGCCGGCAAATGCGGCATTGTTGCTGACCATCACCGGGATGCCCGCCCGGTAGGCCTTCGCGACCATGTCGACCGGGAGCCGGCCTGAGCAGACGAGGTAGCAGCGGCAAAGGTCAATCCCCTGCAAAAGGGCGATGCCGACGGCCTTGTCCACCGTCGTATGCCGTCCCATATCCTCAACACCGCAGACCACCTCCCCGTTCTCCCGGATGATCAGGCTGCAGTGCATCCCCCCAGTCCGCTTCCAGATGACCGAATAGTCGTTGACCCGGCCCATGGAGTCGAGAATCGTATCCGCCTTCAGGAGGAGACCATTGGGAAGCGGAGCGACCTCACCGGCCGGGAGCAGGTCACGGCAGGGTCCCCCTGAACTGTTCTTCGAGAACCGCCCGGTTGAGGTATCTCCAGGGCAGCACAGGGCAGTGACCCTGATCTCAGGCAGGTCGATGCTGATGCCGGTGATCTGCTCCAGAGAACTGATATACCCTTCACAGATCAGATGTCCGGCGGCGAACGCCTCGAGATCTGTCGGCGTGATCGAGAGGTCGCCGATGACGACGTCATTGAGTGAGAGGATGACCCGCGATTCTGTACATACCTCCACGGTCGTCTCACTGACCTGATCGCCGCTGACCCTGATGACCGGAAATTCCCGGGTCACCCCCGGAATATACCCCTGATGATGATTCATAATCACCATACCATTGGATCAGGAGCATAGTAAGGATGATGTCGAGGACCCGGTCTGGATTCCGGCCTCCAGGTTTCGGGGCCAGGTCATCCCATCAACCGGTCGCTGATACCTCATAATGATGGACGTGCCAGGCGAATCCCCTCGGAAGCTCACGCACCGACACCATCCATGCGTTGAATGAGAGATCTGATAAAATTGATATGGTCACCGGGAACGCGATATCACTCATCAGCAGGATTCGGGAAGAGGCAAACCAGTATATAATCACCGAACTGAACGAGCACGGGATTGAGAAACTGGTTCCATCTCACGGGGATATCTCTCATCATCTCTTCATTGAAGAACGATGTACCATTTTTGTGCCATGTTCAGCAACGATCTCCCGGGTAATAGAGCAGAGAGACTGATGGACAGGTAAAAAATTCCGGCGCAGAAGTATGAGAGAGATTGTATCATTATTTCAGGAAAACCCAGTGGTAAACCGTGCCACCGTTGATGATGGAAAGCCACGGGTCAGACCTGTCCAGTTCATGCTGGAAGAAAGCGGGCGGCTGTATTTCTGTACCGCGAACACCAAGAACATGTACCGACAGTTTAAGGATGATCCATCGGTTGAGATCTGTTCGATCTCTAAGGAGTATGCCACGATGCGGATCAGTGGTGACGGTGGATTCAGTGATGACCGATCGATCAAAGAGCGGATCATCGCCGGGAGTGATCTGGTGAAGAGTATCTATCAGAAGGCGGATAATCCAATCTTTGATATTTTTTATATCGAGCACGGAACCGGGAATGTGGTCGACTCACCCGGTCTGCCGGCCCAAGAAAGGGAGTTCTAACCGGCCGGCAGAGACCGACCATTTTTATCTCCCTCTGGAGCGATTCAACCCCCACACTCCTGAGGCCTTCAGCATCTCTGATCTGGGAGTTGATCGGATTGAAGGATGCTTCAATCTCCGCACCGGAGTTTGTGCTTCTTCTCAAAGTTCGTCGCCACTCCCTTTGCGAAACAGAAGAGGAGGAGCTCAGAGTTCTCCGATGTCAGAGCCTCTCAGGGAAAAAACCAAGTAGTACGTGCTCTTTCATATGACCTGACACCGGGGTCCAGAGATGCTTCTCCTATGAGTACTGACTTAAAAAAAGATGCACAATCTGGTACGAACCTCCACACCCTCCCGATCGAAGACCTGTTCCTGGCGCTCAACTCGTCTGCACAGGGACTGACCACAGAAAATGCCGAAGCGCAGAGACTGCAGTATGGACGGAATGATATCTCAAGTAAGAAAAAGGAGTCGGTGATCCTCCAGTTTCTGAAACAGTTCACCAATCCCCTCGTTCTCATCCTGCTCTTTGCCGCTCTCATCTCAATCGCTGTTGGCGAGGTCACCAATGCAGCGATCATCATCAGTATCATTCTGATCAGTGTCATACTCGATTTTTTCCAGAGATACAGGGCTGAAAATGCTGCAGCGTTGCTGACAAAAAAGATCATAGCCCGGGCACGTGTGCAGAGGGATGAAAAGGAGGAGGAGATCCCTATTGTCGACCTGGTCCCAGGGGACCTTATCTCCCTCACAGCAGGGGACATGATCCCTGCTGATGCCCGGTTGCTCACAGCACGGGATTTTTTTGTCAATGAATCGTCACTGACCGGTGAACCGTATCCGGTCTCCAAGAGTGAAACGCTTCTGGACCCCGACAAGCCTCTGGCCCAGGCAGAGAATTATGTATTTCTCGGAACCTCGGTCATCAGCGGAACTGCCCGGGCCATCATAACGAAAACCGGCCTCTTCACCGAATACGGAAAGATAGCGAAGACGCTGGTTGAGCGACCTCCGGAGACCGATTTTGAACACGGCCTCAAACAGTTCAGTTACCTGATGTCAAAATTTGTCTTCAGCCTCGTCATCCTGGTATTCTTCGTCAATGCACTCTATAAGCAGGACATCCTCCAATCACTTCTCTTCTCTGTTGCTCTCGCCGTCGGCATGACCCCCGAACTCCTCCCGATGATCCTGTCCTTGAATATGACAAAAGGAGCCATCGCCATGTCAGCGAAGGGGGCCATCGTCAAGCATCCAGAATCGATCCAGAACTTCGGAAGCATGGATGTACTCTGTACTGATAAGACCGGCACGTTGACAGATAACAGGATCGCCCTCATAAAACATCTGGATCCAGACGGAAATGATAACGAAAAGGTCCTGCTCTTCTCCTATATCAACAGTTACTTCCATACCGGCCTGAAAAATCCCCTTGACGAGGCGATCATTGCATTTCAGCCTGAGGACACAGGAAAGTATCAGAAGATAGATGAAATCCCCTTCGATTTCATCCGCCGGAGAACCTCTGTCGCGGTATCCGGAGCATCAGGTCACCTGCTGATCACAAAGGGGGCACCTGAGGAGACCCTGGCGATATGTACCTCTGTGGAAAGAGATGGTGCTGTCACCCGGTTGACCGATGCAGACCGGGAAGAGATCCTTGGTCTCTATAAGAAACAGAGCAGGGATGGATTCCGGACGCTCGCGGTATGTTACCGTACTCTGACAGGGGATCAGAATCATTATACAACCAGTGATGAGCAGGATATGACCATGGTAGGGCTCGTCACCTTCATCGACCCCCCGAAAGAGAGTGCAAAGGAATCGGTGGCGTTACTCTCCGCATCCGGTGTAGAACTGAAGATCCTCACCGGAGACGACGAACTCGTAACTCGGAAGACCTGTGAACTGATCGGCCTAGCGGTAAGGGGTGTACTCTCGGGTGATCAGATAGAGCATATGGACCAGGAGACCCTCTCGCGAGTAGTGGGGAATATCACGATCTTCTCCAGGATGACACCGGTCCAGAAGAACCGGGTCATGAACTCTCTGAAACGAAACGGCCATGTCGTCGGCTATATGGGTGACGGCATCAACGACGCCCCGTCGATCAGAGAGGCCGATGTCGGGATTTCGGTTGAAAACGCGGTGGATATCGCAAAGGAATCGGCAGACATAATTCTCCTTGAAAATGATCTCCGGATCCTGCACGAAGGAGTGCTTGAAGGGAGGAAGACATTCGGCAATACGATGAAGTATATTCTGATGGGGACAAGTTCGAACTTCGGGAATATGTTCAGTGTAGCCGGGGCATCCTTCTTCCTCGGGTTCCTTCCCATGCTCCCTATTCAGATACTGCTCAATAATCTCCTCTATGATATATCAGAATCATCCATTCCGACCGATAACGTGGATGAATCCTACATCAGCACACCAAAGAAATGGGATATAGAGTTCATTAAAAAGTTTATCTTTGTATTTGGCCCGATCAGTTCGATCTTCGATTTCATCACATTCTTTATTCTGCTCTTCATCTTCAAAGCCGATGCAGCACTCTTTCAGACCGCATGGTTCATCGAATCGATCTGCACCCAGACGCTGATCATCTTTGTGATCAGGACCAGGATCGTTCCCTTCTATAAGAGCAGACCGAGCAAGCTCCTCCTTGCGAGTACCCTGTCCATTGTGGCCATCGCCTGCATAGTGCCCTTCACGATCATAGGCAGTATCTTTGGTTTTGTACACCCTCCTGTTTCATTCTTTGCAGTACTTGCCGGACTTTTACTCGGGTATCTCATCCTCGTTGAGGTGACGAAAAAATGGTTCTACACCAAATATTCCCTCTTTATTGAGAGAAAGAGAGGAATACCCAACTCCCAGTAATAGTATTCAACCATACGATCCGGTATCTTAATCCCATAAGGTATCGTTGAAAGAACAGACCATTGAGGTGGTCTGTATGGCACGAGTACTACAACATCACATGCAGAGTATGACCATTCTGCTGATCCTGATCCTGGCCTGCCTGATGATGGCAGCCGGGTGCACTTCATCGAATCCTCAGACGACGACAACGACATCGGCCACGACCATGGCAGCAGCGCAGTCTTCTGCTGCAGCCGGAACGACGCCAGCAGCTCAGGCGGCAGCACAGAGCGGCACGTCAGGTCAGGCCGTGGACGTCAAGACGCTGAACGCCCTCTTCCCCCCGGCACCTGCCGGCTGGGTGATCGATCAGCAGCCGGTCGGGTCGACCAGGCTGGACCAGGATAACCATGCCTGGACCTCGTCGACGGCGAGTTACACCAGCACCGCAAACAAAGAGACAACTGCCGCGGTTACCTACCAGGACACGGCAGGTAGACCGGTTGGGTTCAAGACCATCTGGAGTAGTTTTAAAGACGCAGAGACCAGCGACGGATATTTCAAGAGTACAACCGTGAAGGGAAATCCGGCATGGGAGACGCACTCCATAGCAGGAAAGACCTTTGGGACCTGGGTCTCTGTGAACGATCGGTTCATGGTGTATGTCAATATCCAGAACGGCACGAAAGCAGACTATGACGCCATCATCAATGCCATCGATTTCACCGGCATTGCAGCCCTGAAGTAAATAAGATTACATAAAATTTTGTTGCTATTCGGGCATATCCCTTTTTTCCCCTATGAACTCATCGCAGCCTCATCGTTATGGGCAAACATGAGGAATCTGAAAGGATGATGAAGATCAAAGGATGATCCTCACCTGGATTGACAGGATACCAGGGATGGAGGGACTGTTACCCAGATTACTTATCCATATAAACCCATTCATGTATGATCGGCTGTATGAAATTAACAGATAGTGAATATCTCAAGGAAATCACCCCTGATATCATCGCCAGGAATTCTGACCCGGAGATGATATCCCGGTTACTGGAGATCATTGAAGATCTGCAGAACGAGGTGAAACGTTTGAAGAGGACGCAGGGTCTTGATCTGGTAAAGGGCAGGAGACAGAAACCTATGAACTACATTCCCGGCAAAGATAAGATCTAAGATCGGATCGATTCTTTTTTACGATCAGAGCGGCAGAGAGCCCACACATTTTGTCGTGGGAGTGATCACGAGATTCAGGTCAGATATACCAGGTGGTCTCTCATAATCTGCACAATTCCCTCAATTCCACGGGACAAAACGCCTATACCGATTTATCGTTAAAAACCTGACAGGTAAAAAAGCCGTTGCCCCTCGGGTGATCAGCAAAGAAAGGGGAGTCAGGCGGCCGACCGGGCCACCCCGGTCCGGTGCCTCTGCACATACCGCTCTACCATATCCATCAGCGCGAGGCCCGCCGGCATCACGACGATCGCACCGATCAGCGAGAAGAGAACCGCCACGATGGTCGAGATCCCGAAGTTGCTGATGATCGGGAAGGCGGAGAGGATCAGCGCAGAGAACCCGAAGAAGGTCGCGAGGCCGGATACGGTGATTGCAGTTCCGATCTTCTGGACACTCTGCTCGATCGCATCATAGACATTCCCGGTCTTCTCCCGTTCCTCGAGGTACCGCTCCATGATCAGGATCGTATACTCTGCGGCGACCCCGATCGTCATCGACCCGAGCACCGCGGTGATCGGGGTGTAGTCAAGACCGAGGATCGTCATCGCCACCGGGTTCCAGCCGACGATGAAGATGATCGGGATCAATGGGGTCGCGGCATCGAGCTTTCGGTAGACCAGCAGCAGGAAGACGAGGATCAGCCCGAACCCAAGCCCGGTCATCCTGTCCTTTCCTGATGCGATATCATTGATCAGCGAGGTGAACATATCGAAGTTTCCGGTCGGTTTCACCTGTATCCCTGCCGGCGGCTGAGAGAACGCGATCTCATCGATGATCTGCTCCTTCAACGAGTTCTTCTCAGGCATTTCCATCCGGACGGTGCTGAAGGTGATCAGGGCCGCACTCGTCCCGTCCAGGTACTGATCTCTAACCGAAGACGGGATCCGGGCCATCACGGCATCCACGCCGGCCCCCGTGGTCGGCAGCACCCCACCATTGTACTGCTTGATGACACTGGCGATGCTGGTGACCCCAAGCATCTCGCTGTGTTTCGCAAGCTCCGAACTCTCAAACTCATCCATCCATTGAAGGACCACAGGGTCGTCGAGGTCGCCGCCTGTCACATAGAGAGGGACCGGATCCGTGGAGCCGATCATCGAGAAGACCTTGTTCAGGCTGAGCCGGGCCGGCATATCCGACGGCACAAAGGTGTTCTGATTGGTATCGATCGGAATACTGCTGTCGAGTTGCACCCCGGCGAAGGCCACCAGGGCTGCAACCAGGATTATCGGCACCGGGTTATGGGCGATCTTCACCGCCGTCGACGCGAGGAACCGGCTGTACCCACCAGGACCAGTAGAGGGCTGGTGAGCCCCTTTCGGTTTGTATCCGGTCAGCAGTGCGATCATCGGGACGCAGATCAGGGACGAAACATAACAGATCATCACTCCGATAATCGAGACGAACCCGAAGTCCCGGACCATTGGGACCGAGGAGATCGAGAGCGCTGCAAACCCGAGCGAGGTCGCGAGCATCGCATAGAGCACGGCAGGACCGGTCTTGGTGATGGTGGTGAACGCTGCCTCTTCACCGGAGGAATGGCCGGCCTCCTCATCAAACCGGGCATGGAACTGGATAGCATAGTCGATCCCGAGCCCGATGATGATGGGGAATGCACCGACCACCGCCAGGTTCAGCTGGAGACCTGCGAGACCCATGATCCCGAAGGTCAGGATCAGCCCGAACGCGACGACCAGCACTGGCAGGAACCTCTGGCTCACGTAGGAGAAGAGGAGCCCGAGCGTCAGGACCATCAAAAGCATCGCGCCACCGATCAGCACTGCGGTCGATTTCCCGATCTCGCTCTGCATCTCCTTATTAAACGCAGCGTTTCCGGTCATCGAGATGGTAACACCTGGTGGGGTATCGATCGATGAGATCACCGACTGAATGTTCCCGAGCACACTGGTGGAGCGGTCACCGGAGAGACCCTGTTGCAGGCTGATCTTCACCATCGTCGTATCCTTCGAAGGGACATACTGGGCGAGGACGCTGGCCGGGACGCCCTGCTCGATGGCGAGGATCTCCCCCTCAGAGGTCGGGAGCCGACCCTGGTTCATCTGGCGCATCAGGTCAGCGACCGAGCTGACCTGCCCGATGTACTGCTGCTGTCGAAGTGCCGTTTCGACCTGGGCCATATACTGGATTATATCCGGGCTGAGCACATCAGAGGACTCGACCAGCAGCACCACTGCATTGGAGTCGAAGGTCTGGGTATAGGTATCGAAGAGGATCCCATCCTCGGTCGACTTGTCCATATACGTGTCAGACCCGGTGTTCATCGTGATCATCGTCGTCCCATAGAGCGCGATCAGCAGCAGGCAGAGGTAGCCCACCGCTACTGCACCCGGGTGTCCGGAGATCAGACGACCGATCGGTTCAAACACTGAACGCATGGAAAACATCACCTCTGGAGATCAGACCGAGAGGAGTGGTTCTGGGGACAGCGGCTCATGCCGACCCCTTCTTCCTGGTGTAGAGATAGTAACCGGCACCGATGATGATGGCCGCTATCACAGCGAGGATGATCGGGTTGCCGAGGATCGCGTTGACCCCCGTCTGCTCCACGACATTCACGGGCACCTTCATGGTGTCGGATATCTGGGAGTTGTCGAGTGCATCGCGGTACCGGATCTCGGAATCGAGGCCGTACTGCTTGATGGTGGCTTCCTTGGTGGCCGAGATCTCGAAGTGAGCGATGGCTGATTCGCCCGGTTTCAGGTCGCCGAGGTAGGCCGTATCATCGTTGGAGGTGAACGGGTCGACCGCCGAGAGGCGGGCCTGGGCGCTGTAGACGGTGGTCGCACCGATGTTGGTGTACTGGACGTCGAGGACCTTCTTCTGGCCCGGGGTGATCACGGGTGCCTCGGAGCTGACCTTGAAGTCGATCTTTCCACCGATCGGGACACCGATCGTCTGGAGCCTGGAGGTCCGGTTGATTCCGTCCTGATCCTCGTAGGCGACGATCACGTCGACCGGGTAGGTCTGGGCTGCGGCCTGCGTGGAGACGGCGACCCGGTACTTGCAGTTCACGACGGCGTTCTTCCCAAAGTCACCGATGTAGACCGAGGAGTCGGTCGGGGTGATCGGGCTTGCACCGTTTCTGATGATCTTCACGACGGCATTCCTGGCGTTTACATTCCCGGTGTTCTGCAGCGTCAGGTTCAGGTAGCCTTCCGTCCCGACATTCAGCTGCTCTGCCGAGATGTTCTGGACAGCGACAACCACTTCGGACCGGATCGTGACCGTCAGGGGGATGACCAGATTCTTGGTCACGTAGTTATAGTTCACCGAGTCGGTCCCGACCTGCTCTGCAGACTCGAGATAGGTGTACTTCACCGAGACCGGCAGGGAGTAGGTGCCTGACGGGGCATCGGCCTCGATCTTCACATTGAACTTGGCCTGTCCAGAGGCACCCCCGAGGATGTCGCCGATCATCTGCGGGTCGGACTGGATCGTGACCGGTGCGTCATCTGCACCGAGGCCGACCGTCACCGTCTTCGCGGTGTTCGGCAGGTCGGTCCGATCGACCAGACCGGTCTGGGAGAACTTGCTGTCGATCAGACCACTGTTTTCGATCGTCACCTGTAACGGCACGGTCTGGCCTGAGATCAGTTCGTTGGTACCGGTGACCGCGGCTGAGAGCGATGGGCCTCCGGAGAGATACTTGGTACCGGCCATGGCTGGGGAGACCAGCACGCAGGCGACGATCAGCAGCAGAGTGAGAACCCTGACTGCACCCGATGAATATCTGTTCATTACCATAATGTTCATTCCATCTGATCAGATCAGCGCTGCTGAAGAGATCGCTGGCATACAAATTAGAAGCAGTCATATTTAAAGAGAGAGGTTATAGGTTACACATAAATGATTCAGTTAATGGTTTCATACGTATATGACATATTTCATATATATTTAAATTTTCAGACTCCAATTGAATATGGATGAAACCACCTTCAGAGGAACTGCGACGGATCAGGGAGATCCTGAAGCAGATACCGCAGGGGATGAGCGTGACCGAGATTGCACGCGCCCTCGGGAAGAACAAACACTCTGTCGGGAGGTACCTGGACATTCTGCGGGTCTCCGGCTACGTAGAGATGAGGAACTACGGGATGGCCAAGGTCTTCACCCTCTCCCAGCGGATACCGCTCAGCGCCCTCCTCTCCTTCCCCTCAGAGATGATCATGGTCCTCGACCTGGAGCACCGGATCGCGCATATCAATGACCAGTTCCTGCAGTTCCTGGGGATGGAGCGTGAAGAGGCGGTTGGACGGCAGTTGGAGTACCTGCCGGTCCCGGACCCGATGATCCATGATCTCGTCCTGCGGCTGCTCGCTGCGCTGAACGGGGAGGAGGTCGCAGAAGAACTCGAGATCCAGACTGAGCCGGCCAGGACCTTCAGACAGAAGGCCGTACCGACGGTCTTTGACAACGGGACGCAGGGGATGACGGTGATCCTCGAGGAGATCACCGCCCAGAAGCAGGCGGAGCAGGCACTGAAGGAGAGCGAAGCGCTCTTCCGGGGGATGGCAGAGAACATTCAGGATGGGCTGGTCATCAGCAGGGATAAGGAGATGGTCTATGTCAACGAGCGGGCCGCTGCGATCCTCGGCTATCCGCGTGACGAGATCTTTGCGATGACCCCGCTCGATGTGACCGCCCCTGAGGAGCAGGAGCGGGTCAGGGCTCTGGTCGACGAATACACCATATCAGGTGGAGTACCCAGGGAGTTACGGTTCTGGATCGTTCAGAAGAGCGGCAAACGGCGGTACCTCTCGGCCCGTCTCTCCTCGATCGATCACGAGGGGAGTCATATCGCCTACATCGTGCTGACCGATATGACCGAATGGAAGGAGGCCGAGGAGACGCTGAAGCGGCAGTACCTGTTCGTCCACCACTTCATCGATGCCTTCCCCCGTCCGATCTACTGCCTGGACCCGGGCCGGCGGTTCCTCGAATGCAACCAGGCCTTCGAGGAGATGGTCGGGCGATCCCGGGCCGCGATAATCGGGGCCAGGACAGTTGATGTCTTCCCTGCAGAAGACCGGGCGGTGTACGAGCAGGGGGACGACCTTCTCTTTTTAGAGCCGTCCACCTGCACCTACGAGGCCACTCTGCAGTTCGCCGACGGATCCATACGGCAGGTGACGATCGAGAAGGCCACGCTCAGGTCTCCCGAGGAAGGAGCCCCCTTGACCCTGATCGGGAACCTGCTCGAGCGCGGCCGGCAGCGACCCTGAGTCCAGCCCCCAACACCTCTTCTTTTTTTCCCTACACAAATACAATCATCAAAGCATTTTTATGTCTATGAAATTGTACTTGTGTACAATGAAGATCACAAATGTACATCAAACCCCTGATGAAGGACTGCAGATGAACCTCTCCAAGGAGGAGTACACCACCCTGGCCAGAGACCTGGCGAGACCGCTGCTGATCCCCCTGACCTGCTCGGTGCCGATCAGCGGCCTCTCGCCAACCGGCGTGTACAGTGCCCTGGCAACGCGGGAGGGGGCACTCCTCGAATCAGTCGAGGGGCCGACCAGACTCGCACGCTACTCGTTCATCGCCACCGATCCACCGCTGACGATCCGGTTCAGGGACGATGGAGTGAAGCTCGGCGGGGATCCGCGGTTCATCGGGATCGCCACAGCGCCGAAAGGAAGCAACCCGGTGGAGCAGCTCGAGTCGGTGATGAGCAGGTTCACCTACGCCGGGATCCGTGTTCCTCCATTTGCAGGTGGGATGATCGGCACGTTCTCGTATGAACTGACATCACGGCTCCATCCCGGACTCAGATCCGCACCACGGCCGGCAGAGGAGGAGTCTCTCGGCACCTTCATGCTGGTCACGGGGGGAGTGGTCTTCGAACACCTCACCGGGACCGTCACCCTCTTCACAACCCCCCTGCTCGATCACCGGCAGGACGCAGGGGAAGCTTACGAACAGGCTCACGAGCGTCTCCGCCTCCTCTGCAGAACCCTGGACCGGCTCAGGGAAGAGCCACCCAGGCAGGTCTTTCCAGAAGAAAGAAGCGGGGCGGCGGTCACCTGCACCTCCTCCCTCTCACCCACAGCCTACCAGGACGCGGTCCTTAAGGCCAGGGAACATATCCATGCCGGCGACATCCTGCAGGCCGTCATCTCCCGGCAGATCACCTGCCCGTATGCCGGCGACCCATTCCTCCTTTATCGTGCCCAGCGGGTGATAAACCCGGGGCCCTACCTCTACTACCTGGACTTCCAGGACCACCAGGTCGCCGGCTCGAGCCCAGAGATGCTGGTCAGGGTGGAGGGGAGGACCGTCACCACTGTCCCGATCGCAGGGACCAGGCGACGGGGGCAGGACGAGGAGGAGGACCGGGCACTGGCCGCGGACCTGCTCAACGATCCAAAGGAGCGGGCCGAACACCTGATGCTCGTCGACCTGGCCAGAAACGATATCGGCCGGGTCAGCACCTACGGCTCGGTCAGGGTCAGGGACTTCATGACGATCGAGCGATTCTCCCATGTCCAGCACATCGTCTCGACCGTCCAGGGCACCCTTGTCGATCACCTGACCTGCTTCGACGCGTTCACCTCCTGCTTCCCGGCCGGAACCGTCTCGGGGGCCCCGAAGATCCGGGCGATGGAGATCATCAACGACCTCGAATCCCGGGACCGGGGCCTCTATGCCGGGGCAGTCGGGTACATAGGCTTCGACCGGACCCTGGACTTCGCCATCGCCATTCGGACGGTCGTGGTCAGGGACGGAACCGCCTCGATCCAGGTCGGCGCAGGAATTGTCGCAGACTCGGTGCCTGCCCTCGAATGGAAGGAGACCGAGGCGAAGGCAGCCGCGATGATGCAGGCGATCGAGCTGGCAGGGGGGAGCGTATGAAGGTGCTTGTCATCGACAGTTTCGACTCCTTCACCTACAACCTCTGCCAACAGCTCGGCATGCTCGGCGCCGTGGTGACGGTGATCACCAGGGACGCCACCGAAGAGGAGACCATCGCCGCCGCTGCCGACTGCAACCGGATCCTCCTCTCGCCCGGGCCGGGGAAGCCAGAGGAGTCGGCCCTGTACAGGACCGTGCTTGAAACGCTCAGCCGGACGATCCCGACCCTCGGGGTCTGCCTGGGTCATCAGGCGATCTGCGCCACCTTCGGCGGCCGGATCGTCCGTGCCGGGGTGCTGATGCACGGAAAGACCTCCCCGATCGCCCACGACCAGGCAGGGGTCTTCACCGGCCTCCCATCCCTGTTCACCGCGACCCGGTACCACTCGCTGGTCGTAGATAAGAACGCAATCCCCGACGCCCTGATCGTATCGGCGACCAGCCTGGACGATGGCGAGGTGATGGGGGTGCGCCACCGGAAGTACCCGATAGAAGGGGTGCAGTTCCACCCGGAGAGCATCCTCTCCCCGGCCGGGGAGACGCTGATCAGGAACTTCCTGGAGCAGCCGTACACCGGCAGGGGAAGTACATGATCCTGGAGGCGCTGGCCCTGGCAACCGCTGGGCAGGATCTCCCAGAGCAGGTGGCTGCGGGGGCGATGGAGGCTATCATGACCGGAGCGGCCACCAGTGCCCAGATCGGATCGCTGCTGACAGCGCTCAGCATGAAGGGAGAGAGCCCTGTCGAGGTCGCGGCCTTTGCAGCCGTGATGCGGGCCCATGCCGTACCGGTCCAGATCCAGGGGGAGGGACGGCTCGTCGACACCTGCGGCACCGGCGGGGACCGTGCAGGAACCTTCAACATCAGCACCGCCGCAGCGCTCGTCGCCGCAGGGGCTGGGGTCAGGGTCGTCAAGCACGGCAACCGTTCGGCCTCGGGGCGGTGTGGGTCAGCCGACGTACTCGAGGAACTCGGCGTGAACCTGGCAATGACGCCGGCGCAGGAACGGGCCACCCTCGAACAGGCAGGGATCGTCTTCCTCTTCGCCCAGGCCCATCACCCGGCGATGAAGCATGTCGCAGCGGCACGAAAGGAACTCGGGATCAGGACCGTCTTCAACATCCTCGGCCCGCTGACCAACCCGGCCGGGGCCGACTCCCAGCTCCTCGGGGTGCCGGAACCGGCTCTCCTCAACCTGATCCCTCCAGTGCTGCAGGCCCTCGGCGTCGGTCATGCGATGGTCGTCTGCGGCGGCGGGCTCGATGAGATCAGCACCGCCACGGCGACCGAGGTGGTGGAGGTGAAGGGGGCCGAGATCCTCCGGTACACTCTGACCCCGGAGCAGTTCGGGATGCCTGTCAGAGACCTCGCCGAACTGCAGGGCGGGGACGCCCGAACCAGCGCCGCGATCATCAGAGGGATCCTCGACAGTGAGACAGGACCTTATCGGGAGATCACTCTCCTCAATGCAGCGGCGGCAATCTATCTCGGTGGCAGGGCCGGAGACCTCGCCGAGGGGGTCCGGCTGGCCGCCGGGTCGATCGATTCTGGGGCTGCTGCTGCAGCCCTGAAGACGCTGGTCTCGGTCAGCAGGGGCGAGGCATGATCCTCGATCACCTGGCCGCGGCCTCCCGGGCGAGGGCCGCCCACCTCCCGACCAGCGGCGGGTTCCCGCCCTCCGCCCATCGGCCGATCAGCCTGGCCGGGGAGATCCGGAACGTCTCCGACCGAAATGCCGTGATCGCTGAGATCAAACCCGCCTCCCCGTCGATGGGAGCGATCAGGACGATTGAGAACGCCGGGAACCTCGGGGCGGCGCTCGTCGGGGCAGGCTGTGTCGGCCTCTCGGTGCTGACCGAGCCGGAATGGTTCGGGGGATCGGTGGAGGTGCTGCAGCAGGTTCGGGCCGCGACCACCGTCCCGATCCTCCGAAAGGATTTCATCACCGACCTCCGGCAGATCGCCGAGACACGGGCGATCGGGGCCGACGCCGTGCTGCTGATCGCTCGCATCCTCGGGGATGACCTCTCTGTCTTCGTCGATGCGGCCCAGGACGCCGGACTGGAGCCGCTGGTCGAGGTGCATACAGAAGAGGAACTGAACGCAGCGCTCGCAACGAACACTCCGCTGATCGGGATCAACAACCGGGATCTGGCCACTCTTGTGATCGACCGGTCTGTCACCAGAAAACTGGCACACCTGGCCTCCGAGGCCGGCAGGGTTGTGATCAGTGAGAGCGGGATCAAGACCCCCGGGGATCTGGTGGAACTCACTCCGTTCGCCGACGCATTTCTGATCGGGACGGCGGTGATGGCCGCACCGGACCCGGTGACGGCTCTGGCGGGGTTCGTCCATGCAGGAGGGGAGAGGAGAACAGATGCAAACGAGAATGCGGAGACCAGAAATTGACGGACCATACCATGGATAACGGAAGATTTGGAGAATTTGGAGGGCGGTATGTCCCTGAGACGATGATCGCAGCACTCGATGAACTGGAGGCGGCCTATACCAGGGCCAGGAATAACCCGATCTTCGTCACGGCTCTTCGGCAGATGCTGACCGAGTACGCCGGAAGGCCGACCCAGCTCACCTACTGCCCACGGATGTCGGCGGATCTCGGGTGCAAGGTCTACCTGAAACGGGAGGACCTGATGCACGGTGGGGCCCACAAGTTGAACAACACCCTCGGCCAGGGGCTGCTCGCAAAGTTCATGGGCAAAACACGGCTGATCGCCGAGACCGGAGCCGGGCAGCACGGGGTCGCGACGGCCATCGTCGGGGCGGCGCTCGGAATGCCAGTCCAGGTCTATATGGGCGAAGTCGATATCGAGCGGCAGAAGTTGAACGTCTTTCGGATGCAGTTGATGGGGGCCGAGGTGATCCCGGCCAAGACCGGGACCAGGACGCTGAAGGACGCGGTCAACGAGGCTCTCCGCCACTGGGTCAGCGAACTGGACACCACCCACTACGTGCTTGGATCGGTGGTCGGGCCGCACCCGTACCCGACGATGGTCAGGGACTTCCAGGCAGTGATCGGGAACGAGACCCGCGAACAGTTCCTCTCCCGCTACGGCCTGCTCCCCGACATGGCCATCGCCTGTGTCGGCGGAGGCTCGAATGCGATCGGGATGTTCCACCCGTTCGTGAACGATCTCCAGGTCCGGCTCGTCGGGGTCGAGGCCGGCGGAAAAGGGAGCGGGCCCGGCGAGCACGGAGCCACTCTCTGCCGGGGTTCGCCCGGGGTGCTCCACGGGGCGCTCTCGTACCTGCTGCAGGATGGCGACGGGCAGATCGAAGAGACCCATTCGATCGCGGCCGGCCTGGACTACCCGGGCGTCGGACCCGAGCACAGCATGCTCAAGGAGACAGGCAGGATCGAGTACACCTCAGTGACCGATGACGAGGCGCTGGACGCGTTTCGGTACCTCTCCCGGACAGAAGGGATCATCCCAGCCCTGGAGTCGGCCCATGCAGTCGCCTATGCCCGGAAGGTGGCGAAGGAACTCGGCCCCGATCAGAGCATAGTGATCACACTCTCCGGCCGCGGGGACAAGGACCTGGCCCAGATCGCAGCGATGGGAGGGATCACCCCATGAACCGGATCGATCGGGTCTTTACAGGACGGAACCGGCCGGCGTTCATCGCGTTCACGGTGGCTGGCGATCCGGACCCGGAGACGAGTGTCAGGGTCGCCGAGGCGCTGGCCACCGCCGGGGCCGATATCATCGAACTCGGGATGCCCTACTCAGACCCGAGCGCAGACGGCCCGATGATCCAGCGAGCGGACCTGCGTGCCCTCGAGGCAGGGACCACCCCGGACACCCTCTTCGCGATCATCAGGGGGATCAGGAGACGGTCGACGGTGCCGATCATGATCCTGACCTACTACAATCCGATCTTCAGGCGCGGAATCGATCGGTTCTACCGGGAGGCGGCCGACGCCGGGGCCGACGGGATCCTGATCGTGGACCTTCCTGCCGAGGAGATCGGCGTGGCCCGGACGGCGGCCGACCGGTACGGTCTCTGCCAGATCGTGATGGCCGCCCCGACGACCACCGATGAACGGCTCGACCTGATCGGGTCTGCAGGGAGCGGGTTCCTGTACGTGGTCTCGGTGGCCGGCGTGACAGGAGCCCGGGACCACCTCGCCGTCGGGGTCGCGGACCTGCTCGAACGGATACGGAGCAGAACTGCCCTCCCGCTGGCCGTCGGGTTCGGGATCTCGCGCCCCGAGCATGTGCAGGCGATCGCTGCGGCCGGGGGAGACGCTGCCATCGTCGGATCTGCGATCGCGGCTATCATCGAGGAGCACACCCAGGATAGGGACCGGATGATCGAAGCACTCCGGGTCTATGTGACCAGAATGCGGGGTGCCCTCGAACCCTGACCAGGAATCTCTTCTTTCGATCCAGAGGACGAGTTCCATAAGATTATTACGTTTATCCGTCCACGATCAGCCCATGGCAGAGATGATACGGATAGGAGAGCGGGCGCCGGAACTCTCCATCAAGGATCAGCACGGTGAAGAGTTTCACCTTTCAGATGCATCAGGCAAACGGGTGCTCCTCTCGTTCCACCCGCTGGCCTGGACCTCACCCTGCGCAGCGCAGATGAGTGAACTGGAGGCGCATCAGGACGATCTCCGGTCCCTGAACACCGTCGCGGTCGGGATCAGCATCGACTCGGTCCAATCCAAGACAGCCTGGGCGCGGTCGCTCGGGATTCGGGAGACCCGCCTCCTCGCCGACTTCTGGCCCCATGGCGAGGTCGCGACCAGGTACGGGATCTTCCGCGAAAAGAACGGTTTCTCCGAGCGAGCCAATATCGTTCTGGACGAGGACTGCACGGTCATCTTTGCAAAGATCTATCCCATCCACGAGGTCCCGGACATCGGCGAGGTGCTCAGGTTCATCGGTCACGAGGCACCCCGGGCAGGGGAGTTCACCGAGGTCTGATCCCACTGCTTCCCGACTGGAGAGTGATGGCGCTGGGGCAGGTACACCCTCCTTCAAGATCAGAGGGAGAACCCCGCCAGACCAGTTCTCCCCGCTCGATCATCAGCACCCGATCACAGAGTGTCTTCGCCTCCTCGACATGGTGCGTGACACAGAGGCAGGGGATCTGATGCTCCTGCACATACCCCCTGACCACTGTGGTGAGGAGCGACCGGCTGTGGGCGTCGAGCGATTCATAGGGTTCATCGAGCAGCAGCAGCGCAGGATGGATGGCAAAGGCACGGGCTATCGCCACCCGCTGCTGCTGACCACCGGAGAGGTTCCCTGCTTTCACGCCGGCGAGGTCGGCGATTTCAAGCTTTGAGAGCCACCCGGTCACCTGGGATCTGATCTCAGCCCGGGAATATCCCAGGGACCGCAGACCATAGGCGACATTCTCAAAGACGGTCATGTGGGGAAAGACCGAGGTCTTCTGGGTGATATACCCGATTCGACGGGCGCAGACCGGGGCACAGTACTCCGATCCTCCATCGAAGAGGAGGCTCTCCCCAAGACTGATCCGCCCGTTGTCAGGGGAGAGAAGCCCTGCAATCAGGTGAAAGATCGTCGTCTTCCCTGCCCCATTCTCCCCCATCAGGGCCGTGATACACCCTGCCGGAGCCTGGAACCCGACATTGAGGGTGAACGACCTGAGTTGTTTGGTGACCGTGCACTCAAGCATGCCGTTCACCCCGGGTCAGCACCTTCACGGTCACCATCACACCAAAGGAGATGATCACCATCAGGATTGCCATTGTGACGGACCCGTTCAGGTCCCCCTGCATCGTCGAATAGATCGCCAGCGGCATCGTCTGGGTCCTCCCCTGCAGGTTGCCGGCGAACATGATCGTCGCTCCGAACTCCCCGAGAGCCCGTGCAAAGGTCATGATCGCCCCTGATAGCAGCCCTGAACCTGCCAGTGGCAGGGTGATGGTGAAGAAGGTCCGGATCGGCGAGGCACCGAGCGTCCAGGAGATCTGCTCGAACCGCTGGTCGACCCCCTCAAAGGAGGTTCTGGCCTGCCGGAGGTAGAACGGGGAGGCGACGAAGATCTGAGCCATCACCACGGCCACGGTCGTGAATGCAATATCCACCCCGAAGAGATGGATGTACTGCCCGAGGAGACCGTTTCTCCCGAACGTCAGCAGGAGGGCAAGCCCTGCCACTGCTGGCGGGAGGAGGAGTGGGAGGTCGATCAGAGCATCGACCACGAACCGTCCGGGATAGACATGCCGGGCATGCAGATAGGAGAACGGGGTGCCGACCAGCACCACCGCCACCATCGTCGCCGTGGCCGTGTACATGCTCAGGTACAGGGCATCCAGCACGACAGGATTTTTTAATGACTCAAGAAAGAGCGTGAGGGTCGTCCGGGTGAAGAGGGCGGCGAGGGGGAGGATCAGGTACCCACAGGTCACCAGCGTCAGCACCAGAGCGAGCGCTCTGGCGATGAGGGGAGAGGTGAGGAGGAGCCGGACAGGCCGTGCGTTCCGCACCCCTCCCCGGCTGCCGCCTGCTTCTGACCGATCAGACCCGCCGTTCCTGATCACACCTTACCCCTGCACGAACCCGTACTGCTTCAGGATCGCCTGCCCATCAGCGGACGAAAGGAAGGTCACAAAGGCCCCTGCATCGTCGGCCTGGGTGCTGTTCTTCAACACGCCGGACTGGTAGACGGTCTTGTCGTTGTACTTGTCGGGGATCGTGAGGAACTTCATCTGGCTGGCCTGGTCACCGGTCAGCGACGAGGTGTAGACGAAACCTGCATCCGCCTCACCGAGCATCACTTTGGAGACGATGCTGGTCACTTCGGTCTCGTAACTGATCACGTTGCTCATCACCTTCGTCTGGTAATCCTGACCGTAGGTCGTGTCGTTGGTCAACTTTCCGAGCAGCGTCCGGGTCGCGGTCCCGACCGGCACGTCCGGCGTCCCCATCACGATCTTCTTTCCAGGGGTTTCAAGATCCTGCAGTGTGTTGATGTTGCCGGGGTTGTTCGAGGGCATTGCCACCGTCAGGTAGTTGACCGTGAAGTTGGTGACCGAGGTGTTGTTCATGTACCCCTCACCCTTCAGCGCCTTCATGTGAGCGGTCCCTGCGGAGAGGAAGACATCGGCGTTGGCCCCATTCTCGACCTGGCTTCGAAGTGTCTGGGTGCCGGCAAGGTTGAACTTCACCGAGACACCCGGGTGTGACTGCTCAAAGGCCGTGCCGAGGGTTTTGGAGGCGTCCATGAGGGAGGCCGCGGCATAGACCGTCAGATCATGGGTTCCAGCCTTGGCCGTGGTGTTCGCTGCTGCCACAGGGGTGGAAGCAGTGGATGTCACCTGATGTGCTGTCGTCGACGCCGTACTCTGGTCGGATGGCGGGGTCTGCGTGGTTACACATCCGCATACAAGGAGGATGGAAAGGATCAGCACCGCTGTACATGCGACCACCCACATTCTGGAAAATCTGCGCTTTGAATCGTTCATTACATCATCTCTTCCTGCTCCAGAGGTGGGGCCCCGCACAGGCATTCACCTTAACTTAAACTGAAAATTAATTAAATGTTTTTAAAAATCCCGGTTGGATCACCACCTTATGATATCGCAGGTTGGAGAGCCGGCACCGATTCCAGCCCGGTTTTGGTCTGATCAGGAGAGTCAACCATTATTGATGGATCTTCCTGATCAGTACATCACTTATTTTATCACGCGCCCCAAACCAGCTGTTGCATGAAGAACGGCACGAAACATCTCCTCTCCCGTGGCGGGGTGATCCCATCCCAGGATCCAGATCGCTGCATCGTCCGTCTCCGCATCCCGGCCGGGGAGATCACCCCAGACCAGATGAGCGGGATCGCCAGGATCGCACGAAAGCACGGTGTTCCAGTGGTGCACATGACCACCCGTCAGACGATGGAGCTCCCGCAGGTCGACCCGGGGTCGATCGAGGCCTTGGTGAAGAGACTGGAACGGAACGGGACGCCACTCGGGGCGGAGAAGCAGGAGGTGGTGAACATCACCGCCTGTCCGGGAACGGATCGGTGCAGATTCGCCAACATCGAGACCAGGGAACTGGCCGCCGAGATCGACCGCAGGTTCTTTGGGCGCAACCTGCCGGTGAAGGTCAGGGTGGCCATCTCTGCCTGCCCGAACGGATGTATGAGCGAGCGGCTGAACGAGATCGGGATCACCGGGACGAGACGGCCGGTCAGGGAGGAGGGGCTCTGTACTGGGTGCGGCACCTGCGTCCACTACTGCAAGGAAGCGGCACTCAGGATCAGCGGAGGAAGGGTGGTCCTCGATCAGGAGCGGTGCATGCTCTGCGGAATGTGTGTGCTCCCCTGCCCGTTCGAGATCATCACGGCAGAGCCACCAGAGTACCAGATCACCGTTGGGGGCAGGCGGGGCAGGCATCCGCTGGTGGGCCGCCACCTGGTGACCGTCACCTCGGCCGGTGCGGTCGTCGACGTGGTTGAGATGATCCTCACCTGGATCTACCGGAACGCCTACAGTGACCAGCTGCTCCCCGAGCAGCTCGATGACCTAGAGTTCGAGTCCTTTAAGAAGAGGGTCAGGGAGGCGTGCTCAGGGTCAGGAGACCTGAGCGGGCAGGAACACCGGGGCATCTGGGCATAGGATCCGACAACCTGGGAGACAAAAAAGGGATGATCCCGATCCCCCTTTCCAGCAGTGGAACACTGATGGGTAACCATATGTTTTTTTAAATCATAAAAGTTAATCATAAAACCTTCATCGCGATCTCATATCTGTTCCCTGTGAGGCGGCCCCACCCTCCCTCCTGCGACACGGAGATCGTATGGTTAGAGAAAGTAGGGGATGTCGATATGAGACGCTATCTTGATCAGGTCACACTGGGGCAGGCTGTAGAATGTATGATCACCTCGTTCCCTCCGCCGGGACGGACCGCACGGGTTCCGATCCTTCAGGCTGAAGGAATGATCACCGCGGCACCGGTGTATGCCGGGTATACGGTTCCAATCGCCGATGTCGCTGCGATGGACGGATTTGCAGTCTCCAGCCAGGAGACAACCGGAGCCAGGGACCAGGTCCCGGTTTCGCTCTCTTCTTCAGTACCGGTCAACACAGGGAATCTGATACCATCAGGCTGTGATGCCGTCGTGATGATCGAGGACTGCTGGCTTGAGGGAGGCAGACCCCAGGTCAGAAAGGCCGTCGCCCCCGGGACGAATATCAGAAGAAAGGGAGAGGATCTCTCTGGTGGAGAGCAGATCCTCCCCGGGAACCACCTGATCCGACCGACCGATATCAGTGCGCTCGCCGCCTGTGGGATCACCGAGCTGGAGGTTAAGCAGATCTCCATTGGGGTGATTCCAACCGGTTCTGAACTGGTCGTTTCGGGCACTTCCCCCATGCCCGGGCAGGTGGTGGAGAGCAACAGCGTGATGATCGAGGCGATGCTCGGAGGAGGCGGGGTGGTCTGCACGCGCTATCCCCATGTCCCCGATGACCCTGACCTGATACGGGAGAAGGTTGCCGCCTGTACCGGGGTCCATGACCTAGTGATCATCACCGGCGGTTCATCTGCCGGAACCCGGGATTACTGTGAGACAGCCCTCACCGGACTCGGGGAGGTGCTCTTCCATGGAGTCGCGATCAAGCCGGGCAAACCCACCCTCCTCGCGAGGGTTCATGAGCAGCCGGTGATCGGACTGCCCGGGTATCCCCTCTCGGCACATCTGATCCTGCGTGAACTGATCATCCCGCTGCTGCGGGCATGGGGGCTTGCAAAACCGCTGGCAGGGAACCTCTGCAGGGTGGAACTCGGACAGAAGACCTTCTCAGATTGCGGTATCGACGAGTTCATCAACCTCTCCATCGGTCGGGTGAGCGGACGATATGTCGGACTCCTCCAGCCCCGCGGGGCAGCGGTCCAGATGTCCCTGGTGCGGTCCAACGGGTACGTGCATATTCCAGCTGCCGTAGAAGGATATGAGGCCGGGACAGCCGTCGACGCAGTGGTGACGACTGGTATGGAGGAGATAGAGCGGACCCTTCTGATCGCAGGAGTTCACGGGGAACCGCTCGACCTGCTCGGATCCGTGATCAGACAGCAGGGCGGCACCCTGCTCCCCTGCTTCTGCAGAAGGGAGAACGGCATTCAGGCGCTGATCCAGAGGATCTGCCATGCGGCGATGATCGACTCCCCGATTCCGAACCGGGGCCCTCCGAGGCCGACAATCAGGATACCCTTCGGAAGCCAGGGGCTGGCCACCCTCCACCTCGCCAAGCAGCAGGTTGGGATCGTCTCCAGGGAGGGGCTCGGGATCGAGGATCTTCCAGGGCGGACGATGATCGGGATGCCGACCGGCTCTCCGGAGGAGGAGGTCTTTATGAACGCACTCAGACGATGCAGGGTCATTGATGCATCTACAACGATCCGGACCGCCGATGTGATGAAGCATACCGGTGAGATCGCCCGAGCCGTCAGGGACGGGCTCGCCAATGCAGGGATCGGAACCAGTCAGAGTGCTGCACCGTTCGATCTCTCGTTCGTGCCACTGGGTCTCATCTCCTATGACCTTTTGATCGATGAAGATCTCTGCGAGGATGAGCCGATAGCAGGTCTGATCAGAGCAATCTCGTCCCCGAGGTACAGAATGGCGTTGAAGGAGTCAGGATATATCTCTGACTTCACCGGGGAGATCTATCATCTTCCCCCCTGTCCGGGTGTTGGGCCATGCGACGAGATCCCCTGGAGGGCAAGATCATAACAGATCTGGACAGGAGAAGGCGACATCAGAGAAAGATGATAACATAAATTAATTTATTTTTATAATTATTTAATAGAATCATTAAATTAAATTAATTTAGGTTTTTATGAGCAGGTATTCGCAAACATTTCAAACGTACACGAACGTACGCAGAATTCCGTTTAACCATCCGGTGTGAAGAGTTGTCCCTGCCACGGTTTTACCCATCCGGGACGCGATCGTTCTAAAAAAATTCTCAAATGGTGAAGTATGGGGAAAAAAATTCAAGTAAATATGATAACCCAACGGGCTGTTGAGGAAGGTATAGCGATGGAGAAGGGGAAGACATCCCCAGAATACTACGAGGTATGCTCTATCGTCGAGATGAACATCGAGGATATCAAGAGACTCGACATTATGAGGAACACCAATGTGCGTGTGACCAGCGAGTCAGGAGATGTCATCGTGAAAGCGGTGGAAGCAGGCCAGTACTGTCCACCAGGGCTTGCACATATCCGCCAGGGGGTGTGGGCCAACCAAGTCGTCCCCCCGCGGACCCAGTCAACCGGCGTTCCGCAGTACAGCGGATTCCCGGTGACGATCGAACCTGCTCCAGAGGAGCGGGTGAAAGGAGCCCTCGAACTGGTTCAGGGTGCCGTAGGATTATGGAAAGGTGAGAACTGATGCCCAAAGTGATAAAGAATGTCGGATGTCCGTACTGCGGTTCATCCTGTGATGACCTGGAGATCACGGTCTCTGATGACGGAAAACAGATCCTCGATGTGGCCAACGCCTGTGCGATAGGAAACGAGATCTTCCACCATGCTACAAAGCCTGGGCGGATCAAACTCCCCCGGCTCCGACAGCCTGATGGGACCCACAAGGATATCTCATACGAGGAGGCGATCGACCGGGTCGCAAAGATGATGATCGCAGCGAAGAAGCCGTTGATCTACGGCTTCGGATCGACCAACTGCGAGGCTATGAGCGCATGTGCACGACTTGCTGAGAAGACCGGATCGGTCCTGGACAACTGCGCCTCGATCTGTCACGGCCCCTCGTTCCTGGCCATATTCGACAACGGCTACCCGAGTTGCACCCTCGGCGAGGTGAAGAATCGGGCGGACGTGGTCGTCTACTGGGGCTCGAATGCAGCCCATGCACACCCCCGGCACATGTCCCGGTACTCCCTCTTTCCGCGTGGCTTTTTTACCAACAAGGGATACATGGCCCGCAAGTGCATCGTGATCGACCCCCGGTTCACCGACACCGCCAAGGCGGCTGACATCCACCTGATGGTACAGCAGGGGCACGACTACGAACTCTTCGATGCGTTCAGGACCGTCCTCCGCGGTGAGACCATCCCAGAGGTCGTCGCAGGGATCGAGCGCGAAAAGATCCTCGAAGCCGTGGAGATCATGAAGAACGCCCGGTTCGGTGCGGTCTTCTACGGGATGGGGCTCTGCCACTCAGACGGCAGAAACCACAACGTGGACATCGCTATCAGCCTGACCCGGGATCTGAACGAGTTCACCAAGTGGACGATCATGGCCATGCGTGGCCACTACAACATCGCCGGCCCCGGCCAGGTCTGGTCCTGGCAGTTCGGGTTCCCATACTGCATCGACCTGACCAAGGACATCGTCCACATGAACCCTGGCGAGACCAGTTCGATCGATCTTGCGATGCGGGGGGACGTCGACTTCTTCATGAACATCGGCACCGATGCAGGGGCCCACTTCCCAATCCCGGCGGTGAAAGCGCTCCGTAAACATCCGTTTGTCACCATCGACCCGAACATCAACATGGCCAGTGAGATCTCGGACCTCCACATCCCGGTCGCCGTGGTCGGCGTCGAGACCGGCGGGGTCGTCTATCGGATGGACAATGTTCCGATCCAGTTCAAGCAGGTGATCGAGCCGCCGGAAGGGGTGATCACCGATGAGATCCTCTTCGACCGGATCTACAAGCGGGTCTGTGAACTGACCGGCACCACCTCGGACTGGAGTGTAGCCCACAATTCCCCAGAGGGGACCGCAGCAGAATGAGGCGCCTGACATGTCAGAGTTATTGATCAAGAACGGATTTGTCGTCGACCCTGCATCAGGGATCAATGGCGAGCGGAAGGATATCGCCATCAGGGATGGCGTGATCGTCGAGGAGGTCTCCAACCGGGCACGCGTGATCGACGCGACCGGCAAGACCGTGATGTCAGGCGGGGTGGATATCCACTCCCACATCGCCGGCCCGAAGGTGAACGCCGGTCGGACGATGCGCCCTGAGGACAAACTCTTCAAGAGTCATGCACGGCAGGGGTTGAACCGGGTTGAGATGGGATTCTCAATCCCGAGCACCTTCAAGACCGGGTACGACTATGCCCGGATGGGATACGCATTCGTGATGGAGGCCGCGATGCCTCCGCTCCATGCCCCCCATGTCCACGAAGAGATTCATGACACCCCGATCATCGACGAGGCAGCACTGCCGGTCTTTGGGAACAACTGGTTCGTCCTCGAGTATCTGAAGAACCATCAGATTGAGAACACGGCTGCATACATCGCCTGGATCCTCCAGCAGACCAGGGGGTACGGAGTCAAGGTTGTCAACCCCGGCGGCAGCGAAGCCTGGGGATGGGGCCTGAACTGTCTCCGGATGAACGATCCGGTCCCCTACTTCGACATCACCCCGGCAGAGATCGTGAAGGGGCTGATCGAGGCGAACGAGTACCTTGGACTCCCGCACTCGGTTCACCTCCACACCAACAACCTCGGAAACCCGGGCAACTATACGACCACCATCGAGTCCCTGAAGCTCGCCGAGGGGATGAAGACTGAGAACACGTTCAAGCGCGAGCAGGTGCTGCACCACACGCACGTCCAGTTCCATGCCTACGGCGGGGACAGCTGGCTGAACTTTGAGTCCAAGGCCAGAGAGGTCATGGACTATGTGAACAGTGCAAAGGGCCTGACGATCGACCTCGGGTGTGTGACCCTCGATGAGACGACGACGATGACCGCCGACGGACCGTTCGAGCACCACCTGACAGAACTGAACCACCTGAAATGGACGAACGTCGATGTCGAGCTCGAGACCGCAGCAGGGATTGTGCCGTACATCTACAGCCCGAACATCAAAATATGTGGTATCCAGTGGGCCATCGGCCTTGAACTGGCACTCTACGCCAAGGACATGTCCAGGACCTTCATCACCACCGACCACCCGAACGCAGGACCATTCATCAGGTACCCGCGGATCATCAAGTGGCTGATGAGTGAAAAGGCGCGGAAAGAGCAGATCGATGCCTTTAAATACAGCCAGAAAGTGGTCGATGCGACGAACCTCGCATCCATGGACCGCGAGCTGTCGCTGTACGAGATCGCAGAGATGACCAGGTCCGGCCCGGCCCGTGCACTCGGTCTCTACGACATGTATGGTGGACTGCTGCCTGGAATGGACGGCAACGTCGCCATCTACAACCTCAACCCGAACGACATGCCAGAGGATCCTGAAAAGATCGAACAAGCCTTCTCGATGGCAGATCACTTCATCAAGTCAGGTGTGGTCATCCTGGAGAACGGGATGGTTATCGATCAGGGTCACAAGCGAACCCTCTGGGTGAATGCGAAGACACCGCTGCCCAGACAGGTGCTCCGCGACATAGAGGAGAAATTCTTAAAGAACTACACGGTCAGCCTGGAGAACTACGCGGTCAAGGACTATCTGATTCCAAACCCGCATGTGATCGAGGTCGAGAGCCACGCTGCGTGAGGTGAAATGGGGATGAAGACAGTAACACTGACATTGAGGGAAGAGCCGGAGCTCTTCCTTGACGCATATATGATAACCCCCGACAATTTCGCGGGCAAGTCGTTAGAGAGCATCGGAGCCCTAGAGATCTACGAGGGGAAGCAGAAGACCACACTCGGCGACTACTTTGAGATCGCCGGAGAGGCCGGCGCCACCGCGGCAGAGACAAGGATCGTCGTGACCAGCAACCCCCGGAAGGTCAAGCGGATCGGTCAGAAGATGACCGCCGGTGAGATCATCATCGAGGGGAACGCCGACATGTATACCGGCGGCTGGATGCAGGGCGGCCTGATCCATGTCAAGGGAAACGTCGACGCCTTCTCAGGGATGGCCATGGAGGGCGGAGAACTGCGGGTCGACGGAGATGCCGGCAATTACCTCGGGGCTGCCTACCGCGGCGACTGGCGTGGGATGAAGGGCGGACTCATCAGGGTAAAGGGGAACACTGGAAACGATACCGGCACTGCCATCAACGGCGGGACGATCATCGTTGAGGGGAACGCATTCATCCATGTCTCCACCCATGGCAATGGTGGAACCGTAATCATCAAGGGAGATGTCGAGGCTCGCGTCGGGGGACAGATGACCAAAGGGGACATCTATGTCCTCGGCTCCATTAAATACATGCTCCCGGGCTACAAACTGCTTGAGGGTGGCGTACAGAAGGAGGTCGATGGGGAGACCCTGATCTTCGATCACTACGTCGGCGACCTCGGCGAGCACCACAAGAAGGTGAAGGGGGAGATGGTCTACGGACATCTCTATGTCAAGACTGCTGAACCGGCAGATCTCGCCGCCGCCAGGGAAGAGCGTATCCAGGCCTCCCAGGAGCAGAAGAGAGCGAAGCGGAAGGCTATCGCCTCTGCTGAGATCGCTCGGGCATCGAACAGAGCGTGAGAAGAGGAAAAGGGCATGACCAGAGAGAGCAGAGAGGGCGAGCAGGTGGACGACTGTGGCCTGGTATTCCGGGAGATGACAGCATATCCCTCCTCGTTCCGTCCGGACCAGATTAAAGGGATCCCCAGGCCACCGCTGGAACTCCCGCCGAATCCGGGATCGACACCGATCCCTCTTCCACGGCCCGAAGAGATCCAGATCGAACCGATGGATCTGCGGGTTGCGATCGAGAAGAGGAGGAGTGTGCGAAGGTTCGATGACGAAGAACCGCTCTCGTTGGAGGAGCTCGCCTACCTTCTCTGGTGCACGCAGGGGGTGCAGGAGGTGGTTCTCGAACAATATATATTACGGACCGTCCCCTCGGCAGGTGCCGCCCATCCGCTCGAGACCTACCTGCTTGTCATCCATGTCGAGGGGCTCACACCAGGGATCTACCGGTACCTGTCCCTCGATCATGCGCTCCAGTTGGTCAACTCCCACCCTGAGATCGCACTCGCAGTCACCGAGGGGTGCATGGAGCAGCAGATGGTGCTGAGGAGCGCCGTGACATTCCTCTGGACCGCTGTTCCGTACAGGACCACATGGCGGTACGGTCCCCGGGGGTACCGGGATATCTACATCGATGCAGGCCATGTCTGTCAGAACCTCTACCTTGCTGCCGGTTCGATCGACTGCGGGGTCTGCGCCATCGAGTCGTTTCGGGATGATTATATGAACCGTCTCCTCGGCCTCGACGGAAAGACCCAGTTCCTAATCTACTGTGCGGCTGTCGGGAAGATCCAGCAGGGGCTCTGAACGGCGGATCCATTTTTTGAGGAGGATTATTGCCCTCCAGCCCTAAGTACTGACCAGAGGGAGAGAAATGAGGATCATCCAGGTTATCGGCAGATCGAACTCAGGCAAGACCACGTTCAACCGGACACTCTGCACCGCACTTCATGAGAGGGGAGCGGTCGCGGCACTCAAGCACCTCGGCCACCATACCTTCAGACTCGAGGAGGGGAAGGACAGCACGGTGCTCTTTGAGACCGGGGTAAAGATGGCGGTCGGGGTGGACGACGAGAAGTCGGTGATGATCACCAGGGAGACGGCACTCCCGGTGCTGATCAGGCAGCTCGCCGACCAGGGGATCGACTACCTGGTGATCGAGGGGTTCAAGACCTTCTCATTCCCTGCCGTGGTGATCGGCGAACTGGAGAGCGACCACTGTCTGCTTCGGAATCCAACCCTCGAGGAGGTGATCGCTGCGCTGCCCGCGTTCCCTGACCTGTACACGATCGGTAGACTGATCGGCGAAGGGGGAACTGGGCCGGCTTCCGGGCTGGTCTGGATCCCCTCATCCGAACCGGATGCCATTGGGACTGCCCTGATACGGGATCGTAAAGAACTGGTCCAGAGAGCCCTCGAGCCACTGATGGGAAAAGGGATCAGCTTCCGCTACCAACAACCGATCGGAGGGGTCGTCCCGGAACAGGTTCTGATCGCCATCATTGGAGCGGCAGACAGTGCCTCCGCATGCCGGCTCCTGCTGCAGGCGACAGAGATACTGGACCGGGCCTGGTGACCGGGTCAATTTTTTCAATAAAAAAAGGATCTGATCGGTCTTTTCCAGGCAACCGGGGAATCACTCCAGCTCGTAATACTTCTCTGCACTGCACGCGGCGCAGACGTCCCCTGTCATAAAGGTGGACGGAACCATCTGTCCGCAGGATTCACAGATCTTCGTCGACCACCATTCCTTCTTATGGACCGGTATCCTGACCCTTTCACAGGAGAGGATCTGCTGGCCGGCGGTCAGGATATCTTCAAAGAGGCGATCCCCCATCGTCTTCTTGTCAAAGCAGGCGTCATGGGTGAACCAGGCCAGCAGCGTCGGCCAGGCCTTCAGTTTCTCCTGGTCGACGTAGACCCTGATCCCCTGCGCGAAAGCCTCATCGGACCCCCGATTGACGGTGAACGCGAACCGCCCGGCCCGTATGATCCGCAGCCTGTTGTTGCCGCAGGTGCAGTGAAGGATCACCTGGAGGGAGTCGGGCAAACACTTGGGAGTCTCACAGACCGCGTAGACCTTCTCTCCCGGCTGGACCTGGAGCACATTACGGGCATACTCGACCATGTAGACGCCGATGATCAGCCCTGGTGCCGGATAGGTATGGAACGCACCACACTGTGCCATCTCCTCTCTCAACCTGGCCGGAACGTCCAGCCGCTCTGCAAGGGACAGAAAGTGGTCAAAGTTTCTCTCGCCAGTATGCGACATATACAGGTATTGGACGATCACGCAATTTCATCTTTTCTGTACGGATCGAACCCCGCCCCCTGAGTTAAAAATATTAAGTTTACATAAAAACCAGGTCCAGAACCTTAGATCGGGGGTATCGATAAATAATCGATCAATTTGACCCCTAAAATGCGCGTCACATTATTTTTTCATATTTTTGTATAATTTAGGTGGGTTTTGTATTAAGTTGGTACAATAATTTTGATTAACTGTACCCGGCAAGGCTAAATAATTCAGAAAAAAATTTTGATTTATAATCTCAAAAACTGCCTGATTAAACTCAAAAAATTGTAAGGGAACGATGTTACATGAACACGACTGAATCAGAGACACTGAAATATGTAACCACCACCTGCCCATACTGTGGCGTTGGCTGTGGACTCAACCTCGTCGTCAAGGACGAAAAGGTAGTAGGCGTGGAGCCCTACAAGCGGACTCCAGTGAATCAGGGCAAGCTCTGTCCAAAGGGTGCGACCTGTTGGGAGCATGTCCACAGCCCGGACCGGCTCACCACCCCGCTGATCAAGAAGGATGGAAAGTTCGTCGAAGCCTCATGGGATGAGGCGCTGGACCTGGTCGCGAGCAAATTTAAAGAGACCTCAGATAAGTACGGACCCCATGCATTCGGGTTCCAGGTCTCATGCCGTACCCCCAACGAGGAGTGCTACCTGCTCCAGAAGATTGCCAGGATGGCCTTCAAGACCAACAACGTCGACAACTGCGCGAGGATCTGCCATGGTCCGTCAGTCGCAGGGCTTTCCCTCTCGTTCGGTTCAGGAGCAGCCACCAACTCATTCGTCGATCTGCTCAACACCGACCTGATCTTCATGATGGGGTCGAACGCAGTCGAAGCACATCCTCTTGCAGCACGCAGGATCGTCCAGGCCCACCAGAAGGGTGCCAAGCTGATCGTCTGTGACCCCCGGTACACCCCGACAGCCAGACTGGCCGATACCTACCTCCGGTACAACCCGTCCTCGCATATTGCCCTGATCAACTCGATGATGTACTGGATCATCAAGGAAGGCAAGCAGGACACCGCGTTCATCGAGAAGCGGACCAAGGGCTATGAAGACCTGCTGAAGACAGTGCAGAACTACGCCGATGCAGAAGCGATCCACGGAGTCCCCCTCGAGACGGTCAAGAAGATCGCCTTCGAGTATGCCGATGCCAAGAACGCCACGATCATCTACTGCCTCGGGATCACCGAGCAGACCACCGGAACAGACAATGTCCGTTCACTCGGCAATCTCGCCATGCTCTGCGGCAACATCGGCCGCGAGGGTGTCGGAGTCAACCCATTCCGTGGACAGAACAATGTCCAGGGCGCCTGTGATATGGGTGCATACCCAAACGTCTTCTCAGGATACCAGAAGTGCGAAGACCCAGCAGCACGGAAGAAGATGGAAGAGGCCTGGGGGGTCACCGACCTGCCAGACTGGTACGGCACCACCCTGACCGAGCAGATCACCGCCTGCGGCGACCCGATCAAGGCCATGTATATGTTTGCCCTGAACCCGGTCGTCACGTATCCAAACACCAACCACGTGATAGAGTCCTTAAAGAAACTCGATTTCCTGGTGGTTCAGGACATCTTCATGACCGAGACCGCCAAGTACGCCGATGTGATCTTACCTGGAGCGTGCTTCGCCGAGAAGGACGGCACGTTCACCAGCGCAGAACGGCGTGTGAACCGGATCCGCAAGGCGGTATCACCACCTGGCGACGCCAAGGCAGACTGGGAGATCTTCGACATGCTCGCGAAGAAGCTCGGTCTGAAGGGATTCGACTTCAACTCGGCAGAAGAGATCTGGGACGACATGCGGAAGGTCACCCCTTCGATGTACGGAATTTCCTACGAGCGGATGGAGAAGCCGGAGTCTGTGCACTGGCCATGCCCAACGCTTGAACACCCCGGCACCCCGATCCTGCACAAGGAGCGGTTCGGGTCGGCAGACGGACTCGGAACCTTCTTCGGGCTCGAGTACAGGCAGCCGGCAGAGGTTGCTGATGCAGAGTACCCATTCACCCTGATGACCGGCAGACTGATCTTCCACTACCACTCCCGGTCCCAGACTGGACGGGCAGCAGTGCTGGACTACGAAGTTCCAGAAGGTTACGTGCAGATCAACACCGAGGACGCGAAGGAACTCGGGATCGCAAACGGCGAGAAGATCCTCCTCAAGAGCAGGAGAGGCGAAGTGGAGACCCTCGCCAAGGTAACCGACGAAGTGGCCAAGGGCGTGCTCTACATGGCGATGCACTTTGGAAACGCGGCAGCGAACATGCTCACCAACACGGCACTCGACCCGTTATCCAAGATGCCGGAGTTGAAGCACTGCGGTGTTTCGGTTCAGAAGATTAAGGAGGCGAACTGATGGTAGCAAAGGGAGATATGGTCTATGCCTGGACCAACGATTCATGCATTGCAGATAAGGCCGAATGCGGAGGGGCGGTCACCGGCCTCTGGAAGTTCGCGCTTGAGAACAAGATCGTCGACGCGGTCTTCACCGTGAAGAAGGGCGTGGACCTGTACGATGCGGTTCCGACCCTGATCACCGACCCGGCTGACCTCGATAAGACAGCAGGGTCCCTCCACTGCGGTACCCTCCTTCTTCCGAAGCTGATAAAGAAGTACCTGAACGGTGCGAAGGACAAGAAGATCGGGGTCACCGTGAAGGGCTGTGACGCCATGGCCATGTACGAACTGGCCAAGCGGAACCAGATCAACCTGGACAACATCCTGATGATCGGGGTGAACTGTGGTGGTTCAGTCAATCCGGGGATCGCCCGCGAGATGATCGAGAAGAAATACGGCGTCGACCCGAACGATGTCCTCAAAGAGGAGATCGACAAGGGCCAATTCATCATCGTGACCAAGGAAGGTCACAAGGGGATCACCGTCGATGAACTCGAGGAGGAGGGCTATGGCCGCAGGACCAACTGCCGGCGGTGCAAAGCGAAGATCCCACGCCAGGCCGACCTCGCCGCAGGAAACTGGGGCGTCATCGGGGATAAGGCAGGCAAGGCCACTTTCGTCGAAGTCTGCAGCGAGAAGGGTGCGAACCTGCTCAATGCGGCCCAGAAGGCCGGTGTTCTGAACGTCGAGACAGCAGACCCGAAGGGGATCGCGATCCGCGGCAAGGTGGAGAACGCCATGCTGAAGCTCGGCGACAAGTGGCGGGCCAAGGACTTCGGTACACTCGGTACAGGGAAGGAGCGGCTCGATACGATCCTGAAGGAGACGTCACGCTGCATCAAGTGTTACCAGTGTATCGACCAGTGCCCGATCTGCTACTGTGTGGAGTGCTCTACCAAGAACCCGGCACTGGTTCCGCCAGGGGAACTGCCGGTGCCGTTCATGTTCCACCTGATCCGGTTCGCCCATATCGCAGATTCATGTGTGAACTGCGGCCAGTGCGAGGAGATCTGCCCCATGGAGATACCAAACACCCTCTTCATGCATGCCCAGCAGGTCGAACTCGAGGACCTCTTCGCCTACAAGCCGGGTGTGGATATGTCCCTGCCTCTCCTCGCCCTCGTCGATGAGAAGAGCGAACGGACTCGGCTCGGTACAACCGGGAGCGACCAGATCTATATGAACGTCTTCACCCCGGCAGAGAAGATGTGGCCCCAGACCGGTGGCAAGTAACTGTACCAGAGACATGCACCATAGAGAACTGAACGTCCTCCCTCTATTAGAAAGGTGAATCCAACCCTTTTTTTGGTACGACGATCCGCGAACAGATGACGAATGACCTGCTCAGGTAGATCTCGTCCTCCCTTTTTTACACAGGTGTTCCCCGCAGACCATGCTTTTTTTCATAGAGTTGAAACGGCGGCGATCAGGTGATGGTCTTTTGAAGAAGAGAGCGGTTCGCTCGTTCGGACACTTTAAGAACAGTTCTGCTCCCCATCAAGGGGACACAATCTGATGCTGCACTCAACCAGAAAGATTTGAGAAGAGGATGCGCTGTGGTTGAAGAGAGATTGATGGAAGATCAACCCCTCTCTCAGTGACAAAACCAATAACCTGATACAAGTATCATACATTCATCGCACGCAGCGACAAGGGTACGTATCTCTTTTCCGGTGGCCGGTGTCTATCTGAACTGTGCCCTCCCCACGGGGAAGAGCCCGACAGAACCCATGGGATCTGTGCTGTCAGAGAGCCATATACCGGGAGCCTGTCAGAACTGCCTCTCCCCACAGAGTGCAGCCTGAAAGAAATCTTCCGGGGATGACCAACCACCATATACTATGTTTGATTCTACTATGATTAATCAGCAAGTTAACTAAATCTGAAAAACCAGCGGCCAGTCTGAATGGATAAACTGCAGCGTCAGGGACCCGGGAATTCTCCCGGAGATCGATACCGGCGTGGTGAAGAAGGAACATGGTGACAGGGTCACCATGGGGGATAAGCACCACAGTAATCATCCTCCCCGCCGGTAGGTCCCCATCAGGTGTCCCTCAGCAAGGATGTGTCCCTCCATGGCAGACCGAAGGTGTCCGGCTGTCGCGCTGCCCCGAATGCTCACTTCCCGGTCCAGCGCAAAGACCCGGAAGAAGTAGCGGTGCCGCTGCCCCTTCGGCGGGCAGGGACCTGAATACGAGGAACGGCCGAAACTGTTCACCCCCTGCCCTGACCCGTCAGGGAAGAGCGCTCCCTTGGGGACACCGGTCAGGAGGCCCGCGGTCTCCCCGGGGAGGTTGAAGAGCACCCAGTGGATGAAGACCCCGCCCGGTGCGTCCGGGTCCTCGGCGATCACGGCGATGCTGACGGTTCCGGGAGGCGTGCCGGTCCACGCCAGTTCTGGGGAGAGATCCTCTCCGTCGCAGGTATAGACCGTCGGGATCATCGCCCCTTCCTTAAATGCCATGGATGTTAAGGTCAGTGTTTGCATAACAGTACCTCTGCTGAAAGGAGAAATTCTATTTAAATTTAGTGGTCACAGGGGGCAATGGTTTATCATCTCCATCTGCCACCTGAGCGATGGTGAAGCGGGATGAACTATCGAAGAGAGATCGAAGCACTGGCGAAGGTCGCAGCCGGCGAGGGGGCGGTTGCAGCAGAGATCAGGGCAAGGGACGTGGTGGTCGCCGAGTGGGTCAGGTTCAGATGCCGGTACGGGTGCAAAGGGTACGGCAAGCACCTCTCCTGCCCGCCCTATGCCCCGGACCCGGAGAAGACGCAGAGGATGGTCGACGGCTACTCGGTGGGGCTGCTCCTCCGGTTCGACGGGGTGCCGGGGCATCCGACGATCGGGCCGGATGACATTCCAGATGACTTTCATCAGTTCTATGCAGACCTGATCCGATGGGTGAACACCACGGTCTGGACGATCGAGAAGACCGCGTACTATGACGGGTTCTACAAGGCCTTCGGGTTCGGGGCGTACCCATGCAGTTACTGCGAGACCTGCGTGGCAGAGGAGCAGGCCGGGCCTGTCGACGAGAGTCTGCGGAGGTCCTGCAGGCACATGGACCGGGTCAGGCCGAGCATGGAGGCCGCCGGCATGGACGTCTTTGCGACGGCGGCGGCGGTTGGCTGGCACCTCCATACGATCCCGTCCCGGAATCTCGAGTATGGGAAGATCCTGCATGGAAACCTCCAGTCGGTCGGGCTGGTGCTGATCGAGTGAGGTCGCCCCCGGGTGTTGCCATGCAACGTCGTGCCGCAACGTGGCGCTGCAAATCTTGATTATTCCTCCAATGAGAAGAGGGGATTGCCACAAGGCACGAGGTGAAGAGAGATGGAGAGGAGTGGAGGATTGGAACAGACCCTGAACCAATTGATGACAGGGAGCACGTTTGAGATGCTGAACGCAGCATCAGCGATCAAAGTCCACGGGGACGCGGCGGTGGAACGGCTGATCCCGGCCCTGCAGGGCGGAGACCGGGAGACCCGATGGAAGGCGGCCGTAGCTCTCGAAGAGGTGGGCATGCCGGCGATCCAACCCCTGGTCACTATCATCAGGCAGGGGTCGCATGAGGCGAAGGTGCCGGCCATCTGGGCACTTGAGAAGATCCACGACCCCAGCGTGGTGGCACCGCTGATCGAAGAACTCAGGGACGATGACGAATGCTGCAGGTGGATGGCAGAGGCCGCCCTGAAGGAGATCGGAGATCCTGAAGGGGTCAGGGCAGCAGAGGACCAGCTGGCCGGTGAATCAAAGGAGGCGCAGGGTTTCGTCGAAGAACTGATCGAGGGATCCTGAGGAGAGAGACGGGGTGAAGAGATGGGGAGCGCTGAAGGACTGGACCGGACCCTGAACCAGGTGATGACAGGGAACACGCTTGAGATGCTGGAAGCGGCATCGGCGATGAAAGCATTCGGAGATGCAGCGGTGGAACGACTGATCCCTGCCCTGCTGGACGGGGATCGAGAGAGCCGGTGGAAGGCGGCCGTCGCCCTTGGGGAGGTGGGTACACCTGCAGTCGAGCCACTGATCGCCATCATCTCACAGGGGAAGGGTGATGCGAAGATGCCGGCTATCTGGGCACTGCAGAAGATAGGGGATCCCCGTGCAGTGGAACCGCTGGTTGAGGCCCTCTGCGATGATTATGAATCCTGCAGATGGATGGCGGCGGCAGCGTTACAGCAGATCGGGGATCTGAAGGCGATCAACGCGGTGAACGCTGCGCTCGTCAATGAATCGGATGACGTGCGTGGTTTCGTCGAAGAACTGATCGAGGGATCCTGATGGATCCTAAAGAGATCTAAAAGGTTCTGAAGAGATCCTGAATTCTCTTTTTTATCAGCGGACCGGGGGGACTTTCTCACGGGGAGCTTGCCGGACCGACGCCCGGGCCGGGGATCTTCTGCCCGGCGCCTTGACTCCCGGTTTGGCCGGAGATTTTACCGGAGGTTTGACCTGAGGTTTCTCCCCGCTCTGACCGATGAAGGCCTCGACGATCTCCCCGGCGAGCTGGGCCCCGAGAGTCGGCTGGATCGACTCCAGCCAGAGGAAAAATCCCGCCATATGCGGGGTCCGAATACTTTCGAACCGGAACCCGCCAGTCTTGTCAGGGATCATCTTCAGGTACTCGCGCCGCTGCCGGGTCCGAAAGTACAGGATCGGGGAGAGCTCCGGCAGGTCCACGGCCAGGACCACCTTGGAGAACTTGCCGGCGAGCTCTGAACAGATCATCTCCTTCCCCTTGATGCTGAGCGGGTAGGATTTGCAGAGCGCTCGTGCTGCCGACGGGTACAGCCCGCCGAAGAGGACCTTCTTGACAATCTGAGGCAGGTCGTCCGGAGCAGTATAGGCATCCTGAGGGGCGTGTACCTGGACCAGTTCCAGCACCCGCTGCCGCCGCTCGTCATGAAGCATCTTGTAGTCGAACGGTCGCTTCACGGGGATCTGGTCCGCCCGGAAGAGCTTGGTGCTGGCCGGCGCCTTCCGCGGGGCCTGCTTGGCCACAGGCCGCTTCTCGAAGAGGGCCTTGATCGATTCGCAGGAGTCGGTGCAGATCACCACGTTGTCCGGCTCTTTACAGAGCCTCTTGATGATCGGATGGTTGGAGACGTCCACCGACGAGACGAGGAGGAACGGGACCGAGGCCTGACCGTAGATATACCCGATCAACCGCTTCTTGAACTTGATCTCGACCTCGAAATCCTTCATATCGGTCGGGGAGGTGACGATCTCCCCGAACGCGATCTGGTTGTTCTGGTCGAGGAAGAGGAGATCGAACTCGGCCAGGTCCTGCCCGTTTCCCCTGATCTTGATGTCTCCAATGTTTGAGTAGAAGAGCCCGTTCTGCCCAAGCCGGACATTCGACCTGACCGGTGGGGCATCAGCCCCTTTTCGGGCGATGCCGCTGATCAGAGGCGTCTGCTCGGCGAGGTGGAGCATCGTCTCATAGATCACCGCCTCGTACCACCGCCCCTCGGCGGTCCGCATCGACGGGATGTCCTGCGAGAAGAGCTTCTTCCGCTCGGCTTTGCGCATATGGACGGTCGCGTCCATCACCATGGCCGGGGTCAGCGGGCATGTCGCGAAGTGGGCGGCAAGCCAGTTCACCATCTCAGACATGGCACCTTCTGCTGCGCAGGGAGAGAGAAGAGGGGGGGATCACAGTCCCCCGTCCCTGACCAGGGCGGCGATATGATCGCCGACACCGCTGGTGCCGGTCGAGCCGCCCATATCCTTTGTCACCACACCATCGGTGATCGAGGTGGCGATTGCACTGACAACGGCCGCTGCGGCCTCCTGCTCACCGAGGTGATCGAGGAGGAGCGAGCCAGCCCAGATGGTGGCGATCGGGTTCGCACGGTTCTGACCCTTATATTTGGGGGCAGATCCATGGATCGGCTCGAACATCGAGGTGCCGGCCGGGTTGATGTTGCCGCCGGGGGCCAGGCCGAGCCCGCCCTGGATCATCGCCCCGAGGTCGGTGATGATGTCCCCAAACATGTTTGGGGTGACGACCACGTCGAACCATTCAGGGTTCTTGACGAACCACATCGTGACTGCGTCGACGAACATGAACTCAGTCGCGACCGACGGATGATCGGCACCGACAGAGGTGAAGACCTCCCTCCAGAGTCCGTAGACATCAGAGAGGACGTTCGCCTTGTCCACCGACGCGAGCTTCTTATTCCGCCGCTCGGCCATATCAAAGGCGTATGAGATCACCCGACGGGATCCCTGCGTGGAGACGACTCCGACCTGGTAGGCGATCTCGTCGGCGTCCGACTCGATATCCAGCCCGAACTTCACATTGTACAGTTCCCTGGCCAGAACCAGTTCCTGCCTGGAGACTCCTGGCCCTTTCACCCGGCCGCCGAGGCCGACATAGAAGTCCTCGGTGTTCTCCCTGACCACGACAAAGTCGATATCCTCCGGTCCTTTCCCTGCCAGCGGGGTCGAGACCCCAGGGAGGAGTTTGATCGGCCTGAGGTTGACGTACTGGTCGAAGTAGAACCTGAGTGCGAGCAGGATCCCCTTCTCAAGCACCCCGGGCTGGACCCGCGGGTCCCCGATCGAGCCAAAGTAGATGGCCTTGTGCGTACCGATGTCCTTGAGGTCGTCCTCGGTCAGCAGCGTGCCGTCGGCCAGGTACCGCTCTGCCCCAAGTTCATACTCATCCCACTGGATATCGAATCCAAACCGCTCTCCTGCGGCATCCAGTACCTTTCTCCCTTCGACGAGGATCTCAGGACCGATCCCGTCCCCGCCTATTGATGCGACTCTGTACATATCTGCACCTCCTTTTGATTCTTCGCATACTCGACCAGCCCGCCGGCATCGACGATCTCCTGCATGAAAGTCGGCACCGGTTCAAGCCCGTACCGCACCCCATCGGCAGTGATCGTGCCGGTCGCCAGGTCGACGTTGACCTGCGCCTTATCCGCAATTTTGGCTGCGTCCGGACAGACCAGCGGCAGCAGCCCGACATTGATCGCGTTCCGGTAGAAGATCCGTGCAAACGTGATGGCGATCACGTACCGAACACCGGCTCCCTTAAGGGCCAGCGGGGCGTGCTCACGCGAGGAACCACAGCCGAAGTTCTTCTCCCCGACCACGATGTCCCCAGGTTTGACCTCCTTCGCAAACTCGTCGCGGGTCCCCTCGAACGCATGCAGAGCGAGTTCTTCGGGTTTATTGATGATCAGAAATCGTCCCGGGATGATCGCGTCGGTGTCGATGTCGTCCCCAAACTTCCATGCCCTCATCTCACACCTCCCTCGGGTCGGTGATCACACCGGTGATCGCACTCGCCGCCGCCGTCGCTGCCGAGGCCAGATATACTGACCCCTCGGTCGACCCCTGCCGGCCCCGGAAGTTCCGGTTCGAGGTGGAGAGCGAAGCCTCGCCCGGACCGATCAGCCCGAACGCCCCGCCCATGCACGGCCCGCAGCACGGCGCCTCGACCATTGCCCCGGCCTCGACGAACCGTTCGATCAGCCCGGCCCGCAGCGTCTTTAAGTATTCGTCCCGCGAGGCCGGGATCACGATCACCCGGAGGTCTTCAGAGAAGGACCGGTCTCCAAGGACGGCCGCGGCCTCAGCGAGGTCCTCGAACCGTCCGTTGGTGCACGACCCGATGAAGACCTGGTCGAGGTGCGTTCCTGCCACCTCGGTCACGTCGACCACGTGGTCCACGTTGTGCGGAACAGCGACTTGGGGCGCAAGATCGGTCACATCGTACCGGCGCTGGTCGACAAAGGTCGCGTCCTCGTCACTGTCAAGGTCAAACGGCGTGACCTGCCGCCGGGATTTCATATAGTCCCAGGTCACCTGGTCGGGCGGGACGATCCCCGCCTTGGCGCCCATCTCGATGGCCATATTCGAAAGGGTCATCCTGCCGGACATGTCCATGCCCCGGATCGTCGGCCCGGTGAACTCCACCGCCTTGTAGGTGGCTCCGTCAGCACCGATATCCCCAATGATCGAGAGGATCAGATCCTTTGGCCCGACCCGGTGCTGGAAGGCACCGTCGATGGTCATCCGGATCGTTTCAGGCACCCGGAAGTAGAGTGCCCCGAACTTCAGGACAAATCCCATGTCGGTCGAGCCGATGCCGGTTGCAAACGCCCCTGCAGCACCATACATACAGGTATGCGAGTCGGACCCGACCACGATCTCACCAGGTCCGGCCCGCCCTTTCTCAAGGACCACCTGGTGGCAGACCCCCTCGTGGAGGTCATAGTTGTGGATTCCCTGCTCTGCTGCGAACTTCCGCATCATCTGATGATTCCCTGCGGCTGCAATGGAATCTGCGGGGATCTGGTGATCAAAGAGCATGATCACCCCCTTTGGATCAAAGACCTTCGTGCCACCCATCTGGTAAAAGGTCTGAATGGCAAGCGGGCCCGTGATGTCATGGATCATCGCTGCATCTATCGGAGCCATCACCACGTCGCCTGCGTGGACCGGCCTACCGCATCTGGATGAGAATATCTTCTCCGCTATTGTTGCTCCCATTGCATTCATCCCCTGGCCTGTGGTCAGGTACTGTAGTCATTGGAGACGAACCAGATTAATCTTCACTCTTCTGCATCACGCTTCTTCGCAGTGAAGCTCGGTGAGGATCTCGATCGGGTCGTCCACCTTCTCGACCAGTTTGAGGATCGCAAGCAGCCGTTCGACCCCGATGAAGTGCGAGGCCATCACCCGGGAGAGGTCGGTCAGCTGGATCCTTCCGTTCTCCCGTTTGATCAGGCGGTTGTCGAGCATCAGGTCGAGGACCGGTTCGGTGGACCCGACCATCGTCCCTTCGATCCGCTGCAACGCCTCCGGATCACCCCTGCAGACGATTGCATTCGCCACGAACTCCTCGGACGATGCCTCGATGTCGTACTCGGGGGCGACCTCCTCCATCTCGCCCTTCAGCAGTCGGAGCGCCACCTCCTCCTCGGTCCCCTGCGCCTCCCGCGAGTAGGTGGCCCCGGGTTCGGCGAGGATCACGACCCTCCCCTGGTCATGGAAGTCGGGCCGGCCGGCACGCCCGGACATCTGGCTGAACTCCTGCACGCTCAACCAGGAGATCCCCATAGCAAGGGCATCGAAGACCACCTGCGAGGCGGGAAAGTCCACACCGGCCCCGAGGGCCGCGGTGGTGATCACGCCGGCCAGCTTGCCGCGGGTGAACTTATCCTCCACCTCCCGCCGCTCCTGGGCGGTCAGCCCGGCGTGGTAGGCGGCCACGTGTTTACCGACCTTATCGGCGATCAGGTGGCAGCGTGCCCGGGAGTTGGTGAAGACGATCGACTGGCCGTGGTAGCCCTTGGAGGAGATCTTCTTGTACTCCTCCTCGATCAGCCGCTTGATCGCCGGGATCTTCTCCTTCTTCTCGAGGAACATCAGGTGCCGGTCCAGTGCGACCGGCCGGTCGGCATACTGGACCAGGGTCGCGTTCAGTTTCTTGGCCAGCACCTTTGGCGACCCTATCGTCGCCGAGAGGTACAGGAACTGGGCGTTCGGGGCCTGGTACTTCAGCCGTGCGATCAGCCCGTCGAGCCGGTGGCCCCGGTCCTGGTCCTCGAGCATCTGCACCTCGTCGATCACCACCGTCCCGATATCGCCGAGGTTTCTGCCGAGCCGGAGCTGGTGGTCGACCCCCTCGTACGTCCCGACCAGGATCGGGGATCTCGGATCGCGCACCGCATCCACCTTCGTCTCGCGGAGGTGGATCCGGGACTGCCCGATCTGCAGCGACGTCTGCGCGATATCCCGGTACCGTTCAGAGAAACGTCGGTACTTCTGCGTCGCCAGCGCGACCAGCGGGACCAGGAAGAGGAGTCGACCCCGTCCTTCAAGGTAGTTCTTCAGCCCGGCCATCTCGCCGATGAAGGTCTTGCCACTGGCTGTCGCTGATACGACCAGCAGGTCCTTGCCGAAGAGGAGCCCGGCCTCGACCGCCAGCTGCTGCGCCGGCATCAGGGACTCGACCTGTGCGACATCGACGAACTTCCGCGGGAGCGGCAGCTCCTCGAGACGAGTGGTCTGCTGGATCGGCTGCGCCTCGATCCGATCGAAGAGAGTCTGCTTGCCCTGTTTCTTATCGGGCAACAGGGTCGCGATCACCCGATCCAGGTCCCGGTATTTGGCGAGCAGGTCATCGAGATGGCCGAGGGCTCCACGCCCCATGTGGTTCAGATGGACCAGTTCGCGCCGCATTTCCCGGCGGGCGCAGGGGAGACAGATCAGTTCTCTGCCGTACTTCACTGCCTGCCCCTGATCGATCGGGGTCACCTTGTCCTCCAGCAGACAGAGCCGGCAACAGTGGACTGGTGCCCACTTCACCTGGATATCCGACAGAAACGATCCGAAGGCCTGGTCGTTTCTGGTCATATGGACCGTCGAGGACCGAAGAAGCGCGACCAGTTCCTTGCTCGGGGTGTTCCGATACTCACGGCTGCCAGACCGCCTGAGACGGTAGTCCTTCGGCCGGATCCCCTTCGGGGTCTCTGCCAGGACGACCACACCGACAGCTCTGACATGCCTGCCATCTGAGAATATCAGCCGATAATCTGCCCGCTGGGGTTGTACAATGATGATCATACTCTGATCAGATCATGGATTCTATAGGTCAGCCCGACGTCCTCCAGCCTCTTGAGAAATTCAGTGAACTCCTCGTCGACGATGAACATCGCGCAGTCCAGACCATGGAATGCCGCTTCGATCACCCCTTCCCGGGCGCCGAAGAACATGTCTGCCTGCCTGCCTCCACTCTTCAGGGTGATATACGCCTCCAGCCCGACTGCTGCGATGACCTTTACGCTCCCGAGCACCTCCTGCAGGGCATCGGGATTGACCATCCGGGAGCCGCCCCGCTGGATCCTGGGCACCTTGCAGACATGGATCACCCCCTCATGATGGTCGATGATCCCGTTCAGCCGGGTCACACCGACGTCCTCGCCGGCGGCGGTCTCCTCGATCACCTGACCGCTCGCGGTCTGCTGCCCTCTGCCGGCATACAGCCACCCGTCCTTCATATACACGCCGACCACTTCACCTTTGTGGAGATCGGCGTCGGCGATCGCGGTCCAGACCGAGACCTGCTGGATCAGGTCCCGCCTGATGTGGCGGGCATAGGCCTCGAGCTCCTCCGCATTGTTCAGCACCCACTCGATCCCTGCCCGGGTCACCTCGTACCGGCCACGGCCGTAGGCGCTGACCATTCCATCCTCGACCAGTTCGCGGATATACTCTGATACCGCCTGCGGGGTCACCCCGAGCTTGTCCGCGATCTCGAGCTGTCTGACCGCCGGCTGGTGTTCGGCGACCTCAACCAGGATCTGAAAGCGTGTAACCTCACGCTTGGACCGTAAAATTGTGGTTGACCGGACGTTATCTGGTTCCGTCAAGCAGCACCAGTCCCTGCCCCTTCACATCCATCTTATGGCTCCGCTTTGCGAGGCCACGGATGAACATCGGGCTGACATCGAACTTGCGCGCCAGGTCATTGATCGAGACGTTCCCCTGCTCTATCTCGCCCTCGACCTGTTCTACCACAGCCCGGAGTGTTTCATCGTTGGAGACCGACAGATAGAGGAGGTCGGAGAGATCGCTCATATTGCACTGGAAGTTGGCCCGGAACTTGCTGTACGTCGCCCGATACTCCCGTACAGGCTTCTGACCAGGCGCCGGCATCCGCCATTGCTCCTCGATCAGGTTCCCCTTCTTTAAGAGTTGAATGCACTCTCCGACGCCCTGATGATGCAGCTGCTGTGCCAGTTCCTCTTCAGATAACCAGGTCTTGTTCAAGAGCTCATAGATCTGTTTATATTTTGAGTCATTGAACGTTATGAGAAGCGGAACCAGTTCAACAGGATCATTGACTATCCGAATATGGCCTGTCAAGCAAAAACCCTCAGTATATATTGTCGTATAAATCAATAAAGGTTTCAGACTTGAATGAAGACTGCGGGACCATCAGGGTACGGGGAATCGTGCAGGGTGTCGGCTTCCGCCCGTACGTCTACGCCATGGCGGTCGCGCTTGGTATCAGGGGCACCGTCAGAAATCTCGGCAGTGAAGTCGAGATTTTGGCAACAGGGCCCCATTTCGACCAGTTCGTCGCCGCCATCAGGAAGGGACCGCCCCGGGCGGTGATCGACAGTGTCACCATCACGCCGCTGACGACCGGCCCGGTCCCCGACAATTTTTCGATCCTTACGAGCAGCGAGGGCGCGCGCTCCGGGATGATCCCGCCCGACATCGCTATCTGTGACGAATGCCTCGCTGACATCGCAGACCCGGCGAGCCGGTACTATCGGTACTGGGCGACCTCCTGCGTGAACTGCGGGCCACGGTACAGCATCCTCGACCAGCTTCCCTACGACCGGCAGCGGACCACAATGGACGCGTTCCCGGTCTGCAGAGACTGCGGGGCCGAGTACATCGATCCGTCCTCCCGACGACACCATGCCCAGACGATCGCCTGCCAGGCTTGCGGCCCCGGGGTCAGGCTGTACGACCGGGCCAGCGATGAGATCGGTGTTGATGATCCGATCGGCGAGGCCGCCGCCAGGCTTGCGGCAGGAGGAGTCGTCGCCCTGAAGGGGATCGGAGGGTTCCATATCGCCTGCACCGAGGCGACCGCACCCCTGCTGAAAGAGCGGCTCGGACGAACTGAGCAGCCGTTTGCAGTGATGGTCACCCCCGCCTGTGCCGATCGGATCGCACAGATCAGTGAGGCCGAGCGGCAGCAGCTGACCGGGATCGAGCACCCGATCGTGGTGCTGGTGAAGCGCGACAGAAGTGCTCTGACCGGGATCTCCAACCTCCATACGATCGGGTGTATGCTCCCGTACACCGGCCTTCATCACCTCCTCTTCTCGGCCCTCGGGAACCATGCGACCGACCTGCTGGTGATGACCAGCGCGAACATGCCGGGATACCCGATGATCACCGATCTCTCTGAGGCGGTTGCTCGCCTCTCCGGGGTCGCCGACTGCTTCCTCTCCCATGACCGGAGGATCGTGAACCGGTGCGACGACTCGGTGATCAGGGACGGGTACCTGATCAGGCTCTCCCGCGGATATGCCCCGCTGCGGACCAGAATCCCGCTCGGGGACCGGTGTATCCTTGGGGTCGGGGGTGAGCTGAACGTGAACGCGACGGTCTACCGGGACGGGTTTACCGTCACCTCCCCGCATATCGGGAACGTCAGAAACCCGAAGACTCTGCAGTACCTGGAGCAGACCGTCGAAAACCTGGGCGGACTGCTCGGTGCGGACTTCGACCTGATCGTCCATGACCTCCACCCCCAGTTCCTCTCGACCAGGTACGCAGAACAGCTCGGGGAGGAACTCGGGGCCGAGGTGATCGCCGTCCAGCACCACCGTGCCCATATCGCCGCCACCACCCAGGAGCCCTGCGTCGGGATCGCCATCGACGGGGTCGGGTACGGGGACGACCGGACGATCTGGGGCGGCGAGGTCTTCGCCGGCGAGGTCCTCCACCTGGACCGGGTCGGCCACCTGGAGGCGGTGCCGATGCCGGGCGGGGACCTGGCCACCCGGTTCCCGGAGCGGATGCTCTACGGGTTGATCCCCGACGACCAGACCCTCGACCTGCTGAGTGAACGGGGATGGTCGGAGGTGGAATGCAGAGCCCTGCAGCAGCAGGTCCAAAAGAAGATCAACACCCCGCTCACCTCATCCACCGGCCGGGTGCTGGACGCGATGGCGGCACTCCTCGGCATCTGCAGGGAACGGACCTATGACGGCGAGCCGGCGATGGTTCTCGAGTCGGTCGCTGCAGCCGGGACGCCGAGGCCCTGGGATCTCGAGTATCGAACGGAGGGCGGGGCGGAGATCCTCTCCACCCGGGGGCTGGCCAGGGAGGCCCTCAGCGAGTACCTGACCTTCGACCGACCCGGGACGAGCCGTGGGCAGCAGCAGCGGGCAGACCTGGCAGCCTCGGTCCAGTACAACCTGGCCCGGGGGATCGCCGGGATGGCGGTTTCGGCTGCAGACGAACATGGACTCCGGGTGGTGGCCCTCAGCGGCGGGGTCGCGATCAATGCGATGATCCGCGAGACGATCCGTGCCACCGTCTGCGAGCACGGACTGACCTTCCAGATGAACGATCGTTATCCACCCGGAGACGGGTGCGTCTCATTCGGACAGGTTGTATACGGCGGAAAAAAAAGTCAGGGCTGATCAGGCCCGGATGATCGTCCCGACCGGCTCCCCGTTGACGGCCCGGGTGATCATACCGGACTGATGACAGTTGACGATCTGCACCTCTTTCATATGCACCGCTTCGGTGAGCAGCTGGAGCACCATCGGTTCGATGACCAGGTCAGGGAGATCCATCTCTATCAGTTCTGCTGCGGTGACCGAGGGGATGAACGTTGCATCAGGGTCGGTCTCAGGGTTGTCGGTATACAGCCCGTCCACGTTCTTGCCGATGATGCACCGCTTCGCCCCGAGCACCTCGGCCATCAGAAACGCACCGGTATCGGTCCGGTGCGGGGGGATGTGACCATGCCTGGACGGATGCTCATAGAGCCCGTACGGTGGGGTGCCATGGATCACCGGCAGCAGCCCGAGTTTGAGGCTGCTGGGGAGTTCGAGCAGGTCGGTGCTGTGGATCCGGATGCCGTTGTACTTGGAGAGGAGGAGCGAGACCATGATCGCGTTCTGTTCGCTGATCTTCGCTGAGAGCTCGGCCAGCACCCCGGTGGGCATTCCGAGATCGGTCCCGACATCCATGATATGCCGGACCCGACCGCCCCCGCCGGTCACGACCAGCAGCTGATTCTCACGTGAGAGGGCACCGATCTCCTCGAGCATCGGGTACATCACCGCCCTCCCATAGTCTATCGCTCCGTGCCCGCCGATCTTGATCACGTTCAGGTCAGGGGCGATCCTGATCGTCTCGCCACCTGACCGCTGGTCCAGCAGTTCTCTCCGTACTAGCGTCTCTCCCTGGAGACGGGATCGCAGTTCTTTTCGCTGATGCATGGTCAATCAGATACTCCTATATAGGAGATATGACTTAAGGATGAGTATATCAACTGGTATAACAGTTGATACAAGGGTGAAACAGATGAAGATCTATGCCAGAGAACGAACCAAGGTCGGGGAAGGGGTCAAGCAGCCCCGGTACACGATCCTTGCCGTGAGCGGGGGCGACCTCAAGGTCTTTGCCCACCACTTCAGAAAGACCGAACTCGAAGAGATCGCAAAAGACTGCGGTGCTGACCTGGTCTACCTCAAAGAGATGCCTGAGGGCGAACACGGTAAGCGCAAGGGCCAGAAGGATATCTGAAACAAAATGACCAGGAACCGGTGATATTTTTTGGCGCAACTCGATCTCCCGATGATCCTCGACGCAGTGCTCCGGATCCTCCTCGTCGAGGAGGAGAGCATTGCGCTGACCTTCACCGGGTCCGGGGTCTTCTTCAAATTCCCGACGACCAGGCATATCGCCGAGTATCTGAAGGTTCCACACTATTATGTGCTCCCGCTCTTCGGGATGCTTGAGAAGCAGCAGCTGATCACCAAGGCCGAGCGGGTCGGGATCATGACCACGGCCGAAGGTTCGACCGAACTGATGGTCCTACTCGACCGGGACTACCGGGAGCAGGGGATCGCCCTGCTCGGTCCGGTGATCTACAGGGAACTGCAGCAGAACCTGCTCAGAGACTGATCATAGGGCATGCTCCACCGGAGAGAGGGGCGCCGGCCAGTTCTGGCGCCCTTCACCGGTAGCGTTGATCAGGGCCGCGGCAAACTGTTTTGCATCAGCGGGGTGCGGGGCGGTCGACGGCACGGTGACCGCATAGACGATCGGGGTGCCGGTCCGCTCGGCTCCAATCACACTGAACCGCTGGACGCCGGGGTCCACCCTGACGGTGCTGTACTGGTCCAGGGCCTCCTGGCTGCCGAGGTTGATCGCAGCAGGCAGGGCGATCGACCTGAGGTGATGCTCGTCTGCCACACTCTTATATTCGAACGCGTAGTCGATCCCGCCAGCCTCCAGCAGAGAGAGGAGGAAGAGGCTGCTGTCCCGGACCACCAGCCTGCCGTCGGTCCTGGGTACCGGCGCAAGGGTGATCGTACGGTTTGTTCCATCCCTGACCTGATGCACCGGCGGGTCGAAGTGATCGCCGGCAAGGGTATCGAAGAGGCCGGCGTCCCTGTAGTAGCCTTCAGCGAGCATCATCAGCATCAGCGCCCGGTACCCTGAGGCGTCGAGCTTCGGGTCTGAGATTCCGATCCGGACATCCGGGTTGGAGAGGAGCGTCGGCCAGTTCTCAGCGGTCACCTGGTCCGCGTACATGCTCTGGTTGGTGAACGCCAGCACCATCTCGTTGGTCGCAAAGGTGGTGTAGGAGGTGGCGGACGGGGTCGACCCGCCCATCAGGTCAGGGACCAGGTCGGCGTCGGCCACCACGACCAGGTCGAACGGGCGGTGAAGATCGGTCACCTGCCGGACCGCCTGGATCGAACCATGCCCCTCGATCTGCACATCGATATCTGGATGCAAAGCCATGTACTCTGCTGCGACCGTGGTGCTGGGACCGATCATACTCCCGGCCACGACTACGTTCAGCGTGGTCTTCTGCTGGCCGGGCAGGGTGCACCCGGCTGTGATCAGCAGCAGGGCCAGCAGGACTGCCGGCAGCAGAGCCGGCAGGGAAGATGAGGGGGACGGCCGGATCATGACCATATCTCGAGGGTACTCACCCACTTCACCCAGTCACTCCCTTCGGTGATCACCTGGGTGTCGTCCTGGGTCAGGATCGCGATCCGAAACGGTCCCCCCTGCTCCTGAGTGAGGGGCTGGCCATCCTGCTCGTACATCAGCACCGGGATCAGGTTCGGCGACGGGATCTCTTTGAGATCAGGCGAGAAGGTGATGAAACCCTCTCCATGCGTCTGGTTGTAATCGAAGACCCACATGTAGCCATCAGGGGCAGAGACCCGGAGGGTCTGATTCTCTCCCATTCCCCCGGCAGCCTCGCAGAGGATGGTCAGGGGCACCCCTTTGATGGTGAACGGTCCTGACTTGATCCCGGTCGTCGAGACCGAGCCGCCGTGGCCGGTCACCGACGGGAGGGCCCGGACCTGCTGCTCGGTGAAGGTCTTGTGGATCGTGCCGTTGACGGTCAGGGCTGTCCCGCCGGCGTCTCCGGTGTACAGCATCCACCCGCCGATCCCTGCTGCGATCAGCAGGACCAGGCCGATCACGCCGATCAATCTGCGCTGGTCGATCACCTCACCGCCTCCAGAACAGCAGCACCAGCAACAGGCCGACCGGGGCCGTCATCCACGGGACCGGGCTCTTCTGGGTCGTCGGCACGGCAGTGGCATTGCTCAGGGACTTCACCGGGGCGCTGCGGTCCCCTTTGAACCCACCCTGGTAGATCCGGAGCTCGCTTATCCACTTCACCGACACCCCGCTGGTGGAGGGGAGCTGATCGTTGTAAAAGTACTGGGCGTCCTCTGGCAGCGCCTCCTTCATGTCGGCGTTGCCGAAGACATGCAACCCCTGCGGGTTGGTCGAGGCGTCGGCCATGAAGACCAGTCGCATACCGTTGTAGTAGTCAGGGACGTACCCCACCCCCTCCTTCTCACCGACGGCGGGGTTTTCACCATTGTACCAGGTGATCACCAGCGGACCGAGCCGGGGCTGGGGGTTCTCGATCGTCTCGTACCCGTACTGGACATGGTACCCGTCGACGGCCGCGATCATCACGTCATCGCCAGGGGAGATCCCGCCCATCAGGGCACAGAGGTCCCTGATCGCAGTTCCCTTCACGGCTCCGCGATCCTTGTAGTTCACGGTCTCGTTCGGATCCCACTTATCCCCGGAGAAGACCGGCCCCTGGTGGTAGTAGTGGGTCGTACCATCGCCCATGACTGGCAGATGCTGCTCCATCCACTGGTAGGTGAGCGTGGTCTGGTTCACCACCGTCACTCCGTCAGGGGCGAAGACGGTGATGTTTAAGGCTGTGGTCGGGGCGGCTGTGACGGTCCCGACCGAAAAGGCGGCGCAGCAGAGCGCGGCCAGCAGGGCGATCATCAGCCACGAGGCTGGCGACCGACGGGTACGAGCGCTGCTCGTCTGGTGAATATCTGGTTCTGAATCTGAGTATACTGTCATCATGATACCTCAATGGAGTTAGTGTACCAGGGCCCTGGTGATCCACCAGAAGGCCTCGAAGAAACTGGATGCCTGGGTCTGCAGGGGGAGAGGCCAGAGGAGGAGGGTGGAAACCCCCGTGACCAGCGGGTCGGCGTTCCCTGAGGCGCCGCCGGCGGTCAGGTTGAACGAGAGGTTCACCGACCCGGTGATCGACCGGCTCTTTGGAGACGCGGTCGTCGGCTGGAGGGAAGGCTGGATCTGACCACCGGGGGTGGTCATCAGTGCCGGGAGTTTCGGGGTGGGAGCCTGCGTCACCGTCTCCTGGCCGGTCCCAAGGGTGTAGGCGATCCCGCCGGTCAATGTCACCCCGCCGGCCGTCGTCGTGGTCGGCACGGAGGTGGCTGCGCTCAGCGGAACCGCTGTGTACAGTGTCTCGATTGTGGAGATCGGAAGCGTCCCGGACGACAGAATGACCGGCTGAACAGCGGTGGTGTTCACTGTGGTGTTGTTCAGGGTGGTATTGTTCACCGGCACCACAGTCATCAGCGATGAGACGGGAATGATCCCGGCATCGGAGATCTGCTGGACGACGGTGGGGACCTGGGTGATCCCGGTCTGAACAGAGGTGGAACCCACGGTCACCGGAACCGTCGACGTTAGCGTGGCGGTCTGGGAGACACTGGTCGTGATCGGGCTGACCACCAGAGTTGTGACCGGGATCACCGAAGTGGTGGCCAGTGACGTGGCCTGGACAGTCTGCACCTGCGTAGTCTGGGGTGTCGGAGTCGGCTGGAGGGTGGTGACCACCAGGGTGGTCTGCACCGGGGCGGTGGTCTGCTGCGTGGTTATCGTCTGTGGAGCAACCGTTGAGTAGATCCTGAGTTCCTGGACCGACTGGACCGAGAGGCCGGTCGTGGTTGGGTAGACACCATTGAAGTAGTGCCACTCATCCCTGGGAATCGTGGCCTGCATATCGCTGTTCCCAAAGACATGCAGATGCCAGGGGTTCACCGAGGTGTCGGCGAAGAAGACCAGACGCATCCCGGTCTGGTACGCAGGGACCATCCCCTCATCGGCGTTGAACCAGACCAGCCCGATCGGACCCTGTCGGGCTGGCGGGGAGTATATGCTGCCATAGGTGAACTGCTTGGAGAAGCCGTCCTCGGACCTGACCTCGATCGTATCCCCCGAGGCCATCCCCCCCACCAGGTTGCAGAGGTCTTTCAGGTTGGTCCCCTTCACGGCCCCCATATCCTTCTCCTGAACATTCTTGGACTCGGTAGGGTCCCAGAGATTGGCCTGATCGAAGGTCGGGCCCTGGTGGTAGTAATGGGTGGTCCCGTCGCCAAGCACCGGCAGGTTCTGGGACATCCAGTCTGCACTGACGGTCTTCTCTGAGAGGACCGTGGTCCGGTCTGATGCGTACTTGACCAGGTGCACCTCGGTGGTCGCGGCGCCGGCGGCGATGACAACAGCACAGAGGATGATCGTGATCAGAAGAGAGAGGCGATAACGGTGAAGAGGGGGAGAAGTGGGGATCATCCCTCCAATCACCAGTTGACTGATATGTAATTATTCTTCGTGATCGTCCGGGCGGTCCCGTCCGCATCAGTGACGGTCAGTTTCACCGTGTACTGGCGCACCTCGTTGAACCAGACGCCCGGGTTCTGCTGGGTCGAGACCTGGGGGGCAGCATTCCCGCCGATGAACTCCCATTTCCAGGCGACCGGGTTGCCTGATGTCGCGTCGGTGAACCGAACAAAGAGGGACTTCTTCCCGGAGGTGGTGCTGGCCGTAAAGTCAGCGATGCCTGCTGCGGTCGGCTGTGGCGTTGGGGTCTGGACGACTCCGTCGATGAACTCCAGGTAGTTCAGGTTCTGCCCGTCACCGACAAAGGTCACCTTCAGCAGGTGCACCCCTGTCGAGAGGGGGAGCGTGGTCTGGACGGTCGCGTACCGGTCATAGTCCCCGGTGGCCGGGACGTCGATCACGGCTGCCTGCTGGCCGTCCACGGTTACCTGGATCTGCTGGCCGGCAGTCGGGCTTGAGACCCGGGCCTGCAGGGTGTAGGTGCCGGCATGGCCGACACTGATCGTATAGGTGAGCCATGCCCCGTCCCGGATCCAGCCGACATTGTTGCTCTGCTCCCAGGCATTGTACTCGATACCGACTCCATCCTCCCGGTAGACGCCGCCGGGGTTGGTGGTCCACAGGGAGTGGTACCCGACCCCTTCACCGCCGAGGTCATAGTCCTCGGCCTCGATCCTGCCCGGGAGGGTGTGGGGTTTGTAGGCCTGCCCGGTGGTCGGGGTCACCGTGGTGGTGACCGTGGGAGAGACGGTGGTGGTTGGCGTGACGGTCGGAGTCTGGACCGGGGTCCCTGTCGGGATCCCGATCAGATCGATCGTCGCCACCTTGGCGACACTGATCTTCGGGACAACTCCTGCCCCGATGAGCCGGAGCGGCCACTGCTGATCTGCAAGCGGCTGGCCGTTCAGGGTGTTTGCGATGATATAATCGCTGCTGTGAGCGATCTGTGCGCTCTGAAGGGTGGAGTTGTACCCGTCCCCTGCAGAGACCTTGACGGTGTATCCGAGGGATGCCAGCGTGTCGTTGAAGATGCCTGCACTGGCGTCATCGACCATGCCGGCCAGGTACCAGAGTGGGAGCCCCTGCCAGGTCCCGCTGAGATCCTGGTAGGTGACCGCATGCCCTGCTGCGACTGCGTCCTCGAAGGTCTGCCTGTCGATCACCTGGGTGGTGGTCCCATTCAGCCTGAGCGAGTAGGCACCGTCGTTGCTGATATGTACCCTGATGCTGACGATCGCGGTCGCATTATCCGGGCTGCCGCCGCTCTTTCCGAAGAAGAAGGTGAGCCGATCCCCGTTCTTGAGCGGGTAGGTGCTGATACCCTCAGCAGCAGAGAAATCGTTCTTCGTTTCGCCGTTCACCTGGTAGGCCCAGGCCGTGCCGGCAGTCTTGTTGTACGGGAACTGACCGATCCCGTCGAGGAGCATCGTTCCGAGGGTGGACCACTTTTTGTCAGAGGCGTTGTACGTGAACCCGCCTGGCTGTGAGGCCGCTTCGAGGGCCCCCTGCGGGGTCAGTACATTCACCGTGTGCATCTGGCCCGAGTTGTAGGCCAGGGCAGAGAAGTTCCCGCTGACCAGCGTCACGTCCCCGTCATAGATGACAGTCTGCTGTGGGATCCGGACGGTGACCCGGATCACGGCCGTTGCACTCGCCAGAGAGCCGCCGGAGAGGCCGTAATAGAAGACGAGGTTGTCCCCGTCATGGAGGCGGTAGACACTGATCCCCTGAGGCGAGGAGAAGTCGTTCATCGCTGCCCCGTTGAGGGTGTATGCCCAGCCGTGGGTGGTGTCCTTGTTGTAGGTCCCGATTCCGTCGAGGAGCATCGTCCCCATCGTCGCCCACTTCTTGTCGGTCACATTGCAGGTGAGCCCGACTGTCCGGGTTGCCGCATCGAGCGCACCCTGGGGGGTCAGCGAATCGACGCTGTACGTGGTGCCCGAGTTATAGGCCGTGGCATCGAAGGTGCCGGTCTTCAAGGTGACCGCCCCATCAAAGAGGATGGCGGCCCCATCCGAGCCGGTCGGCTCTGGGGTGACGGTCGTGGTGGGTGTCGGTGTCGGTTCCGACGCTGGAAGACCGGTCAGTTTGATCATGGTGACGTTTCCGATGCTCTTCCCCCCGGTCGCATTGACGCCGACCAGTTTCAGCGGCCAGGTGTTCTTGCCGTTGATCTGCATAGGGAGGGGTGTCCCGTTCATCGTGTTCGCAAGGATATAATTCTTGCTCCGCTTGATCTCCTGGCTGGTGAAGTTCCGGGTGTAGCCGTCACCGGCGATCACCGAGATCGTGTACCCGGCGTCGGCCAGCGTGTCGTTGTACGCTCCGATCAGGACTTCGTGGGTTTTATCATCGTCGACCAGCCCGACAAGCCGCCAGAGCGGCAGGCCGGCCCAGACCTGCCCCTGGGTGTCGGTGTACGAGGCGCTGTGACCTCCGCAGGCTACACCTTCAGCATAGTACTGGTCGGTCATCTGCATCTCCTCGGCCCCTGAGAGGGTGAGGGTCCAGCCGGCAGAGGGAGCCGGCGTGACGGTCGCGGTCGCAGTCGGTTGTGGGGTCGGGGTTGTATCAGTGACCACCGGGATACCGTTCAGCCTGATCTCGCTGACGTTCCCGACGCTCTTCCCCCCAGTCGCATTGACGCCGACCAGCTTCAGCGGCCAGACATTCTTCCCGTTGATCTGCTCAGGCAGGGGCTTTCCGTTCAGAGAATTTGCAACGATATAATTGTCGTTCCGCTCGATCTCCTGGCTGGTGAAGTTCTTGGTGAAGCCGTCATCTGCGATCACGGAGATCGTGTACCCGGCGTCTGCCAGCGTGTCGTTGAATGAACTGCCAATATGTGAATTGTCGTCATCGACATACCCGACCAGCCGCCAGAGGGGCATCCCCTCCCAGGTGCCTGTGGCATCGGTATAGGTGGTGCGATGAGTGGACCAGGAGAGGCCCTGCTCAAAATACTCCATCGATATATCCTGGGAGATCGCACCGTTCAGATGAAGGGTCCAGCCCTTCGCAGGGGTGGTATAGATCTCGATCTTCGCGATGTCACGGTTACCGAACCCTGCCGCTGACGGGTAGTTCCCGACGCCGCCGTACCAGTGCTGGTACTTCTCGTCAAAGCAGGCCCTCATATCCTCGTGGCCGAAGACGTGCAGCCCCTGCGGGTTCACCGAGGTGTCTGCCAGGAAGAAGAGGCGCATCCCGTCACTGTACGAGTACTGCTGACCAGCATTCCACCAGGCCAGCACCGCCGGCCCCTGTCGGGACTGCGGGTTATAGACGTTGTCGTACGGGAGTGCCACCTGGTACCCATCCGACGCGGTCAGTTCGATCTCGTCCCCGGGGGACATCCCGCCGACCAGGTTGCAGAGGTCCTTGATGTCGGTCCCCTTGATCGTCTCGTTCACCTTGTCGAAGTTCTTATCCTCGGCAGGATTCCACTTGTCGCTCCCGTCGAGGATCGGCCCCTGCATGATGTACGGGGTATTCCCGTCACCCATCACCGGCAGGTGCTGCTCCATCCAGGTGGACGTCACCGTCTCCTGGTCGATTACTGTCTTTCCATCCCCCTGGTACTTGATGATCTCAAGCTGGGTGGTCTGTGCCGAGACCGGCACGGCAAAAACCAGCAGAAGTACGCAGAGGACCACCGCAGATCCATACGTTCTGAACATTCACGCTCTCCCATGCTGCCAGATAATGACCACTACCAGTACAAGTTGGGATGGTAGAATCGATCCGGCAGATAGTGTAGGGGAATGTCCCCCTTCTTATGTAAAAAGATTCTGATTTAGTTTTGAGTTAATTAAGTAAAATTAACTAATCGAATAGATGGGTTTAGAGCATGTTGAAGAGCCGGACGATATCGTTGAAGTCGATCTGTCCGTTTTTGTTGAAGTCGAACGCACTGAGCGGCTCATTCTCTGCAATCCAGTCCATCTGGTTGAAGAAGAGTACCACATCGTTGAAGTCTGGGCCCCCGTTGCCGTTCAGATCCTCAAAGATGCCGTCGTGATCAGGGTCGGAGGGGCTAACCTGGCCTGGTGGGACCGGGAGGACTGACGGGGTGGTCGGCTGCGGGGCCATCGTCGAGTAGATCCTGATCTCCTGGACCGACTGGACTGAGAGGCCTGTCGTGGTCGGGTAGATGTCGAAGTAGTGCCACTCATCCTCCGGGATGGTGGCCCCCATATCGCTGTTCCCAAAGACATGCAGCTGCCAGGGGTTCACCGAGGTGTCGGCAAAGAAGACCAGACGCATCCCGATCTGGTACTTGGGGACCATCCCCTCATCGGCCTTGTACCAGACCAGCCCGATCGGGCCCTGCCGGGCCGGCGGAGAGTATATGCTGCCATAGGTGAACTGCTTGGAGAACCCATCCTGGGACCTGACCTCGATCGTATCCCCGAGCGTCATCCCCCCCACCAGATTGCAGAGGTCTTTCAGGTCGGTCCCCTTCACTGCCCCCATGTCCTTGTTCAACACATTCTTGGACTCGGCAGGGTCCCAGAGGTTGGCCGGATCGAAGGTCGGGCCCTGGTGATAGTAATGGGTGGTTCCGTCGCCGAGCACCGGCAGGTTCTGAGACATCCAGTCCGCACTGACGTTCTTTTCCGAGAGGATCGTTGTCCGATCTGATGCGTACTTGACCAGGTGCACTCCGGTGGTCGAAGCCGCGGAGGCCGGGAAGACCAGGAGAAGCAGGAGCCCCAGCACCAGTGCCGCCGTTCCGATATACCGATATGAAATCTCTCTTCTGCTGTCGATCATCGATCCATCTCCCAATGCAGAGCATCATTCTGCCAGGACTTTAAAAAAGATGCTGATCTGCTCGCCAGTAAACCAGATATAGTGAACCTGATTTCTTTCTCTCTACAGAACAGAAACCCGGGCAGATGCCCAGACGAGGGGTATGTGGAAAAAAGGAGTCCCTTCATCTCTTCCGCGCTGCCAGGAGGGATACCCTTCGAACGCAGGGTCTGTCGGGATGATCATGACCCCTTCCCAATCCTGATGGTGGACGCGGGCAGATCGCGCCTCCATCCGGTGAAACGGCAGATGGTTATCCCTGCGTTGACCGTCAATTCGGGACAGAAATATCCCCAATTTTTATCATCTGAGAAAGCCTTATACCCAATTCTTCCCATTATCTATACATAGAGCCTCTGCCGTTCGCATCGGGACAGCAATGATGCGACGGCCTTCTCCGAGAATCAGGAAGGCCGTCACGGCAGGTGGTGAATGGAGGCCCACCCCATCCGGGGGATCGACAGTTCGGCCCGTCAGCGGCATGACGGATCGTGTCGATCGTCTCATGGACTCCAAGGACGCCGCACCGACCGAACAGCCGCAGACGGATCACCGGCTGGAATAATCGAGGCATCGCGCCTCAGGCAACGATGCCAGGTTAGATATGACAAGCACCGTCAGGTGGATTAAAGACCAGATCGATCGACGGCTGAGATTGCTCTTTCGCGAGTACCTGGACGACGAACTGGAGAAACTCCTCCCGCTCAATGTTCATTATCAGCGGTATATCGAGAGCACGCCGGCCGATCGTCAATCACAGTATGACCACACCCTCGACCCCGCGGCACACCTGCCGCTCTTCAGTTCTCTGAAGAGCCGGCTCGTCACAGCTGGGGTTCAGGTCGATGAGATGAAGATAGACCTCGCCGACTTCGACGCCTGGCGCCGATCGGTGCCCGGCCTCGACCGGTTCTACCAGTCCTTCGGCGACATGCAGATCGAGAAGTGCCTTGAGCACTACCTCGTCGACCGGCTCCTCAAGCTCGATACCGGTGACCGGTACCTTGACATCGCATCGGCCGGCAGCCCGTGGGCGTCGGAGCTGCGGCAGCGGAAGATCGAGGCCTACCGGCTCGACCTGATCTATCCCGACGGAGTCCACGGCATGGAGATCGGCGCCAACGCCACGGCGACGGGGCTGCCCGACGGGTTCGCGACCGCGCTCTCGACCCAGTGCGCCTTCGAACTCTTTCACGGTGAGACCGATCTCGGGTTCCTCCACGAGGCCGACCGAATCCTCGCCCCCGGGGGCCGGCTGGCCGTGTTGCCGCTCTACCTCGACGACGCTTACTTCCTGCTCCAGAGCCCCTACGCCCTGCCGCCGCCAGGGGCGGATGAGCCGGAGGCGACAGTGGTCTGGCGGGACGACCATTTCCGGGCGCCGTACTCCCGCCACTACTCGCCCGAGGCATTCGCCCAGGCGATCCACGGACAGTTACCCACCGGGCTGGACGCACGGGTGTACTTCATCGGAAACCTCGAGGAGTTGATGCAGGCGCATCCCGACCAGCGGATCTACTGTTTCTATGTCCTCCACGCGACGAAGAGACTGGATCAGCCCCTGACAACGGAGGGAGGGAAATGAGGATCCCCGCCAGTGCACTCATCGTGCTGGTGATCACCGGGCTGCTGCTCGTCTCTCCGGCCGTGGCGGCCGAGACAGCACAGTACTACTTCGATCAGGGGATCGTCTTCGACGACCGCGGCCAGCACGAGAAGGCCCTCGAGGCCTACGAGCAGGGGCTTGCGATCGAGCCCGACAACGCACACCTCTGGGGGGCCAAGGGACGGACGCTGCTGATCCTGGGGCGATATCAGGAGTCCGCAGATGCGTACAACCGGTCGGTGCAGCTGGACCCCTCGCAGGAGTACGCCCGCGAAGGGGTACAGGACGCGCTCGATAAGCTCAACGGGGTATCAAACGCGACGACTACTCCCGCCGCCGGGTTGCCCTGGTGGACTGCCGTCCTCCCAATCACCGGAGCGGCAGCCATCGCAGCCCGCGGCCGGAGCCGAAGGCACTGAGGAGTGGTCACATGGGGATTCAGTCGAAAGAGGACTACCTCAGGTACCTCGAGGCCGACCGTCGGGCGCTGAACAGGTCCGCGACGCGGCCCCGGCTCTTCGGTGACGAGGTCTGGAAGTTCGAGCGCCTGCTCAGGAGAGTCGAGTACTATGAGAACTGCAAGCGGGCCTGGTATCATTACCCGGCCCTCCTCTACCTGAGCGTAAAGTTCCGTCTGTACTCGCTCCTGCTGGGCTTCACGATCCCGCAGCATGTCTTCGGCCCCGGCCTCTCGATCGCGAACCGGGGGACGATCGTCGTGAACTCCTGTGCCCGGGTCGGCGCAAACTGCCGGCTCCACATCTGCGTCAACATCGGGTCCCGGGCCGGGACGAACACGGAGGCCCCGATCATCGGCGACAACGTCTACATCGGACCCGGTGTCGTCATGTTTGGCCGGATCACGATCGCCGACAACATCGCGATCGGTGCAAACTCGGTGGTGACGAAGTCCTTTTCAGAGCCGGACATCACGATCGTGGGCGCTCCGGCGCGGAAGATCGGAGGTATCGGAACCTCCAGGTTCTACGATACCGGGGTCCCACCAGGCGAGCAGGACCGGGACGTCACCGGTCTGAACCCGGGCAGTTGAATACTGCAGAAGAGGAGAGACCGATATGGTTCACCGGGGGAGTGCATCATCGGAAGCCCCGGGAAAACCAGCTCTATTTTTGTGTCTGCGATCCAAAAACCCTAGCAGATGCACAGAAGAAGAGCAGATCCCCTGATCATCTCGTTCACCCTCGCCGGCGGACTGGTGATCGGGCTGATCCTGCTCGCCCTCTTCACCCTGCTGGCCACCGGCCTCGCCGACCCGGCGGCACTGGTCCAAGTCTTCACCGACTCCGAGGCGCTCGGATCGGTCCTGCTGACCTTCGCTGCGGCCGGCCTGACGGTGCTGGTGCTGGCCCTCTTCGGGACTCCGCTCGCGTACCTGATGGCCAGGACCAGCAGCAGGTGGACCCCGCTCGTGGAGGTGCTGGTCGACCTGCCCCTGGTGATCCCACACACGGTCGCCGGGATTATGGTCTACCTGCTCTTCATGCGCCGGGGTATGATCGGCACCCTCTTCGCCCCGACCGGGATCATCTTCGAGGACGCCCTGCCCGGGATCATCGCCGCGATGTGCTTTGTCGGGGCACCTTACTATATCAACAGTGCACGGGAGGGGTTCCAGAAGGTCTCGCCCCGGCTGGAGAACGTGGCCATGACCCTGGGGGCGACCAGGGCGGCGGCCTTCCGAACGGTCGTCCTGCCGCTCGCAGCACGGGACCTGGCAGGGGGGATGGTGCTCGCCTGGGGGCGGGCGGTCGGGGAGTTCGCCGCCGTCGTGATGATCGCCTACTACCCGCAGGTGATCGCGACCCTCACGTATACCCGGTTCACACAGTACGGCCTCCACGCCAGCATCGGCCTCGCCTGTCTGCTCCTCCTCCTCTGCAGCGGGGTCTTCATGATCTTCCGGGCGCTGACGAGGAGGATCGGGAGGTATGATGATCGTCCTTGAAGCCGTGAGCGTGGTCGCCGGCAGGTTCAGGCTTGACGGGATCTCGCTCTCTATCAGGCCCGGCGAGTACTGGGCGGTGGTGGGCCCGTCAGGGGCCGGCAAGACGATGCTCCTTGAGACGATCGCCGGGGTCCGCGAGGTCGAGGCCGGGCGGGTTCTGATCGACGGAGTGGATATGACCGATCGTTCCCCGCGAGGGAAGGTCGGGCTGGTATACCAGGATTACGCCCTCTTCCCGCATATGACTGTCCGGGAGAACGTCGGGTTCGGCCCCCGGATGCAGCACAGGAATATAGACTCGAACGAGTCGCTCAGACTGCTCGGAATCGAGCACCTCGGCAACCGACTCCCCGGGGGGCTCAGCGGCGGCGAGCAGCAGCGGGTAGCGATCGCACGGGCCCTGGCCGCCGGCCCTCAGGTGCTCCTCCTCGACGAACCCTTCTCAGCCCTTGACCAGGAGACCAGGGAAGAGTGTGCGGCGATGATCCAGAAGATCGCCCGCGAGCGGGGGCTGACGGTCGTCCAGGTCACCCACTACCCGGCGGAGGTCGCCGGGGTCGCGACCCACCTCGTCGAGATTCGGGAGGGGCGGCTGGTCCGTGCCGGGCCGGCAGTGAAGCTGGAGTCCGCCCGATCCCCCTAACCGACGATCGGCGAACCGGACCGATCGAAGGGGCCGGCCTTTTTGAACAATATATGTGACAGTACTGCAGGAGAGAGAAGGATGAAGGTGAAGATATGCGGGCTGACACGCCCGGAGGACGCCCGATGTGCCGTGGAGGCAGGGGCGGATGCGGTCGGGGTCGTGATGTGCAGCCCGGGCTCGAAGCGGTCGATCGATGGGGAACAGGCGAAGGCGGTCTTCTCGGCAGCCGGGCCGGGGGTGGTCCATGTGGTGGTGACGCACACCGGCTCGCCCGCCGACCTGGCAGCGATCCTCGCCATCGGCCCTGACGCGGTGCAGATCTCGGCCGACCTCACAGTGCCCCCCGACGCCGCTGTGAAGGTGATCCGGGTGATCGGGCCGGGGATGCCGCTCCGGGACGACTGCGACGCCCTGATCGTCGACGCCTCGATGGGGAGGGGGATGCCCTTCGACCCGGCGGTCGCAGCCCATGCCGTCGCCCACGCCACCGCCCCGGTGATCCTGGCCGGCGGGCTGAATCCTGGGAATGTCAGGGAGGCGATCGATAGCATAAACCCATATATGGTTGATGTGGCCAGCGGGGTCGAGATTGCGCCCGGAATCAAGGACCCGGAACTGATCCGTGCCTTCGTCCGGAATGCGAAGGAGGATCGGACCTGACCTATGAGACGGGAATAACAATCGAAACGATGTCGCCGTTCAGGCCCCCCAGGACAGCCACCCCACAATCGGGGTCGATATAGTTAACCATCCGTTCAACTCACCCAACCTATTCTTTCAAAATTCAATGAACGAAGTTCTGACGCCGGCAAACCTTCACGACCAGACGGTCGATTCCCTTGACCTCCTAGTCCAGATAACGGACCGCCGATCAGAAGAAGAGGCCCGCCGGCATCCCGGAATTATATATGACCCCCGGCCGACGGGGTAGGTGTAGCAACCTCCAGAGGAGGTCTCTCAAAGAAGAACGAGACCCGGGTCACGAAGAGAGACAGGAACAGGCATGTCGCCTCTTCAGGTGATCGGGTATTCAACGAGAACATTCCTGCAAAAGAAGCGTTTAAAAAAAGGTGTTCACCTATGACAAAAAAATGGATACTCGCCATGGCCCTCTTCCAGATGCTCATTGTTGTGGCATTTGCCGGATGCGCCGCGGCACTAGACACGACATCTCCGGTCACTATGACCGGGGCTGTCGACCCCTCGATGATCCCCAGAAACAGTACCGGAGCTCCATCGGGAACCCCACCAGGAAATAGCACTGGAAACGACATGATGGGCCAATCCCCCGGTGGAAGCACCGGTACGTCGAACTATACGCTCAGTGGAGCCTTCACCGTCGACAACCAGACGATGGTAGAATCGAACGGAACCTACACCGCCAGCACGACCAACCAGTCCGCAATCTATGTCACGAACAACGGAAACCTGACCCTGGCCAACGCGACGATCCTGGCCACCGGCAACACCTCGTCGTCTGATGCGAGCAGTTTCTACGGCCTCAACGGGGCAGTCCTGGCCAACAACGGCAGCACCGTGACGATCACCAGCGGAAACATCACCACGACCGGGTCGGGTGCGAACGGCGCCATCCCGACGGGGACCGGGACCACGATCAACCTCTTCGGGATCAACATCACGGCATCCGGTGACGGCAGTCACGGCGTGATGGCCACCCTCGGTGCGGCCCTGAACCTCGTTGACGTCAACATCTCGACCACAGGACCCCACGGAGCACCCCTTGCCACCGACCGCGGGAGTGGAACCGTGAACGTGACCAGGGGAACGATCTACTCCTCAGGGGCAGACTCTCCAGGGATCTACTCGACCGGCGTCATCAATGTCACTGACGCGACGATCATCTCGAACGGGACCGAAGCCGGCGTCATCGAAGGGTTCAACTCCATCAATCTGAACAACACCATCATCTCGGGCGGGGTTGCGAAAACCGGTGGGATCATGGTCTACCAGAGCATGTCCGGCGATGCGGCGACCGGAACCGGGAACGTCACCATCAACGGCGGCACCTACACCGCAACCGCAGGACCGGCCTTCTACATCACCAACACCGACTCGAACATCAACCTGACCGGCGTGAACGTCACCGCTGCATCGGGCACGCTCGTCAAGGCAGCAGGCGGATCCCAGTGGGGAACGAACGGAACGAACGGCGGGATCGTCAACTTCACCGCCGACAATGAGACTCTGAACGGTTCCCTCGTCGCTGACACCATCAGCTCGATCGCAGCAACCCTGAAGAACAGGTCGACCCTGGCCGGCGCCATCACCAATGCATCCCTGACCCTCGATTCGACCAGCTCCTGGTCGGTGACCGGGAACTCAACCCTGACAGCCCTGACCGATCCCAGCGGGATCTCGGACAGCACCATCACCAACATCATCGGGAACGGGTACACCGTCACCTATGATCAGAACCTCACCCAGAACAGCAGCCTCGATGGAAAGACCTACACCCTGACAAACGGAGGAACCCTGACACCAGCGTGACCAGCAGAACAAGCGAGCCACTCTTCCAAAAACTTCATTTTTCTATCATCAGGAGGATCCAATCATCCTCCCACCTTCTTATCCTATTTCTGAACCGCTTATTCTGGTAAAGACCCGATGCAAGCCCGAGGGGATGAAGTTCGTGATGACGTTCCCCGCGACCGACGGTGGACTCGGTACAGCGCTCTCCACGTTGACGTGGCCGTAAGGGGTCAGGTCTCCTCCTCTCTTATTTGTTCGTCGATAAGTTCCCCACAATGGGGGCAGATGATTGGATGCTGGGTTTTCCTCTGTATCTCCTCTATAAATCCAGAGGCGAAGATGCCAGCGGGGAGACCGAAGAGCGCGATTCCGAGGACCGCAATGCACCCCGAGAGGAGTTTGCCGAGCGGAGTCATCGGGGTGACGTCGCCGTACCCGATCGTGGTGAGAGTCGCCATCGCCCACCACATGGTTCCGATGATACTCGGGAACTTGTCGGGCTGAACATCGTGCTCGACTGAGTACATCAAGCTCGAGGAGATGATGAGCAGGACCAGAGCGACGGCGACAGTGACGAGAAGTTCAGCCTGTTTGTTCCGAAAGACCCGGATGAAGATGTCAAAGGCCTTCGAATATCGCCCGGTCTTGAAAAGACGGAGGACACGGAGCAGGCGGAAGAGACGCAGCGTCCGGAGGTCCACAGGTATGAAAAACGGCACGTAGAAGGGGAGGACGGCGAGGACGTCGATGATAGCGAACGGTGTAACCATGAACCGGAGCCGTCCCCTCACGGGCTCGCGATAGCGCAGGTCGACGGTGATGCTCCACAGCCGGAGAAGGTATTCGATGGTGAAGACACCAACCGAGAATACCTCAAAGGCGTAAAAAATGGGCGCGTACTCCCCGCCTATCCCGGGTTCGGTCTGGAGAATCACCGCAATGACGTTGGCGAGGATGAGGAGAATCAGACCGATGGTGACAACCTTCTCGACGAGGCCGCACTCGGGATCGTAATCAAGAATGTCGTAGATGGACTCCTTCAAGGTGGGCATTGTTGCTGTACCAATTGCAAAAGCGACCCGATAATTATTGCGGACTTTTTGGGGGGACAATTAAGGGTTTATTTACAGGTAAACAAGAATCGGATTACACAATCAGAGACGATTATTGTGACAGATATTTTGATTTCTCAAGGATAGACCAGGCCGGCACGGTTACCGTCATGACCGACGGAAACACCTTCTCGGTTCAACCGACAAGACGGGAAGCTCGACCCCGGTTCATGTTGTTACCACAGCCTCCGTCCCGGCTTGCTGCACCAGTCGCCCGTCGATCGCCCCACCTGTGGAAAGGTGTAACTAGAGAACCGTCACCTCGGTGACGATCAGCGCCGCAAAAGCCCGGTCTTCGTTCAGTTCACCTGCGGTTTCATATCAGAAGAGGTGTGCCCAAATCGGCGATAGAAGCAGGGATCAGCGATAGGAACCGAAAAAGAGCGACCGTTTGGATGCGGTGCGAACAGACGTACAATGAATGAGAATAGATGAACCGGATACGAGAATGAAAGAAAGAGGGGATTACCCGAACAGGGCACCGAGCCCTGCCATTCCGCTCTCTTCCTCTTCCTTCTTGTCCTCTTCCGGCTCCTCTTCTGCGGCTGCAGGTGCTGCGCCGGCTGCTGCCGGTGCGGCTGCAACAGCGACTGGAGCTGCGGCTGCCTTGGAGATGGCATCCTCGATGTCGACGCCCTCGAGCGAGGCGACCAGCGCCTTGATCCGGGACTCGTCGGCAGCGATGCCGGCGGCAGTCAGGACTGCCTTTACGTTCTCTTCACTTACGTCCTTGCCTGCCTTGTGAAGCAGGAGTGCAGCATAGATATATTCCATTTCAGTTCACCCTTTAATCTCAATTTTTCAATTTTCACCGATGGCGCCCTTCACAGCTGCCATCTCTCTGTACGCTTTTCCGATGATCGCATCGATCAGATCCTGCTCGTAGACCGGTGCTTCGATACCAAGGCTCCGTGCCTCTCTGGCCGCCTTGGTGACGATTGCGCCGATTGTATCTGCAGTCGGGAACGCCGCGTTCACTGACAGGTTGAATGCCTCAGTGGCTGCCTGTGCGATCTGACCCATGAAGACCGACTCATCGATGTTCAGCACCGACGGCTCGAAGATAGACCCCTGATAGAAGGCGGCCTGTAACATCAGACCGACGTCCATCGGCTTGATGTCGAGCTTGGCGAGCACCGTCGCGAGCTTCGCATTGATGACCCCGCCCGCCTTGACGACGGTCTTGGTCTCCTTGATCTTGACCTTGCCTGCCTCGATCGCTGCCGGGATCCCTGCCTGCTGCAGTTCTCCGACGATGGGGCCTGGCTTGAACGAGGTCGGTCCTTTTGGGACCACGATGTCCTCAGGTGCAATCTGTCCGGCCTTGGCAGCCATCTTGGTCTGCGTCTTGGCCAGCAGTTTGTAGAGCTTGAACGGGTTCTCGTTGGTAAAGATCATCGCACTGTTGCCAGAGATATAATCCTTGATAGCCTCGAGATCCCCGCCGATCTCAGCCAGTGCATGGAGCACCAGCGTGTTCCTGGTCATCTTGATCGTTGCAATTCCGCGCAGATTCCTTCGGATCTGCTGGAGCTGCGTTGCCGGGATGCCGTGCATGTCGACCAGTCCAACAAGAGTGAACTGTCCCACATGCTTCTTGACATCCTCGACCTCTTCCCGCTTCCACTCAGGAAGGTGCTGCGTGTACAGTGCCACTTCAGACCACCCTCACTGCTGGACCCATTGAGGTCTTGACATAGACAGATCTGACATTCAGCGAACCTTGGTCGAGCACAGACTCGATCCTCTTCAGGACCGCATCGATGTTCTCGGCGATCTGCTCGCTGTTCATCTCTGTTGAGCCGACCTTCGCATGGAAGACCTTCTTGTCCTTTGTCCGGATCTTCACAGAGTTTCTGAGCCGCTCGACGATCGGGCGGATATCAGTTCCCTGTGGGATCGGCATAGGCATCCTTCCGCGGGGACCGAGCCTTGGGCCCAGCCACCGCCCCACAAGTGGCATGACCGCGGTCTCTGCAAGGAAGAACCGGTACTGATTCGCGATCTTTCGCGCCTCTCTGGGTTCCCCGCCGAGACGTTCAATCTCTTCAGGACCCATGATCAGGTCAGCACCTGCTTCCTTGGCCTGGGTGGTGATTTCTCCCTTACCCAGCACCGCGATCTCAATTTTTCTGCCTGTACCCTGTGGAAGAAGGATTGTCTCATCGATACGATTTTTCGGCTGCGCCATATCGATATTCTTGAGATTGATGGTGATATCTACACCCTCAGAGAACTTCCGTTCTGGCGCCTTCTCAATTGCCGCGTTAACCGCTTCAATTATTTTTGCCCTTTCAACCATCTGATACCTCCATAGTTCGCGACCCCATGCCGGGATCTCCTATGGGTTGTTATACACATCTATGCCTCAAGGACGCTGTCGTACTGCCCCGCGCTGATCGCGGCAAGAATCTCTTTCGGTTTCTTGCCGTCGACGGTGACGCCAACACTCACACAGGTGCCGATGACCTCTTTTACAGCGGTCTTCAGCTCATATGAGAGCATGTCATCCAGCTTCATGCGGGCGATGCGCACAGCGGCCTCGATAGGCAGGTCTCCAACAATTGTGGAGCTGGGCTCTGAAGACCCTTTCTCGATACCAACTTCTTTCATGATCAGTGCGGTGGTCGGGGGAATCCCGACTGATATGGTGACGTTCTTTTTGTCGTCCACCTGGATCTTCACCGGCACCTGCATGCCATTGAAACTAGCCGTCAACTTGTTGATGTCGTCGACGACTGCCTTCACGTTGATTCCGAGAGGTCCCAGTGCAGGACCAATTGGGGGTCCTGCGGTAGCCCTTCCGCCTGGTACCAATACCTCGACCGTTTCTGCCATAGTATCACCATGCTGTCCCTGAAAGGGTACAAAGCTTGGGTTTACTAGGGTTGATGGTCTGGGGACTTAAAGCTATCAATGAAAAGGAGGTGAGATTGGAACGGTCACTGCCGGTCTTCTGCCCGGTCGATCACCCGAACATTGTCCCCGCGGACCGTGATCGGGATAGGAACCACACTCTCGTACAGCTCGACCGTTATCTCTTCTTTGCCTGAATCGACCCGTTTAACAATGGCCTTCTCGCCCTTGAACGGCCCTGCGATCAGCTCGATGATCGTCCCTTCGACGATGCCGCTGACCACCGGCTTGGGCACGAGAAAGTGAGCGACCTCGGCAAGGACGGTCTCACCGCGCAGAATGGCACGGGCGTGGGGCACCCGCTCGATCAACTGCTCCATCCGGTTCAGTTTCTCAGGGGTCTCGACCAGCACGTACCCCTGCAGCTCCTTGGGGGCGATGATCGAGTAGACCTTGATATCGGTCTGGTCCACCGCCTTCTTGATATTATCGGCGACAGTCCGCTCCTGCTTGGAAGTGGTCTTGATCGCAAAGTAATGGAGCGTCGTCTCCTCTTCAGTACCTTCAGACTCGGTCACTGTGGCAACACCAGCATCAATTCGTAGATTACAAACCCGATCAGTCCGATGATCAGGACACCCGCCGCTGCGACGATGGCTATCTTTAAGAACTCCTCACGCGAGGGGGTTCTGGCGAGTTTGAGCACACGCCAGTACTTTCTGAAGAGCTCCTCGTTGATATTGAGGTTCTTGAGATTCATATCCTTAATGTTCAGATCCATAGAAACTCACTTTAAGAAATCGATATCGAACTGCCTGTTCATCGCAGGCGACTTCTTCTCCTTTCTACCGTAGATCTGGGCCGACTGGACGCCGGTCACGACCAGCATCGTACGCATCTTGTGCTCCATGTCAGGGTCGACCTGAGCACCCCAGATGATCCGTGCAGACGGGTCGATCCGGTTGTAGACCTCCTGCACAACCCCTTCTGCCTCCTCCATCGTCATATCCGGGCCGCCGACCACATTGACGAGGGCCGCCGTCGCACCTGATATCTCGACATCCAGAAGTGGAGAACGGAGCGCCTTCTTCACCGAGTCGATCGCCTTGTCCTCACTGTCACTCTCGCCCATCCCGATCATGGCCACGCCTCCGCGTTCCATGACGGTCCGGACATCGGCAAAGTCCAGGTTCACAAGTCCGGGCATCGTGATCAGTTCGGTGATACCCTTGACCGCCCGCATCAGCACTTCGTCTGATACCTTGAAAGCCGCATAGAGCGGAAGACGGGGCACGACCTCGAGCAGCCTGTCGTTCGGAACCACAATCACCGTATCGGCGACGTCGCGGAGCCGCTCAAGCCCAGCCTCTGCATTCTCCATCCTGATCGCACCCTCTGCAACGAATGGAAGGGTGACGACGGCGATCGTCAGGGCACCCTCCTCGTGGGCGGCCTTGGCGACCACCGGTGCAGAGCCGGTCCCGGTTCCTCCACCGAGCCCGGCCGTGATGAAGACCATATCACAGCCCACGACCGCACGCCGGATGTCCTCCTCGGTCTCGAGCGCCGCTTCCTCACCGATCTGGGGGAGGGAGCCGGCACCGAGCCCGCGGGTCCGCTGCCTGCCGATCAGAATCCGGGAATCCGCCTGGATCCTGCTCAGGTGCTGGGCATCGGTATTCACCGCAATCAGCCGTGCACCATGGATACCCTCTTCCATCATACGGGTGATCGTGTTCGATCCCCCGCCACCGCAGCCGATCACGGCGATCTCGGTCTTGAGGTCGCGCAGAACCTCCTCGAGATCTTCGTTATTCTGAGAGTATTCCGTCGAAATGTCGTTATCTCTCACTCTTGAAAGCGCTTCTTCCACAATTGATCTCATGTATACCTCTCCAACCCCCGCAGATGTATCGCTGTGACCGTACACGACCGGACCATTTCAGGCTCTATCACCTGATCACCGACCCTGACCGCCTGCCCGCCCTTCAGCATCCCAAACAGGGCCCCGGGTGGCACGCCCAAACTGGCTGCCAATCCGGGATCAAACCGTTCTTTTTTGATGATCAGCCGGTCACCGTCGATGACAGCATGCTGCTCTTCACGTATGGTTTTTACACACAGGGTTATTAAATCATGTATGATCTGAGAACTATACCGTTCATAGGTGATAAAAATTGGGAGGAGGACACCTCCTTTCCCAGTCAGACCGGCCACCGGCATCCTGCCGATCGCGGCCACGATCCTGCCGGGGTCTGCACTCAGAGCCTGGGTGAACAGATCGGCCGGGACGGTGACGGTGACTGGCGTCCCACCACCAGAGAGGGCGCCGGGGATCAGATGCGCACCCGGCGCCGCCTCCTCGGCGACCTGTCGGAGGGAGAGGTAATCCTGCCAGGAGAGGACTCCGATCTGATGGAGATCCTTCTCACCGAGAAGCGGGAGGCTCGCGGCCTGGAGGAGCGCATACAGATGATCGAGGGCGGGACGATCGATAGCCTTCCGGTCGACATAGACCGCTTCCGCCCCTGCGGCTGCAGCAATCTTTCCAAGCAGCGGCCCGGTCAGTCCGCCGATCTCGCGGGAGTGGAGGATATGCCCGAAGGCTCCGCGGGTCTCCAGGGCCACCGCCGTCTCGCGAGGGGCATAGTGTGTTCCCCCAAACCCGATCAGGCTGATCGGGTCGGCCGGCGCGGCGGTCAGCACGGCTTCTGCCACCGCGGCCCCTGCCACCCGGTCCGACCATTCCTTCTCGGTGGACCCGATCTCCACAAAGAACGAGGGGGTGACGAGATCGGTCGGGCCGTGATGCGTCACCTCGTACGAAGCTCGATAGCCGTTCGGGACCAGCCTGACCAGGTTTACAAGGACCGCCTGCATCCACCCCGGAGCGGCCGGGGCGAACGATCCCGCTTCCCCGCCGAGCAGCGCCTCGCCAGGGTTCCCGGTCGGATGGACCGTCAGCACCGGGACTGGCCGGCTGGAGGTGTGGCGCGAGAGAAAGATCAGCAGGTCGCTTCCAAGATCCGCGTCGATCCCTCCCTCGTGGATCAGCCTTCCATCGACCTCCAGAAACTCCCAGTCGACCCCTTCGCGCCGGTACGCAGGATCGGCCATGAGTATTCGGATCTGGTCCCGGATCGTCACCCCTGCCTGGTCCTGCCGCGAGTTGACCAGTGTGATCTTCATTGTCCCTGTACTGTGTGGCGGTATCCCCCATCAGGTACACTGATGGTGAAGACCGCTCCCCCCCCATAGACCCCGGTCTCGGCGATGGTGATCCCGGTCAGTTGCAGGATCTCGCGCGCAAGGAAGAGGCCGAAACCGGTGTGATGGCCGACCCCTTTTTGAAAGATCATCTCCTTCTGATCGTCCCTGACCCCCTGGCCGTCATCGGCACAGATGATCTGGCAGCCGGCGTCGGTGACCGTAACAGAGAACCGGATCCTGGTGATCGGCCCCCCGTACCTGAGCGCGTTGTCGATCAGGTTCGAGAAGACCTTCTCGAGCATCGGGTCCGCATAGACCTGCAGATCGGCGTCCCCGATGGTGATCACAACACCCTCAGGTTCCCAGCCCGCCCGGGCCCAGGCAAGGACAGTGCCGAGGTGCTGCCACTCAGGGGCCCGGACCCCTATCTCCTGATAATCCCTGGTGAACGTGATCTGCCTGCTGATCGCCTCTGCAGCGGCTCTGCCCTTTAATAGAAGGGTGGTCGGTCCAGGATCGCTGACCGAATCCATTGCAAGGACAAGGTACCCAAGCAGGGCGGTCACCTGGTTCTGGATGTCATGCCTGGTCACCGTGTTCAGCAGGTTCAGTTTCCTGTTGGCGGCCTCGAGCGCCTCCTGCGATCGCTTCAGTTCAGAGATATCGATCAGCAGTCCGCGGTTGCCGACGACCCTGCCCTGCTGCACGATGGGCGTCGCATGGATCATCACAGGGAAGGTGGACCCGTCCTTCCGCCTGACCAGCCATTCACGCCGGGGTGTCCGGATCCCGTCCCAACTTCCGCTCAGCACCGCAATCATCTCGTCTCTCTGTTCAGGAACCGCCCAGTCAACCACGCAGATCCCCCTGTTAAAGTCCTCGGCGGTGATCCCGAACATCACCAGCGCCGCCCGGTTCACAAAGGTCAGGACGAACCGGGTGTTCATCTCATAGATCCCCTGGGGAAGCCCTTCGGCAAACTCCTGGAAGTCGGCAAGGTCGAGCTGCTGCTGGAATCCAGGGTCACAGAGCGGGGGTGTCAGGGCGACCAGCACCTCCTGTCGGTCTATCCCGAGGACCACCGTCGATGAGAGCCAGAGCAGGCCGGTGGTACCATCGCCCCGAACCACAGTGACCTCGTGTGAGCTCCCCTCGGTGCCGGTCAGCAGCCGCTGGAGCTGGGGGGTATCGATGGTGAAGAGGAGACCTGCCCGCATCCCGACGAACTGGTCACCGCTGTACCCGAGCAGGACTGAGGCAGCCCGGTTGGCCCGGGATATCCTCCAGTCCTGCAGGTCGACGACCAGCATCGCCGTCGGCGCCTGATCAAAGAGAGGATTATCGGAGAGTGGACCGTCGCCATCGGCCGGCCCCGGAGACTCAGGGTTGTGGCGACGATGGGAGTGAGTGAACATAGTGTACGTCCTGCCGGTAAAAACCGGTAATTGTTCATCCATTTCGTCCTCAGCAATGATGAATCTTTCACCAGGTGACGGCATATGACCCTCCCGCAAAACCGGTGTCCCACCACTGCCTGTACGAGCGGCACGATGGATGAGAACTGGGGAGAGCGGATTCAAAAAGAGATGGGTATCACAACCGATATCAGGCGTTCGGAGACCTTTCGAATCGCCAAAGGTGTGACCCTCAGAGCCCCTGTACTGTGGGGCGGTATCCTCCATCAGGTACACTGATGATAAAGACGGCCCCCTCCCCATAGACCCCGGTCTCGGCTATGGTGATCCCGGTCAGCTTCAGGATCTCACGTGCAAGGAAAAGGCCGAAACCGGTGTGATGGCCGACACCCTCTAAGAAGATCATCTCCTTCTGATCGTTCCGAACCCCCCGGCCGTCGTCGGCGCAGATGATCTGGCAGCCGGCGTCGGTGACAGTGGCAGAGAACCGGACCCCGGTGATCGGCCCCCCGTACCTGAACGCATTGTCGATCAGGTTCGAAAAGACCTTCTCGAGCATCGGGTCTGCATAGACCTGAAGATCAGGGTCGCCGATGGTGATTGCAACATCCCCCAGTTCCCAGCCTGCCCTGGCCCGGGCGAGGACGGTACTGAGGTGCTGCCACTCAGGGGCACGGATCCCGATTTCCTGGTAATCCCTGGTGAACATGATCTGCCTGCTGATCTCCTCGGCAACGGCTCTGCCCTTTGTAAGGAGGGGGACCTGCTCGGGGTCACAGGCTGACTCCTCGGCGAGGGTAAGGTATCCGAGCAGGGCGGTCACCTGGTTCTGAATATCATGCCTGGTCACCGCGTTCAGTAGGTTCAGTTTCCTGTTGGCGGCCTCGAGCGCCTCCTGCGATCGTTTCAGTTCAGAGATATCGATCACCAGTCCGCGGTTGCCGACGACCCTGCCCTGCTGTACGATAAGTGTTGCGTGGATCATCACCGGGAAGGTGGACCCATCCTTCCGCCGAACCAGCCATTCGCGCCGGAGTGACCGAATCCCGTCCAGACTTCCGCTCAGCACCGCGATCACCTCCTCTCGCTGCTCAGAGACGATCAGATCAGGAATATAAAGCCCGGCAGAGAGGTCTGCATCGGTCACGCCGAACATCGCCTGCCCTGCCCTGTTCACGAAGGTCAGGATGAACCGAAGGTCCATCTCATACACCGCCTGGGGGAGCCCGGCGGCAAACTCCTGGAAGTCCCCCATGCAGAGCTGCGGCCGGAATCCGGAGTCACAGAGCGGGGAGGTCAGGGCGATCAGCGCCTCCGGCCTACCGGCCTGGGCGACCACCGTCGATGAGAGCCAGAGCAGGCCGGTGGTACCATCGCCCCGGACCACGGTGACCTCGTGTGAGCTCCCATCGGTGCCGGTCAGCAGCCGCTGGAGCTGGGGGGTATCGATGGTGAAGAGGAGGCCTGCCCGCATCCCGACGAGCTGGTCACTGCTGTGCCCGAGCAGGACTGAGGCAGCCCGGTTGGCCCGGGATATCCTCCAGTCCTGCAGGTCGACGACCAGCATCGCCGCTGGCGCCTGATCAAAGAGAGGATTATCGGAGAGTGGGCTATCGCCATCGGCCGGCCCCGGAGACCGGGCACTGCGGCGACGATGGGAGTGAGTGAACATAATGTACGTCCTGCCGGTAAAAAACCGGTAATTGTTCATCCATTTCGTCCTCAGCAATGATGAATCTTTCATCAGATGAACAGGGTGCGATCCTCCGCAAAACCTATGTCCCATCACTCCCTGTACGATTGGTACTATGGATGCAAACAAGATCGAGCAGATTCTGAAGGAGATGGGAATTACGACCGAGATCCGATGTCCGGAGGCCTTTTCTATCGCCGAGAAGCACGGCATCAGCAGGGCGGACCTGGGCGCCTACTGCACCGAACACGGGGTGAAGATCAGAGGGTGCCAGCTGGGCTGTTTCTGATGCCAAGGTTTCTGCAGGTGGTCAGCGTTACGGAGGCGGTGCACATCATAACATCGATCGCCGCGCCTGTTTCAACAGAGACCATCCCTCTTGAAGAGGCTGGGGGCCGGGTGCTCGCCGAGGATGTAACGGCTGACCTGGACATCCCGGGGTTCACCCGGTCCGTGGTGGACGGGTACGCTGTCATCGCTGCGGAGACGAGCGGGGCGGGCGAAGCGCTGCCGGCCATGCTCCGGTGCACCGGCCGCGTGCTGATGGGGGAGGGGACCACCGCCCCGATCAGGCGCGGGGAGTGCGTCTATGTCCCGACCGGGGGGATGATCCCCCCCGGGGCCGATGCCATGGTGATGATTGAGTACGCCGAGGAGCTCGGCGACCAGGTGCTGGTCCAGCGGCCGGTGGCCTCGGGCGAGAACCTGATCCTGCAGGGAGAGGACTTCGCTGCAGGAGCACCAGTCGTCTCCAGCGGGACGGTCCTCTCGCCGCAGGACGTCGGTGCCCTGGCCGCAGTCGGCCGGACCCGGGTTGAGGTCTTCAAACGGCCCCTTATCGGAATCATCTCCACCGGCAACGAGGTGATACCGATCGGGACGAAGCCCACGGGCAGCCAGGTGCGGGACGTGAACAGTTACCTCTGCAGGGCTTTCGCCGAGAGCTCCGGATGCAGGACGCGGTCGTACGGGATCGTCAGGGATGACGAGGAGACGCTCGCAGCAGTGCTGAAGAAGGCAGCCGCCGAGACAGACGGGGTGCTGATCTCAGGGGGCTCCTCCAAGGACGCCCGCGACCATGGGGCGACGGTCATTGCAAAGGCAGGATCGGTGCTGGTTCATGGGATCGCCCTCGCACCGGGAAAACCGACGATCATTGGAAAGGCCGGCGACGTCCCGGTGATCGGCCTTCCGGGCCACCCGGCGTCGGCCTACGTGGTGTTGATGGTGCTCGGCGCCCACCTCCTTGGCGGGTTGACCGGGGGAGGTCCCCGGCCCTCCAGGGTGGAGAGCGCGGTGCTCGCTGCGAACATCCCCTCTGCCCGAGGGCGGGAGGACTATGTCAGGGTCAGGCTGGATCGGCGTGAGGGAGAGGCCCCCGTCGCCACCCCGCTCTTCGGGAAGTCCGGGCTGCTGAACACGCTGATCCAGTCCAGCGGGCTGGTCAGGGTTCCGGCAGGGGCCGAGGGGCTTGAGGCCGGCACCCCCGTGGAGGTGCTGCTGTGGTGACCCGATACCTGCAGGTGGTCTCGCTGGCAGAGGCCCGCAGGGTTCTGGCGACCCTGATGCCGGCCACCCCAAGGACCGAGGTCGTCCCCCTCGAGGAGGCCGTCGGCCGGGTGACGGCCGAGCCGATCATGGCCGCCTATTCGGTCCCGCAGATCCATCTCTCAGCGATGGACGGGATCGCAGTCAGGAGTGCCGATACCGTCAAAGCGAGCGAGCAGCACCCGGTGACGCTCCCCGACACCCTCCGGGTGAACACCGGGAACGTGGTCCCACCGACGTACGATGCCGTGATCATGATCGAGGACGTCTGGATCGAGGGCGAAACCTACACGATCAGAAAGGCGGCTGCGCCATGGCAGCACATCCGCCCGGCCGGCGAGGAGATCAGCGAGACCGAGATGATCCTGCCGGCCGCACACCGGATCATCCCGACCGACCTCGGGGCCCTGGCAGGCTACGGGGTGACCGAGGTCGAGGTGCTCGGCCTGAAGATCGGGCTGATCCCGACCGGCAGCGAGGTGATCGAGCACGGACAGAGGCCGAAACCCGGCCAGGTGGTCGAGAGCAACTGCTTCTTTGCAGCAGGCTGGCTGCGATCGATCGGGGTCGCCACCCACCCGTACCCGATCACGATCGATGATCAGGATCTGATCCGAGCGGCGATCACCCGCGGAGTCGCCGAGAACGATCTGGTGATCATCTCGGCCGGGTCTTCGGCCGGGACCAAGGACTTCACAGCCGGGGTGATCAGGGAGCTCGGCGAGGTGCTGGTCCACGGGGTCGCCATAAAGCCGGGGAAGCCGGTGATCATCGGTCAGATCCAGGGAAAACCGGTGATCGGTCTCCCCGGGTACCCGCTCTCCGCGCTGACGGTGATGCGCGAACTGGTGATCCCGGCCCTGCAGGAGTACGGGTTGCAACCGCCCGAGTACCCGACGATCCGGGCCTCGATCACCAGGACCGTCCAGAAGGAGATCGGGTCGGACGAATTCGTGCTCGTCTCGGCAGGGGAGATCGACGGCCGGTGGGTGGCCGTACCCCAGTCCCGGGGTGCGGGCGTCCAGATGAGTATGGTCCGCTCGAACGGCTACCTGCAACTCGCCGCAGACCAGGAAGGAGTCGTGGCCGGCGAAGAGGTCAGGGTGCAGCTGACCGTCCCCGAGGCCCTCGGGAAACGGGCGCTGCTGATCATCGGCAGCCATGACCCGGCGATCGATCACCTGGCCTCACTGGTCAGCGGCGAGGGGGTGATCGTCCACTCCACCCATGTCGGCTCGATGGGCGGGCTGTTGACCCTGCGGCAGCACCAGTGTCATGCCGCACCGATGCACCTCCTGGCCCCGGACGGGACCTACAACACATCCTACCTGCAGCAGTACCTGCCGGACGACGACCTGGTTCTCCTCTGCGTCGCCGAACGGGAGCAGGGGTTCGTCTCGACGACCGGACTCTCGGTCGAGGATATACAGAAGTATACCTTTGTGAACCGGCAGCAGGGGTCGGGGACCAGGATGCTCCTCGACCACTACCTGCGCGAACACCAGATCGATCCGGCCTCGATCCGGGGCTACGACCACGAAGTGACCACCCACCTGGCGGTCGCGGTCGCGGTCAGGTCAGGCGAGGCCGATCTCGGCCTCTGCGTCTACAGCGCCGCTGCGGCCCTGGGCCTGAAGTTCGTGCCCCTGGCCTCCGAGCGGTACGAACTGGCCATCGAGAGACGGATGCTCGACGACCCCCGCGTGCAGAAACTTATCGGAGCGGTCAGATCGCCGGCCTTCCTTTCGGTGCTCACCCGGATGGGGGGGTACCGGACCGCGGAGACCGGCGTGCTGCGCGAAGTGCCCCGTCCACAGCCTCTTCCGGACTCTCACACCTGACCACACAGGGCAGATCCCAGGTCCGGTACCCAAACACCTCTTTTCCGGTCTTGGCCGCGATCGCGATCTCGCTGAGCGTGCCGTACGATCCTCCTATGGCCACGACGGCGTCGGCGGACTGGACCAGCACCACGTTCCGGGCATGGCCGAGACCGGTACGGATCATCACCGAGAGGTACGGGTTTCCATCACCGGTGTCCGGGAGGATCCCGATCACCAGCCCTCCACACCCGGCGGCGCCCCGGGATGCCGCCTCCATCACGCCCCCGTTGCCCCCGCAGAGGAGGACGGCCCCTCCTCTCGCGATCGCCCGGCCGGCACGGACGGCCGTCTCCTCCTCATCGCCGTTACAACAGGCGGCCCCAATCACTGCGATCTGCATACTTCCCTGCTGTGATTGGGGGCCGGCAGGCAAAAAACTACTTTCACTCTCAGGTGCCACGTATCCTCATTCTATGGATCGTGAGGGAACATGGTGAAGGAAGTCACCGGGAGTTACAACCCCACTGAACTCGAGGAACGGGTGCAGGGGTACTGGCATACACATGAGACCTTCCGGCAGGTGCTGCAGCGCCATGCCTGTGACCGGCCGTTCTTCTTCGTCGACGGGCCGCCGTACACCACCGGCCACATCCATCTCGGCACCGCCTGGAACAAGATCCTCAAGGACAGCCTCCTCCGGTTCCACCGGATGACCGGCAGGGACGTGATCGCCCGGGCGGGTTACGATATGCACGGCCTTCCGATCGAAGTGCAGGTGGAGCAGAAACTCGGGTTCGTCTCCAAGAAGGATATCGAGCAGTTCGGGATCGAGCGGTTCATCGAGGAGTGCCGGAGTTTTGCCCAGACCAACCGGGATGTGATGAGCGCCCAGTTCAAGAAACTCGGGATCTGGATGGACTTCGACAACCCGTACCAGACCCTGAAGCCCTCGTACATCGAGGCGGCCTGGTGGGCCTTACAGCAGGCTGATAAACGGGGGATGCTGGAGGTCGGACACCGGGTCGTGAACTGGTGCCCGCGATGCGAGACCGCCATTGCCGATGCCGAGGTGGAGTACTGGGACGAGCACGACCCCTCGGTCTTTGTGAAGTTCCCGGTGGCCGGAAAGGAGCATGAGTATCTGGTGATCTGGACCACGACCCCCTGGACGCTCCCGGCCAACGTCGCCGTCGCCGTCCACCCGAACCTGGTCTACGCCCGGGTCAGGGCCATCCGGAACGGGGTCGAGGAGGTGCTCTGGATCGCCGAGGACCTGGTGAAACCGGTGCTGAAGAGGGGGCGGTACCAGGACTTCTCAATCATCTCCACGCAGAAGGGGACCGAGCTGGTCGGGCTCACCTACACCTCACCGCTGGCAGAGCAGGTGCCGGTGCAGGCGACGATCGAACACCGGGTCGTGACCGCCGACTATGTGGCCACAGAGAACACCGGGCTGGTCCATATCGCGCCCGGACATGGCTGGGACGACTACCTGGTCGGGGTGCGCGAGAAGCTCGCGATGCTCTGCCCGGTGGACGGTGCAGGCCGGTTCACGCCTGAGGCGGGGATCTTCGCCGGGCTTCCGGTCAGGGAGGCGAACGGACAGGTGCTCGAGGCGCTCGGGGAGCACCTGCTCGCCGAGCATGAGGTCGTCCACCGGTACGGCCACTGCTGGCGGTGCAAGACCCCGATCATCTTCCGGGCCACCGAGCAGTGGTTCCTGAAGATCGTAAAGGTGAAGGAGCAGATGCTCGAGGAGATCAAGCAGGTCACCTGGTATCCCGACTGGGCAGGGAGTGCACGGTTCGCAGACTGGGTCGGCGAGGCCCGTGACTGGTGCATCTCCCGGCAGCGATACTGGGGGATCCCGATCCCGGTCTGGCAGTGCACCTCCTGCAGAACACGGCGGGTGATCGGGACGATCCATGAGCTCGAAGAGGCCGGCGGCGTCCCGGTGCCGGACCCGCACCGCCCGTACGTGGACCAGATCACGATCCCCTGCACCTGCGGGGGAACGATGCACCGGGTCAAGGACATCTTCGATGTCTGGTTCGACTCGGCGGTGGCCTCGTGGGCCACCCTGGACTTCCCTGCCGAGCATGACCGGTTCGATCGGCTCTGGCCGGCCGACCTGATCGCAGAGGGGCAGGACCAGACCCGCGGGTGGTTCTATTCGCAGCTCGGAGCATCGACCTGTGCGTTCGACAAGGCCCCGTACAAACAGGTGCTGATGCACGGGTTCGCCCTGGATGCGGACGGCAGAAAGATGAGCAAGAGCCTCGGCAACGTGATCACCCCCGAGGAGGTCGTCGCGAAGTACGGGGTCGATGTGCTCAGGTTCTACGTCCTCTCGGCCAATGCACCCTGGGACGACCTGAAGTTCAACTGGGATGGGGTCAAGACGGTCCACCGGACGATCAATGTGCTCTGGAATGTCTACCGGTTCCCGCTCACCTACATGAGCCTCGATGGATTCGTCCCGGAGTCTAAGAACGGGCTCTGGAACGGGGAGTATGTTGCCAGGCGGTACACAGAGATGCCCTCTGAGGACCGCTGGCTTATCTCGACGGTCAACTCGCTGGCTGTAGTGGTGACCGGGGCGATGAACGAGTGCACCCTGCATAAGGCGACCAGGGCGATCCTCTCGTTCATCCTTGAGGACCTCTCCCGCTGGTACGTGCAGCTGGTCAGGCCCAGGATGTGGCTGGAAGGGGAGGACCAGGGCAAGCAGGACGCGTATGAGACGATGTACTATGTGATGCGGAAGCTGCTGGTGCTGATCGCCCCGTTCGCCCCCCATATCGCAGAGACCTGTTACCAGAACCTGAAACTGGAAAAAGACCCGGAGAGTGTGCATATGCTCGACTGGGTGGCCGGGGACCAGCGGTTGATCGACCGGGGCCTCGAGGAGGCGACGGCGATCATCAGGTCGTTCGACGACGGGGTCGCCAACGCCCGACAGACCGGGAAGCGGAAGCTCCGGTGGCCGGTGGCCGAGTGTGTCGTCGTGACCGAGAGCGAGACGGTCGCGGCCGCCATCGAGGCGAACAACCAGATCTGCAGGTCCCGGGCGAACAGCCGGGTCGTGACCGTGGCCAGGGGCCGCTGGGACCGGATCGGCTGGCAGGCCGAGCCGGTGATGAAGAAGATCGGCCCGACCTACGGCAGGAACGGACCGGTCGTGAAGGGGCTGATCGAGCAGGCGGACGCGGCCTGGCTGAAGGGCGAGCTGGACGCCGGCCGCGAGGTGGTGCTGACCGATGCCACCGGCACCAGTTACACAATCACCAGTGCAGAGGTGACGTTCAGCGAGCACCTGCCAGAGAATGTCTTCACCGCCCCGATGCAGGACGCGACCGTCTACGTGGACGTGACCCTCTCGCCTGAACTCGAAGGGGAGGGATACGGACGGGAGGTGACCCGCCGGCTGCAGGAGATGCGCAGACAGGCCGGGCTGAAGGTCGAGGATATGATCACCGCCGAGGTCGCCATCGCCGACCAGCGGGTCGTCGACCTGGTCCAGCCGTGGATCGGCCGGATCAGCGATGATGTCCGGGCGACGGCCCTGGCGATCCATGCCGATCATCTCTCAGAGAGAGACTGGCAGGCCTCCCAGACCTGGGAGGTCGAAGAGGTCAGTATGATAATGGGCCTCTCAAAGGCCGAGGACTGAGGAGAGGAATACCTCTCCCTCTGGTGACGAGAAGAGCGGCAGATCCCGGTCGATGATCACCCGGTGCCGAACGGTCGTCACCTCCTCTTTTTTGATCGGATTGTAGCCTGATACGGTCACGTCCGCAGTCCTGGCCATCAGCCCACGCCGGTGCCAGGCCGGGGTCTCGGCGAGGTTCACCCCCCGGTCATGCATCAGGTCGTGCAGGGCCTTCCCCGGCAACCCCTTCAGCCGGGAGGCAGCCGCACGCGGGGAGAGCCCTTCGCTGATCAGTGCATGCTGGCAGTAGGCATTGATATGGTTCCGCCAGGCCTCCTGTTGCCGGCCGATCAGGTACTCCCGGGCCGAGGCCGGGGTTGCAAAGACCACGCGCGCATCGAAGGCCAGTGGGGAGGTCACTTCCAGGGCCAGCGTCAGGGCGCTGGCTGCGTAAGAGGCAGCCACAGAATCGATCTTTTCGACCCTGCCTCTGAATGGAAGACGTGTAAAAAAGAGACTGATCTCGTCTGAAAACGTATAGGCGAAGCTGGGGGAGAGGCCGCTGTCGCCGACCAACGCCGAAGCTGTTGCTGCCATCGCTTCAGAGAAACGAAGGTCGAACGGCCGCTCAAGATCGAGGTGGGCCGTCAGGCTGTGAAACGCCCGTCCGTCAAGCCTGACCCAGAGCGGGGGGATTGCCGCGAGTGTACTGAAGATCTCCCGGTCGTCATCCATAGAACAGTACACATAAATCCGGAGTATCTGTGATGAGTCCTGCCACCGACCCCTTCACTTCGGTGTCTGCTTGAAGACCCCTGACATGTGTCTGATCAGAATGATGTCGCCGATGGAGCGGATCATCCGGTACGGGATCTGAAGCCCCTTGTACCCCTTGATATCGACGATATCCAGGTTCAGGTTGCCGAGGGCGAGCGCCTTGATCTTCTTTGCATCAAGATCGATCACCACATCATCAACATCCCCTACAAAAACAGCCTTATCGGTATATACGCTCAATCCTAGAACTTCGGTGACTTGGGTCTTCATCACTATCGGTTGAAGGTATATACTATAAAAGTAAAAAAGGTAATCCTTTCCCATGGAAGGATCGCTCAAAATCGGACGTCTCTTTGGAATTCCGATCTATCTTCACTTCACGTTCCTGCTGGTGATCCCCCTCTTCGCCTGGATCATCGGCAGCCAGATCGAGACAACCGTCCAGCTCCTGGCCCGGATCTTCTCGGTCACGATCGACCCCTCCCTGATCACCATGGGAGCGGTTCCGTACCTGCTCGGGGCCCTGGTCGCCCTCGGCCTCTTCGCCGGAGTTCTGGTCCATGAGATCGCCCACTCGCTGATCGCAAAGAGGCGGGGAATCCGGATCAACAACATCACCCTCTTCCTCTTCGGCGGCGTCTCCTCGATGGAGGAGGGGACACCTGACCCGAAGGTCGAACTCCCGATGGCCCTGGCCGGCCCTCTGACCTCCCTCGGCCTCGGGATCCTTTCGATCGGTATCATCTACCTGATCCCGCTGGTCATCGGTGCACCAGGGATCGCAGGGGTGCTGGTCTTCCTCTTCGCCTACCTGGGGCTGTTGAACGTGATCCTCTTCGCCTTCAACCTGCTGCCGGCATTTCCCATGGACGGCGGCCGGGTGTTGCGGGCCTACCTGGCACAGAGGATGCCGGTAACCCAGGCGACCAGGATCGCCAGCGAGATCGGCAAGGCGTTCGCGATCTTCTTCGGGATCTTCGGGTTTCTGGCCTTCAACCCCATTCTGATCATCATCGCGTTCTTCATCTACATCGGGGCCAGCCAAGAGTCGTCTGCCGTCCGCTATACCTCCCTGCTGCAGGACCTGACCCTCGGAGCCGTGATGTCCACCCCGGTGATGACGGTCTCCCCGCAGACCCAGGTCCCGGTGATGCTCGAGCAGATGTACGCCACCAAGCACCTCGGGTTCCCGGTGATCGATCGGGGGATGGTGGTCGGGATGATCACCCTCTCCGACCTGCACCGGGCCTCACCGATCGACCGGGACGCCCTGCAGGTACGAGACCTGATGACCAGGCAGGTGGTCTCGCTGCCGCCGCAGGCACCGGTGGCAGAGGCGCTTCGGGTGATGTCTGAGAAGAACATCGGGCGGATCCCGGTGCTGGAGGATGGGAACCTGGTCGGTCTCGTGACCAGGACCGATATCATAAAAGTGATGCAGCTCCGCGAGATCTGATCCAATAGTGTTGAACGCAACATCCCTGGTCAATCGTAGACTCAGAGGAGTCGGAGATTGACCCATTTTGGGATTCGATGCGTTTAAGACTATTCGCAGAGTCCTCCGGACTCTTCTCACTTCCGGTTCCCCTTACAGGTGAACCAGGATTTGAGAAAATCTAACTGTATAAACAGTTAGGTTTTCGACTAAAATGTAAACAGATGATCGATCGGGGTCGGGCCGGCCACCGCTGAGAAGGCGGCGAGGTCAGAGAACGGTCTCATCCCGGCGATCGTCCGGGCCCGCTTCTTGCCGATCCCCGGAATCGAGACCAGCGCAGAGGCCGGCAGGGTGTTCACCGGCACCGGACACGGGAGGGCCGTCAGCGACCGCATCCCGTGGCCGACCACCACCACGTCCAGCACGGCCCCGACCGGCAGCGACAGCGGGACGCCGGCGAGGATCGGGTAGGTCCCCATCTGCCGCCCGAACGAGGGGGAGCCCGACTGCTCGACGATCAGGTCGGCGAGGATGGTCCCGACCGGGAAGACCCGTTCGAGCATCGGCAGGTCGATCGTCGTCCGGACCTCCTCCTTGAACGTTTTGAAGAGAGACTGGTGGAGCCCGAGCGTGTTCTCGGTATAGGCCCGGGTCCCTTCGAACGGCATCAACTGCCGGAGGTTGATCCTCCGGACGAGCAGACCCTCGTCGAGCACCTGCTGTAGAAAACGGCGGTCCAGGTCGAAGGTTGCGGCTGTCTCCCCGGCCAGGCCGAAGACGAAGTTCAGCCCTGGCAGCAGTTCCGGGATACCCCAATCCCTGACCGCTCCGAGGGCGTTCACCACCCGGATCGCCTCCAGCACCTCCGCAGGCTCTGCCTTGAGGTTGTTGGCCTGGACCACCGCCGGGTCGGCCGTCTCCATCCCGAACGCAGCCACGTCCCCTGGCGTGTGGTACTTGATGATCGCGGACAGGGCTGCGGCCGATGCCTCCGGATGGCGGGCGATGGTGCCTGGGTTCACGTTGTCGATATGCAGGGTGGCCAGGTCGGGGGCCGCCTCCCGGATCGCAGAGAAGAGGGCCTCGATCGCCGCAGGGTCCGGCTCGGGGAACTCCCCGCTGCCGCTCTGATAGGCGAGCAGGTCGGGCTGCCTGCCGAGGCGGAAGTGACGGGCGCCGGCCCTCGCGAGGGCCCCGACCTCGGCCTTCACTCCCTCGACAGATCGGTACCGTGGAGGGCCGTACAACGGCTCGGTGCAGAACGAGCACCCGCCGGTGACCTGCCTGGCACACCCCCGGGCCGTCTCGAGCTCGCAGACCAGGTACGGGAACGACGGGTGCTGGGGGACGATATCGGCCCCTGCAGCGGCCCATCGGTCATAATCCAGGTATCGCATCGTCCCGTCGGGGGTCAGCCCCTGCAGATGGGCATCAAGCGCGGCTGAAGGCGATCCTGGGAGCAGGGCATCGAACCCCCGGACCGTGGCCTTCACAGCCCGCTCGCCCCCCTGACCGGAGAACCCGAACCCGATCGGTCCGGCGATCACCTTCTCGGCCGCACCGGTCATCGCCCCGACCTGCTGGATCTCGGTCAGGGTCGCTGGCGTGCCGCCCAGGTATTTCCCGGGCACCGTCACCCCGGCGATCATCACGAGCAGGTCGGCGGAGGTCAGGACCCTGGCCATGGCCGGGTCTGCCCTGAGCTGATCGATCGTCAGGTACCGGACCTGGTAGCCGTGCAGGGAGAGCACCCCTGCAGCGGCCCTGACATCAGGAGAGAGGTATGGGGGGACACCGAGACAGGCCGGCTCGTCCACGTACCCGTCCAGCAGTACACCCAGAGCAGTCATGGTCAGAGGTCGTACCCGAGGGTGGCGAGCAGCCGGCGTGCCCAGAAGAGTTTACCACGCTTGACCGGGTCGACGGAGGAGTCGTCGAGGTCGAACCCGAGGATGCTGATGCTCGTCGCCCCGAGTGCATCGGCGGTGAAGACGGCTCGGTCGCCATCGCTGAACCCCCCGAAGTTGTGGACTGCAGCGAGGGGCGTCCCCTGGGTGGTGGCCACCACCGGGCCGCTGAACCGGGGAACCCAGTGGGAGAGGAGCGGCATGTTGTCCCCATGCGCATGGACGACCATCACCGTCCCCGCTTCGTTCATTGAAAGGAAGCAATCGGTCGCACCGTCCAGGTCGGTGAAGACGGCGTCCGGCCTGATCCCATGTGTGTACAGCACCTCGGCAGCCGCATCGGCGGCGAGGACCGTTCCCTTCACCTGGTCGAGTTGATCGATCAGGCACGGGGCGTTTCCGCAGACGGTGACGTCCCTTCCCTGGATCAGATCCTCCAGTACAGTGAGGGCGTCGACGGTGACCAGCGAGGCCAGCAGCCGGGCGGCCTCCTCGTCCTCTTCGCGTGAAAATGAAAAATAGTCCAGGATCTCCAGGTACAGGGGCTCCCAGTCCCTAAAGATCATTTCTCCCCTCTTGCTTCTCCAGCCCGACGATGTTCTCGAACCGCTTTAAGATCGGATCGATGATCAGCGCCAGCAACGCCTCCTTGTCCTCGACCAGCGCGAAGTAGTTGAGCGGGATGATCGCCGCGGCCATGTTCGGATGACCGCCGGCGTCCCCGATCTCACCGAAGGCTTCGCTGATCACGTTCCCGAGGTTGATCCGAACATCCCGGCTTCGGGCGGAGACGATGATCCCGGTGTCCCCGATCCCGTAGATCAGCGCCGTGTTCACCCCTTCGAGGTTGATCAGGTAGTCGGCGGCCTGCGGAAGGGCATCCCGATTCCGGATATACCCGACATTGGAGAAGAGGTACCCGCTCCGAATCACCCGGTTCTGGATCGCATTCCCGAGGATGTCCAGTGTCTCCTTGGAGAGGGACGGGGACATGATCCGGTCGAGCAGATCGGAATCGGTCAGGGGGAGGAGGAACGCGACATAGTTGAGGTCCTGTGGGGTCACGTTCCGACGGAAATCACGGGTATCGGCCCGGATACCATAGAGCAGCCCGGTGGCGAGCTTCTTGTCGATGGTGATGTCCATCTCCTGCAGGTACTGGGTCATGATCGAGGCGGTGGCCCCCATGCCCGGACGGATATCGATGAAATCGGCGTGCACCGATTCCCCCTCCTCGGCACGGTGATGATCGATGATGATATGCACGTGCGTCCCCTTGGGGAGGCTGTTGTTGACCCCGGGAGCGGACGAGTCGACCAGCGCCAGGTACTTGCACTCCCGCAGCACCTCGGGTGTGATCCGCTCCATCTTAATATCGAGCAGGTTCACGAACGCCCGGTTCTCCTGATGACCGATGTTCCCCTCGTACAGGATCCGACAGGTGACCTTCTTGTCGCTGGAGACCCGCGCGATCGCAGCGAGCGCCATCGCACTGGAGATCGCGTCGGGGTCGGGGTTGTTGTGGGTTATGATCCCGAGCGTCCCCTCCCAGCCCACGAAGAGGTGCTGCAACCGCTGCGCGATCCGCGTCGCATGGAGCCGTCGGATCTGGTGTACCGCCGCCTTGGCCACCACCTCCTGGGGGTAGAGGACGAACTCTGCACCGGCGTTCTGGAGCACCCCGACCGAGGTCGGGTCCATCGCACGCGCGATGACCTCGGTGCCGGGATACCGTGCCTTGATGGCCTGAACCGCCGCAAGGTTGGCGTCTTTTTCGTTCGAGAGGACGAAGACCACGTCAGGAACCGGCAGTCCGTCGAGCAGCCCCGGGCTCTTCAGATCCCGCACTTCGGCCTCATATTTCTGATCGAGCAGATCTTTGACCCTCTTTTCATCCCTGTCGACGACGCGGATGCTGGAGGTCTCCTTGGCCAGTTCCTCGATCACATTGTAGCCAATACTCCCGCACCCGAGTACCATATACTGTACCTCACCCGGGTCATCTCGCTGGTCAGGTTCAGGCATGTGATGAGAGGTGGTATCTGTCAGGATATTAAGGTAAGGGAATCCGATAAGCTTATACCATTGTGGGATCAATGTTAGAGAGTCAACTGGTGGGCTTGTAGCTTAGTTCGGTAGAGCGACGGACTCTTAATCCGTAGGCCAAGGGTTCAAATCCCTTCAGGCCCGCTATCATTTGATTGCTGATTTTTCTGATTGTTGTATCCCGACGGATGCGTTTCTCTCTGCTTCGAACAATAACGGACAGGTTCTCCTCAGAATATTCGAAGTCTGCGGAAAAAAAGGGCGGTGTTTAGCAGGCGTTCATTTCCCGATCTTCACCAGCATCTCCTCAAGCGATGGGTAATGGGACTCGATCCGGTTCACCCGGCCGCCGGCAGCGGTGATCGCGCCGGTCTGCCGGTTCATCGCTGGTAGGTCCGGAGCAGAGGCCATATACCCACCCCCCTCGACCACCGCCTCCCAGGCCGGGTCAGGCCCGATCCCGGGCGGGAGCGAGAAGAAGAGGTGATAGGTGAGCGACCCGAACTGCTCGCGGAGTTCGTGCATCGTGCCGAACGCCACGATCTCACCACGGCGAAGGATCATCACATGGTCGCAGAGCGCCTCCACCTGGTAGAGGTTGTGCGCAGACATCACGATCGTCTTCTGCTGGTCCCTGAGCGAACGGAGGTAGTCGCTGATGTACCGCGAGGTCATCGGGTCGAGCCCCGAGGTCGGCTCGTCATAGATCAACAGGTCGGGGTCATGGATCAGCGAACGGGCGATCGCCACCTTCCGGCGCATCCCCTTCGAGAGCTCGCCAATCTTCTTCCCCTCGGCCTCGAGCGAGAGGGCGGCGAGGAGGGTCTCCTGCCGGGACCGGATCGTCGCGAGGTCGAGGCCGTACAGTTCCCCGAAGAACCGGAGGTAGTCCGGGACGGTCATCGTCTCGTAGACCCGCGACTCCTCCGGGAGGTACCCGAGGCCGGCCTTCAGGGTGCGGGGGTTCCGGATCACGTCGACCCCGTTGATGAAGAGTTCGCCGGAGGTCGGCTTCACGAGGCCGGCCATCATCTTCAGGAGCGTCGTCTTGCCGGCTCCGTTGTGCCCGATCACCCCGAAGATCTCACCCTTCTCCAGTTCAAAGCTGATCCCCTTCAGCGCCATGAACCTGTCATAGTCCTTGACCAGAGACCGGGCCGTTATCATACCTCGATATTGCCCCAGTCACCGGTTATATCTTATCATGATACGTAAGATTCATTCAGAGAAACGATCGGACCGTACCATGCATCTGCTCGCACAGACCCTGACCATCGCCCGCTGGGAGGTGAAGCGGTCGCTGACGATGATGAGGCGGGATGTCCTCCCCCTCTCGATCGTCCTCTTCGTCCTGATGATCGCCGTCACCGGGTTCGCGGCCCAGAGCGGGATGCACCTGCAGGACCGGATGTACACGATCGGGGTCGACGACCCGGTGCTGGCCGGGGTCTTCGCCGGGGACGCCCGGTTCACGGTCGAGACCATACCGGCCGGCACGCTGCTGCAGGGGACCGGGGGATACGACCTGGCCGTCACCCACGGGCAGGCGGTCTCCGCCCCGACCCAGCGGGGCCGGGCCGCCCTGCTCACCCTCTCACGGGACTACAGCAGGTATGTGAACGCAGTCTACACCAGCCAGCCCGACCTCTTCGCCGCGTACCCGCTCTGGATCGACCTGCAGACGGTGAAGAGCCAGCTCGACTTCGTCGCCACCCAGTCAGGGCAGCAGGTGGCCGCGGCCCCCCGTGCGGACCGGCTGCCCGTCCCCGAAGGGACCGTGGTGCAGGTCTCCACCCCGCCGGCAGGGATCGATGCCGACACAGACCAGCTCCGCCAGCAGGTGGCCAGCGGCTCCGACCAGAACGACCAGGTGGCCCGGTACTCGAACCTCCTCTCAGCGAAGGGGGTGCAACAGCAGGATGGAGACTTCAAGGTCCCCTCGCAGATCTCCCCGCCGTTGCCGTTCGACTCGATCATTCTGGTCTTCGTCTTCATCTTCCCGCTGTACTTCACCTCTCAGTTCTTCATGATGAGCATCATGAACGAGCGGGTCGAGCGGCGAGGTGAACCGCTCCTCTCGACCCCGGTCCACCCGGTGGCGATCATCCTCGGCAAGGCGCTGCCGTACCTGCTCTCGATGTTTCTGGTGGCGACGGTACTGTTGCTTCTGATGCACGCCTCCCTGCTGATCCTGGCCGCCCTCTTCCCGGTGATCCTCTTCTTCCTGGCCAGCGCGATGATCATCGGGATGGTCGCCCGGAGTTACAAGGAACTCTCGTTCGTCTCGATCTTCTTCTCGACGATTGCGACCTCGTACCTCTTCTTCCCCTCGATCTTTGCGAACGTCCACGTGGTCTCGCTCATCTCCCCGCTGACCCTGATCGTCCTCTCGATGCAGGGCGACGGGTTCACCCTGGCAGACTACGGCTACTCGACGGTCCTCTTCTACCTGACCAGTGCCATCCTCTTCTACATCGGAGTCGTGAACTTCGGCGAGGAGCAGCTCTTCTCGCAGCACCGGCTGCTCCCGCGGATCAGGGAGTTCGTCGGGACCGCCCTCTCGAAAAAGCGGCCGTTCCTCTCGCTCTTCCTGCTGAACCTCTTCCTGATCCCGTTCGTCTTCATGGCGCAGATGATGACGCTCGTCCTCTTCTTCAACCTCCCGATGCCGTACTCGTTGGTACTGCTGATCGTCGTCGCGGCCTTCATCGAGGAGCTGGTCAAATCGATCGGGCTGCTGGCGTTTTTACCCGTCCTCCCCGACCTCTTCACCTGGCGACGGCTTGTCCCGGCAGCGGCCGTCACGGCCCTCGGGTTCCTGGCCGGCGAGAAATTGCTGCTGCTGGTGACGCTGACCCAGATCACCGAGTCGGTCTTCGGATCGGTCCTCTTCACCTCGCTGCAGGTGCTCTGGATGCCGCTCCTCCTCCACTTCATCGGAGTGTTGATCGTCGGGGCGTCGCTGAAAATGGGCGGGAAGCGCTGGTATATCCCCGGACTTTTGCTGGCGACCGGGGTCCATACCCTCTATAACCTGGTGCTGATCATGGGGTGGTCGCTGTGAAACCAAGGACGATCTCTACAATCTGCAGAAAGGAGTTGCAGAGCCTGCTGAACGAGCGGACCCTGGTGCTGGCGATCATGCTCCAGGTCTTCATCGCCCTCTTCTCCTCATTCCTGATGGTCGGGCTCACCTCGATGTACGACCCTGCAGCGATCTCCCAGTACTCGCATGCCGAGTATGGGATCGGCTACGCAGGGAACGACTCGACGCTCGCATCGTACATCGACCAGGCGAAGGACCTCCGGGTCTTCCCGATGGACCTCTCCACCGGCCTCGCGGCCCTCTCCGAGCGAAAACTCTCTGCGATGGTCTATGTCCCCGACACCCGGCCGGATGCGACCGATCCGATCAAGGTGACGCTGTACACCCAGCAGAACGATCTCCAGTCTGCCGTTGTCAACATCAGGCTCAAGGAGGTCTTCGTCGCGTACGAGAAGGACCTCAGGCAGGTCCGGGCGGCCAGGCTGACCGAGGTGCCGATCCCCCTCAAATTCCCCGCCCAGACCGGGGGGAGCGACTTCTTTGAGTTCGTATACGGGCTGCTCATACCACTGCTGGTCTTCATGCCGGCGATCATCTCATCGGCGATGATCATCGACCTGATCACCGAAGAGTACGAACACCGGACCCTCGAGGTCCTGCTCGCAGCCCCGGTCTCGTTCGCCGAGGTGATCTGGGGCAAGATCGCAGCCTGCCTGGTGCTGGTTCCGGTCCAGGCCGGCGCCTGGATGGTGCTGCTGCACCTGAACGGGATCGGGATCCAGCACGGGCCCGAGATCCTCCTCCATGTCACGGCCGGTTCCTGCCTGCTGGTGCTGCTCGGGGCCCTGACCGCCCTCCACTACCGGGAACGGACCTCGGCGCAGTTCATCTTCTCGACGGCGCTGGTGATCGTGATGCTTGGGGCCCTGGCCTTCCCCTTAAACCCCCTGAACCTGATCGCACGGCTGAGCATCGGGGCGATCGGAGGGGAGCACTGGGCGATCCTGGCCGGCGTTCTGGCCACAGTCCTCCTCCTCTCGGTGTTGACGACGAAGTACGCCGGGCTCATCACCAGGCGGTTCATCGAGGGGTGATCCCTGGGACCGCCTCCTCCGGCACTGCTATATATCTGCACGAACAGTCTCCGGGTATGGCAGAAAACTGGGAGAGAGCACGACAGGAGTGCACCGCACAGGGGCACGACCTGATGTACCATGACTATGACACCAATACCTTCGGCACCTGCAGGAAGGGTGGCGAGCCGGGCCATTTCGTCAGGGGGAGGTTCGTCGAACACCGGTGCATCTTCATGCCGGCAACGATAGATCCAGCAGAGGCTGAAACCAAGGAAAAAGCGTTTCTGGCCGAAAACCCGGATTGGGCGTCCTCCCCTGGAGAGACCGGGCAGTGAGACTCTGAATCCTGTTCCATGAGGAAGTAGTACTATACAGAGCGGCAGCCGGGTCAACAGAGACACAATCCAGCCATGAAGCCTCGATAGAAACCTATTTCCTCTCTCTTCATCCAAAATAAACAAATGGATTCTCTCCTGTACGTCGACGACGAGCCGACCCTGCTTGAGATCAGCAAGGTCTTCCTCGAACGGACAGGGGAGTTCGCCGTCACCACAGTAGGGGGAGCCGGCGAGGCGCTCCAGGCACTGGAGATCGGCCCCTATGACCTGGTCATCTCCGACTACCAGATGCCGGAGAGGGACGGTATCGAACTGTTACGGGAGATCCGGAACAGGTATCCTGACCTCCCGTTCATCCTCTTCACCGGACGGGGACGCGAGGAGGTCGCGATCAGGGCCTTTGAACTGGGGGCTGACTTCTACCTCCAGAAGGGAGGGGACCCACGGGCCCAGTTCGCCGAACTCACCCAGAAGGTCCGGCAGGCCATCCGGCGCCGGAGGGCTGAAGAGGCCCTGAAGAAGCGGGAGCAGCAACTGAATGCGATGGCCGCCAACATCCCCGGGGTCGTCTACCGGTTCTTTGTAAATGCTGACGGGACGAGGGGGTTTGATTACATCAGTGAGCGGAGCAGACAGATACTCGGCATTGAGAACGACCCGGCCACCTTCTTTGACCAGCTCGCCGAAGGAATGATCCCAGGGGACCGGGAACGGTTGCTGAGTTCGGTCCGGCATGCCATCAGCACCAGAACCATCTGGGAGTATGAAGGGCAGTACATCAGACCCTCGGGGAAGAAGATCTGGGTGAGCGCCGTCTCCAGCCCGATGATGGAGAACGACCGGCTTGTCTTCGATGGCGTCTTCTTCAACAATACAGGCAGGAAACGTGCTGAAGAAGCACGCAACCGGTCGGAGGAGTATTACCGTGCCCTCTTCTCGTATACCGAGGCGGCGACGATCATCATCGAGGAGGACACCACCATCTCGCGGGCCAACGAGGCCTTTGCCGAACTCTGCGGTGAACCACGCCATGAGATCGAAGGAAAGGTCAGATGGATCGAGTTCACGGCTCCAGAAGACCTGGAACGAATGAAAGAGTTCCATCACCGCCGCATGGTCGACCCGGACGGGGTGCCTCCCCGCTATGAATTCCGGTTCGTCACCCGCCAGGGGGATATCCGCAACATCCTCGTCCATATCGGCAGGATCCCGGGCACCGGGCAGAGTGTCGCCTCCCTCCTCGACATCACCGACCAGAAACAGGCGCAGGAAGCACTCCTGCTCGATGAGAAACGGCTCGAAGCGCTGGTCAGGCTCAACGAACAGGAGACCGCGACGATCGATGAACTGGCAAACTTTGCCATGGATGAGGCGGTCCGGCTCACCAGGAGCACCCTCGGCTACATCGCGTTCTACGATGAAGACGAACGTGCCCTGACGATGTATGCCTGGTCGAAGGCTGCGATGGAGGAGTGCAGGGTCGTGAAACGACCGAAACGGTACCCGGTCGACGGCACCGGCCTCTGGGGGGAGGCCGTCCGGCAGCGGCGCCCGATCGTCACCAACGACTATCTGGCAGAGAACAGCCTGAAGAAGGGCCTCCCCCCGGGGCATGTCCATCTGACCCGGCACATGAGTGTCCCGGTCTTCGACGGGGAGCGGATCGTGATCGTGGCCGGGGTCGGTAACAAACCATCAGCGTACGATGATGCGGACGTCCGACAGCTGACGCTGCTGATGGGCGGCATGTGGCGGATCATTCAGAGAAAGAAGACCGAAGCAGCCCTGCGGCAGAGAAATGAAGAACTCCGTCTTCAGTACGAGGCGCTTGCCGAGAACGATCGGGCACTTCACGAGAGCGAGGTCAGGTTCCGGCAACTGGCCGAAGCAACGATCGAAGGGATCATCATCCACAAATCCGGGATCATCAGGGACCTCAACGAACGCGCCTGCGAGCTCTTCGGGTATTCACATGGTGAGATGATCGGCAGGGACGTGCTCACTCTTGCCGCCCCGGGGTATGAAGATATGATCAAAGAGAAGGTGGCCTCCGACTCGTACGAGCCATACGAGGCGCAGAGACTGCGCAGGGACGGCTCGACGTTCTGGGCCGAGATGCACACGCATCAGATCACGGTCGACGGCGAGATGCTCCGCATCACCACGCTCTGGGATATCACCGAGCGTAAAGATGCCGACGACCTGATCCGTGCGGCACATCAGCAGCTGGCCGCACAGGAGGAGGAACTCCGCACCAGGATCGAGGTGCTCACCACAAACGAACAGTATCTCCGGTTCCTGATCGACAGGGGTCGCGACGGCCTCTTCGTCGTCGACGCTGCGGCCACCATCACCGCTGCCAACCGGACGCTCGCACGCCTCTTCGGGAATGCGGCGCCGGACGAGATCACCGGAAGACCATTTCTCCGGTATTTTGCCCAGGATGACCAGGAACGGGTCGGTGCGTACCTCTGCAGGACGATCGCGGGAAGCGCCACTCCAGATGAGCAGCCAGGGGTCGGGGGCGTGCGGATCGCCAGCAGTCGGTGTACCGTGGAGGTGAACGCGTCCCCAATCTTCGAGGGGGGGCGGGTCACCGGGATGCATGGCAGTATCCGGGAGACCGCGGACCGGCAGTGGGCAGATCCAGGGATCTGAACGGCCGTTCCCGGGGGTCAGGCAGGAGGTTCAAAAGGTTTATCACCAGGAACCTTCAGTAGAGGATACCGATGCAGATGCCCTCCAGAAAAAAACCCACACCACAATCCCTCTTTCCCGGAAAACTCCGGGTCGGGCTCGGAGGCGAGGGGGTGCTCAGGACCACCGGCCAGCATGCAGCCGCTCGGGCGGTGATCGAAGCCGCCTTTGCCGAGGGGATCCGGTACTTCGACTCGGCCGTCGCCTATGCCGGGAGCCAGGGGTACTATGGCGAGTTCTGGCAGGAGCACCAGCAGCAGCGGAACCAGTCTTTTCTGACCAGCAAGTCGGCAGCCCGTACCTATACCGGGGCGATGGCCGACCTTGCGCTCTCCCTTGACGCCCTCAACACCGATCACCTCGACCTCTGGCAGGTGCATGACATCCGGACAGACCATGACCTTCTGGAGGCGGAGAAGCCAGGGGGGGCACTCCGTGCTTTTATGGAGGCGAAGGAGACCGGGGTCGTCAGGTACATCGGGGCCACCGGCCACGCCGACCCGGGGGTGCTCGCTCATGCGGTGGAGTACTGGCCGATCGATACGGTGCTGATGCCGGTGAACCCGGTCGAGGTGATGCGGGACGGATTTCTGGAGACGATCATGGAACCGGCCAGAAACCAGGGGATCCGGGTTATCGGGATGAAGACCCTCGGCGCCGGCCACTTCCTCCTGCCTGAGTCGGGGATCACCGCAGAGGTGCTGATCAGGTTCGCCCTCGCCCAGGGGGTGGATCAGGTGATCGTCGGCTGCAGCACCCCGGAGGAGGTCAGGGCACTCGTCACGGCCGGCAGGGCCGGGCCGCTCGAAGCGGATGAGGCGGACCGGGTGGCAGCGGCATTTCTGCCGCATGCGGCTGCGTTTGCCTACTACCGATCCCCGGCCTGACTATCCCGGAATAGACATCACAGTGTTTATCTCCTGATACGGAAATGACTGCTCATCACCATCTCGTAAGGAGTGCAGTCGATGACATCATGGTATTCCAGTTTCCTGACAAAACTGACGATCGGTTTTGTGATCCTGATCCTGATCACCTCAGGGCTCACGTTCATATACACCTATGGGGCGACCAAGGACGCCCTCAAAGAGTCGACCCGTGATCAGATGACCAGCGTGGCCGGGATTATGGCCTCCCAGGTCAATGGCGACCAGGTCGCCCTGCTGACCAGGGGTGGGGAGAACTCCACAACCTACAGGGGGATTCAGAACCAGCTGCTGACGATGCGCAAGGATCAGCCCGCGTTCAAATACGCCTATATCCTTCGCGTGGTGAACGGACAGGCCGAGTTCCTGCTGGACGACACCTATGGTACCGATGCCAAGGCAGCAGCCACCGGGGACGCCTATCCTGACGCCGAGATCGCCACCATCACCGCCGCCCTCAAGGGACCGACGGCATCACCGGCGTTCCATACCGATCAGTGGGGGACGTTCATCTCAGGCTACGCCCCGGTGAAGGACAGCACCGGCAAGGTGGTCGGGGTGCTCGGCGTGGACACGGACGCCAGCACGATGATCGACCGGCAGAACTTCATCGGCTACCTGATCTATCTGATCATCGGTATCTCGGTCCTGGTGGCGGGAGCGATCGTGGCCCTCTTCTCGAAGACGACGAGGCGGGAAAATTCCTGAACCGGACGGCAGCACAGATCAGCACCAGCCACATCAATGGCGAAGTGAAGACCTGGCGGGAGCGCCCAAAAAAAGATGTCAGAGAGGATGTGAACGTTCAGGGGATTCGCCGCATCGGGGCGACTCCGCACCCCTTCATCTCGCCAAAGCAGAACGCAAGCCGCTCTTTTATCGTGGGGGGGAGTTCGTCCTCAGGGATCGCGACGAACCCGAGCGAGCCGTAGAACCTGACCAGGACCAGGGTGGAATGGAGGTAGAGGACCTGGTCTCCAAAGTTTTTGAGCAGTTCCTCCATCACCATCCGTGCGAGTCCTTCGCCGCGGTGCTCCTCTGAGGCATAGACCCCGTCCACCTCGAGCCCGTCGGGATGGCGCCGGCACCGGGCCACCGCTGCGAGGTCTTCGTCGACAAAGGCACCGATGATCCGGTCGGTGGTCCGGTCGGTCTTCTGTCCGTGGTAGTGGACCCAGAGGGCCTCGACGAGCGGAAACTCGTCGACTGATAGTTCGCGTACGATCACTGTCACCATGCACCTGGTTATCAGTAGTACAGCACCTGAGACATAAGCATTGCCCAAAAGGGAAGGATCAGAGGTACCCGGAGCGGTGGAGCCAGTCCACCTGCGGGGCGGTGTACCGGTAGATGATATCGCACTTATCATCCTGGAACGACCAGGGGACAACGACCAGGATGTCGCCCTCGCGGATCCAGACCTTCTTCTTGATCTTGCCCTTGATCCGCCCGGTCCTGGTCACGCCGTCGGCTCCTCGAACACGGATATGGTTGGCCCCCATCATCATCTCGGCACGTCCGAAGATCTCACAGTTCTTTTTTTGGGGCAGCCGGACCCTGACAATCTCCTCACCAGTCGGGGCCGGCCTCTTCTCGGTCACAGTTCACACCCTTTCCGGGAACTCCGATTCATCTACCCCGATCTATGCATTACGAGGATATATTATTAATGATTGCAGCGACAGGAGTCGCTCGAACTCGACAGAGAAGCCCGATATGGAGCCGGATCCTTCATGATGCAGAGTACTGCCGGAGACGGCGGCCGGCCAGTTCGTTTTTTATACGAGGGGTGATGCAGGATAGAAAGAGGAGTGACCGATGACGGCGTGGCGATGCAGGATATGTGGATACACCTATGACGAGAGGGCGGGGGAAGCAAAGACCGGAACCCCCGCGGGTACCCGGTTTACCGACCTGCCAGAAGACTGGCGATGCCCGGTATGCAGGGCCGGAAAGGAGGCCTTTGTTCAGGTACCGGAGGCTGACCCGCACCAATCTGCGACGACCACCGTCGGGGAGGTGATCATCGATCAGCTGGCCTCTGCCGGGGTCAGGTACGTCTTTGGGATCCCGGGGACCTCCTCGCTCGGCCTCGTCGACGCTGTGAGAAAGAAGGAGGGGATTGAGTACATCATCGTCAGGCATGAAGCGAATGGGGCGATGGCCGCCGCTGCCTATGGCAAGCTGACCGGCCTGCCGGCCGTCTGCCTGACGATCGGCGGACCCGGGGCGACGAACCTGGCGACCGGCCTCTACGATGCGAAGGAGGACCACGCCCCCCTGATCGCGCTGAACGGGCAGGTCGAGCACCAGTATACCGGACCGGGCGGGTTCCAGGAGATCGACCAGGACGCGTTCTTCCGGCCGATCACCGTCTACAATACCACGATCCACGACCGCTCAAAGACCGTCCCTATCATGACGGCGGCGATTAAGAACGCAATCCTCCAGCGCGGGGTGGCCCAGGTCTCGGTCCCGAACAACATCCAGAAACAGCCCCTGGACGCCACCTTCTGCAGCGGCCCCGGCTGCCTCGTCGACCAGAAGGTGATGCCAGGGGCAGATGATCTGCAGCGGGCCGTCACGGCGATCGATCGGGCGGCCAGGCCGGTGATCATCGCCGGGTTCGGGGCGTACCGGGACGGGGAAGCCGTCGCAGAACTCGCCAGGCGTCTCAAAGCTCCGATCCTGACCACGTTCCGGGCCAAGGGGATCCTGCCCGAGGGGACCGGACAGGTGATCGGAATCCTCGGCAATGTCGGGTCGCCGGACGCACGGGTCCTGGTGAACGGGGCCGATCTGCTGATCACTCTGGGGGTCGGGTTCTCTTCGATGACCAGCATCCCCCTCGACCGGCCCATGGTGCAGGTGGACCGCGATCCCCTGAAACTCGGCAAGAACAGCGCGACGATCCCCCTGCTCGGAGACTGCGCCCCTGTCATCAGGAAACTCACCCTGCTGGTCGGTGAGCGGAAGGAGACCGGGCAGACTGAAGAGATACAGGTCATGCAGCAGCGCTGGATCGACCAGCTCGATGCCGAGGCGGTCCAGAAGAGCCCGATCCCGGGGGCCACGATCATGAAGGTCCTCTCCGGAGTGGTCCCGCCGGAGGCCGTCATCTCGGTGGACGTCGGCGAGAACTGCTGGTGGTTTGGTCGGAACTTCCAGAGCAGGGGGCAGGTCTTCGTGATGTCCGGGTACCTGGCCACGATGGGGGCCGGCTTCCCCGGGGCGATCGCGGCCAGGCTCGCCTATCCGGACCGGCCGGTGGTCTGCATCACCGGGGACGGCGGATTCGCGATGGCGATGGGCGACCTGGTGACGGCGGTGAAGTACCACCTGCCGATGGTGATCGTCGTGATGAACAACCGGCAGTACGGGATGATCCAGGTCGAGCAGATGATGGAGAACTACGATAACTTCGGGACTGAGCTCGTCAACCCGGACTTTGCCGCGTATGCCGAGGCCTGTGGGGCTGTCGGAGTCCGGGTTGAGCAGCCGGAGGATCTCGGGCCGGCGGTCACGGCCGGGCTCGCGTCAGGAGAGGTGGTGGTGATCGATGTGGCCACTGACCCGGGACGGTTCTGATCGCCCCCGGCCGGTCAGGGTCTCTGAGCTGGTGACGGCGCACCGATGCCCGCTCGCCCTCTATCATCTCCAGGGCCGGGACCAGCCCTCCTCCGCCAGGTACGTGATCGCAAAAGAGATCGCCCGCCATCACGGGACCTGCAGCGACCCGGACTTGCTCTGGGAGGAGGTGATGGCGGTGATGCCGGAGATCGACCCGGCGATGAAAGACTTCCTTTCGACCTCCCTGCTCGCCTGCAGCAGGATGGTATGGCCGCCCTTCACCGAGCAGGATCTGCAGGTTCGGTCAGAGAGACACCGGATCACGGGCACCGTCGACCTGGCCGGCGGCCCGCATGGCCTCTTCGGGGTGGTCCGGTCCTCGTCGGCGCCGTCAGAGGGGATCTATGCCACCGACCGGATCCGGGTGGCGGCCTATGCCCTCTGCCTGGAGGAGATCTACCACATGCCGGTCAGGGAAGGGGTCGTCCTCTATCTCCCGGATGGCGTGATCCGGACCTGTCCGGTCTCACCCCGGGACCGACGGGCTGTCTTGACCGGGCGGGACGCCGCAACAGCGGTGATCAGTGGTGAAGTCCCGAAACGGCCGCTGAACCCGCCCTGCACGCACTGCCCGGCCTCTGACCGTTGCCGGCAGGGGGCCTCGTCACGTTTCAAGCAGGGTTGAGGAGACGATATACTCGCCCTTTGCCTCGCGGGTGGTGCCGACGACCAGCCACTGCTCGTCGCCGTGCTGCTCGATCACACCCTTCGCCTGCAGGGTCTCCCCTGCCCGGACCTGGCCGGTGTAGGTGTGCGTGAACGAGAGGACCTTGTCGACCGCCGCTCCCTCGAGCGGGTAGACGGCAGGGGCGTCGAAGGCGAGCCGGTCATCGGTGACGACCCCCTCGACCGTTCCCTTGCCGAGCACCGTCCCCTTGCCTGAGGGAAGGGCGGAGGCGAGGTCGTCATAGGATCGGGCGTACAGCAGGTCGAAGTAGGTCCCCCCAATCCGCCCGCGGTTCCACTTCCGTTCCTCATGCAGCCGGAAGACCGGATACGGGATCGAAGGGTTCCGCTTGGCATAGATCCGCTGCCAGAGGTCCTCGTCCAGGTCCTCGACCCGCCCCTCGGCCACCGCCTGCTGCAGCTGCTGTTGTGCAGAGAAACAGGCCGGCCCATAGACCACCAGGTCGATGTCTGAGCCGGCATTGGCGAGGCCGCAGAGGCGCGAACCGCTGCAGCCGTAGGTGCCGGGGACGAGGGCGAGCTGGTCGGCGATCGTCTTCACCCGCGGCTCTTCGCGTTCGACACGCGAACACTCCAGTTCAGGCTTCAGGATCCTGCTGACCTGGTCGTACGGCACCCGGTGGAGCAGGTCCAGAAACTCAGGCTTGTTGTCGCGGAGGAGCTGGTATCCCTCTTCGAACCCGACCTTCCGGTACCGCCGCCCCTCGGGGTTCACCCGGTCCCCTGCAGGGTCAGGAACATACCGGAGGAGACAGCCGGCCCGCTCCCCGTTGTCGTAGGCGGCGACCGCGTAGACCCACCGGTCCAGGTCCAGAAGAAAGTCGCGGATCCGGAGAGGCAGGTTCAGTCGCACCGGGCACCCCGGAGAAACGCAGCGGCCTCGGCTGCCTTCTCGCCGGGGCGGATCATCCGCATATCCACCAGGTCGACGACGGTCGAGGGAAGACCGGTGAGCCGGCCGGCATCGATCAGCAGGTCGTACCGGACATGCACGTCGTTGATGGTCACCGGGTCCTTGCCGCCGGAGAGGTTGGCCGAGGTGGCGGTGATCGGACCGTCGAACTCCCGGATCAGCTCGAGCGCAATCGGGTGGGCCGGGATACGGAGCCCGATCATCCCGGTCCCCCCGGTCAGCACCTCAGGAAGGATCTTCTTCGCCTTCAGCACCACCGTGAACGGTCCCGGCAGGAACTGTTCGATGAATTGCTCTGCCACCGGGGTCACCACGGCCAGGGCCGCGAGCATATCCCGGTCGCTGACCGCTATCGAGATCGGCTTGGCGAGAGGCCGGTGTTTCGCCTCGTAGACCTCCATGACCGCCTCATCCGAGAGGGCATCGGCCCCGAGTCCATAGATCGTATCGGTCGGATAGACGACCAGTCCATCCCGGTGCAGTACCTTCACTGCTTCCTGTATCCTGTCCATTAGAACCCTGTCCATCAGAAGACTCTCCCTCGAACCCGTGCTATATCGAAGACGGCCCGCTTTGAGACGTGCATCACCGCAAAGACCCCAGCCTGGATCGGGTCGGTCACGACCAGGTCTGCATGCTCCGGGACACTCCCGGCCATGTTCAGGGCGATCACCGGGATCCCGGCCCGTTTGACCCGGTCGACCGAGTCACTGATCGCCCCGCCCATCAGGGATCCGGCCAGCACCAGGATCGAGGCACGGGGCAGTCGTGAGACCGCGTCGACGGCCAGGGCCAGCGTCTGCTCCCCGACCAGGGGGATCGTGTCCACCGAGATCCGTTCCCCCCTGATATTGTGCCGGTCGGCCTCGTTGATCGCCCCGACCGCCACCTGACCCACCTGGGCGCCGCCGCCGATGATGATCACCCGTGAGCCGTAGATGTCAGAGAACGGGTGGTATGCACGAACCCCGTTCACCGACGGAATCGCTGCAAGGTCGGTGATCAACTGCTGCTGGTCGGTGGAACCCAGGTACTCGACATAGAGCTCTGCCAGTCCGCGGCATGGTCCGAACTCAAACGTCTCCTGGTGGATCATCATGATATTGGCCTGATGATCAGCAACCACCGAAGCAATATCACGCAGCACACCCTTCCTGTTCTCAGCAATGATCCGGATCGCGGAGAGAGGGTCAGGTTCGCTCATAAAACCGATGCGATAGCCGGGATTCGAACCCGAGTTAGAAGCTTGGGAAGCTCCTGTCCTACCACTAGACTACTATCGCAATGTTAGTATACAGTTATTTCCAGCCACGGATAAGTATCTTTTCGTCCATACCCCTGGAAAAAAGGGTAACGGACCGGTCAGACCGTATCTGCGTACCGGGCCGGGTCCTTCTCGAAGGTCTTCTTGCACCCGGGCGCACAGAAGTAGTAGGTCTTCCCGTTGTACTCACTGGTGAACTTCGCCGTCTTCTCGTCCACCGTCATCTTACAGATCGGATCGATCGCCATTCGTCTCTCTCCATCCAGTCATAAGACAGAAAGAGTAGAAAAAGGGTCCGGTCCCCCTCTCACTGGAAGAGGATCTTGGCAAACTCACCGAGGGTGTAATCGACCTTCGGCCGGTCCCGGATGTACCGGGCCGGCACCCCGCCGACCATCACCCAGGGAGGGACGTCCCTGGTCACGACCGCACCCGAGGCGACCACGGCCCCCTCCCCGATGGTGACCTGCGGGAGGATCGTCACCCGGGAACCGATGTACACCCAGTCCTCGAGGGTCACCTGTCCGCCCTTCTCGGAAAAGGTCGGGGAGAGGATGTCATGCTCAAGGGTATAGATCCGGACCTCCTTGCCGATGTTCACATTATTCCCGATCCTGATCTTCTCGCGGGCATCGAAGAACCCGTGGTCCCCGAGGATCGAGTGCTCACCGACCTGCATCTTCCAGGGGGAGAAGAAGGTGCAGCCGCCGTAGATCGTCGAGGACTTCGGGAGTCCGATATGAAAGACGGTCCGGTAGAGAAAGTCCCGCAGGTGATGAAATGGGATCTTGCCGGTCAGATTGGCAGCGTAGATCATCGACCAGAACGCAACATACCAGCCCTTCTCAAGCACCCGGTACAACCGCGGATGAGTATCGATCAGACGCCGCGCCCGATATTTGATCTCATAGATGGCGTCATACACAGTAGTCAATACTTGATTTCCCGCGCATGGTTATAAGGATAGCAGAGCAGGGAGGCCCACAGAGCAGATCTGCCGGGCAGGGGAGGGGGCCGGCATGCAGAGAGAGATGGGGTTATGTAGTAACACTTCCAACCTTTTGAAGATAGTAATTGTGGCCGATGCTGCAGATCAGCCCGGTCGGAAGACTACCCAGGTGAAACAAGGATGAAAGGAAAGATTGGGATACAGATGATCGTCGGAGCCCTGCTCCTGCTCTGTCTGATCCAGACGGTGGCCGCAACCACGACAATCGTCGTGGCGGCAGCAGATGCAAGCCCGGCCTCCAAGGCGGCCGCTCAGATCGTCTGTCCAGGCACGAATGATCAGGCATGGATCAATGAAGCATTCAACCGGCTCCCGGCGGAGGGAGGGGTTGTGCAGCTTACCGAGGGGACCTTCCACAGTTCTGGCTGGATCTACCCGACGGCAAACTCGCAGTTCCTCGGTTCTGGCGAGGATAAGACCACTATCGATGTCTTTAACGCAGCCGACCCCTACCAGCCGATCCATGTCCAGAAGGACAACGTGCTGATCAAGGGATTCACCCTCCGCGGTGAGGGGTTCTTTTTGATCAGGACCAACCATGTCACGATCCAGGACATCACGGCCACTTCGATCGGCGCTGACGGTATTCGTAAACCATCCGGTGGCAACGGGATGTTCTTCATCTGGGTGGACAACGCCAACACCGGGGAGATCACCTTCCAGAACTGCAAGGCGATCGACTGCAACACCCACGGCTTCAACATGAACGCCAACCGGAATACTGACTCGATCAACACCAGAACCGGGACCGGAAGCTATGCGATCAGCAACCTGAAGTTCATCAACTGCCAGGCGATCAGGTGCGGGTACGGCGTCGCTAACGGTTCGAGCTCGGAGTTTGCGACCGGGTTCGACATCCAGGAGGACAACGACCTGCAGAACGTCGAACTGACCAACTGCCTGGCCGAGGACAACTGGGAGAACGGGTTCCACTTCGAGCCCGGCTACCTGGGAACCAAGAACGTGGTCCTCAACAACTGTGTCAGCAGGAACAACGGACAGCGGAACCCGGCCACGGAGCCCTACAACGACGTCTTCGTCTCAGGCTATTACATCCACCGGAACGCGGTCCTGAACAACTGCGTGGCGATCAACAACAAGAACGCCGGGTTCTTCACCCATGACGGCTCCAACACGGTCTTCAACAGCTGCGTCGACATCGGATCGACCTACGGGTTCAAGATCGTCAAGGGCAGTTCCACCATCACCCTCAACGACTGCCAGGCACGGAACAACAAGGCGTGGGCGTTCTGGTCTGCATTCTCAGAAAAGGTCACCCTGAAGAACTTCTTCCAGGCCAATGCGGGCGGTAAGAACGGATACCAGAGCAATCTCGGCTTCTACTACGGCAGCCCGACGTATGAGTTCTCGACCAAGGACTCGTCCTTCGACATCACGGCCTACGGCTCTTCCCTGCCGATCATCAACCAGGCCGGCAGCGGCAACACCTACTCCCTGAATTCCGCGGCCTCTGACCGGTTGCCGGCAGTGACAGATATCAAGGCGGCCACCGTGCCGCCAGTCCCGGTGACCGGGTACTCGGCGACCACACAGGGCGCCACCCAGGTATCACAGCAGGTCGCAGCAGCCCCGGTGGCTGTGGTGACCGCAGCGCCTGCCGCAGCCACAGCTTCGACAGCCTCTGACGGCTGGGGAGGATTTGGGAAGTCGTTCGGCTTCTCTTCGAGCGGTTTCGGAAGCTTCGGCAGCGGCTCGTCCTTCCAGAGCGGTGGTTTCAACACCATCGGGGTCGCAGTGTCGTCCTCCCAGTCCTTTATCGCATCGGTCGGCTCCTCGTGGGGCGGCTTCGGCGGCAGAAGCTTCGGATTCTAAACCAATTCGTTAGAAATGGCCCTCATCCATCAGGATGGGGTTCCAGTTCGTTAGAACCGGGCCTCATTAATCTGGATGGGGGTCCGGACCCTCATACCCTTTTTACTTCTCATACAGACCCGAGCGTATGCCGGCGGGCATCAGGAGACGGCAGGGACGTGCAAACGTCGATCAGATTATGTAGGTGCAGTACAAAGATGGAGAATTAGTGATCAGGATTCACCCACCGGCCGGCCGGCAGGGTTCCAGACCAGAAAGAGGTGTGTAGATGAGAAGGAAATGGGGAATAGAGGTGATCATCGGAGCGCTGCTGGTGCTCTGCCTGATCCAGAGTGTTGCAGCGACCGCCACGGTTGTGGTCGCAGCGGCCGATGCCGGCCAGGCCTCGAAGGCGGTGGCCCAGGTCTTCTGTGACGGTATCGATGACCAGACCGATATCAACAATGCATTCAACATGCTCCCGGCGGAGGGGGGAGTTGTCCAGCTGACCGAGGGAACCTTCCACAGTTCAGGCTGGATCTACCCGACCGCGAACTCGCAGTTCCTGGGGGCCGGCGAAGATAAGACCACCATCGATGTCTATAACGCGATCGACCCCTATCAGCCGATCCATATCTACCAGGATAATGTACTGGTGAAGGGATTCACCCTCCGCGGAGAGGGATTCTTTCTGATCAGGACCAACCATGTCACGATTCAGGATATCACGGCCACCTCCATCGGGGCGAATGGCGTACGATACCCCTCGGGTGGTAACGGGATGTTCTTCATCTGGGTGGACAACGACCACACAGGAGATATCGTCTTCCAGAACTGCAAGGCGATCGACTGCAACACCCACGGCTTCAACATGAACGCCAATCGGTCCACGATGCAGAGCGGCACGAGGGTCGGGACCGGGAGCTATGCGATCAGCAACCTGAAGTTCATCGACTGCCAGGCGGTCCGGTGCGGGTTCGGGGTCGCCGATGGCTCGAGCTCGGAGTTTGCGACCGGGTTCGACATCCAGGAGGACAACGACCTGCAGAACGTCGAGCTAACCAACTGCCTGGCCGAGGATAACTGGGAGAACGGGTTCCACTTCGAGCCAGGATACTTGAAGACCAAGAACGTCGTCCTCAACAACTGCATCAGCAGGAACAATGGACAGCGGAACCCGGCCCAGGCGCCCTACCATGACGTCTTTGTCTCAGGCTACTACATCCACCGGAACGCGATCCTCAACAACTGCATCTCGGTCAACAACAAGAATGCAGGGTTCTTCGTCCACGACGGCCTGAACACCGTCTTCAACAACTGCGTCGACCAGGGCTCCACGTACGGGTTCAAGGTTGTCAAGGGATGCGCCGATATCACCCTGAACGACTGCCAGGCACGGAACAACAAGGAATGGGCGCTGTGGACTGCATTCACCAAGAACCTCCAGGTGAAGAACTTCTTCCAGGCGAACGCCGGCGGAAAGAGCGGTTACCAGGACAATCTCGGGTACTACTATGGCCAGCCCCAGTACGAGCTGCCGGTCGAGGGATCCTCGTTCGATATCACGGCCTACGGTTCGTCACTGCCGATCCTCAATCAGGACGGCAGCGGCAACACCTACTCGCTGAAGACGGCCTCCGCCGACCGGCAGCCGACGATGCCGGCTGATATCATTCCTGCCACGGTCCCGCCGGTCTATGTGACCGGATCGTCAGTGACCCTGCCAGGTGCAACAACGGTGACGGCTGTCGTGGTCGCCACACCGGTGGCGACCGTGGCACCGGTGGTGACCCAGGCCTCGGCAACCACCGATCCATGGAGTGCGTTTGGAAAAGGGGGCGGCTTCTCGACAGGCGGTTTTTCGAACTTCGGGGGTGCATCCGCATTCCAGAGCGGAGGGTTTAACCGACTGCAGGTGACAGCGCCGGCCTCATCATTCCAGGCTGCGACGATCGGCTCCTCGTGGGGTGGCTTTGGCGGCCGGACCTACGTATTCTAACCCCTCTTTAGTGGGGGCACGAGCAGCAGTTCAACAAGGATCTGCTCATCAGAACAATTTTTTTTATTAACTATTTTTAAAAAAAAGTGGGGATTACTTCCACGGGTGCTTCGCGGCGATCGGCTGCTCGGTGCGGAGCTGATGCCCGACAGGACGGGTCCGGGTCTCCGCCGTTGCCATCGGCGTGGCCTTCTTCACCGGCTGGACCGCCTTACGTTCCAGAACCAGCATGAACGAGCAGTAGATCCGCTCGCCAGGGTACCGCTCCATCAGTTCGCCGAGGTTGTTGATGGAGACGACCCGCGCCGAGAGGGTCGGGGGGACCACCGAGAGAACATGCCGGGCAAAGGCCTCGGGCGAATAATGACGGGTATAGGAGGCCTGGAAGGTGTCGTCCCGCCAGATCCTGATAGCATCGTCATCGATATCCGGGACCGGGGGGAGGGTATAGGGGCTGTGGAGCACAAAGTAGGCGTCGTCCAGGTACAGCGGGAGGATCGCACACCGCCCGTGGTCGTTGAGGATCCGGTCGGCCTCCTTGATGAACTTCTTGTCGGTGTCCCCAAAGAAGAGCTCGAATGCGCACTGGGTCGAGAGGGCGGAGGCGAAGCCGTCGGGAAGACCGGTCTCGACGACGTTCGCCCCGATGTCCATCCCATGGATACCCTTCTTATGGATCAGGTCCAGGCGGTAGGCCTTCATACCCTGCCGGCGCAGGATCGGTGCCCAGCGGCTCTTGGCGGAGGCGATATCGATGTAGACGTCCTCCTTGGTCAGGCGGAGCTCCCGGTAGACCAAGTAATGCTCCAGGCACTTCTCGATGTGCATATCCCCGAACGTCCGGTAGAACCGTTCGAGTCCAGAGAACTCCTTCAGCCAGGCAGCGAAGTCATCCAAGTCGACGGTGGTGTCGGTGACAGAGACCCCGGAGGCGACCAGCCGATCGCGGAGGTCGGCAAAGATGGTGAGCGCCTTCGATGGTCGGAGTGTGTGGTCGAAGCGCGACTGCCGGAGGGAGGGATCGCTCTCCAAAAACTCCTGATAGTGGGTGGTCAGCGGCAGGAGTCTGGGCATCTCCTCCCTCAGGTAAGCGCGGAAGCGCCGTTGCAGAATGCTATCGACATAGTCTTTGGCCCAGTCGATCGCTGATCCAATCATCCATTTCCATAGGACTCATGGTTATTTACCTTTTCTTGATCCGGCATCCACGATTCTCAGTTTTCAGGAAAACCGGCGGAGTGGCCGCAGATCTGACCTGGGGCTTCTGTCCGGGAGGGATCGGAAAACATACCAGTCGTTATAAAGACCTGGAGAGACGTACGCCTCGTTGATATCAGGAACCATTCCACCGGCCGGGAGGTCTCAGGGGGGTGGAAACGTACCACAGCCCCCCGCAGGCGCACTCTGGCGGGAGATCATCCCCGAATCCTGTGTGCGCGGCCCGAGAAGTTCTAAAAAGAGGACGAACTGTCGGTCAGCGGCAGTTCCGGGGGACCCTGACCAGCGAGTTGATCAGCAGGGCAGCGGTCAGCAGCACGATCCCAAGCGCCGCGACGAAGAGACCGCCGCCGAGCAGGGCCAGCCCGACGGGTTCGGGAAGGGTGAAGAGGAACCGGCCGGTGGAGAGGGAGGAGAGACCAGCCGCCAGCATCACCGTGCCGTAGAGCAGATACGAGGGTACCGGATGGGCAAAGAAGAGCAGGTCCCGGACGAGCAGGCGTGCCTGGACCAGCAGTTCGGATCGCGGGATACGAGACGACCCAATCGCCTGCTCGTCAGTACGGTGCAGATAGACGTTCAACCCGGCCCGTTCCACCAGTTTGCTGACCGCGAGGGCGGTCGGTTGCGGAGCACTGGAGCCGACCACCGCGGCCGCGGCCGCAGAGAGGAGGATCAGCGCACGCCAGCCATCGATCAGGGCAGGTGCCGGCCCCTCGACCATCGCACAGTCGGCACCCCTGCCGGACATCGCCGTGCTCAGCATCGTGAGCTCTTTTGATGGGAAGAAGAGCAGCCCTGCGAGCACCACCATCACCCCGGCACTGGCTGAAGCCGCCTCAGCCGATGCCCGGACCAGGGCCTCGCCCGGACTGCTGCAGACGATAACCTCTGCACCGGCCTCGGCAGCGATCCTGGCCGTCTCATCGGTCGATGTCAGGTCAAAGACGATCACCCGATCCCCGTTCTTTGCTGCGAGCAGAACCTGGGATCCAATCGTGAGTGCCTGGTCCTTACAGACCACTGCAATCAGCTGCTCACCCTGTACCCACTCCCGGTCCCTCACCAGGCGTCGGCTCTTCCGTGCGGCAACTCCTCTGATACTCACCATCTCCTCCACATAATCATGGATATACTGTACAAACTGGAACTGATGAGCAGAAAAAAGAATGGGGTAGTATTGATCAGATCAGTTGTTTCTGCGTGCAATCAGCAGCAGACCAACACCACCGAGCGCAACCAGCGAGAGGAGGCCACCGGCCATTCCGGACTGCTGGGTTGCAGTTGTGTTGGGTACCGAGGTGTTCGCCGATGTGTTGGACACATTGGAGACGATCGTCTTCTGGACGGTCACGTTGGTTGCGTTCGCGGTCTTGTTGATGGTTGCGTTGGCAGTTGCATTGAGTGCAGTTGCGTTGGCGGTTGCATTCAGTACGGTCTTGTTGATGGTCGCGTTGAGTGCAGTTGCATTGAGTGCAGTCTTGTTGATGGTTGCGTTGGCAGTTGCATTGAGGGTGACATTGACGCCCGGTGTCTTGGTCGGGGTCACGGTCTTGGCGACAACACCGGTGTAGTCATCGCTGCCTGCATAGTTCTGCTGGGTGAACGGTGTCGGGATCACGTAGGTCACGTTCGGGTTGATCGTTGCAACAGTGGTGACGTTTGTGATGTTCGCGATCGTGTAGGTCGGGGTCACCGTTACGTTGGTCAGGTTCGGGATGACGTATCCGACCGGGGTTCCGTTGCTGGCAAGGAACGCGGTGGTGTTGTTCATACCGGGGATGACCGTTGCTGCGACTGCTCCGGTGGAGAAGACGCCGCTGACTGCGCCTGCAGTGTCGGTGATATCGGTGAAGGTGGTCAGGTCAGAGGACCAGTACCGGACATGGTCGACGGTGACGGTCAGGGGGTTGATGCCGCTCTTGAGCTGCTTGAAGGTGAGCTCGGCGATCGGGTAGCTGCCGGTTGGGTAGCCGTTCCTGAAGTCTCCAAGGGAGATCCGGACCTTGTTGTTTCCATCGAGCTTGACATCGGTGGTGTTGCTCGGCACCTTGACGGTCGAGCTGACGAACGCAACTGCGGTTGGGTCGAAGGTGACGTCGACATAGGTGTCCCCAAAGTTAGGGATCCAGTTATTGTTTACAAAGACTGTTGCTACGCCTGTCTCTCCGACTGCGACGTTCCCGACATTGGAGATCGAGAATACGCCAGTCCCTGCTGCGCTTGCTGATGCAATGCAACAGATGGAGAAGAGTAAGAGCACTATGAGATGCTTGCCAAACTTCATAACAATACTCTGATAGCAGGTTTTAAAAGGATTGTGACTGGGTTCTTCCGGGGCGGCGGGAGGAGACGGGCATGCTTTATATGCGCGGATAAAAAACCTCCGTACATTTATACGTTCCTGAAAGCGCGTACAGATCCTGTGCGCGTCAGATTACTGGAAACCCGCCGGGATCCGGAGTCTTTTTTGGGAAATAGGGACCGAAAACAGCGATCCGAACGGCGCGCAGACCCGGGCAGGGTGCCGCGCACAGGAGGACGGGTCCGGGATCAGAGAGGGGATCCGATTCTTCTCTCCCGGCCGACCGGCGACGTGTTCAGGAGGCAGCGAGAGCGAGATGACCGTCATCGAAAGAGGGCCATCGCCAGGGCACCGGACTCAGGGTGCATCAGGAACCCCGGGGAGGGTGAAGAAGAAGGTGGTTCCTTCGCCGGGAGCCGAACGGACCTGGATGCTGCCGTGATGTCGCTCGATGATCCGTTTGACGATCGCAAGGCCGATCCCTGTACCCTGGTATTGTTCACGGGTGTGCAGCCTCTGGAAGATCACAAATATCCGGTCGAAGAACTCGGGATCGATCCCGATCCCGCCGTCCTCTACCGAGAATACCCAGTCGTCACCCTGTCGGACAGCCCCCAGATGCACGTTCGGAGCCTCCTCTGAAAACTTGATCGCGTTCCCGATCAGGTTCAAAAAGACCTGTCGGATCTGCTGTTCGTCTGCGAGGACGAGGGGGAGAGGGTCACAGGTCACGATGGCATGACGTTCGTCGATGCTGACCCTCAGGTCCTCAAGCACCTGCTCCACCACCCGGGCGGTATCGGTGACCGTGAAGGGCTTCCCTTTTGCATTGACCCGCGAAAACTCGAGCAGGTCCTGGATCAGCATCTGCATCCGTTCAGCCCCTTCACTGGCATAGGCGATGTACTGGTCGGCGTCCTGGTCCAGCTTCCCCCTATACCGCCGCGCCAGGAGCTGGGTGTAACTGGCCACCATCCGAAGCGGCTCCTGCAGGTCGTGCGAGGCCACATAGGCGAACTGTTCAAGGTCCTGGTTGGACCTGGCCAGTTCTTCGGCATAGGTCGCACGCGCCTCCTCGGCCTGTTTCCGTTCGGTGATATCCAGGCCCTGTGCAATCGTGGCCGCTATGGTCGTCTGATCCTCGCGGTACACGGTCGCCGAGTTCCAGAGCACGGTCCGGACCGTCCCGTCCAGGTGCCGAACCTGCAGTTCGACACCTTCCCAACGCTGCCCGGGGACGGGGACACTGTTCGGTGTCATCCCCGGATCATCCCCGGTCCCGGAGAAGAGGCTCGTAATATCCCGACCGATCATATCGGCGGCGGCCAATCCGGTGATCTCCTCAAGGGCATGGTTGAACCGGGTGATCCGGTGTGAAGAATCCCAGACCAGGATCGGCCCGTTCGCATAGGTGATCAACGCTTCCAGGTATTCTCTGGCCTCGCGGAGTTCCTGCTCCCGGACAGTCAGGTCGCGGAAGAGGAGCCGAAACGGCTGGTTCATGCCGGTCTCGATGATCGCCTTGTAGAAGAGAGCGAAGGCGAGCACCCGAAAGAGGTGGCCGAGCAGGTTGAAGAAGGAGGTGACTTCGACGTACAGGGTGAAGGATAACTCACCGAGGATGACGAGAACGATCCCGATCACCAGCAGTCTCCATACCTTCTGGTCGAACCGCGTCCGTCGGTGTACGAGCAGGACGATGGCCAGTACCAGCAGCAGCATGATCAGGTACTCGCTGACGACCTTGAAGGGGGTCAACCCGATCCCATCGATATAACAGGCAGGAAAAATCGGCACCAGCAGGATCGAAGCGAGCAATGCGGCGACGATCACGCCATACACCAGCAGCAGAGATTGTGCCTTCACACGCCGGTTGATCAGAAGCCCTGCAGCGACCAGGGAACAGGCGAGCAGATAACTCTCTGCGATCCAGAGCTGGGTCGCCAGGTTTGAACCGGCCACCAGAAAGATCTGCATCCCCTGAAAGGCGAGCATATGCAGAAGACCGATCACCCCGATTCCGAGGAAGCCGACGCCGGCGATCAGAAAGTACGGGGTATCCTGGTACCTCCGGGTATTCCAGGTCAGCACCGCAATCATCCCGGCGATCACCGCCGTGAAGACCTCGACGATCGCATGGAAGAGGAGATAGTTCCAGAGACTGACCAGGGAGATCCCGAGCAGGGCGAACAGTCCGAGCAGAAGGGGGAGGGAGAGCCCGCCCGATGCCGGTTCGTCCACACTGCTCATCCCCTCCCCCACCATGGTCCTCTGATAGAGGAATAGGTGATGATCGTTTATCAAGCGTGAAGTTTTGATCCGGTCCCCCTCTGCCGAACGGCCGGCGGGGTGTAGGTGCGGAGCAGCAGCGAGAGCGAGATGACCGTCACCGAGGAGAGGGCCATCGCCAGGGCGCCGTACTCGGGGCGCATCAGAATCCCGGTGAAGGGGTACAGCACCCCGGCGGCGAGCGGGATCAACAGCCCGTTGTAGGCAAACGCCCAGAAGATGTTCTGCCGGATCCGCTGCATCACCTTCGCCGAGAGCTGGAGGGCGGCCACGACGATGCAGAGGTCCTCCTGCATCAGCACGATCGACCCGGTTTCGACGGCGACATCGGTCCCGCTACCGATCGCGATCCCGACATCGGCCTGCGCCAGGGCGGGGGCGTCGTTGATCCCGTCCCCGACGAAGGCGACCACCTCCCCCTGCTGCTGGAGCCGCTTCACCTCGGCGGCCTTCTGGTCGGGGAGCACCCCGGCGATCACCTGGTCGATCCCGGCCCTCCCGGCCATCGCCTCGGCCGTAACCCGGTTGTCCCCGGTCAGCATCACGACCTTCCGACCGGACTTCTTCAGGGCCGCAACGGCACCCGGGGCGGACGGCTTCAGCACGTCGGCGATGGCGATCATCCCGGCCGCCTGCCCGTCGACCGCGACCATCACGACCGTCTCGCCGGCCTTTTGATGCGAGGCCGCCTCGTCGGCCAGGGTCGGGTCTGCAGCAACCTTCTGCTCGTCCAGGTATCCGCTGCTCCCGACGAGCACCGTCCTCCCGTCGACCAGGGCCCACGCACCCCGGCCACTCGACGAGGTGAACCTCTCTGAGGGGGGAAGAAGGATGCCGGCCTTATCGGCGGCCCGGAGGACGGCCCCGGCCAGGGGATGCTGTGAGTGGAGTTCGACCGCGGCCGCCATGGCGAGGAGGCTCTCCCTGGCCGCGTCGCCGGCTATGGCGATCACCGCGGTCACCTCAGGATGCCCGACCGTCAGTGTCCCGGTCTTGTCGAAGACGACGGTCGTCACCTTTTCAGCGGCCTCGAGGGCGTCCCCGTTCCTGACCAGCACCCCGATCGCCGCTCCACGGCCGAGGCCGACCGTCACCGCCGTCGGTGTGGCCAGCCCGAGCGCACAGGGGCAGGCCACCACCAGCACCGCGATCAGCGTCGAGAGGGCGAAGACCAGCGGGGCACGGAGGAGCAGGAACCAGACCAGGAACGCGAGGACCGCGACGGCCAGCACGGCCGGGATGAACCAGGCGACCACCCGGTCTGCGATCTGCTGCACCGGCGGTTTCGAACCCTGTGCTTCGCTGACCATCTGGACGATCCTGGCCAGCATCGTCTCGCTTCCTACCTTCTCGGCGCGGAAGGTCAGCGCACCGGTGCCGTTGAGGGTCCCGCCGACCACCGGTTCCCCAGGGAGCTTGTGGACCGGGATCGGTTCGCCGGTGATCATCGACTCGTCGACACTGCTCTCCCCCTCGGTGACCGTGCCGTCCACCGGGATCCTCCCCCCGGGGCGGACCATCAGCAGGTCCCCGACGACCACCTCGGCGAGGAGGACCTCGGCCGGCCCGTCCTCCCGCATCACCGTCGCCGTCTCCGGCTGCAGGGCGATGAGCGCCCGGATCGCCTGCGAGGTCGCCCCCTTCGCACGTCCCTCCAGGAACCTGCCGAGCATCAGGAACGCACCGAGCATCAGGGCGGTGTCGTAGAACATGAACTCCGGGGTCAGCACGATCGAGAAGGTGCCGAGGACCGAGGCGCCCATCGCCACCCCGGTGCCCATCGCGTACATCACGTCCATCGTCAGCGAACCGTGCTTCAGCGCCGTCGCGGCCGCGGCGAAGATCGGAGCGGTGACATAGTAGAACGCCGGCAGGCTGATCCCCAGCATCACGAGCCCCATGTACGGGAGCATCGGGAAGAAGAACATGATGGCCATCAGGATGCCGGCCGCCACGAACCCGACCGTGAACCGCTGCGCCTTGTCGCGGAGATCTTTCTTGAGGGCGGCGTCCACCGCCTCGTCAGTCACCTCCCTGTCGAGACCGAGGAACGAATACCCGGCCTCCTCGATCGCCTCCCGCATCGCCGCCACCGAGGTGAGGGAGGGGTTGTAGGTGACATAGGCCTTCTCGCTGGCCAGGTTGACGGTGGCCGTGGAGACGCCGGGCAGATCCCGGAGGGCCGCCTCGATCGTCTGGACACAGACCGCACACATCATCCCCCCGATCCGGATCACCGCCTCGGCCCGGACGACCCCATAGCCGGCCCCGGTCACCGCCCCTTCGAGGGCGGCAAGGTCGGTCTTTCCCTGGTCGTAGTGAACAGTCGCCGTGTTGGTCGCGATGTTCACCTCGGCCTTCTCGACCCCCGGCACCGCGGCCAGCGACTCCTCGATGGTGACCGCACAGGTGGCGCAGTGGATCCCGCTGACCTGCAGCTCGGCCTTCTTCGTCTCCTCCATACGACCCATATCGGCCGCAATCCTAAAAAAAGTGTGCTTTCCGGTTATTATTCCGCTCGTCTAGGCCCGACCGTACTGGTCCTCGAACCGGACGATGTCGTCCTCTTCGAGGTACTCGCCGATCTGGACCTCGATCACCTCGAGCGGGATCCTCCCCGGGTTGCCGAGCCGGTGACGGCAGCCGGTGGTGACGAAGGTGGACTGCCCCTGGCAGAGGAACTGGGTGTCCCCGTTCAGACGCACCTCGGCCATCCCGCTGACGACGATCCAGTGCTCGGACCGGTGGCAGTGGAGCTGGAGCGAGAGCCACTTGCCCGGGCTGACCGTGACCCGCTTGATCTTGTAGAACGGCCCGGTCTCGAGCACCTTGTACGATCCCCAGGGGCGGTGCTCCTCGAGGTGATGCTCGGTGATCGCGTTATTCTGTCCCTTGAACCGGGTCACCAGGTCCCGGACCTTGTCGGTCTGGTCCTTGGCGCAGACGAGCAGCGCGTCCCCGGTGTCGACGATCGCCAGGTTGTTCACCCCGATCAGGCCGATCGCCTTTCCCTTGGCATGCACATAGTTGCCGGTCGCATCGATGTACTCCGCCTTCCCGGCATTCCCTGCCGAGTCATGGGCCGCATGCTCGTACAGGGCCTTGAAGTCCCCCATGTCCGACCAGTCACAGTCGAGCGGAACGACGGCGACCCGCTCGGAGACCTCGAGCAGGCCGTAGTCGATCGAGAGGTTCTGGAGGGCGGCGTACTCCTCGGGCGTCCCGGCTGCAAAGGCCGCGGCCATCGCCGGCTGGTAGCGCTCGAGCTCCTCGAAGAAGACCGTGGTCCGAAGGAGAAACATCCCCGAGTTCCAGAGGTACCCGGCCTTGCAGTAACTCTCGGCCGTCTCCTTATCGGGCTTCTCCTTGAACGCATCGACCGCCGACCCGCAGACCAGCCTGGCGCCGGGGCGGATGTACCCGTACCCGGTGTGCGGGCAGTCCGGCATCACTCCGAAGGTGACCAGGTGATCGTCGGCCAGCGGGACGGCCCCCTCGATCTCGTGCAGGGCCGCCTCGCTCAGGTGGTGATCGCTCGGGAAGACGACGGCGACGGCGTCGCCGCATTCAGCCCTGATCGTCGCCATCGCCCAGGCGATCGCCGGCAGCGTGTTCCTGCCGCAGGGCTCCCTGAGCAGGTGAGTCTGATCGATGGCGGCCCCGACCTCCTCGAGCTGGTTGTTGACCAGGTACTGGTGGGCCTCGTTGGTCACCACGTAGATCTCGTCCGCCGACGCCAGTTTCCGGGCCCGCAGCCAGGTGGCCTGAAAGAGCGAATGGTCACCGATCTTCAGGAACTGCTTCGGGAACTGGACCCTTGATAGCGGCCAGAGCCGGGTCCCTGAACCCCCTGCAAGGATGATACACTTCATAGTAGTAGTATTGACGGTGCCGGGCATAAGCCCTCTGTGGTCCGGGCACCTTCGGGGTGTACCCCGTCTTAGAGCGTGAAAAGATGTCTGGCCGCAACCACCCGAAAGAGGCCGGCCCTGGCCCCGCAGTCGAGCCAGCCGTACCCGTAACTCGAGCAGCTCAGGCTCTCTTCGAGCGATCCCCGGCGCAGCACCGCCTCGCGACAGAAGAGAGTGGCGACCGCCTCGATCCTCCGGGCCACCGGGTGGAGGGAGGAACCGGTGTCGGGGGCGACCTCGATCGAGCCGAGGGCGCCGGCCAGCATCCGGATGTACCGGCCCGCCTTCTCCTCCAGCCGCCCGTGCTGGTCGTCGCTGACCGACCCTGCCATCAGCAGCAGTCCGACTGGGGCCCGGACCCTGACCAGCCCGAGCGCCCCCCCGGCGTCCAGCCAGCCGGCCCCGTAGGCGGCGGAGGCGAGGGCGTTCACCGGGTCTCGGTGCAGCAGGAACGAGGTCCCGTCCCCGTCGTACGACCGGGCCATCTCGATCACTTCCCCGCCGAGCAGCCAGAGCGGAGTCCTCTCAGGGGCCGACGGCACCGCTCCTTCCAGGCCGGTGCTGAGGGCGGCGAGCCCGTCGGCGATCCTCATACCGAAAGCCCGGCGAAGACCTCGAGGTACTCCTGCTCGACCGGGTGGAGGGTGGCCGGCACGATCAGCACATGGAGCGGCCCGCCGAAGTCGACGCCGCGCAGGCGATCGGCCGTCCCCGCCCGGACCACCGGAGAGATGGAGCCGGCCCGGGCGACGCCGATATACGTGGCGATCGAGCCGCCCAGCCGGACGGCCATCTCCTCGAGCAGGTCGATCGCCTCCCCCACCTGCATGTACCGGTCCTGCTGAATGTCCAGGTAGACCAGGGTGTGGAGGTCGGCGGCCAGGTTCTGCCGGATCACCTCGTACGGGGTCATCGGGAACCAGTTCTTGTGCGGGAACGGGACCGAGCAGGACTTGCCGAACCGGTAGTTCTGCAGCCCGGTCAGCCCGCAGACCGCGGTCTGAATCGAGGCCCCATGGATGATCCCGGTCGGGATCCCGCGGGCGGCCGCCCGAAGGCGGAGATCCATATGGGTGGTCGAGACCATCGGGTCCCCGCCGGTCAGCACCACCGCCTCCCCGGCGGCGGCAGCGTCCAGGATCGGGTCGGGGTGCTGCTCGACATCGGCCCGGCCGAGGACGGTCACCTCCTTCCCGTAGACCCTGGCCAGTTCCTCCACCGTCGTCCCCATCAGTCGGGAGGTGTAATACTCCAGAAAGACCGCATCGCTCTCCCTGACGGCCGCCAGCCCTTTCACCGAGATATCGCCGGCATCATAGAGGCCGAGCCCCACAAAAGTCAGCATTCAGTCCACCTCCGGAAAGGTGATCGTTTCGTCCTGATAGTGGTACCTGACCCAGGCACTCTGCCCGATCCCCCGTCCAACAATGCGCATCGACATCATATCATCCTCCCGTTTCACCTCGAGCGTGTGGGTCATCAGCTGCGTGATCACCGAGATGGTCCGCGCATCAAACGAGGTCGAGGTGAGGGTATAGAGCCCGAGCCCCTCCATCTTCTTCACCCTGGTCGTCAGCATATGCAGGAACTGGTAGGTCTCCTCCAGCTTCCGGTACATCAGCAGCGTCGAGATCGAGTTGAGCATCACCCTGACCGGCGGCGGAAAGAGGCCTGCATCATAATCAGGGAACTGCCCGGCGAAGATCGCCTCGACCATCTTTCCGAACTTGATCCCGAGCGAGGTCAGGTCGGTCGGGCTGGCCGTGAACTTCAGCTTGTCGGCCTCGGCGATGTTCGGGTTGGAGATCCGGGTGACCGTGTCGATCAGCCCGATCGCAGCCCGATCCGCCCCGAGCGAGCGGAACGCAGTCAGGGCCTCCAGGTAGTCGTCGTCGGTGGTGACCAGCAGCGTGTAGTCGCCAGGGCGCGGACAGGCGATCGTGTACCCGATCCTGGCCAGTTCTGTCAAAGGGGGGCCGAGGATCAGCAGGTTGGACCCCTGGGGGAGGCCGCCGGCCCCTTCATCGATCATCGGGATGCCTGTCCGGAACGTATACATTGTAAGTACTGGATCATGCCATCAGCAGATGTATAAGTGCTCCGATCCCGAGGCCGAGCAGCACGGTGTAGGCGGTGATCAGCGCGGCCACCTTCACCCCGAGCTCCCGGTTCAGCACCGCGATGGTGGAGATGCAGGGGACGAAGAGGGTCGAGACCAGGGCAAAGACATAGAGCTGCGTCCGGGTCATCACCGTGATCAGGTCGGTGGTCCCGGCCAGCACGGCCAGGGTCTCAAAGGCCATCTCCTTCCGGAGGATCCCGAAGAGGAGGGCCGTCGAGGCGTAGCTCGGGAGGCCGAGCAGCCCCTCGGAGATCGGGACGGCTGCCTGCTGGAACGCAGCGATCACCCCGTAGAAACCGAGCAGTCCGAGGATCACCGAGGATATCAGCAGCAGCGGCATCGCGATCACCAGGAACTCCTGGATCCTCATCCAAGACTTGCGCAGCACCATGCCGGCCTTGGGCCGGCGGAGGGGGGTCATCTCCAGGATCATGCCGTACTGCGGTCCGGGGGTGACTCGGGAGAGGATCACCCCGGTGAGCAGGATCAGCACCAGCACGATCAGGTAGATGCTCAGCGCCGGCAGAACGCCGACGAACTTGGCGACGATCCCTGAGATGACGACGGTGCGTGCAGAGCAGGGGACCATCGTGATCAGAAAGGCCGCGATGATCCGTTCCCTCCGCGACGAGAGGAGCCTGGTCCCCATCACCGCCGGGACATTGCAGCCGAAGCCGAGGACCAGCGGGATGATCGCCTCGCCGTGCATGCCGAGCCGGTGCATCGCACGGTCGGCGAGGAAGGCGGCCCGGGTCATGTATCCCGAGTCCTCCAGGACCGAGAGGAGGATGTAGAAGGTGAAGATGTAGGGGAAGGCGATCCCGAACCCCGATTCGAGGGCCAGCACCACCGAGTAGGCCAGCTGTTCGACGAGGGGCGAGAGGGGGAGGGCCTGGATCGGGGTCATCAGGTAGGTCGTGAACCCCCAGACGATCAGGTCCTCGAGGCGGGAGCCGACCGCGAAGACGATCAGCAGCATCGAGAGGATCACCCCGATCAGGATCGGGATCCCCGGGAACTGCCGGGTCAGGATCCGGTCCAGGTCGAACCGGTTGTGATGGGCGCCGGTGGAGAGGACCTGCCCGGCGAGGGTATGGGCATAGTTGTGCCGGTTGGTCGCGATGATCTGGTTCACCGACATCCGGTGCCGGTTCTCGATCTCCTCGGCCACCATTGCGGTCACCTCGAGCATCTCGGGGTCCGGACTGATCCCCTGCATCGCCTGCAGCCCCACGCGCCGTCCGATCCCCATCGTCTTCTGGAACGAGCGGAGGGCCGCCTCGATCTGGTGATCGTACGGGACCTCGATCGCCGACACCTTCGCCGATCGCATCACCGCCGGGACGATCTGGTCGATCCCGGTCCCGAGGGCGGCGGCGGCCCGGATCACCGGGACACCGAGGAGCGCCGAGAGGGCGTCGGGGTCGATCGAGACCCCCTCCTTGATCGCCTCGTCGGTCAGGTTGACGACGACGATCATCGGGATCCGGTACTCGGCGATCTGCAGCAGCAGGTACAGGTTCCGCTCGAACCGGGTGGCGTCCAGCACCACGATCAGGGCGTCGACCTCAGGCTCTTCGAGCACCCGCCTGACCAGCACCTCCTTCTCCCCCTGCCCGTCGAGGGAGTAGAGACCCGGCATGTCGACGAGGTCCAGCCACTCCTTCTGATCCCGGTTTACACAGACGGTGCCGGACATCAGTTCGATCGACGAACCGGGCATGTTCCCGACCTCGACCCCGAGCCCGGTCAACTGCATGAAGATCAGCGACTTGCCGACTCCCGGGTTTCCGATCAGGGCGGCCTTCATCTGACCTGCTCCACCGAGATCGAGGCCGCAATCTCAGGGCTGAGGGCGATGTCGCAGCCCTTCACCCTGACGACGACGGCCCCGTTGCCCAGTCTCCTCCGGATACTGATCTCCTCACCCGGGAGGATCCCGAGGTCGAGCAGCCGGGTGTAATGGCCCCACTGCCGGATCGTGCTGACCCTGAGGACCGTTCCTTCGTCGAAGGTCTGCAGGGTCCGGACTCCCGACCGCTGGCCGTGATGCCGCCTCGGGCACTCGGGATTTCCGCCGGGCCGGGCCATGTAGGTGCCGAGCCGCGAGATCGTCTCGTCCGAGACCCGGTGCTCGAGCTGGCAGGCCTCATCCGAGGCTGAGGAAGGGTCCATCCCGAGCATCTCGGTCAGAAAACACTGCAACGTCCGGTGCCGGCGGTCGATCCGGACGGCGATCTCCCGCCCCTTTTCGGTCAGGTCGACCGTGCTCCCCGACCGGGTCAGGGTTCCGGCCCCGACCGCGTCCCCAATCAGCAGGAGGAGATCCTCGGGGGGGAGGTGGAGGCGGGAGGCCAGCGGACCCACGTCTGCACCGCCACCGGCCCCCAGACAGAGCACCGCCTCGAGCAGGTCCTCATCGCAGCTCCTCTCCATGTACAGTGGGGTATGCCCCCGGAACGGTTATGGATTTGGTTCTCGAACCTGTCGGTCGACCTGGCCGGCCCGGCCTGCCGGGAATACTCTTATGGTTGGAAGACCGAGTACGTTAGTTATATATGGGGTGTACCAACAGGCAGGTGGCCGATACATTCAGGTTTATCAGCCAGCTCCTTCTGATCAGAGGAGAGGACCCGTTCCGGGTCAGGGCATTCCAGCGGGCTGCGATGGCGATCGAGGGGAGGGAGGAGCCGATCTGCGGCATGCCGTCCGATCGGTTGCTGGCGGTCCCGGGGATCGGACCGCACCTCGCGGCCCAGGTCGGAGAACTCTGCGCCGGCAGAGAGAGCAGCCTCCTCCTCGAACTGCAGCAGTCGATCCCAGCCTCGGTGATCGCCCTCCTCGAACTGGACCAGGTGGGTCCGAAGACCGTTCACCGGCTCTGGCATGAACTCGGAGTCTCGACGATCGAGGACCTGGAGCAGGCCGCCCAGGCCCACCGGGTCAGCACCCTGAAGGGCTTCGGGGCGAAGAAGGAGGAGGAGTTGCTGAAGGCGATCGCACGCCACCGCCGGTCGACCGGACGGATGACCAGGGTCCAGGCCGAAGCGGTCCTCGCAGGGGTGGCGGCCCTGCTGACCGATGGGACCTATACGGTCGCCGGGTCGTTCCGGCGGGGGAGGTCCACCATCGGCGACCTCGACATCGTCTCCACCGAGGCGCCGGCTGTGGTGAACCCGCGGCTGGTCGTCCGGGCGGACGAGGTGATCGATCTCGGCGAAAAACGGACGTCGATCCGGTTCATGGGACAGCGGGTCGATATCAGGTTCTGCAGCCCCGACCAGTACGGCACGATGCTGATGTACCTGACCGGGTCGAAGGACTTCAATATCAGGCTCCGGGAGATCGCTCTCTCTGCCGGCTGGCGGCTGAACGAGTACGGGATCGAGGAGCGGACGACCGGTTCGCTCAGGACGGCCGCGACCGAGGAGGAGGTCTTCTCGATGTTCGGGATGGACCCGGTCCCGCCGGAACTGAGGGAGGATCACGGGGAGGTGGAGGCCGCCCTTGAACACACGCTGCCCGCCCTCGTGACACCAGCAGACCTCAGGGGAGACCTGCACGTCCACTCCCGCTGGTCCGACGGCTCGATGACGATCCAGGAGCTGGCCGGCGCCGGGGAGGCGCTCGGGTACCAGTACATCATCTGTTCGGACCACTCGGCCTCGCTCGGAGTGGCCCACGGCCTCTCTGCAGCAGAGGTCCAGAAACAGCAGCACGAGATCGAGGTGGTGAACCGCTCCTCGTCCTGCCGGGTGCTGGCCGGGATCGAGGTGGACATCCTCTCCAACGGGTCGCTCGGCCTTCCGGACAAGACGCTGCAGGACCTGGACCTGGTGATCGCCTCGGTCCATTCAGGGTTTCACCAGGAGGAGGACGTGATGACAAGAAGGATCCTGAGTGCGATCGAGAACGAGCACGTGGACATCATCGGTCACCCGACCGGCCGGGTTCTCGGGCGGCGGGACCCGTACGCAGTCGACCTGGACCGGGTGATCGAGGCCGCCGCCGTCCACAGGACGGCCCTGGAGATCAACGCCTCTCCGTCCCGGCTGGACCTGGACGATACCGGGGTCAGAAAGGCCCGCGACCGGGGGGTCGCCATCTCGCTCGGCACCGATGCCCATATGCAGGCCGAACTGGGGAACATGCCCTATGGAATCCAGGTGGCCCGCCGCGGGTGGTGCCGGCCGGCCGATCTGCTGAACACCAGGGACCTGTCGTCTCTTCTGGAGTGGGCCGCATGATCTACTGGTTATACGCCCGGCTGCTGGCCCGGCAGATCACGGTCCTCCCGAACCAGATCTGCATCATGATCGATGAGCAGGACATCCGCGAGGCCCCGGACAAGCTCTACGACTGCGTGGCCTGGTCGGTCGAGATGGGGATCAAGGGGGTGATCTTCCATATCTCAACAAAGGACGCCTCGGCGATGGTCCCGTTGCTGCCGGCGATCCGGCGGATCAGTTCGATCGCCACCCTGACCCTCCACTGCGGGGAGCACGAGGAGGTGAGCGGGAAGGGGATCGCGGTGACGGTCGCGGTCGGCAAGAGCGGGAGGGAGGAGATCACGGCCTGCATCCGAGCGATGGCCGAGGAGCACCTCTCCCCAGATGCCGTGGACGAGTCGGTCTTTGAACGCTACCTGACCTTCCGGTATACCCCCGACCTGATGATCAAGACCGGCGGGGACCACCTGACCGACTTTCTGATCTGGCAGTCGGTCTACTCCGAGCTCTTCTTCTCTGATGTGAACTGGAAGTTCCTCAGAAAGGTGGACTTTCTCCGGGCTCTCCGGGACTACCAGTCCAGGGTGCGCCGGTTCGGGGCCTGATTGGCCGAAAAAAAGGATTCTCTTTTTAAAAAAATACGAGAGGGGCGATCCCCCGGCGACCGTTCAGCTCAGCGAGGCGGAGACGGTCAGGCTGCCGGAGGGATCGACGGTCGAGCCCTCCTTGAGAAGAGTCGAGCCCCGGGTGATCCTGACGATCAGCGATTCCCGGGAGTCGTCCTTCTTCTGGGCCTGTACGCTCACGATTCCGCTCTGCTGGTTCACCGGGATCTGCTTGATCCCAACGCCGTTGATCGGGATCTCACGGTATATGGAGCCGCTTGAGACGATCTTCCCGGACCAGGCTCCCTTATAATTGATCGTGACCATCAGGTCCGTGCTGTCGGCGCCGACCGGGGTGGTCGGGCTCGGCGTGGAGTTGACGATCCCTCCGGTCAGCGGGTTGATCTTCATGTGCCGCCCCTGGTCGGCGGCAGCGTCCTGCACCGGGAAGATCGTGAAGATCACCAGGGTCAGCACGATCAGCCCGGCGATCGCAAGGATCCAGGACGGCTTGATCCCCCGACCGTCCCCTTCGAAGAGGCCGGATCCCCGGAACTTTCCTTTTTTGGGGCGGGACGGGTGCCTGGGCGGGGCCGGCGGGCGCTGCGGGACCTCGTACAGCGGCACCTTCTTCACCGGTTCGGGGGTGCTGATCGGGAGGGGGGTGACCCAGGGGATGATCGGATCCTCTACCTGAGCCGCGGGGGTCGGAGAAGGCGGCACCGTCGCCGCCCTGACCGGTGGTGACGACGGTGCCGGCGGCGGTGTCGGTGCACGTCGTTCTGCGCCCCCGTCACCATGACGCTCGGCCACCGGCGGTTCTCTCTCGACCTTCTTATCGGGTGCGACCTCGGGATCCTTCTGCTGGAGGGCCCCGGGAACCATCCGGTTCAGCCGCTCAGCCGAGGAGACCTTCTCTGTCTCAGGGACCGTCTCAGGCCAGGGAACCCAGCCCTTCGCCTCACGGAGGCGTGGTTTCGGGGGCTCGGCCCTGACCGGGGTCGGAGTACTCCGCCGGGCCTGTTCGAGGTGGCGGGCATTTCGCCGCTCCTCCTCCTCGGTCAGCCGCTGCCGCTGTTCATCCACCGGCAGGGGCCTGGACTGCACGGACCGGGTCGCCGGGCGGCCGCCTTCCTGGCGTGTCCTGAGCTCGTCGATCGGGAGGGGAGACCTGACTGCAGGCTGAGGCGGCGTGGAGGGATGGTCGTTCGTCTCCTTCGCCGGCACCGGGGGGGCCTCCACCTCTCCGGCACCCCTGGCACGTGCATGCAGACCGCCAAAGAACCCGTCCCTGGTGGTGGTCGCCGGCTCCGGAGAGGGCGATACCGAGGGCGGAACCCGGGAGTCCGCTGACGGGTTCGGTGAGGCATGCAGCTGTGCCCCACAGGTCGTACAGTACTTGTCCTCACTGCCTGCGATCCGCGCACCACAGTTATGGCAGTACATCATAAGCTACTGATATCTCCCCACACCCAGATAAATAACGCTGTCCTGCCCATTCACGCCACACCCATCGGTTCGTTTCGCTGCTGGTAAACCCGGATCGCCCTGAGGAGATCGATCTTTCGAAAGAGCGGCCAGTACGGTGCGCAGAAGTAGACCGCACACTCGTTCCCGTTGGCCAGCCAGGGGAGGAAGTTCGAGGTCCGGTACTCGTTGCCGGTCCGGATGATCAGGTCCACCGGCGGGAGGGGGTTCCCTTCATAGAGATGGTTCTCCACCATCGCAGGAGTGATCTCCTCTGGTGTGAGGGTGCCGGCGTTCACCTCGGCGAGGAGCCGCTTTGCGGCCTGGACGATCTCGTTCCTGCCGCCGTAGGCGATGGCGATGTTTAAAAAGAAATCATGATACCCGGCCGTCGACGCCTCTGCCTGTTCGATCGCAGCGAGCAGGTCGGCGGGCAGCAGGGTCCGGTCCCCGACCATCTGCACCCTGATATGTCGCCGGTGGACTCGTTCGTTCTTGACCATCGAGAGGAACTTCTCACGGAAGAGGTCGAAGAGCTCCTGCACCTCGGCGGCGTCCCGGTGAAAGTTCTCGGTTGAGAACGAGTACAGGGTGATGTGCTTCACCCCGAGGTCGCCGGCCCATTCGAGCATCTGCTCGGTGGCATCGGCGCCGGCCCGGTGACCGACCGCGGTGTCGACCCCTTTTTGACGGGCAAACCGGCGGTTGCCGTCCTGAATGATGGCGATATGCCGGGGCATGTTCCGGCACTGCATGCGAAGATACCGTTCATAGACCGGCTCGATCAGGGACCGGAGGCTCACAGCGGCGTCACCTCGACGATCATGCCCCTGTTGGGATACCGCTCGACGATCGAACACCTCCCATCGAGGTCAGGGGCCAGCTCGGCAAGCATCCACCAGACCACCTCGAAGTGGTCCCCGCACCAGAGGTAGGTCCCCTCCTCAAAGCAGGACTCGACCCCGGCCGGGTCGCCGTTCGGCTCGCAGACCCCGTAGATGACGGTACCGTCGGGGGTCACCTCGTCGATATCCCTGGCTGTGTTGACGGCGATCCGTTTGAGCCGTTCACGGAGCTGCACCGAATCCTTGAAGGAGGAGGAGCACCAGTGGACCTTCTCGTCGTCGCAGATGGCAGACGCCCAGTCCCCGGAGCCGAGGATCGCGTTGTGGACGTCGTCCTCGAGCTCGAAGCCGCGGTCCCGCATCCCGGCGGCGTTGGTCTCCCCCCACTCCAGCTCGTTGATGTTCATGAAGTCCAAGGAAGGGAGGAGGGCCGCCAGGTCCTCGAGCCCTGGCAGCGCCGGCACCTCGACACCGATTGCATACCCGAGCTCCTTCGCCCTGACCGCCGAGGTGAAGAACGGCGTGGTCAGGATCTCCTTCCAGCACTCCTGCGGCGGGTGGAGCCGTATTTCGTCGACGAGCCCCCGCATCGCCTGCAGGTCCGACTCGGTCGGGGCCACCCCGGTGTACAGGTGGATCTGGTGCTCCGGGCCGAAGGTCTCCTTGAGGAGGGACGTATACCGGACCACCCGGTCGAGGACCAGCAGCGGTTCGCCGCCGGTCACCCCGGTGCCGAGGGCGCTCATCATCGTCGCCTCGGCGATCACCTGGTCATCGCTGCTGACCGGCCGCTCGTTGGCATAGACCTGGTCCGTCCCTTTCCGCTCTGCAGAGAGCGGACAGTACCAGCAGGACCGGCCGCACTCTCCTGTCACAAACAGGACCATCTTCGCCCCTTCCATACAGAGGACACAACCCTGGCTCAGCATCTGGCTATCAGCACCACTGGTTATATTCAAGGAGATGGGGGATTATCAGGATATGCATTGCGGCCGCAAGGAAACCTCTTATCCCCTGCCCCTCAACAGATATTCACGTGCCTGGGGGCTTGCCCTGGGCAACTGAAGCACCATGACGCCTTCGATCCAGGATATTCTCACTGATCTGCGGTCTGCAGCAGGCACCCTCCCGCCGATGGCGAAGGCCTTCCTCGTCGCCGTGGCCGTGATGCTGCTGCTGGCCGTGCTGGCAGGCGTCGTCCTTCTGGGACTGGCGCCGGCCCCGGCCACGCCGCCGCTGAACCTGACGGCCGGATACGATGCCGGTTCGATCCACCTGTACCACAGCGGAGGGACGGCTCTCTCGAACCGGTCGTTCCTGGTGCTCGTCGACGGGGTCGACCAGACGAAGAACGTCACCTACGCTCCGCCGTTGCAGAACGGAACCTTCGGGCCGGGGTCGACGATGATCATCCCGGTAACCGCCCCGGTGCAGGGGGTCTCGCTGGTGACGGCCGACTCGCACAGAACGATCATCCAGTCAGCCTATGCCGAGGATTTCGTGCTGATCACCCCTGGCGCCCCCTGGTCGATGCCGTTCCCCCCGCAACCGGGCTCCACGGTGCAGGGGGTGCAGGAGCCGCCGCACAGTTATACCCCGCCGACCTCACCCACCCCGTCGGCCGGGTTCGATACGGCCGCCCCCGGGACAGTGACGGTGGCTGCCGCGAACTCGGCGGATCCCGGAAAGGCCCAGTTCCGGTGCACCGGCACCGACGACCAGGTGGTGATCAATAAGGCGCTGGCCACCGGCGCCTCGGTGCAGCTGATGGACGGCACCTTCCACTGCTCAGGGCGGATCGTCCTCCCGACCCGATCGGTCCTGGCCGGGGCCGGGACCTTCCAGACGATCATCGAGGTGAAGAACAGCACCGACGGTTACCAGCCGATCGACGTCTCGAAACCGTACGTGACCCTCCGCGGGTTCAGCCTGGCGGGGCAGGGGTTCATCAGGATCTCGGCCAGTCATGTCCGGGTGCGGGACGTGTATGCGACCTCCCTCGGCACCGATGGGGTCCGGTACCGGTCGGCAGGGAACGGGATGTTCTTTGTCTGGGCCGACCGCCAGGACCTCTCGGACATCGAGTTCTACAACTGCACGGCCTACGACTGCACCACCCACGGGTTCAACATGAACCAGAACTTCGCCGACCGGGTGCCGCATGCGATCCAGAACACCCGGTTCGTCTTCTGCTATGCGGCCCTCTGCGGCTACGGGGAGGCCGGCAACTCCCGGTCCGAGTGGACGACAGGTTTCGACCTGCAGGAGATGAACGACCTGGTCGACTGCCAGGTGATCAACTGCATCGCCGACAACAACTGGGAGTCGGGCTTCCACTTCGAGCCCGGCGACCGGGTCGACGACGCCGGCAAGGAGATCGGGCCGGCGACCAGGACGGTCGGGGTCGTCCTCCAGAACTGTCTCTCGCAGAACAACGGTTACCGAAACACCAATCCTGCCCATTATTTCATGGCCGGATACTATGTGCACAAGAATACAGTGCTGACCAGCTGCCGGGCGGTCCACAACCGGAACGCAGGGTTCTTTGTGCAGGGCGGCTCGAACCTGACCTTCGAGGGGTGCCGGGACGAGCTCTCGACGTACGGCTGGCAGGTGATCAAGTCGTCGTCCAGGATCACGCTCTCGAACTGCACCGCCGACCACTCCAGGATCTGGTCGCTCTGGGCCTCGTCGACGGATAACCTGACCCTCAAAGGGTTCACGCAGGTCTCGCCGGGCGGGGCCCGGGGGACGCTCGCGATGCTCGGATGGTACCGGGACGAGAAGAAGTACCAGAAGCCGGTGACCCATTCGAGCTTTGAGATCAGAACAGAGGGCGGGGGGTCGCTCTCTGCGATCACACAGAAAGGGGACGGGAACCGGTATACGCTGACCCCCTGAAGGGCGCGGGGTTTGCAGCAGGGTCCCTCTTCAAGGGGTGCCGACCGGTTCATCTTCCTGCCGACAGCCCCCATCAGGAAGATGGATATACCAGCTTCACCAACTCTCTGCAGTGACTGGGGATTATTGTCTACCAGCACCTAGTGAGCTCGGGGTGTACATCGCATGATAACCTCCTTTATCGATACCCCTAATTTTTGGTGATCCTCTCCTGATGCTGCAAACAAATTACTCAGGATCCGGTGATCATCGGATGCATTCAGCTCTATACTCTTCCGTTGTCTGCCCGGGTCCAGGGGCCATATTTCGTGCCATGGACCGGGGAGCAGCCGGACGATGCCGGTTCGACGATGCAGGTTTATAACCGGGTGCCTCTCGCATTGTCTTATATAATTTCCAGACGGACTCTCTTCTATTGCCATTGTCCGGGCGCGACGAGGACGGCCTCTCTGAGATCATCGGGTTTGTGCTGATCCTCGGGCTGATTGTGGTGGCTTCCACGATGTACCTGCTCTACGTTGTCCCAGCGGAGGGGCGCGAGGACGAGATCGTCCATATGAACCAGGTGAAGGATCTCTTCGTGGAATACAAGGGGACGCTGGACTCGCTCTGGATGAATTCGATCTCCAACCTGACCGATCACCGGCTGGCCGGGACGATGATCAGCACCTCGTTCGACCTCGGGACCGCAGGGGGGAATACGCAGGCCGGCGGGGTCTTTCTGTCGTTCATGAAGCCGCAGGGGTCGCCGGCGCTGATGTCGGCCGGGAAGACGGACCTGGACGGGACGCTGCGGATTCTGGCCAGTACAAATAATAATAATACAACCTCCCAGAAGGAGCTCGCCACGATCCCGATGGGGTCGCTCTCGTACCAGTCGCAGAATGTCTACTGGATCCAGCAGACCTACTACTACCAGATGGGCGGGATCTTTCTGAACCAGTCGGACGGAGGCTCGATCGTCGCGGCCCCGGCGGTCGCGGTCTACCCGATCGTTGAGAACGGGACCGATGCCAGTTATACCATCCCCAAGGTGAGCATCGCCGGTCTCAATATATCAGGCCGTGGGTCGATCGGTGGGACCGGCCCTCTCAGGGTGGACACCCGGCTGACCGAGAATATCGGGGATACCATCACCAATGGTCCGTATACCAATGTGACGGTGCTGGCGGTGATGAACACCTCGGCCGGGGCCAGGCTGTGGGACAGGGTCTTCCGGAACGCCGGCAAGCAGCTCTCGCTGAATCCATCGATCGTCACCGATCCGGTGAAAAAAACCTATACTGCAAACATGACGGTCAATTCGGGGTTGAATTCTCTCATTCCCCCTGAACATGATCATGTGTACCTCGATCTGACCCAGGCTGAATACAGGGTGACCCTTCAGAATGTCGGGCAGTGACCGGAGCAGACCGGTGCCGGCCGGCCGCTCGATCGAGCATGACGCAGGGGTCTCGGAGATCATCGGGGCCGTACTGCTGATCGCCCTCGTCGTCGCCGGCGGGGTGATGGTCGGGGTGGCCATCTTTTCGCAGCCGATCCCAAACCAGGTGCCGAAGGTGCAGATCGTCATCGGGGCCGACGAGAACGGGACCGTGACCCTGGTCCACAACGGCGGGGAGGCGCTGAACCCCGGCCAGTACCGTGTCTACCTGAACCAGACGCCCTGGAGTCAGAGTTTCATCAATAATACCTCCCCTGCTGAGACCACGGCATGGACGGTTGGGAACTCGCTGACCCTGCGGGGGAGCGATGCGAACCTGACCGAGAATGTCACGGTCGAGTACATGGGCAGCTCCGGGAACGTCACGATCACCTCGGTGAGATCGGCCAAAAACGACGGGACCGAGGGGGCCGGCTTCGGGTTCTTCTCGGCACTGTACGAGCACCTCTTCGGTACGGGAACCTCCGAGGGGATCGTGCCGCTCCCGGTCAGGCAGGTTACCCATTATGAGCCTGTCGGAGCGTACGCCTGGCCGGCAAATATGAGCCCGCAAGTCAACTTCACCCCGGCAGAAGGGGTGGCTTACATCTACGAGGTAAGCAGTAATTCGGATTATGCGACCATCGAGAATCTGCCCGGGGACAAGATTCATTTCACCGATGTCAACACGATCAACGACGCCCTGGTCAACTATGGTACAGTGATACTGGTGGACGGCACCTACGACTGCGAAGGGCCGATCCGGTGCATCCAGAGTAACCGGATCCTCATGGCACACAACCCTGGCAGAGCCCTCGTCCCGATGCACAGCGGAGGGTACAGCGACGGATATATCAAGGTGAGTGCCCCGAACGTGATCATCGACGGACTGAACCTCTATGGCACAGGAGGTGTGATGATCGTCGCGAGCAGTGTCAGCATCCGGAACGTGAACGTGACGAGCAGGGAACTGGGCTATACTCCTGCCGACCCGAACGAGCCACCATCGAACAAGGCCCCGATCAACGGGATGTTCTTTGTCTGGGCTGACGGCCAGAACATCGACAATGTCGAGTTCTACAACTGCACAGCCCGCGAGTGCAACACCCACGGCTGGAACATGAACCAGAACTGGAACGGACAACCGTACGCCATCAGCAACACCAGATTTGTAAACTGCAGAGCCTCGTACTGTGGATATGGGGAAGCGGGTGATACCTGGGCAGGCAACAGCGGTAATACTGTCACTGCCGACCACGCATCCCGCTCTGAGTGGATCACCGGGTTCGACCTGCACGAGTGGCAGGATCTGATCGACTGCCATGTCTACAACTGTTTTGCAGACAACAACTGGGAGTCAGGGTTCCACTTCGAGCCCGGTGCCCGGTACGGCGATAACGGAGAGGATATCGGGCCACGGACCAGGTCAGAGAATGTCACGCTGGACAACTGCACCTCGGTCAACAACGGCCGGTCGACCTATGGGAGCGCATTCTTCCTCTCAGGTTACTACCTCTCACGGAACACTACACTGACCAACTGTACTTCAATCGGGAACGAAAACGCCGGGTTCTATGTCCACGGCGGCACCAACTCCCAGTTCATCAACTGCAAGGACACCGGGAGCAAAAAGGCCGGGTTCTTTGTGATCAAAGGGTCGAGCGACATCACCATCGAAAACTGCACCTCGAGGAACAACCCGAAGTTTGCTCTCTGGGCCGCGTTCACCGAGAATCTGCAGGTGACAAAATTCCACCAGGTCAATGCCAATACTGATGGTTATCAGGGAACCCAATCGATCCTCGGGTGGTACAAGGACGATTCACGGTACGGGCTGCCGGTGACCGACTCGAACATTGAGATCATCTCAAACACAAATACCCTGCCGATCATCAACAAGGACGGGAGCGGTAATACCTACGAACTCATCTATGATCCAACCATCTCCTGAGCAGGGCAGAACCTCCTTCAACCCTGCCACCCGGTACTGCTTTTTCACCCGCAAAGCAATAACTCAACTATTATATATTTGGTGAATGCTTAGGGTACACTGCTGAAGAATGTCCCCGGGTCTGGATGATGAAGCGTTATCAGAGGTTGTCGGCTTTGTTCTGATACTCGCGCTCGTTATGGCTGCTATTTCGCTGTACATAACGTATGTTCTGCCGGCCCAGGGGCGCGAGGACGAGATCCAGAAGATGGGGGATGTACGGGACTGGTTCGTCAACTACAAGACCCAGGTGGACACGCTCTGGATGAACAGTCCGCCGCATGTTCCTTCACCGTCTGACACCTTATCTCCATCCTACCACTACCCTCGTTCTCAGGATGCCAGTTCTATGGATGCTCTGAGCTGGTTGTATACAAACCAGACAGAACTGTTCGACATAACCTCCGGCGGGACGACCCTCTCCCAGGTGATCGACCCGGCCACCGGCAGCGGCACGACACCAGCCCGGATGTTCATTCCAATCCTCGCCCCGATCCGCTCGTCGGCCAGGGTCGGGCTTCCCGAATATCATGAGACCTTAACAATCACCACCAACAGCACCAGTGACTATGCCAATGTATCCCTGCGGGGGTTGGAGTTCCAGTCGCAGAACAACTACTGGATCCAGCAGACCTACACCTACCAGGACGGCGGGGTCTTCCTGGTCCAGAATGCCACCAGTGGCAATGCCGACATCTCGGTGCTGGCCTATCCGGCGATCTCGATCGTCAATGCAACCACCAGTCCAGAGGTGAACCTCATGCTGGTCAACATGATCGGGACCGAGGAGGGAGTGATCGGCACCTCCTCGCCGGTGATGGTCAGGACCTGGCTGAACGACCCTCCGGACTATGTGATAGCCAACAAAAACTTCACCAATGTTACGCTGACCGCCCATACGAGAAGCCGGCCCTATGCCCAGATGTGGGCTGACATCTTTAACAACACGGTCAGGAACGGTCTCATCAACAGCACCGCCACGGCTGACTCTTATCCCAAAGTCACATACGGCGACAACAACGCATCGATTACGATCGACGCCCCCCAGAACACCTCTGTGAACCTGACTGTATCGCAAGCGAACTACACTGCACACCTGCAGAATGTGCAGTCCTTAATGGAGTGACCTAGAATGAAGCATCATAAGGATCACCGGGGTTCCTCCGGTGAAGAACGGCAACGATGGCACGAATGGGGCGTATCAGAGGTGATCGGTGTCGTCCTGCTCCTCTCTCTGGTAGTCGTCGGCGGCACTGTCGTCGGGACGCAGCTCCTCTCCCAGCCGGCGCCCAAAGAGATCCCGAATGTGAACTTCCTGGCGAACTATGAGCCGGGAACCCTGACCCTGTACCATACCGGAGGGGATACCCTCCCCAACGGGGACTACAAGTTCGTGGTGCAGTACGAGGATGGTAGAACAGAAAATTTCACCAGACCCGACTGGTCATCCGGAAAGTCACTCGACTACCCGGCCACATCACAGCCGGCCAAGGTGACCCTGGTCTATACCGGCAAAGGGGCCGGCGAGACGGCGCTCCGATCGGTGGTGATCGGGGATATGGGCAAAAATTACCAGGGCCCCTCTTCGGAATCCAACACAACAGTGACAGTAACCCCGACAGTGACGGAAACCGTCACAGTAACACCAACAGAAACCGTGACGGTAACACCGACGGAAACCGTTACAGTAACGCCGACGGAAACAGTGACGGTAACACCGACGGTGACAGAAACAGCGCCGGCACACTACACCATCACCCCGATATTCGATGCTCTGAGAGGCAACATCACCTGCAACGGCACTCAGTTAGTGAACAATACTCCATTCGAGGTTGACGCAGGAGATAAACCGATGCTCGAATTCCTGTACTCCACGGGGTTCAAATTCGACAACGCACTCATCAGCGGGGACAGGGGCGCATCCATACCGGTGACAGCAAGTCCATACACCTTCACCACCGGTATTGACCAGAACTACACGGTCACGGCGAACTTCTCAGAGGTAGCCCCGCCGGTGCCGGCACACTACACCATCACCCCGATATTCGATGCTCTGAGAGGGAACATCACCTGCAACGGCACTCACCTGGTGAACAATACTCCATTCGAGGTCAGTGCAGGAGATACACCCACACTCATATTCACAAACCTCACGGCCGGATTCAGATTCGACAGTGCGCTCATCAGCGGGGACAGGGACGGGGCAGCCACGACGGTGACAGGGAGCCCGTACACGTTCAACAGTCCGATAGACCGGAACTACACCGTCGATGCGAACTTCACGGTTGCCATGTTCACGATCAATGCGACGGTAGGTCCGCTCGGATCGATCACCGGTTCGGGATTACGGAGTTACCCCTACCATTCGACTCCATCGTTCAATGTGAGCGCCATCCCTGGCTACCATATCGCCAGCATCATCGTCGACGGAGTCTCCCTGGCCCCGGCCCAGAACTATACCTTCTCCCCGCTCGAGGCTGATCACACCATCACGGCGGACTTCGCAAAGAATGTGTACACGATCAACGCCACGGCCGGCGAAGGTGGCACCATCGCGCCGGAAGGAAACGTCCTTGTGGAATTCGGAGAGAACCAGACCTTCACGATCACGCCCGGCGAGGGCAACAGCATCGATGATGTGATCGTCGACGGCATCTCGATCGGTCAGACCGCCTCGGTTACGTTCAATCAGGTGAACGGGAACCACACGATCGAGGCATTCTTCACCATCAACGGGGTCGGACCCTACTCGATCGCCGGGTATATCTGGAACGACCAGAACAACAACGGGATCTGGGACAGTGGCGAACCGCCACTGGCCGGCTGGACCGTCCAGGCCATGGGCAAAGGGACGGCACAGGACTGGTTCCTGGTGAACCAGAGCACGTCCGACAGCACAGGCTACTACATCATCGATTACCTGCCCAAGGACCACTACCATGTGGTCCAGGTGCAGCACCCCGGCTGGGATCAGACCTGGCCGACCAAGCACGAAGGCTACTATGTCGACAACCTGAACCAGGGACGAGATGATAAACACCAGCATGTGACCGACAGGAACTTCGGGAACCACATGACCGCCACAGCAGGAAACCAGATCCTGCTGAACAACCCGATGAACATCGGGGTGATGAAGGACGGATCCTATATCCGGTTCACCGGAACCACCTGGCGCGAATGGCCGCAACCCTCCCATACCGATGACTTCATCCAGATGGCCTCATCGGCCACCCTCTCACCAGGGCTCGATATCGATAGCGAAGGCAAGATCAGGATCCCCTGGCAGACCGAAGTCACGATCATGATGAACGGTGACCAGGCAAACGGACAGATCTACATATCTGATACAAAAATCAGTACATTTGAATTCGACAATGTCAAGGTATACTTCAACGGGAACCTGGCCGCCACCGGTAAGATCACCGGAATCTGGGTGAATGGATACACCAACTGGCAGTCCACGCTCACCTATGTGATGGGATCCTACAACGCAGGGGCACAGTTCGTGGTCGACGGGAACAATATCATCAATCCCCCCTGGTGGCCATATCAGGACTGGGGGGTCAAAGTGTATGGTATCTCCCCGCAGAGTGCCCCCTACAGCAACGTCTTGAACTTCAACTACAAGGAGGGGAAGACCTACCTGGTCTGCAGTGGAAGTTATGACCTGTTCACTGCCTGAAGCAGGCATCCACTCATCCACCATTTTTACCGTGCCCGGCCTGGAGGGATACCGGTGATGCTCTCGTCTGGTCGTCATCAGATCTCTGCTCTGTCAGAGGAAGGGATACCCGATTCCAGGCCAGAGGCAGAGCGGACCGGGGCCGGAGAACAGGGTCTCCCAAAGAGCGTACACCTGACTGGTGTGCTCAATCAGAGAGGGTTATCAGGAAGCGTCGACCACTATCTTACTATCTTTCGCAGCTCTGCCTATCGGGCTGCAGGTGTACCATAACCATGGAGAATAACGAAGGAAACGCTGAGATCATGGGGGTCGTCCTGCTGATCGCGATCTTTGTCGGCGCCATCACCCTGATGGGTGTCATGATGCTCTCAGCTCCGCAGCCGGAGAAGGTGCCGGCCGTGGCCTTCGACTTCTGGAGTGATGAAAATAACAAGAGCGTCTCGCTGATCCACCGCGGCGGAGAGACGCTGAACCTGAACGGGACCGTGTTGAGGGTCATCTACAGCAATGGTACCACCAGTGAAAATCCCTCTGTCATTATTGATGGAGGAACCCCGGATTATTGGACACATATATCATCCTCTTCTTCGTCCTCTCCCTACAGTATCGGCGATGTCATCAATCTCACGGCATCTGCAGGAAGCATCGACCAGGTGCAGTTGATCTGGCCGGGCACCGGCAGCGGCGGATCGGTGCTGCTCGGGGCATGGTCGACGAACAGCAGCAGCGGGAAGAACCCGCCGGCCGCCGTCACCGGTGCGGTGCCGATCACGTTCCCGTACCCCTCGGAGGGGCCGATCCGGGCGCAGCCGACGCAGACGCCGGCGGTACCGTGGGTGTACTTCATCGCAGACAAAACAGCGGTCAACGAAACAGCGCTGGGGATCAACTTCACCAACCTGACCGAAAACCAGGGGAACTATGGGTTATTGTGGAACTTTGAGGACGAGGACACCACCCCCAGTCTGACCAGATCAATCACGCATACTTATTCAGAACCTGCCTGGCCCTCCAACATAGAGAACTATACCGTGAAACTGACCCTGACCGATGGCAATAACCCGACCCAGTACAACCTCTCCAGACTGGACTACATATCCGTCTATAAAGCACCGCATGCACTGTTCAGAACCTCTCCTGACATCGAAGGAAATTCCCCCTTCACCGTATCATTCCATGATGAATCGACAGGATATGTGACCGACTGGCTCTGGACCTTCGGTGATGGAGAGACCTTAAATCAACAAAATCCAATCCATGAGTTCACGTACATCCCTGGATATAACCCATCGAATTATACAGTGATACTGAAAGCAATCGATCCTTTTGAATCGAAGCAGTCTGATCCTGTAATTATTAAGGTCCACCAGCCATTGATCGCCAACTTCACAAACAATCCAACTCAGGGATCAGTGGGAATACCAGTCCAATGTAACGACACCTCAACAGGAGATGACATCTTCAACTGGTTCTGGGACTTTGGTGACGGTGTCACCTCAAACTATCAGAACACAACCCACACCTATGCAACGGCAGGCACCTACAATGTCTCACTGAACATCACCAATCCGTGGGGTACAAATACCACGACACGGCCGTTCACCGTCATCAGTGCCCCGCTGGTCGCCAACTTCACCAACACAACCTCGACGATTGGCAACTCGGAACTCACCGTCCAGTTCAAGGACATCTCGACAGGTAACCCGACCTCCTGGCTCTGGGCCTTTGGAGATGGCACCACCTCACTCGAGCAGAACCCGTCGCATACGTATACCAACCTCGGAACCACACCAAAAACCTACAACGTCACCCTGACCGTCAACAACACCGATGAAAGCAGCACGATCACAAAGACCGAGTTCATCACCGTCTATCCGCCGCTGGTCGCAGCCTTCGGTCTGGTGAACTGGACCTACAATGCCATGGACACCGTCCGGTTCGCAGACAATTCCACCGGGTACAACATCGAAAGATGGACCTGGGACTTTGGAGACGATACCACCTCGGCATTCCAATATCCTGGCCCCGCCAATGTGAGTCATATCTACACCGCCGCAGGGAACTACACCGTGAACCTGACGATCGCAAACCCATACGGCACCAATGTCTCACAGCCGGCGGTCGTCAGGGTCCTGTCACCGCTCGTTGCGAACTTCACGGCCAACAGAACTGCCGGCAACGCACAGCTCCCGATCCAGTTCAACGACACCTCGACCGGAGATGGCATCAACGGCTGGTCCTGGGACTTCGGCGACAACACCACGGCATCCCTCCAGAACGTAACCCATATCTACTCCACGGCAGGCATCTACAACGTCACGTTGACCGCCTACAACGATTATGGGAACAACACGACGACCAGAACCGACTACATCACCGTCCTGCAACCTCCCGTCGCCGCCTTCAACGGGACGCCGACCCTTGGGAATGGACAGATTAACGTCAATTTCACCGACCTCTCCACCGGAGAGGGCATCACCAACTGGAACTGGGACTTCGGGGATGGAAACACCTCCACCAGCCAGAACCCGCTGCACCTGTACACCAACCTGGAGACCATCCCGAAGACCTACAATGTCACCCTGACCATCAACAACACCTTCGAAGTCAACGCGACCACCCAGACCAGGTACATCACGGTGTATCCATCGCTGGTCGCCGACTTCACGACAACCGCGACAACCGGGGACGCCCCGCTGGAGGTGGACTTCACCGACACCTCGACCGGTTACGACATCATCGGCTGGACCTGGGACTTCGGCGACGGCGTGAAGGGATCGCTCCAGAACGCGAGCCACACCTACGCCACCCCGGGCATCTACGCGGCCACCCTGACCGTCACCAATCCGGCAGGCAGCGCACAGACCTCGAGAACGATCACCGTCACGGCGCCGCCGACGACGCCACTCCCACCAGGGGGATGGATCATCGGCACGGTCTACAACGATCAGAACGGCGACGGACTGGCGAACACCTCCGATCCAAAACTCGCCGGCTGGACTGTCAACCTGTTGCAGAATGGAGTAGTCATCGAAACCACGACAAGTGACGCTGCCGGCGCCTACGGGTTCTACAAACTGCAGAAAGGAAAATACTACACCATCGCGGTGGTGCTCCCGGTGGGCTGGCAGGGAACGAACCCGGCAGGTGGAAGTTATCCCGATTTCCATATCACCGGAAGTGACGATCAGTTCCCGAACATCGACTTCTGGAACTACTACAAGCCGGTATCCACGGGAGGAGATTTCACCCTGAACGCTGCTAAACCGGGATCCCTGGTGAGCAACGGGTATCTCCAGTTCACCTCCAGAGGTTCGGACAACAACATCGGAGTCACCGTTGGCGGGCAATTCGTACGCTTCAACGATGGAGATACCGTGAAGATCGCGGTCACGAGTACCGAAGCGGGAACGATCTATATCGGAGGTGGCCAGATCTCCACCATGCAACTCCAGAATGCTGCAGTCTACATCAATAACATGGAAACACCTGTGAGGACGGGCCAGATAACACTGATCGATACCCATGGGGGATACAGCAACCTGACGTCAACCCTGACGGTGACCGTTCCCTCACGGGATGTCTGGACCAGTTTCACGGTGGATCATGCACAGGTCATTGCAGGTCAGAATGACAGCAGGATCATCAACCTGTACAATATCACCACCGGCGGTGATGGTGTGCTCAATCTAAGGGTTGGCGCGGACGTCTACATCGTAGGGAGCACCGGCACCTACCAGCTCCTCCCCTGATTCCCCTTTTTTTATCGACCACCGTCCCACCGCTCAACTTCCCAAAAAAAGCCGGCCGGCCCGGATCTGATCCGTTCGCTAAATGGAATCAGATAATGGAAATAACGGAGAGAAGACGGCCGGCAGCGATCCGGATTATCGCTTATCGGGAAACCGGGTCGATAGTCCGGCATGGAAACGTTCGTACACCAATCCTCAGAGAAGACCGCGACGCCGGCCGGCGCCTCAGGCCGCTCCGGGCATTTCACGAACCGGCGAGGGGCCGGCCCCAGGGAAGCATCGAGCCCGGGGATCACGGACAGCGGTATCCCGGCATCCCCCATTGCCGGCAGGGGAAGGATCAGGCTTCCCATAAGAGGGACTGTCCTCCACGCGACTGCACAGCAGATCCAGCGGGGTGACCTCGATGAAGGAGCGTGACCTGGCCGAGGCGGAGGCGTTCGGATGGGTGAATACCGCAGCACCGAAGGGGAAGCCGGCAGCCCCGGACTTCAGCGCGATCCCCGCTCTTCTCCAGGCCCGTGACCAGTGGATCCTCTGGAAACTGGAATACCGGGCGGGGAGACCCACGAAAGTACCGTACTGCGTCGAGATGACAGACGACGGAGCGCAGGTGAAGCCGGCGAGCACCACCGACCCCGCGACCTGGAGCACGTTTGAAAAGATCCGGGAGGAGTATGAGAGATTCGTCCGGTTCGACCTGGTCAGCGGGATCGGATTCGTCTTTGTCGAAGGGGACGGCATCGTCGGCATCGACCTGGACCATCAGCGCGATCCCGTCACCGGCCGGTGGGAGGACGGGGTCCTGGAGAAGATCCGCTCATTCAACTCCTACGCTGAGATCTCGCAATCCGGGGCCGGCGCCCATGTGATTCTGCTCGGGAAGAAACCGGGTACACGATGCCGGAGCGGAGACCTCGAGATCTACGATGCCGGCCGGTACTTTGTGATGACAGGCCGGCACATCCCACAGACCCCCTCCGATCTGCAGGAGGCCGCTGCGGGAACGCTGGAGGCCCAGTACCGGCAGATCGATCCCGGCCATCACACCGTCGAGCCCCCGGCGAGGTCCTCCGCTCTTCCGGTACACCTCGAAGATGCCGAGGTGATCAGGCGGGCCGCGTCAGCCCTGAACGGGCCGAAGTTCACCGCTCTCTTTCGAGTCGGCGACCTCGGGGAGTACAGGGGAGACCACTCGGCAGCAGACCTGGCCCTCTGCAATCTTCTGGCCTTCTGGACAAGGGACCTGGACCAGATCGATCGCATCTTCCGGGGGTCTGCACTCATGCGCCCCAAGTGGGACGAACGGCGAGGTCAGGAGACGTACGGCGCGATCACCATCGGCAAAGCCCTTTCGTCGTCCACCAGTATCCACCCTGCCGCCCAGGCGACCGGGACAGAGGCGGCCGGCGAGGATCTCGACCGGCAGTGCAAGGACTACCCGATGACGGACGCCGGCAACGGGGAACGGTTCGCCGCTCGATGGGGAGAGACGACCAGGTACTGCCACCCCAGGAAGATATGGCTCGAGTGGGATGGTACGCACTGGCGTGAGGACCCGAAGCGGGCGGTATACCGTCGGGCGAAGGAGACCGCCAGGGCGATCTACCGCGAGGCTGATCGTGAACGGGACGACACGAAGAGGCCGGCCCTGGCGAAATGGGCTGCCATCAGCGAAGGGAAGAAGCGGCTGGATGACATGCTCTTCATGGCATCGAGCGAGGAGACGATCGGGATCATGCCCGACGAACTCGACGCAGACGGCACCCTCTTCAACCTCCAGAACGGGACCCTTGAACTGGATACCCTCACCTTCAGGGAGCACCGGAAGGAGGACCTGCTGACAAAGGTTGCCGGCGTAGCCTACGACCCGGCGGCGGCCTGCCCCCTCTGGGACGCTCACCTCCGGCTGATCTTCGGAGGGAAGGAGGACCTGATCCATGCGTTTCAGGAACACACCGGATACTGCCTCCTGGACACCAACCCTGAAAATGTCTTTGAGATCTGGCACGGAGCCACCGGCAGCAACGGCAAATCCGTCACTCTCTCCACGCTTCGAGCCGTCTTCGGGGCGTATGCATGTCACATATCAGCAGATACCTTCATGGAGAACCGACAGAATAGCGCCTCGGCCCGCCCCGACCTGATGTCCCTCCGCGGAGCCAGGCTGGTCACCGCCGTGGAGACCGATCAGGGAAGGCGGCTGGCCGAGGGGCAGATCAAGGCCATGACCGGCGGCGACCCGATCTCCGCCCGCGAACTCTTTCGGAATCAGGAGACCTTTCCCCCACTGTTTACGCCGATCCTGGCCACCAACCACGCCCCCGTCATCCGGGGGATGGATGGTGCCATCTGGAGACGGATTCGTCTCTGGCCGTTCACCGTCGAGATCCCGGATCATCAGAAGATCCCGAACTATGATCAGCGGCTCGCCGGGGAGGGGAGCGGCATCCTGAACTGGATGCTCGCCGGTCTCCGGAGATACTATGCAGCCGGCACACTCGCCAAACCTCCCGAACTGGTTGCCAATACCAACGCATACCGGGCACAGCAGGACATTCTCAAGGGATTCATCCCGGAGCGGTGTGTCACCGGAGGGGAGGAACGATGCCTGAGAACCGAGCTCCACAGTGAATACACCGCATGGTGTACGAAATACTCTGAAGAGATACTCCAGCCCAAAGACTTCTATCAGGCACTGCGTGAGCACAATTTCGAGGAGAAACGAGGTAAATATGGACGGTACTTTGTCGGGATCAGGCTCAAAAATTCCAGGGAACTGGCTGATTTTGAAAAAGAACTGGAGTCAGGGGATGTGAGTTACCAGATCCCTCTCTGACGATCTGGTGACAGGTGACAGGTGGTGACACCTATTTTGGATAACTTTCTCTAGGGTACTCCTGTGGAGAACATATACAAAACAGGTGTCACTGCCTGTCACCTGTCACTTTTGGAAGGTCGAACGATCAGGAGCTGCCGCCGGCCGGCTCCGTCCATACGGACAGACCCAGAGGCACATCCCGCAGACAGGGATACCGGTCCGCCGCTCCTCCTCCTTGAAGAACCGGTCGCAGGCCGCTGCATCGTACCGGGCCTCCCGGGGCTCGTCCGGATCGAAGACCCTGCCCGTGAACGCCTGCACCGGACAGGCCGCCACGCAGGCCTGGCAGGTCCCGCACCGGCTCTCCATCGGGGAACCGGTCGGGGGCAGGGGTGCGTCGGTCAGCACCGTCACCCAGCGGACCCGGGGGCCGTGGTCGGGCGTCACCAGCAGGCAGCTCTTCCCGATCCACCCGAGGCCGGCGAGATGGGCGACGAGTTTCTGCGAGATCGGCCCGCAGATCCGGGCGTCGTCGACCCGCTTCGATGCCGCCACCGGGAACGCCCGGTATCCCTCCCGCTGGAGCATGCTCGCCACCCGCATGGCGATCTGGTCGAGGGTGGCGTTCACCACGTCATAGGCATGATGCTTGTACAGGGCCCCTCCCCCGTTCCGCTCCCGGTCGGGCAGCAGGTCGACGATGGGGTCGACGAGGGCGATCCCCATCGCCACCCCGAAGGGGTACTGAGCGATCGTCGGCCCGCCCTGATCGAGGATGAACTCCCGGGCCTCTGCCAGGTCCGCGACACCGACGTAGTCGACTCCGAGCGATTCCGCGAATGATTGTATCCTCTCTCCGATATCCATGCCATCTCCTGGTACAGAGATCTGATACCCTTCTTGGGGAAAAAGGTTGAGGAGGGATTTATCCACCCCCAAGCCACTGCGCTCAGAGCGTCGGGATGCGACGTGCGAGTTCTGCCCAGTCGTTGCCGATGGCCTGTTTGATGAGATCCTTTACACCGGCGAAGACCGGGGCCGGCATCACCATCTGCCAGATACGGGTCATCTTCTCACGGTCGTCGTGCCCAATCAGGGGGTACAGCCATGCCACCACCTCCGGGAACCGTTCCTGGGGAACGGCGCCGGCCATGATCCCCAGTGCCTTCCCCTGCTCGGGCAGGGGGATTCGTTCCCGAAAGATCCGGTAGAGATGGGAATCCTCCTTGTACAGGTGCATCTTCAGATGAAAACGGAATGCAGCGGTGGCCCGGGCAGTCTTCAACGGGTCGTGGGCGGCATACGAACTGCTCAGTTCATCAAATGCCTGGTCCAGACCATGATGATCGACCACGTAGGCTTCAGCGACCAGGGGGGCGACCTGCTCGACTGCGGGAAAGACAGCCAGTTCTTCTCCGTGGGCATGCCAGACCAGGATCTCGTTGAAGAACCGGAAACGCTCGATGGTTTCGGCGAGACCCTCCGTTCCCTGTGCCGAGTTCAAAGCGGCTTCATCGATGCGTTCCATATCATTCCGAAACGCATTGTGAAACGCCCGTATTGCATCAACGGGTTCTGTCATGAGAGCCCCTCTCGCCCTTTGATTATAAAAGAGTACCTTTCTGGACCAGACAGATCATACGACCCATAGGGATCCTGGAGAGACCACCACAACCGGCCGGCGACCCTCGCCCGAGGCGCGGTACCCAAAAAAGGTTGGACCCCTCAATGCTTTCGCTTCAGCCCCTGCCGGCCGCCCTCCAGGACCGCCATCCCGACCGTCACGGCCAGGATCAGGAAGATCGCGATCGTCAGGTTGTCCTTGACCACCGGGGCGTTCCCGAAGAAGAACCCGCCCAGGATGAAGACAACCACCCAGGCGATCGAGCCGACCAGTTCATAGGCGGTGAAGACCCGGTAGTTCATCTGACCGATCCCTGAGAGGAACGGGATGAAGGTCCGGACGAACGGGACGAACCGGGCGAAGAAGATCGACTTGGCCCCGTGCTTCGCAAAGAATAACTCGGCCTGCTCGATGTACTCCTTCTTGACGAACCGGTGCTCTCCGGAGAGGAACCTCCCCCCGACCCGATGGCCGATCCAGTAGTTGGTGTGGTCGCCGAGGACCGCGGCCACGATCAGCAGCGGGATCAGGAACTCCACCTTCAGCGGACCGGTCGCAGCGAGCGCCCCGGCGATGAAGAGGAGCGAGTCGCCCGGCAGGAACGGGGTTACGACCGCCCCGGTCTCGATGTAGACGATCAGAAACAGCAGCAGGTAGGTCCAGACCCCGTACTGCTCGATCAGCAGGTTCAGGTGTGTATCGATGTGAAGGACAAAATCGATGAGAAACAGTAATGGGTCCATTGTTATGATAGAGATCCAACCTCGGAGTATAAAGGCATTCTAGTGTAAGACCCGACCTCGTCCATCCTGATGAACGAGGATACCGGCCGCCAGAGCATTTATTAGTGACCAGGAGGAGACCTCTCTCCATGGTACAGCGATCCCTGGCCGTGGTCCTTCTGGCCGTGGCCTGCATCGCTCTCTCTGCAGGGCCGGTGCTCGCAGATCAGGGCATATCACTTCTGAACAGCACATCAAACAGCACAGGCGCGGACCAGGCCACCGAGGCGAACGCCTCACCCGGGAACATGCTGGTGCTGAACCTCTCCACCAGCCAGGAGGCCCAGCACTGGTCCACCATCGGCGCGAACCTCACCGCCCAGGGGAACTACACCGGGGCTGTGGAGGCCTACCAGAAGGCGGTCACGATCGACCCCAACTCATCGGTCACCTGGTTCAACCTGGGCAACACCCAGAAGGCGGCAGGCCAGCCTGAAGAGGCGCTGAAGTCGTACAACCGCTCCCTGGCCCTCGACCCGAAGAACAAGCTGACCTGGTTCAACCAGGGCAACACCCAGGCCGTGAACCTCTCGCGGTACACCGATGCCATCACCTCGTACGACCAGGCCCTGGCCATCGACGTCAACTACTCGAAGGCCTGGTTCAACCGGGGTGTCACCCAGCAGACCCTGCTGCAGGACCGCGAGGCGGTCGCCTCGTACGACCATGTCCTCGCCCTGAACCGGAACGATTCAGTGGCCTGGCACAACCGCGGACAGGCACTCCAGAACCTCTCGATGTACCAGGAAGCGAACGAATCGTTCGTGAACGCGAGCCTGACCGACCCGCGGAGGAACACCACCACGGCCGCCACCACCAGGGGAACCCCGCTCTCACTCGCCGTGCCGATCCTGTCCCTCGTCCTCGCCGGCTGGTGCATCGCCGCCAGGCGTCGATAACCCGGATCTCATCTCTCTTTTTTGCGGTCCGGGCGGGACCATACGGTAACGATCAGACCTCTGCAGCAGCGGCTCTGTTCAGAAGAACGATGGGGAAGAAAAGACCTGAAACGAGATGAATCAAAAAAAAGAATTAGATGTAGGGGTTCCGGAGACCCTTGCCGACACCGAACGAGAGACGCTCTTCGAGTGTCTTTCTGTTCTTGGTGATCTTCTCGGTGGCCAGCTTGGTGACCAGGTCAAGCCCTGGCTTGACGGACTCAATAGGCTTGGTCTCGAAGCATCCGGCTGCGATCGCCTTTGCCCAGATGTCCTCTCCGTTCTTTGTTCGCACAAAGACCGTCGACCAGCCGTCTGGCGAGCCGACTGAACCGGTCGAGACATCTGCAAGGTTGGAGACGTAGTCGAGGCATACGTGGCAGCCTGCCTGCTCGTACTTGTGGGTGATCTTCAGAGGCAGCTGCACGGTTGCGCCGCGGCCGGTGTAGACCCAGAACTTGCCCTTCCCGATGTCCATCTTGGTGACGTTCTCGAGCTTGGTGTTCGCGTGGTCCTCGACCAGCTGAACGATCGACTGGTACGGGAAGTTCTCCATGCAGAAGATACCGACTGCAAGGGCGATCTTGTCAGGGACGTCCCGCAGACCGACCGGATAGAGCTGCCCCTTGCGGAGCGCCTGGATCTGGCAGGGTGTGCCGACGATACCGACCTTGTCGAGACCGTAGGACCGGGTCGCTTCCTTGATCAGCTGCATGTTCGGGCTGATGTTGTACTTGGTGCCGCGTGCTGCGAGCAGCTCTTCAACAGTGGTTGCAACGACGGGGACGGGCTTCCATGGCTCGTCGCCAGGTCCTGCCACGATCGCGCCGTCGATGATACCCTCTTCGAGCGCATAGGCGAAGAGCTGGGTAACGATCCCGCCGTCCTGTGCACCCTTGAGGATGCTCTTATCACTGCTGCGTGCTGCAACGACTGATGCATAGTTTCCGAGGAAATTGTCTGATACCATGTTACTCACCTCACTCCATGGCTCCATTGATCGCTGCGGTGATAGCCTCAAACTGGCTGACAACATCGAAGCTGAACCAGGACCGTGGGCACTGCGAACTGCAGGCGCCGCACTTGATGCACTGTTCGCGGTCGATGTTCGGCTTGCCGTACTCCATCGTGATCGCACGGGTTGGGCAGGATGCCGCGCAGCTGCCGCAGCCCATGCAGAGCCCCTGGTTGATGACCTTGGTCATGATGTCGCAGCCGCAGGCCTCAGTGCCGGCCTTTGGAAGGGCCATCAGTGGCTTGAGGTATTCTGCTGCGAGTTTCTTCTGGTCGTCGTTGCCCTTGAGGAGCAGGTAGGCCATCACACAGACGTTTCTGATCATCTGGGGTGTCGGTGCGCATCCGGGGATGTAGACATCGACATCGATCAGATCTCCGATTGGGAGATATGATTCGTGCTGTGGCTGGTTCTGCTGACCACCGCGGGAGAACCGGGTGATGTTTCCGTAGCAGGCGCATCCGCCGAGTGCTACAACGATCTTGGCCCGCTCACGGGTCTCCTTGATCTCCTCGACTGCGATCTTGTCCTGCAGACAGACCGATCCCTCGACCAGGGCGACATCCATCTCAGGGATGTGCCTGACATCTGCAAGTGTCAGACAGTATACAAGGTCTGCATACTTGTCGAGAATTGTTAATAATCCACCATAATTATCCGCGAAGGATACGAGGCAGCCGGTGCATCCACTCATGTGCACGTGGCCGACACTAATCTTGTTTGACACAGGTTTTTCCTCCTTTTTCTCTGATTCCGCCGATTTCTTTACGTTAACATCAGGGGGGATTGGTGCAGGCTTCTGCTCCCTGGCCGGTGTGCTCTTCACTGGAGCACTGGGGGCCGCGGGCGCCGGCGCCGGTGCGGTCTTTTCAGACCGTTCAGGTGCTGGTGCAGTCTGCTGCGAAGTCTCCACCGAGACGTTCTTCTTCTTGAAGATATTGAAGATGTTTGATAGCAGTCCCATGATCGACTCCAACCTCCTGGAGTACTAACTCTACAGTTCTGGGTATTGCCTTTCGAACCTCTTCAGTGAGCCCAATTTCAAATTCGGGGGCGGTAACGCGTTTTGGCTGGCATCCAATGACCGTGATGTCTATTGTATCCTTGATGCGCTGCAGTGGTTCGGCGATGTCCCACGAATGAGCGTCACGATAACTGCCCGGCGGCAGGTCTTCGACCCTTAACTTGGTAAGGGAACCTGGCGCGGCACCAAAGTCTGCAATATCGACGATCACCAGTTTTTTAGTGACCGTATCATCGAGGAGCGTGAAGACAAAGTGCGGGCCTCCCAGGCCGACATCGAGCACCTTGACGTTCTCGGGGAGCGGCAGCTTCTGCAGTGCCTCTATTACGGCGGGTCCGAACCCGTCGTCCGCAAAGAGGGGATTGCCACACCCGACCACCACGATCTCAGAAAACAACATCACATTACACTCACTGAATGAGCTTCTGGGCTACTATCCTCTGATCTTCGTCTACCACGATCATGTGGGTGGCACATGATACACACGGGTCGTACCCGCGCATGATAACTTCTGCGAGCTGCCATGGTGCACCGGTCAGGGCGCGGCTGCAGGTTGGGAAGTTCCAGGTGGTTGGGACCAGCATCGAGAAGAACTCGACCTTGCCGTTGTTGACACGGGCCAGGTGGACATCGCTGCCACGGGGAGCCTCGTTGGCTGCCCAGCCGAGCGAACCGTCGCCTGTCGGGAGTTCGTCCACAAAGACCTTGCCGTTCGTGTTCAGTGCGTCCAGGCACTCAATGATCTTGTAGAAGGTGTCGGTGTACTCCATCTGCCGGGCGACCTGCTGACCGATCGTTCCCTTCTCGTCGAAGTTCTTGAACGTGACCATACGGGCGCGGGGTCCGACCTCGACGGGCTGTCCGTCGTACAGTGGCACACCGGTGTTCGCTTCCATCTGTGGCCAGGTCTTGGTCCCCTTCTTGGTGGTTCCGCCGACCGGATAGTCTGGATAGTCGTCGGTGACTTCCATCTCACCCATATACCAGTCCCAGGGGCGGACTTCGTTGAACCGCGAGATGTCCCAGGTTGGGTTCTCATCGAGGCTGCTCGACCCATAGATCGGATCGGTTGCCATGTATCCCTGGTTGTGGTACCCGAGTGTCTCGGGAATGTCGACCTTCATGCCGCCGACCTCTGCCCAGTCGCGCTTCTGGTAGTTCCTGAAGATTGCGATCATGAACTCCATCTGGTCGCGGGCAAGGGCGAGCCCTTCCTTGGCGAGGTCATACATCTTTGCCTTGGCCCGTGGGCTGACATTGACGAACATTCCACCGACACGGGTGTTGCTGGGGTGAACCGCTTCGCCACCGGAGATCTCTCCGATCGTCTGGGCGATCTCACGGATCCGCTGGATCCGCTTGGCAACTGATCTGACCGGTTCTTCTGGGCTGAACGGGTTGATCTTGGTGTCAGTCCCTGGCAGGTACATGTCCGGCAGGGAGAGGATGTTGTGCAGTGCAATCGAGTGGGCTCTGTTGGCACACTGCAGGATCACACGGAGCAGGTAGGCATCGTCAGGGATGATACATCCAATCGATGCTTCCATCGCTTCGGTCGCTGCAATGGTGTGTGCAATCGGACAGATACCACAGACACGTGATGCGATCTTTGGCACCTGGTCCATCGTCTTGCCAATTGCCAGTTTCTCGACACCCCTGACCGGGGTGATACTGAGCCAGTCACCACGCTCAATGATGCCCGCGTCGTCTACCTTCAAAACGAGCTTGGAATGCCCCTCGTGTCTCGTCGTTGGGGATATCTCTACAACTTTCGACAATTAAATCTCCTCATAATAATTGAGTTGTTCTGCATTCGATACAATTCAATCGACAAATTTTCCATGGATCAGGAAGATTTGGACGTACATTGTACGTATAGTCTTACTGTACACGATCCAGCATATATCTTTTTTCTTATATTCCCAGCAGTGCCGTTTAATTAAGAAATAGGGAAGAATTATACGATTATTTAAGAAAGTACCACAAGTTAATCGATCATATGCAGATTCAGTTCAATAAAAAAATTGGGGTTTAAACCATTGATAGATGCCAAAAATTCAATTTGAACGGTTATCATCGGAAAGAGGTACATATTATCGGAACCCGGGAGAGCGAAGAGATGGTCAGAACAGGCCAGGCCATCAGTTCCAGGTAATCCCAGCCGTGGGGCTCATCCAACAGAATAATCAAGAAAAGAAGGAATATGCATGCGCGTGATGGGAAAAATGAGAGAGATCAGTGAATTTTTTTGTTGTTCTCCTCGTCCATCTCCACGACCAGCTCGGCGAGCGTCGCCTTCCGCTCTGCATAGGCGTCATGCTGATGGATGGACTCCTCGTTGGTCTGCTTTATCGTGATCCGGGAGTCTCCGGGGAGATAATCAAAGGCCGCAAGCACCCGTTTCGCCATCTCACGGACACAGTCCTCAACGAACCGTGCGTTCTTGTGAGCGGCCATCACCACATACGACTCATCGCCCCGCTTCAGCAGTTCGTAGGTGCGGGCACTCATCGAGTCCTTGAGGATCGTGATGATCGTCTCGAGGTCGACATGCTCCTCGTCATCGGTCTCGATGCAGAGGAAGCCCCGTCCCCGCTGGTTGTGGGTGGCCATCGGGACCTCTGCAAAGAACTTCTCGATCTTCTCGTTTTCGACACCGAGTTCGGTCAGCACATGAGCAGCATGCTCCTGCATGATGTTCTGCGCACACGGACAGGCGGTCATGCCGGTCACTTCAGCACCGATGCTCTTTCTGATCAGTGGCTCGTGGAAGGTCCGCTGGGCGATGGCCCGTGCATGCACCTTCACAACCTCGTGACAGCTGGTCTTGCTGACGGGGGTCTCCCGCTTGACCATGAACTCTGAACGCATCTGCACCTCGGTCCGGTCAGCATATTCATGCCGGTCGAGCAACTTGCGTGCCACAACTGAACAGAGTTCCTCGATCCCACTCACCTCGCCATCGATCGCCTGCTGGAGCACCTCATCGATCACCTCAAAATTTCGTGAGAGGTTGGCACCCTTCAGGGACCCCGGGAGGTCGACAAAGACATCAAAGTTGGAGATGAAGATCATAGGCCGTTTATTCGGCCGCATCACTTCGACCAGTTTCTTGACATTCTTCACTCCGACCCGTGTCAGGTTGATGCGGACATCGGGACAGGTGGACTGGACATCTGGTAAATCCATTATAAACCCTCAATTGTCTGTATATCTCTGTATTGTCGCTTCCACATATGAAAAATGAAAGTAATTTAGTTTATCGTTTTTGATATTATATTTATGTAGTTGCGCGCAGATATGAGAGTAGGTGCGAAATGATCAAGAAATACTATGAGTCGGACGCCGACCTTGCCGCTGTGCAGGGAAAGCAGATCGCAGTGATCGGCTATGGATCGCAGGGACGGGGCCAGGCCCTGAACCTTCGCGACAGTGGTCTCTCTGTGATCATTGGGCTGCGACCCGGACGATCGTTCCAGCAGGCCTCAGAGGATGGATTCGAAGTCTATCCGGTTGCAGACGCCGTGAAGAAGGCGGATATCATCCAGATCCTTCTTCCAGACGAGTCGCAGGGGGCCGTTTATAAAAATGAGATCCGGCCGTACCTTGCTGACAAGAAGTGTCTGATGTTCTCGCACGGGTTCAATATCCACTATGGCCAGATCGTCCCGCCGCCGAACGTTGACGTCGTGATGGTCGCGCCCAAGGGGCCGGGGCACATGGTGCGCAGAACCTTTGAAGAGGGGAAAGGTGTCCCCGCGCTGATCGCCATCGAGCAGGACTACACCGGCGACGCCCAGGCCATCGCACTCGGGTACGCCAAGGGGATCGGGGCGACCAGAGCCGTGGTGCTCGAGACCACCTTCAGAGAGGAGACCGAGACCGATCTCTTCGGCGAACAGGCTGTGCTCTGCGGCGGGGTCACCTCGCTGATCAAGGCAGGATTCGAGACCCTGGTCGACGCCGGGTACGCGCCCGAGATGGCCTACCTCGAGGTGCTCCACGAGATGAAGCTGATCGTGGACCTGATCTACGAGGGCGGGTTCACGAAGATGCGGGACTCGATCTCCAACACCGCCCAGTTCGGCGACTTGACCAGGGGACCGCGGGTGATCGGCGGCGAGTCACGGATCGCGATGGAGGAGATCCTCGAGGAGATCCAGAACGGCGAGTTCGCCAGAGAATGGATGCTCGAGAACATGGTGAACAGGCCGGTCTTCACGGCTCTGACCAGGGCCGACGAGGAGTCCCTCCTCGAAGAGGTCGGTGCCGAGGTCAGGGGAATGATGCCCCAGTTCAAAAAGAACGCATAAATCCACTCCTTTTTTTCGATATGATCGGCAGGCTCTCCTCTCGAGAGTCCGGGCGATCATGGCTGCAGCTGCGTGAGAAGAGAAGAAAAGATGTGGAGGACCGGGTCTGCCGGCCGATCAGGCCGACTGACGCATCGTCCGGGTCAGCGCCTGGTCAGCAAAGGCCAGTTCGTCGCGGGAGAGATGCAGAGACGCGCCATCCGCCGTGATGGTCAGACCCTCGCCGCCGATAGTTCCGATCACGGTGTACTCCAGCGGGGCCAGCATCGCCTCGTCCCGGTATGCGATCAGGAACCTGCCGTAGGTCTCTGAGAAGAGCTGGGTCTGCAGGTCACCGGCGAGCGTGACCGTCGCGTCGGGTGCAAGCCCTGCAAGTGCTGCCAGCAGCCCGCCCTGCGAGAGATCGGTCGCGACCAGGTCGGGGTTTTCTGCTATCACGTCCCTGACCGCCGCGATCACGGCACAGTCCGGGACCCCGGGGGCCTGCCCGTTGCAGCCGGTCAGGGTATCGAGGATCGAGCCGCCGAAGTCGGGATGGGTCGCTCCGACGAGGGCCAGTCTCCACCCCATACCGGGCTTCTGCCAGCGGCGGACGGGCCCCTTCCCGACCATCCCGAGGGACGGAGTCGGCAGGATCTGGGTGTTCTGTTCGTCGCTCTGGTTGTACAGCGAGACGTTCCCGCCGACGACCGGGATCTGCATCGCTTCGGCCATCATCGAGAGGCCGCGGATCGACTCGGAGAGCTGCCAGTACACCTTCGGGTCGAGCGGGCTGGCAAAGTTCAGGCAGTTGACGATACAGAGCGGTGCAATCCCCATACAGGCCAGGTTGGCCGCGTTCTCGATGACCGCGCCGGCAGTTCCCTCGAACGGCCTGAGGCGGATGTGCCGGGGGTTACACCCGCACGAGAGGCCGAGCGCAGCGTCTTCGAGTCGGAGCACCGCGGCATCATGGGCGAGCGAGACGGTCCGGAGCTGCACGTCATGGTCGTACTGGCTGGCGATCCACTCCCGGGAGGCCACCTCAGGGTGGGAGAGGACCTGCAGGGCCAGGGTGTGGAGGTCGGTGGCGGGCCGGGTGAAAGCCTTCACCGCGTCGTACTCCTGCTGAGAGAGGGTGCTGCAGCGGGGAGCCCCGTCGATCAGCAGATCGATCGGCAGGTCGCAGACCACCTCCCCGTGGAAGTCGACGACGTACCGTGGATCGCTGGTCACCTCGCCGATGTCCGACCAGCAGAGGTCGAACCGTTCGGCCAGGGAGCCGATCTGGGCGACGTCCTCAGGCGCCACCTCGAGGAGCATCCGCTCCTGGCTCTCGGCGAGCATGATCTCGAGCGCCGTCATCCCGGTCTCGCGGAGGTGGACCTTATCGGCATGGATGATCCCGCCGAAGGTCGAGCACATCTCCGAGGAGGCGCCGGCCAGCCCGGCCGCCCCGAGGTCCCGGCAGGAGAGGACCGTGCCGGTCGCCGCCATCGCCAGCATCGCGTCGATGATCAGCTTCTCGGTGAACGGGTCGCCGATCTGGACACTCGGCCGGTCCACGGCCTCTGCGTCCTCGGCGATGTCCCGGGAGGCGAACGAGGCCCCGCCGAGTCCGTCCCGCCCGGTCCTGGCCCCGACCAGCACCAGGTGGTTGCCCGGCACCTTCACCCGGGCCGTCAGGTAGTTTTTGGGGTCGACGGTCCCGACACAGACCACGTTCACGAGCGGGTTGCCGCTGTAGCCTTCGTCGAAGACCACCTCTCCGCGCACCACCGGGACGCCGATACAGTTGCCGTACCCGCTGATCCCGCTGATCACATGGGTGAAGAGGTACCGGTTCTTCTCCTCAGTGAGCGGCCCGAAGTAGAGCGGGTCCATCAGGGCGATCGGCTTCGCACCCATCGAGATCACGTCCCTGACGATCCCGCCGACCCCGGTCGCCGCTCCGTCATACGGGTCCACGTACGAGGGGTGGTTATGGCTCTCCATCCCGATCGCAAGGGCGCAGGTCTCGCTGAACGATACGATCGCTGCGTCGTCCCCGGGCCCGAGGAGGACTGCAGGTCCCTCGGTCGGCATCATCTTGAGCAGATGTCTGGTCGAACGGTAACTGCAGTGTTCAGACCAGAGGTTCTCAAAACAGGCGGCCTCGACCGGGGTCAGATCGCGTTGGAGGGCGTCCCTGATCACCGTGAGGTCCTCAGCAGATAACATATGTACAACCTCACCTGCAAAGGCTAAAAATAGATCCTGATAGGGGGCATGGTGCCAGATTATTTAGCCCTGCCCCCCCATATACTACCCATGGCTGATCCGTACGAGACGCTCCTCAAAAAAGCGTACGAGCACGTTACTGAGGTGAGTGAGTCCTCAGAACGGTTCACAATCCCCGAGGTGAAGAGCTATATCGAGGGGAAGGCCACGGTCTTTGAGAACTTCCGCGAGATTGCGGACACGCTCCGGCGTGAGCCTGAGCACCTGATGAAGTTCCTGGTCGGCGAACTCGGCACTGCCGGCAAGATCGACGGGACCCGTGCGATCTTCAACGGCAAGTTCGACCCTGCGCAGTTCACGGCCGCCGTCAAGAGTTACTTCGATGACTATGTCCTCTGCAGTGAATGCGGCCGGCCCGACACCAGGCTGGTCAAGGACGACCGGATTCTGATCCTCCGCTGCGATGCCTGTGGCAGTCACAGGCCGGTGAAGAAGCGGAAGGCCAGAAGCGAGGACGCCCACCAGGGGCTGGTCGAAGGGAAGATCATGGATGTGATGATCCAGTCGGTCAGCAAGCGTGGTGACGGGGTGGCCCGTGAAGGGAAGTACATCATGTATGTCCCAAAATCCAAGCCCGGGCAGACGGTGAAGATCAAGATCACCCGGATATCGGGTTCGATCGTCTTCACCGAACGAGCCTGAACCTTTCCCCTTTTTTAACACTCTGGAACCTCCCGACAGACCAGCTCCGGCTGGAGACCGTTTCGGTGACCATCACCTTTTATCCCGCGGGGGTGAGGAACTATCAGAGAACTACCAGGTGCATCCCATGTTTCAGATACTCTATGTCGATGATGAACCGGACCTGCTGGAACTGGGGAAGGTCTTTCTGGAACAGTCCCATCAGTTCAACATCGAAACCAGGACGTCCGCAGAGGACGCACTGGCAGGTGGCGATCTCCTGGCATACGATGCAATCATCTCCGATTACCAGATGCCCGGCATGAACGGGATCTCCTTTCTGAAAGTGATCAGATCCCGGTACAGGGACCTCCCCTTCGTCCTCTTCACCGGGCGGGGACGGGAGGAGGTGGTGATCGAGGCGATCGACAGCGGGGTGGACTTCTATATCCAGAAGGGCGGCGACCCCCGGTCCCAGTTCGCCGAACTGGAGCACCGGGTCCTGCAGGCCATCGAGGTACGGCGGGGGAGAGAGGCATTGCGGGAGAGCGAGGAGCGGTTCCGGTCACTCTTCACCTCGATCTCCAATGGTTTCGCCCACCATCAGATCATCTGCGACGCAGACGGCAGGCCGGTTGACTACCGGTTCATCGATGTCAACCCCGCATTCGAGCGGCTGACCGGGTTGAAGAGGGACGATATTCTCGGAAAGACCGTGCTGGAGGTGCTTCCAGAGACTGAACCGTTCTGGATCGAACGCTACGGCAGGACGGCACTCACCGGGGAGTCCCAGTCGTTTGAGAACTTCTCCGCCGCCCTAGGCAAATATTTTGAGGTGACCGCCTACAGCCCCCGGCCCGGGGAGTTCACCACCCTCTTCTCTGATGTCACCGAACAAAGGCGGGCCGGCAGGGTGCTCGCAGAGCGGGAGGCGCACCTGCGCACCATCCTCGAGACCCTGCCGGTGGGTGTCTGCATCATCGACAGGAACGGCGGTATCACGGATTCCAATACAATGATGAACCGGATCTGGGGAGTCCCCGACGGAGCATTCCCGATAGCAACGACGATGGAGGAGTATGTCCGGTACAACGGCAGGTGGCGGGATACCGGGACCGCATTGAAGCCGGAGGACTGGGCCGCCTCCCGGGCCCTGCAGAACGGGGAGACCGTCATCGGGGACCTGGTCGATATCCAGCGGTTCGATGAAGAGGACGCGACGATCAGCGTTTCAGCCGTGCCCCTGTATGACCGGGACGGATCGCTGGACGGGGCGGTGGCGGTGATGCAGGACGTCAGCGTCCAGCAGCGGACCGAGACGACGCTGCGGGAGCGTGAAGAGCAGTACAGGACCATGGTGGAGACATCGCCCGACATGCTCTGGGAGATCGATACCCGGGGGTGCTTCACCTACGTAAGTCCGCAAATCGCCGATACCCTCGGTTATCCCCCTGAGGAGATGCTCGGAAGACCGGTATTCTCCCTCATACTTCCCGATGCTGCTGATGCGGTGAAAGAGACATTCCTCTCGCACCTGCAGAACAGGGAGCCGATGCACACCTTCGAGGTTCCTGCAGATCATGCTGATGGAACGCCACGCAGCATCGAGATTCGGTCGGCCAAGATCAGGAACAGTACCGGACAGGTCACGGGGTTCCGGGGGATCGCCCGGGATATCACCGAACAGAGGCGGGCAGAAGAGAGAGACCAGGCGAACAAGCAACAGTACCAGGACCTGGTTGAGAACCTCAACGATGTCATCTTCACCGTCGATATGGACGGGTTCATCACCTTCGTGAGTCCTGCAGGAGAGGAGCGGTTCGGGTATCGTCCCTCCGACCTGATGGGCCGATCGTTTCAGGATGTCGTCTTCTGCGAGGATCTGCCGGCCCTGATCAGGCGGTTCGGGGAGATCCGGCAGGGTATCATCGTTCCGCTCGAATGGCGGCTGGTACAGCAGGACGGCAGCCTTGTCTGGGTGAGATCGTCGACCCGCCCCGTGGCGTACGCCGGGGGAACGGCCGGATTTCTCGGGACCATCACCGACATATCGAGGGAGCGGCGGGCCGAGGAGGAACTCCGGGAGAGCGAAGCAAGTTATCACGGCCTCTTCAACACCATCCGGCAGGCGATCTATATCCTGGACCGGGAGGGGAGGTTTCTCGATGTAAACGATGGTGCGGTCGCGATGTACGGCTATCCCCGGGAGGCGTTCCTCGGGAGGAGGCCGGAGTTCCTCTCGGCCCCGGGTATGAACGACCTGGAGGCGGTCGGGGAGACGATCCGTACGGCGTTCACCGGGGAGCCGCAGCAGCTGGAGTTCTGGGGACTGCGCAGCAATGGAGAGATCTTTCCGAAGGAGATCGTCTTCTATCGAGGCACCTATTTTGGAGAGGAGGTGCTGATCGCCATCGCTGCGGACATCACCGAACGGATGCACACCTCCGAGGCCTCCCGTCTCTCCAACATCCTCCTCGAGACCGCCAACCGGCAGATGGACTGCCCCGCCCTCCTGCAGAAGTACCTTCAGGTGATCCAGACGTACGCCGGCTGCGAGGTGGTGGGGATCCATCTCGAACGGCCGGGGATGATGCCGTGCGAGGCCTGGAGCGGCCTCCCCGGGGACGGGGGAACGGCCGGCAGCCCCCTGTCCGGGATCGTCGACAGGGAGATCAGCGCCGCGGTGGTCGGAGGGACCACCGATCCCACGCAGCCGTTCTTCAGCAGTCGCGGTTCCTTCTACATCAACGGCACCACGTCGGGGCAGGAGAGACGGCGGAGGGCCGGCGACCGGACCTGGACCCTCTCCAGTCAGGCCGGTTTCGAATCCGTCGCCCTCATCCCGCTCAGACAGGGCGACCAGGTGATCGGACTGATCTGTCTGGCCGACCTGAAGGAACAGCGGGTCCCCCTGGCACGGGTGGAGGTGCTCGAAGCGGTCACCCCCCAGATGCTCGCCACGATTCAGCGGGTCACTGCAGAGGACCGGATACGGCGGTCGCTTGAAGAGAAGGAGGTGCTGATGAAGGAGATCCATCACCGGGTGAAGAACAACCTCGCCGTCATCATCTCGCTGATCGACCTGCAGATCGAAGATATCACCGACGATCAGACCCTCCGGATGCTGCAGGACCTGCAGGGGAGGGTGGCGACGATGGCGCTGGTCCATGAGTTCCTGTACGGCTCCGGAGACCTCTCCCGGATCAACTTCGGTCAGTACCTGCAGGACCTGGTCCCCAAACTGGTCCAGTCGCTGGGCGGTTCCACCCCTGTGGAGGTGGAGTACCGGGTCGATCCGGCCCTCCTCCCCCTCGAGATTGCAGTCCCCTGCGGACTGATCGCCAACGAACTGGTCACCAACTCCCTGAAATATGCATTTCCCACCGGCAAGCCGGCCTCTCCCGATGGAGGGGCGGCCTGCAGCATCATCGTCAGTTTCAGAGAGACCGGGGACGGGTTCGCCCTCTCGATTGGGGACAACGGGGCAGGACTGCCCGACGGGTTCGACTGGAAGACCACAAAGACCCTCGGCCTTCAACTGGTCAGGATTCTGGCCTGTCACCAGCTCCGCGGACAGGTGGAGCATGAAGAGCGGGACGGGACCTGGTTCACCATTCACTTCCCGGGGCAGTGAACGGACCGGGTCCTGATACTGGCCATACATCCACAATTCATCGATCGATTTTAAAAAAAGAGCGTTTTTGAGAGGAGATCCCCTCTTGTGGGCGTCCCTTCAGAAGAATTCGACGTAGTCGACGTTCATCCGGGAACCATGGAAGATCATAGTGATCGTATGCTGTCCGGCGGTCAGCGGCAGCCGGGTGCCGATCGTCTGGTAGACGTCGAACGACCCGGTGTTCGGGACATTGATGGTCACCTCGCTCGTACCGTCGATCTTCAACTCGCATTGTCCGCCGACCTGCGGGGAGGCGACCCGGAAGGTGGCCCCGTAGTCCCTGCTCTCCTGGATGTTCACGGTGTACTTCAGCCATTCGCCGTCCCGGATCCAGCAGACATCGTACCCGCTGCCGTCGATCAGGCTCTCGACGTCCGCATCATCGTTCCGGTAGGCACCGCCCTGGTTGCCGATGGTGGTGTCATGATATCCGCCCCCTTCGCCGCCATTGTCATAGTCCTCGGCCTGCAGCCGGCCCGGAAGAGCGAGGCTCTTGTAGGCCTTGGTGTCGGGGAGCGGGAGCGTCGTCGCCGTAGTGCCGATCGTGATCGTCGGGATCGTCGGCGGGGCCGTGGTCGGGGTCACCGTCGTGGGTTTCACCGTGGTCGCCACGGTCGTGGGTTTCACGGTCGTCGGGGTGATTGTGGGTTTCACCGTGGTCGCCACGGTAGTGGGGGGTGCCGTCGTCGGGGTGGTCGTCTGGATCATGCCGTTTTCGAGCGCAAACCAGTCCAGGTTCTGACCGTCACCGTTGAAGGTCAGTGTGATCGTATGAGTCCCGGCGGTCAGCGGGAGTGCTGCCGCGGTGGTGGTAAAGACACTGCTCGAGCCGGTGTTCGGGACCGCGGCCACGGCTGCTCCGACACCGTCGACCTCGATGGTGATCGCCTTCCCCTGGCTCCAGCTCCCGACCCTGAAGGTCGCGGTGTAGACGCCGGTGTTCGGGACTGAGACATGATACCGCAGCCATTCGCCGTCCCGGATCCAGCAGACATTATACCCGCCGGCCGACATCGCCTCGATGTCGACATCGTCCTGCCTGTACTGACCGCCCAGGTTTCCGGCGGTGGTGTCATGGTAGGCGACATTCTCCCCACCCAGGTCGTAGTTCTCCGCCTCGATGCGGGTCGGGATCTGCCAGACCGTGCCAGAGGGGGCCGGTGTCGTCGTCAGTGGGACGGTGGTGATCGGCACCGTTGTGACCGTGGTCGCCACGGTGGTGGTCGCCGCCGTAGTGGGCTTAACGGTTGTTACGGAGGTGGTCGGCGCAGTCGTCGGCACGGTGGTGGCGACCGTCGTCGCTGCTGTCGTCGGAACCGTTGTCGGCACCGTCGTGGTCGCATAGTTGCCGGGGATCAGGTCGAAGTAGTCCAGGTTCTGACTGTCCCCATTGAAGGTCAGCCTGACGGCATGGGTCCCCTGGGTCATGGTGAACGAGACCACCGAGAGGGTGAAACTGCTGTACGACCCGGTCATGGCGACCGGCACCGTCGCTGCCTGGGCACCGTCGACATTGACCCCGATCGATCGACCGGCACCCCAGGAGGACACCCGGAAGACCGCGGTGTACGCCGAGGTGGAGGGGACATCGATCGTGTAAGTCAGCCATTCCCCATCCTTGACATACCCGATATCGTACCCGCCGGCCGCAATCGTCTCGATGTCGACATCGTCCTTTCTGTACTGACCGCCCAGGTTTCCGAGCGTCGTGTCATGGTAGGCAACCCCCTCGCCGCCCTGGTCGTAGTCCTCGGCCTCGATCCTGGTCGGTGGACGGTGGGCCACGTACGGACGGGAGGTCTGGGTCGGCTGGACCGTCGTCACCGCTGTCGTGGGGACGGTCGTCGGCGGCACAGTGGTCACTGCGGTGGTCGGTTTCGTTGTCACCGTCGTCGCTGTTGTCGTCGGTGCTATTGTCGTCGCCGTCGTCGGCACGTCATTGGTCACGTCGAACCAGTCCAGGTTCTGGCCGTCGCCATTGAAGGTCAGCGTGATCCGGTGCACCCCCTGTGCCATCGGCAGCGAGACCTGGGCGGTGTCGTAGACACTGCTTGAATTGGTATTCGGAACCCCGACCGCCGTGACCGGCGTCCCGTCGACCTGCACCAGGATCGAACGTCCCGGGGCCCAGCTGCTCGACTTGAAGGTCGCGACATAGGTCCTGGTGACCGGGACGGTCACGGTGTAGGCCAGCCACTCCCCGTTCCGGATGTAGCCGACATTGAGGCCGCCTCCAGGCGTCGCCTCGATATCGACGTCGTCACTCCGATACTCGCCGCCCAGGTTGGTGAGCGTTGTGTCATGGTACGCAATCCCTTCGCCTCCCAGGTCATAGTCCTCGGCCTCGACCTTGCACGGGAAGGAGTGCGCAACATAGGGCCGCTCCACCCCAGCGGTGGTTGTGGTCGGTATGACAGTCTGGCTCCCGGTCGGGGAGACCGTGGTCCCGGTTGGCACCGGGGTACTGGTCCCGGTCGGGGTCGGCATCCCGCTCGTGAACTTGATGTAGTTCATGTTGGAGGATCCCTCGAAGTCGAGCTTCAGGGTGTGATGACCGCCCGGCAGATAAATCGGCCGCTGTACCGTGGTGAAGACATCATGAGCGCCGGTGTTGGGCACCTGGATCATCGTCACCTCGGACCCGTCGACCTCCAGGTCGACGGTGCTCCCGGTGTAGGGGGAGGAGACCCTGAAGTTGACCGTGTAGATCCCGCCTGAAGCGACGTTCACATCATAGGTGAGCCACTCACCGGACCGGATGTACCCGACCACGAACTCCTGCTCCACCGAAGAGTACTCGATATCCACGTCATCGTTCCGATATGCACCGCCCTGGTTGCCGGTGGTCGTGTCGTGGTAGGCGATGCCTTCGCCACCGGATGCGTAGTCGGCAGCCTGGATCGAACCCGGAATCGCCTGTGGCGAGTCCCACGGCGACGTGGTCGGCGTCGGGGTCGGTCCTGGGGTCACACTTCCGCCGCCGAGCAGCGGTACCAGTGCGGCATACCAGCGGTCGGCCATCTTCTTCTCACCAGAGGTCTGCGGGTGGATCCCGTCGTACTGGTTGTCCGAAAACCCATTATAGCCGGAGTACTGGTCGACCACGATCACCGGCGACTGGGTGGTGCTCTTCTGCGCTGCCAGGGCTGGAATCGCGTTGTTGTAGGCGATCAGCCCGGAGTTCTGGTTCCTGAAGGTATCGCCGGTCGGGATGATCTGCGCCAGCAGGATCTTGACGTTCGGATTGTCCGCCCTGAGTGTATCGATGATCTGGCCGACATTGCTGAGCCGCTGCGAGACTGGCACCTGCTGGATGACATCGTTGGTCCCGATATGGAGGAGGACGATGTCAGGGGTGTAGAGCTTCAGCCAGTTGGAGAGTTTCGCCTGCGAGTCGTCGGAGGAGTCTCCGCTCAGCTCTGTCGCGGTGGTATACCCGCCATGCCCTTCGTGATTCTGGTCGAATGAGAACGAACTGAAGGTTGGAAAGGTCGTGGAGCCGATGAAGTTGACATCGTACCCGCCGGTCTTCAGATAGTTCCAGAGCAGGTACCGGTAACTGGGATAAGGAGAGTCAGCGGAGGTTCCGCCCCGCGTGATCGAATCCCCGAGCGGCAGGATATTCACGGTCGCATCTGCATGGATGACCAGAAGCGACCCTCCAAGCAGCATTGCAAGCACCATATAACAGCACAGAATCTCACTCCTCATAGATCATCTCCTGGTTCACTGCGCCCGAGGCACCTGGCAGGGGAGCGGTCGGTGCGCAGGGAGGGGCCCTCGCCAAGCATGAGCAGGGCTTCTACGGATCCGGCGTCGATATGAAGAGAACACCCGGCCTGCAGGGCCCAGCCTCTCCCTGGATCACTCCCTCGATTGATAGGTACTACTTAATCAACTATTGCTATATAAATGGTAGTATTCTGGTGTACACCGGTGCGGTCAGATTTTGGAATAATCTTCATATTCCCGGCTAATTAAGCGATACTCCACGTATTTTCCGTAAATCGACACAGGTACTATCGGCCGGCACCATTCGTACCGATCTATCTCAGTTTCTTCAGGTCTCTCCAAGTCAGAATCTTTTGGAGGTAATCTATTAGAGGTCGACCCCCCACCTACTAGTGCTATGCGGATCATCAGCGCTCCGAACCTGGCACGTGCCCACGAACTGGCAGTGAAAGCTGTCCTTGAGAAGGGATGGGTGCTCGGCACCGAGGACGGCGAGGCGACCATCGAGTGCGAGGAACTGGCAGTGCAGGTGGAGAACCCCACGACCGAACCGATGATCAGCACCGGATCGCGGTTCCAGCGCCGGTTCATGGAGAAGTATGCCACCGACCTGTTGCACGGCTCGGACGGGGTCTTTGAGTACGACTACCATGGCCGCCTCTTCGCCTGGGGTGACCGGCTCGCCGCCGATAACGCACCGGTCCGGGTCGACCAGATCGCGTACATCATCAGGAAACTGAAGGAGGCGCCGGCCACCAGGCGGGCGCTGGCCATCACCTGGAATCCAGTCGTCGACGAGCAGGTCAAGGACTGCCCGTGCCTGCAGCTGGTCCAGTGCGTGATCAGGGACGGGGCCCTGCAGATGAAGGTGGTCTTCCGCTCCAACGACATGCTGACCGCGTCAGGGGCCAACATGTTTGCGCTCGTCAATCTGCAGCAGATGATCGCCGGCGAGCTCGGGGTCAGAGTCGGCAGGTACACCCATATCGCCCTGGTGCCGCACGTCTACTTCACACGCGACATGGATGACCTCAAGGCCTTCTGCAACAGGGGGGAACGCTTCCACCCGGTCGAGGAGGTCTGTAGTCGGTGCAGAGGGTGCAACCGGGCGGACCTGACGGCTTCCAGGCCGTCATCTTAATTAGGAACAGGGGCAAATATAGTGAGGCAGGAAGCCCGGTAGTGTAGTGGTCAATCATGGGGGACTCTGGATCCCCCGACAGCAGTTCGAATCTGCTCCGGGCTATCGACTCGTTTTTCTCATCGCTTCGTTTCGACGGGACGTTCCGTCCAGAAGAAAAATTCTAAAAAAAAGGAGAGGCGATCGCCTCAGAACTGCATGCTGATGAAGGCCTGCTCCTCTTCGCGCAGGTCCTCGGGCAGCCGGCTCTCCTGGTACGACGTCGCCGGGTCGTACTCGGGGTAGAGGGCGCACTTGTCCAGCACGTCCACAAACTCGCGGAGGAAGACCCGCGGAATCACATCGACCCGGCCGCCGAACTTGGCGGTCATCGACCGGATCATCCCCCGAATGAACCGGTGCGAGACCCGTTCCCGGTCCACCAGGCCGCAGCCGGCCGCATAGATGTCGGCCACCCGCAACGCCACCTTCTCAAGTTTCTGCGCATCGAACGGGACCAGCACGATCTGGGCCTGGTGCGGGTTCCGGTAGCCGTCCGAGGCCGGCAGGCTGATCCGATCGGCCAGCGGCGGAAGGGACCGGATTCCCCGCGACCCCTCAAAGAACGCCGGCGTCCCGGTGAAGAGGAGATAACAGTGCTCCATCTCCCCCCGGTCCAGCCCGTCGACCAGTTGCCGGAGGTTGCCGTATCCCTTCTCGCGCTGCGCCCGCACGAGCCCCTGCGTCGTCTCGACCTCGTCGAAGGCAACCGCCAGCCCGGCGTACCCGGCGCTGCAGATGATTAAGACCAGCCCGCGGAGGAACGAGAGGGCGACCGTATCGTCGACGTCCCCCTTGATTCCAGCCTTCTGCCGGAACGCCCTGCCGACATTCGGCTCGCCGGCGATCCAGCCGAGGGCTGCCTGGGCCAGCGGGTACTCGGCTTTGTTGTTGGCCTGGTAGTAGGTCCGGATCGCCGCTGCAAGGGCACTGTTCTCAGCGCTGACCCCGGCCAGCGCACCCTCGATCGCCCGGATCGTCTCGGTCTCCAGCACCTCGTCGGGAAGTTCGGTTCCCCTGACAGCGATCACCCGTTCCTCGATCCCGAAGAGCCAGGTGTCGACCAGGGTCTTTAAGGCCGGGCCGTCCGTCGGGAGGCGCATATTCGCGCAGATCCGCTGGTACAGGCTTCGCAGCCGGTGGAGAGGCGTCTCTGCTGAGATCACCACATGGGCGGTCACGAACCCCTGATCAGAGGCCAGTTCGAGGGCACGGGCGATCAGAAACGTCTTGCCGGCCCCGTAGTCTCCCCGAATAAACTTCAGGTCCCCGCCCCCGCCGGCCACGTAGGCGAGCTGCTGCCGGATCACCCCTTCCTCGGCCTCGAGCCCGACTGCCAGCTCAGAGAGCCCCAGCGCAGGGACGGTCCCCCGCCGCAGAGCATTGATCATTGTGATACACTTCGACCGTTCCTGTTCACTGACAGCGGTCCCTGGTTCATCGTCCCACGTACTCATAGATCTCACCGTTCTCCCCGACACCCTGTTTTGCAATGATCTCCACCCCTGCGGCGGCTGCCTTTCGAATAAGCCTGTTCACAATCCCGGAGACCCGTCGGGTCCCGAGCAGGGTCCGGAGGTCCTGCTCCTCGGCACGGGTATGGGTGCGGAGGAACGCGACCACCTGCTCCTCGGCAGGATCGAGGTCGAGGTCGGGGCCGGACTCCTGTGGTCGGACCTGGTCGGTCACCTGCACCTCGGGTGCGTGCTGCTGCCCGAGCACCGGCGTATCGGCGAGCGACTCCTCCTTGCACCTGACCAGCAGGGCGAAGAAGTCCCCGGCCTGCAGGGAATGGGGATGACCCGGCATCAGGTCGAGGCCGCGGAGGCAGCACTCCTTGCACCGGGGATACTGCCCGGCCTCGAACGCATCGGTGGCCGAGACCAGGAACGCGACCGCACAGAGCTCCCGGCCGGCCGAGCTGAGCAGGTGCAGGGAGGCCTCACAGCCGGCGATCAGCCGTTCGAGCAGCCGCGGGAGGCGATACATCCCGTACCGCTGGTCGAGAACCACCGCCGCCACCCGTTCCAGATCGGCGACCCGGGTGAGGGTGCCGAGCAGGTACAGGACCACCTTTTCGCACTCGCGCTGGTCCCCGGTGCCGATCAGAAACTCTGCATAGAGCAGTCCGCCGTTCAGGAAGTCCGCACGGTAGGCCCGGTAGTACCAGGATCGCGCCTCGACCGGGTCGTTGAGCGAGGTGTACAGGGCCGCCATGGCCAGGAGGGAGACCACGTCCGCCCCGTCCCCGATCACGGCTTTGAACCGGGCCGGCACCGTTGCGCGGTCGTACCGCGCCAGCAGGAACTCCCGGTACCGCCGGATCAGCAGGTCCAGGGTCTCGGGGTCCTCCATCGACGAAAGTTCCTGCTGGATCACCGCGACGAACGCGGCCTCAGCCTCGTCTTTTCGGTCGAGCGCGGCCAGCAGCTCCGCCCGGACCAGGTGATAGACCGGGGCTCCGGCCGAAGCGACCAGGGTTGTCGCCACCTCCAATGCCCCCGCAAGGTCGCCGGAGGCGCGGAGGAGGAGGAGGTGGTCGAACCTGACCGCAGGGTCTGCCTCGTCGTCGGCGTAGACCTCATATTCGACCAGCGCCCGTTCCCGGTCGACCACCGCGAGGGCCGAGAGGTACTGGTGCAGGTACCGCTGCTCCCCGGTCTTTCTGTACGCCTGCTCGGCCACCCGGAGAGCACCGGGCTGGTCACCGGTCGCCAGCAGCGCCTCGATATAGGTATGCCACTCCCCTGCCGGGGGGTACCGGGTGTACAGGTCCAGCGCCGCCGCCCCGTCCCCCTGCTCCAGCAGCATCGAAGCGAGCACCCGGACGTCCTCCTCCCGGCCGGAGAGCCTGACAAGCTGGGCGAGGACCGGGACGGCCCCGGCTGCATCGTTCCTCCCGGCCAGGTAGGTACCGTAGGCCCTGAGTGCCTCCTGGTTCTCCGGGTCCAGCCTGACCGCCTCGATGTACTCGGCGGTCGCCTCCTCGTTGCCGGCCGCGGCCAGCACCTTCCCGAGGTACGAGTGGACGTACGAGGAGTCCGGGGTCAGGAGGGCGAGGTCGCGGAACCGGGCCTCCGCCTCCTCGAGCGCGCCGAGGGCGAAGAGGTTGGTGGCCGCCAGCACCTCGAGCGACTGGTCCTTCCCGTTCAGGGCCAGGGCTGTGCAGATATCAAGCGACGCCTGGAACGCTCCCTCCTGGTAGAGCGAGAACGCCCGCTTCTTCTCCTCCTCTCGCTTCATACGCTGCGTCCGGAGAACCTCAATCTGACCAGGCTCTCTGCCATCGAAAGAGCATCGCTCCCGCCGACCTTGGAGCCCCCGTGGTCAGCCCAGACGATCGGCACCTCGGCCACCCGGAACCCGGCCCGGGAGAGACGCCAGAGGAGCTCGACATCGAACTCAAACCCGGTCGAGACCATCTGGGGCAGCACCCCGGCCAGGGCCGACCGACGAAAGACCTTCGCTCCACACTGGGTGTCCCGGTAGTTCAGGTGAAAGAGGAGCCTGATCAGCAGGTTGAAGACCCTGCTCTGGAGCCTTCTGAGCAGACCCTGCGGTACCGAGAGGATCGCCCCCGGCACCCACCGCGAGCCGATCGCCCCGTCCACCTCGCCGAGCTGATCGAAGAGGCGGGCCATCTGGTCAGGGGCCGTTGACCCGTCTGCGTCCAGAAAACCGACATACCCCGTCGTTGCAGCCCTGATGCCGGCCAGCACCCCGCCCCCCTTGCCGAGCCGGTGATCGAACCGGAGGCAGGTGAGGGCCATCCCCGGGTGGTCTGCCGCAAAGGTCTCGACCGCATCGGCCGTCCGGTCGGTGCCGTCGCAGACGACGATCACCGTCCAGGGGAATGCTTCCAGGCTGGCGAGGAGCGGGAGGATCCGGCCCTCCTCGTTGTAGGCGGGGATGATCACCGTGCAGGCCCGCTCATCCACCGGTGCAGGTATCAGGGGGTGCACCCTCTCGGATCCGGTCCTGCCGCTGCCCCGGCAGCAGGTCTCGCTGCTGATAGCCGCTCCATACTGGAGAAGAGTTGGAATGGTGACCTCATTAACATTATCGATGCACCCAACCGGAACTCCGGTCACTGGTGCCGGTTCAGGTGCCGGTGCAGCGCCCCGTTCTGGCTGTACTGGCCGGCGATCCTGAGAGCCTCCGCCCGAATGGCGTTATGGTCCTCCAAGCAGGTCTCCGGGGGCGCCTCCTTGCGGAGGATCGAGGAGGAGTTCTCGGTGATCTGGATCAGTTCTGTGGCGATGACGGCGTTCAGCCAGACCAGGTCGCCGAGCATCTGTTCGATCCGCGCCAGGGTGTCAGATTCCATGCCATTCACTATGCAGGCCGTCAGGTAAACCTTTTTTCCCCGCCCGCCTGAACCTGATCAGATGGACAACTACTGTACTGCGCTTCAGGAACAGGGGGCGAAGGCCAACCCGTTCTTTGCACTGATGGGGATCGACGTGGTCGCGATGGACGAGGGGCATGGCGAACTCTCGATGGTGGTCCGGCCGGATATGCAGAACGGCGAGGGCTGGCTGCAGGGCGGCCTGTACACCGCCCTCGCCGACGAGGCGATGGTGCTGGCCATCTATCCCGGCCTTCTCCCGGGGGAGAGGATCGCGACGATATCAGCGACCACCGACTTCTTCCGCGGGGTGAACGGGGGGACGATCGTGGCCAGGGGGAGGATCGTAAAGCGGGGGAGGAATGTGATCTTCGCAGAGGGGACGGTCTCTGCCGGGGATTCGGAGAAGCCGCTCTCCCGCACCACCGCAGCCTACGCAGTGACGAGACAGAGACCCGCTGATGCGAACACTAATTGAATATAAAAAGCATACAGAGTACCCACTGGGAGACAGATCGTGAAGTACATCATAGTGACCGGCGGGGTGATGAGTGGCCTCGGGAAAGGAATCACAGCCGCATCCATCGGGCGTATCCTGAAGAACCGGGGGTATCGGGTCACGGCCGTCAAGATCGATCCGTACCTGAACATCGATGCGGGGACGATGAACCCCGCGCAGCATGGCGAGGTCTTCGTGCTGGCCGATGGGAGCGAGGTGGACCTGGACCTCGGCAACTACGAGCGGTTTCTGGATATCGAACTATCAGGACCGCACAATATCACGACCGGCAAGGTCTACCGGTCGGTGATCGAGAAGGAGCGGCGCGGGGATTACCTCGGGGACACGGTCCAGATCATCCCGCATATCACCGATGAGATCAAATGCCGGATCGAGCGGGCCGCCACCGAGGGGGACGAGGATGGGCCGGCCGAGATCTGCCTGGTCGAGGTCGGGGGCACCGTCGGCGACATCGAGTCGATGCCGTTCCTCGAGGCGGTCAGGCAGATGCGCGGGGAGCTGCCCAGGGACGAGATGGTGCTGATCCATGTGACCCTGGTTCCTGAGGACACGATGGGGGACATGAAGACCAAGCCGACACAGCACTCGGTGAAGGCACTCCGGGAGGCCGGACTCTACGCGGACATGATCGTCGGCAGGAGCGAGCATCCGATCGGGCTGCACACCAAGCGGAAGATCGCCTCGTTCTGCGACGTCGCCGCACCGGCCGTCATCAGCGCCACCACCGCCCCTGACATCTACCAGGTGCCGGTGGAACTGGAGAAGGAGGGTCTCGCCGATGCGATCACCAAGCACCTGCACCTCGACAAGCGGGAGGCCGCAGAGGAGTGGTACAATGTGGTCGCACGGGAGTACACCTCGCGGATCACGGTGGCCATCGTCTCCAAGTACGGGATCGAGGACGTCTACCTCTCGATCAAGGAGGCGCTGAAGCATGCCGGCAGGGCGCTCGCCACCGAGGTGAAGATCGTCTGGCTGGACGCCGAACGCTACGAACCCGGTCAGCTGGCCGATGTGGACGGGATCCTGATCCCCGGAGGGTTCGGGGTTCGCGGGATCGAAGGGAAGATCCAGGCGATCCAGTATGCACGGGAGCATGACATCCCGTTCCTCGGTCTCTGCCTCGGGTTTCAACTGGCCGTGGTCGAGTTCGCACGGAACGTGCTCGGCTGGAAAGATGCCTGCTCAGAGGAGATCGGACCGGGCCGGCATGTGATCGCCATCCTCCCGGAACAGGAAGGGGTCGACGACCTGGGCGGAACGATGCGGCTCGGGAACTACCCGGTGACGGTCAGGGCCGGGACGATCGCAGAGCAGCTGTATCGGTGCAGCACCATCACCGAACGGCACCGGCACCGGTACGAGGTGAACCCTGAGGAGATCCCGGCACTCGAAGAGGCAGGGCTGACCTTCTCCGGGCAGAACGGTCCACGGATGGAGATCTGCGAACTCCCCGGCCACCCGTTCTTCTTTGCCACCCAGTTCCACCCTGAGTTCCGGTCCCGACCGACCAGGCCGGCGCCGGCATTCCTCGGGTTCGTCAGTGCGTGCAGAAAGAACAAGAAGACTGCATAAAGACTGCAGGATATGAGCGGAGAAGAAATACTATGGTCAATACAGAGAGATTTATTCAGCAGGCCGTCAGCGAGATCAGAGAACTGACCGGGGATGCCAGGGTCGTGATGGCCCTCTCAGGCGGGGTGGACTCCTCGGTCTGTGCAGCCCTGGCCGCACAGGCGATCGGGGAACGGCTCGAGCCGATCTATGTCGACACCGGGCTGATGCGCAAGGGGGAGACCGAACGGATACGCCAGCTCTTCGGCCACCTGAACCTCCGGATCGTCGACGCGGCGGACGAGTTCCTCGACGCCCTGGCCGGGGTGAGCGATCCCGAGGCGAAACGGAAGATCATCGGCGAACGGTTCATCAGGGTCTTCGAACGGGAGGCCGAGAAGACCGGGGCGACGGTGCTGCTGCAGGGGACAATCTATCCCGACCGGATCGAGAGCGAGGGCGGGATCAAGAGCCACCACAATGTCGGCGGGATGCCGCTCGGGATCGCCTTCACCCAGGTGCTCGAGCCGCTCCGCGACCTCTACAAGGACGAGGTGCGGGACGTGGCCGGAGCGCTCGGGTTGCCGCGGGAGATCCAGCACCGGATGCCGTTCCCTGGCCCGGGGCTCGCGGTCAGGATCATCGGCGATGTGACCCGCGAGAAGGTCGCGGTGATCCGCGAGGCGAACGCGATCGCAGAGGAGGAACTGGTCGAGGAGTTCCGCCCATGGCAGTGCCTTGCGGCACTGGTCGGGCTCGGGACCGGGGTCAAGGGGGACATCAGGCTCCACGGCTGGATCGTGGCGGTCAGGGCGGTCAACTCCCGCGACGGGATGACCGCCGACCCGCTCGAGGTGCCGTACCCGGTCCTCTTCAAGATCGCCTCTCGGATCACGGCCGAGATCCCCTCGGTCGCCCGGGTCGTCTACGACGTGACTCCCAAACCACCGGCGACGATTGAGTACGAGTGAACAAACAAACAGGTGAATGAGGATGATTACAGAGGATTACAAAGCCCTCGACGCACGTTATTACATGCCTGCCAATACCCGCGATATGATGCTGGTGCGGGGCAGGGGCTCGAGGGTCTGGGACGATAAAGGGAACGAGTACATCGACTGCGTGGCAGGGATCGCGGTCTGCTCCACCGGCCACTGCCACCCGGCCGTGGTGCAGGCGATCTGTGCACAGGCACAGGAACTGATCCACTGCTCCAACCTGTATTATGTACCGCACCAGGCAGAGCTGGCGGAACGGCTGGTCGGGATCACCGGCTATGCCAAGGCCTTCTTCTCGAACTCGGGGGCCGAGGCGAACGAGGGAGCCCTGAAGCTCGCACGGATCAGCACCGGGAAGAAGAAGTTCGTCGCGTTCTCCCACGGGTTCCACGGAAGGACGATGGGAGCGCTCGCGGTCACGTACAAGCCGGGGATCCGGGAACCGTTCCTGCCGCTCGAACCGGCCTGCACCTTCGTCGACTACGGCGACCTGGACGGGCTGATGGCAGCGATCGATGACCAGACCGCCGGTGTGATCGTCGAACCGATCCAGGGGGAGGCCGGGGTTTTGATCCCGCCGGACTCGTTCTTCAAGGGGATCCGGGAGTGCTGCGACGAACACGACGCTCTGATGATCGTCGACGAGGTCCAGACCGGGATGGGCAGGACCGGGAAGTGGCTTGGGATCGAGCACACTGGGGTGAAGCCCGACATCGTGACCCTCGCCAAGGGGATTGCGAGCGGGTTCCCAATGGGGGCCCTGGTCGCCCGCGACGGCATCGAGTTCAAGAAGGGCGAGCACGGCTCCACCTTCTCAGGCGGACCGATCGCCTGTGCGGCAGCCCTGGCCACCATCGATGTGATCGAAGAGGTGCTGCCGGAGGTGCCTGCGAAGGGCGAGCAGTTCCATAAGGCGCTCGCGGCCTACAACCCCCGGTCACGAGGGCTGATGATCGGGCTCACCCTCGGAGACCGGTGTGCCGAGGTCAGGGACACCTGCAGAGAGCACGGGGTGCTGATCAACTGCGCTGCAGACGGCAACCTTCGGCTGGTGCCGCCGCTGGTGATCACCCCTGAGGAGATCGAGACCGTGACCGGAGTACTCCTTGCAGCCCTCGATTAGGCCCTACCTCAGGACCGGTCCAGGATATGTCTACGCCGCACGTACAACAGCGGCCGATAAGAAAGGCGAGGAGGGACGGATCGCCCGTCTCGCCTCCAATGAGAACCCGTTCCCGCCATCTACTGCGGCGGTCAGCGCTGGGGTTGCAGCCCTCGCGACCGTGAACCGCTACCCGGACAACAGAATGACCGATCTGATAGAGGCGCTGAAACGCTTCCACGGGGACCACACATTCGTCGTCGGTAACGGGATGGACGGGATCATCGAGGCTGTCCTCCGCTGCTTTGTGGAGAAGGGGGACCGGGTCGTCGTCTCGACGCCGACCTTCTCGTTCTACGGGATCGCTGCAGCCGGGCAGGGAGCGATCGTCGAGAACGTCCAGCGAAAGGATGACTTCACGGTCGACATCCCGGCGTTCACCCGGGCCTGTACAGGCGCCAGGGTCGCGTTCCTCTGCACCCCGAACAACCCGACGGGCACGATGACCACGCCGGCGGAGGTGCGGGAGGTGCTCGACGGGATCGGTGACTGCATGCTCTTCCTCGACAACGCCTACGTGGACTTTGCCGGGGACGACTACCGCCCGCTGATGGACGACTACCAGAACCTGATCGTCGGCAGGACGATGTCCAAGATCTTCGGGCTGGCCGGGCTGCGGGTGGGCTACGCGTTCATCCCTGCCTGGCTGGAGCCGTTCTATCAGAAGGCCGCGACCCCGTTCTCCGGGATCTCGTCGGTCTCGGCTGCCGCCGCGGTGGCGGCCCTCGCCGATCATGAACACCAGGAGAGGACGCTTCGTCATGTGCTGGAGTGGCGAGAACAGGTCCGGTCTGCGGTCAGGTTCCCGGTGCTGCCGTCAGAGGCGAACTTCCTGATGATCGACGTGGCCCCCCATACCGCAGACGAGGTCGTCGCGACCCTGGCCGGCCATGGGGTGTTGATCCGGTCGTGCCGATCGTTCCCCGGCCTCGGCGACCATTATGTCAGGGTCTCGATCGGGGATGCATGGGAGAACGAACGCTTTATCGAAGAGATCAACAGGCTATGATCTGCGGAATCACCGGGACCCCGGGGACGGGTAAGAGTGCGGTCAGTGAGGTGCTGCGGAGCCGGGGGCATCAGGTGATCCGGCAGAACGATACGATGGAGCCGTACCTCACCGGCACGGACGAGGATCGCGACGCCAGGATCGTGGACGCCGACGCCTGGGCAGACGAGTATACGCCGACCGCTCCGTTCATCGAGGGGCACCTCGTCCACCTTCTCGCCTGTGACAGGGTGGTGGTCCTCCGGTGCCGGCCCGACCGACTCAGAGCCAGACTGGAAGGCCGGGGGTACAGTGCCGGGAAGATCCGGGAGAACTGCGAGGCCGAGGCGATGGACCTGATCCTCTCCGAGGCCTACGATATCCATGGAGAAGAGAAATTGCTGGAGATCGATACCACCGATCGTTCGCCGGAGGACTGCGCCGACCTGATCGAGGGGTTCGTCAGCGGAACGGTCCCCCCATCCTGCGGATCGATCGACTGGTCGGCGATGCTCGGAGACCTGCTATGACCCTCGACTCGTACCGCCCGCATGTGGCCCGATTCTTCCCCCCGTTCGTCGCCCTGGCACAGAGACTGCACCTGACCCCCAACGCCCTGACGATCCTCTCGTTCTTCGCGGCTGGCGGGGCAGGGGTCGCATTCTATGCCGGCTCGCTCGGCCTCGGGGTCGTGATGGTCGCCCTGAACGCCGTCTTCGATGCCCTGGACGGGGCGGTGGCCCGGGCCGGCAACCTCCAGTCCAAGAAAGGGGATTTCCTCGATCATGCGATCGACCGGTACGCCGACATCTTCATCATCACCGGCATCTTCGCCGGCGGTGCGGTCTCCTGGCAGCTCGGGGTCTTCGCCCTGACCGGGGTGCTGATGTCCTCGTACATAGGCACCCAGGCCCAGGCCGTCGGGGTCGGCCGGTACTACGGCGGTCTGCTCGGCAGGGCCGACCGGCTGGTGCTGGTGATCCTGGCCGGGATCCTCGGTATGATCTTCCCGGGTCAGTACTACGGGCTGACCCAGCTCGGATGGGTGCTCGGTCTCTTCGGGGTCCTCGGCCATTACACCGCCTTCCAGCGGTTCCGGTTCGTCTGGAAGCAGCTCTGAACACTGGGAACAATTATTAGAGTGGTAATTTCGGGCAGGGCCCCAAATCCTCCTTTTAGAGAGTGTTCCGAAAAACGGTTTTTGGCCCTCCCGGGCATATCCATTTACTCCCTGTCGATCTGATCCGTACCATCTCATCTCCATATCCAGAACACGACCTTCACGGCAAGATAGAGGATCAGCAACCAGACGAGGACGATCATGAAGAACCCTCCCCAACTGAGAATTTTTTTATTCGGAAGCTCAGTCTTTGCTCGCTCCCAATATTCTTCCAACAAATTTTTCGGCATCAGGCTGATCGCAAGGGCGATGCCTGCGGGGATAATGATCAGATCATCCAGATAGCCGAGGACCGGAATAAAATCCGGAATGAGATCGATGGGGCTCAGGGCATAGGCGACTGTCAGGACGATGACAACCTTTGCATGCAACGGGATTCGTGAATCGCCCCGGGCGAGGTAGAGCGCATAGAGATCGCACTTCAGCCTTTTTGCCCTCTGTTTGAGCAGTTCAAGAGAAGACATACGGTTGTCCTTCTTATTCTCGGGAGACTATTTCATCGTTCTCGTTGATCGATATCGGCACGGGCCAGGTCGATCCTTTCGTCCCCCAGTGCTTCTCCCGCCTAGATAGGACAATCCGGCATCTCCCCACCCCTATCTGTTCCGAGACCGCTGCCGACTTTCCCGGGGAGCGGCATACCATTGAGGATCAAGCGAATCCTCCCGATCCCGGCCATCCGCCACACCGATCACGCAAACATATAGGAGCCTTCTCAACAGACCATCTTCCCACATGTCCAGAATCATCGTCGACCCCCTGCATCAGAAACTCCTCCTTGTTGCTGCCACAATCGGGATGCTGCTGGACGGGCTCGACGGTTCCATTGTGAATGTTGTCCTCCCGCAGATATCCGAATCATTCGGCACCGATACCGGGACGATCTCCTGGGTCGTCATCACCTATCTCTTAATGATGGCGGGACTCATTCTCGTCTTCGGAAAAATTGCAGAACGCGGCCTTCTCCAGAAGATCTTCCTCGGCGGCCTCCTCGTCTTCACCCTCGGATCTGCGGCATGCGGACTCTCCCCAGATTTTGGAATACTTCTCGCCTCCAGGATTTTTCAGGGAATCGGAGCGGCGATGATCGCTGCAACCGCACCTCTGCTGTGCGTAACATATCTCCCGAACACCATGCTGGGCACGTCCCTCGGGGCAATGACCATGGCAAGTTCCATCGGATTTGCTGCAGGTCCTGCCATCGGCGGATTCCTCACCCACTATCTCTCCTGGCACTGGGTCTTCCTGATCAATATCCCAATAGGACTCCTTGCATTGCCGTTTGCCCTGCATGTCATTCCAGAGGACATCACCCGGAAAAAACAGCCGTTCGATCTCACCGGCGCTGTCGCACTCTTTGGCATGATGGCATCCGGGGTTTATACCCTGGAACGCATTCCCCATCTGGGCATCACCGATCAGCAGATACTGCTCGGCTCAGTCCTCTGTTTCGCGTGCACCATCGCGTTCCTCGTTCAGGAACTCCGGTGTACAGCGCCGCTGATCAATGTTCGGGTCTTTACCGCATGGAAGTTCACTGCGGTATTCCTCGCATTTCTCATCATGAATATCGTTTACGCTGGGATCCTGTATCTCCTGCCGTTCTTCCTTCAGGCGGGCATGCGGTTCGATACGGCAGTGAGCGGGTTGTATCTGCTGATCCCCCCAGCACTCACGGCGATCATCGGGATCCCGCTCGGGAGATGGTCGGACAGCATTGGCCGCAGACCGTTTGCTCTTGCGGCGTCTCTTGTGTTGATTGCGGTTAACGGTATCTACCTGATGATTCTCCCGGAGATGGGACCTGTTCCGCTCTTAACAGGCCTCATCCTGATGGGCCTTTTCTGGGGATTTGCCGGAGGACCGGTAGCCGGCAGAGTTGTGGACTACGCCCCACGTGGTGAAGAAGGTACCGGGTCATCCCTGATGGTTACGGCGATATATCTCGGAAGTGTTATCGGTATTGCGCTCTATGCAGCGACTTTTACGATCACAACTGCAGGAGGAGGCATTGTGGCCTTCTCCGACCTTGATCTCGGCACGCTCATGAATGGCTTCCATGTCTCCACACTGGCAGGACTCGTGCTCTCCGTCGCCGCCTTCGTCTTCTCGGTGATCGTTCGAGAGAGAAGGGAGCCCGATCCGGCGGCTGGCAGTTCTGCTCACGAATAGCGTCTCCGGGGAATCCATCCCGGCACGTACATCCTTTTCTTTAAAAAAGATCAGAACCAGCGGTCCAGGGTCTTCTGCCCCGGAGGACCGCTGACCTTCTGGAGTGCTGTTCTGACCCGTTCCTCTGCAAATCCGTACTCCCCGCAGAGGAGGTCCTCGATCCCTGCCTGGTCAGGCGGTTGCCAGTCCAGGGAGAGGTCGGTGATCACCGGTGGGGAGCGGAAGAACTGCTGGATCGGGGACGGATCGAAGTCCGGTAGTTTCTCCGCGATCGTATCGGCAAACCCGTCCTTCTTCACGATCTTCAGCGCCGTCTTCGGCCCGATCCCCCTGATGCCGGGGTTGAAGTCGGTACCGATCAGGATGCCGGCCTCGATCAACTGCTCACGGGTGAGCCCAAGCCCCTGCAGCACCTCCTCGAGCCTGATCGATTCGGGCTGGACCGCGATCGTCCTCCCCTGCACCCGTCGTTTACTCGAGATGGTCAGGTTCCTGACCAGCAACGGGGCCCCGAAGAGGAGGGAGTCGTAGTCCTGCGAGACGGCGTAGGTGACCGCCCCTGAAGCGGCCATCGCGGCAGCCTGAGCCTCCCCCTCAGAGGGGGCCTGCACACAGGGGACGCCCATCAGGGCCAGCAGCTGCCGGGAGGTGGCGATGATCTCAGGAGTGACCCGGGAGGAGGCACGGGCCTGTTTGTACGCCTCCTCCTGGTCTCCCCGTGCCAGGGCGGCCTCCCACTGGACGCCGGCCTCCCGTCTCACCTCCCGCCGGCTCTCGATCGTCTCCTGCTTCAGGGCGGGAGGTTTGCCGTCGAAGATATACACCGGCCGGATCCCCTTCTCGAGGAACCTGAGCGTCCGGAAGAAGACCCCGGAGAGATGGGAGGTGATCCTCCCTTCACTGTCCATCAGCGGGGTGCCATCGGGCTGGCGGATGATCGAGAGGAACTGGTAGAGAGCATTGTTCCCGTCGATGGCGGCGGTTCCGGCCAGGTTCTCCCAGGTCCGGGGATGTTTGTACTCGGTCAGTACCTCACGGAGAGCGACGCCCATGTCAGCGGTACATCCTGCGCGAGAAGTCCTGGATGATCGCATCGATCTGCGCCACGGTCGTCTCGTACTTCTCGCTCATCATCTGGGAGGACTCTTCGAGGTTCAGTCGCATCGATCGTTCGCGCACGATCAGTGTATTGTCGAGTATTGAGATCTTGGCCCCAAACGAGAGGAAGAGGCCGCCCAGGGCGAGCATCATCAGCGTGGCAGCGACCGCGATCGTCACATCCTGCCAGAGCCGGAAGACCAGCACCAGGGTCGAAATGACCAGGACAATGGTCAGAATGATATCAGGAAGAGATTCGCGTATATCCATACTTTTAGGTAATGGCGGTGTATATTTTAAGTTACCTATCCATGAAGCCAACCAACCTGATCCCATTCATCGGTATCCTGCTGATGCTGCTGATCGTAGAGGCCGGGGCCGTACTCTTCGCCCCGCTGATGAAGAGCGCAGGGATCACTGCCTTTGAAGACCCGACCTCGCTCGCCGACCCGGTGATCTTCATCGTGATCATGCTGGCTTTCACGCTCTTTCTGCTGGTGCTGATCAAGTACAACCACCTCAGGGTGATCTCCGCGGTGATCGGTCTCTCGATCTGGCTGACGTTCGTGTACATCTTCCAGGCCCTCGTCTTTCCCCTGCTGCCTGATCCGCTCCTCGGCCTCGGGCTGGCTGTCATTCTCGGGGCCCTGGCCTCGCTGTTGCTGTACCGGTACCCAGAATGGTACGTGATCGACGGCCTCGGGCTGCTGCTCGGGGCCGGGGTCGCGGCGATCTTCGGGGTCTCGCTCGGGCTGCTGCCGGTACTGCTGCTGCTGGTGCTGCTGGCCGTCTACGATGCGATCTCGGTCTACCGGACCAAGCACATGATCGCCCTGGCTGAGGGTGTGATCGGTCTCAAGACCCCGATCCTCTTCGTGGTCCCCAAGAAGCGGGACTACTCGTTCATCAGGGACGGGGTCGGCGACCTCGGTGGGGACGGGGAGCGCGGGGCGTTCATCATCGGGATGGGGGATCTGATCATGCCCTCGATCCTGGTTGTCTCTGCCGCGGTCTTCCTCCCGGCCACGCTGCCGCTCGGGCTGAACCTGCCTGCGCTCGGAGCGATGGCAGGGTCCGTAGTAGGGCTCGCAGTGCTCCTCTGGTTCGTGAACACAGGAAAACCCCAGGCCGGGCTGCCACCCCTAAACGGCGGCACCATCATCGGTTTTCTCCTCGGCTGCGCAGCCGCTGGAGCCTGGTCCTGGCTGGCCCTGCTCTGATCAAAAGATGGCCGGTGCGCTAACCTATTTAAGAGAACCGTATGATTAATCATTATGGATCTTTCGCTCATCCAGAAGGACATCCTGATCACGCTGATCACCCTCTATCACCAGCACTCGCACCCGATTAAAGGTGAGGAGATCGCTGAGGTGATCAAGCGGAACCCGGGGACGATCAGGAACCAGATGCAGGCCTTGAAGGCGCTCGAACTGGTCGACGGGGTGCCGGGGCCCAAAGGGGGATACAATCCGACCGCTCGGGCCTACAAGGAGCTGAGCATATCAGCTGCAGACGGTGAGGCCAAGGTCAGGATCACCAGGCAGGGAGCGGAACTCCCGGGTGTCTCTGCAACCGAGATCGACTTCACCACTCTCTGCCACCCAGACGTCTGCCATGCGGTGGTGAAGGTGATCGGGTCGGTGAAGGGATTTGAGATCGGCGACCAGGTGGCCATCGGTCCGACGCCGGTGAACAAGCTCTTCGTCCGGGGCGAGGTCTTTGGGAAGGACGAGGTTGACCAGGGGCTGATCATCTCGATCTCAGAGATGATCTCACTCCCAAAATTGCCGATCCGCAGTTACATGTCGACACCGCTCCTGACGCTCTCCACCAGTGCGACGATCGCCGAAGCGGTCCATCTCTTCAACACCAGGAGCATCCACGGGGCCCCGGTGATGAATGACGGGGCGATGAAGGGGATCGTGACGATCTCCGATCTGATCCGGGCGATCGACGAGGGGAAGCCGACCAGCGAACCGGTCTCGACGGTGATGACCCCCGACGTGATCGAGGCCGACGGCGGGGTCCGCCTCTTCGAGGTGGTGAAGCGGTTCAAGGAGCGGGAGATCGGCCGGCTGATCGTTGTCGAGAACGGACACCCGGTCGGGATCCTGACCCAGTCAGATGTGCTCCGTGTCTTTCCGACTGACTGATCGACTTCGGACAGGGTGTCCTGATAGATTAATTCTGATAGCGAGCGGAGATCAGAGATCGTCGTCAAAGAACCGGATATTCATCACATGATGGGTCTTTGACGAGAGATGGACTTTTTTCAGAGTCAGCAGAGGTCGTAGAGCGTCGTCCGGCGCCCGAGCGTCCTCCCGATATCTTCCGCCACCCGCTGCATCTCTGCAGGATCGAGATAATCGGTGTTGGTCGCGCCGGCACCCTTCGAGATGCTCTCCTCGTACATCGTGCCGCCCAGGTCGTTGGCACCGGCGATGAGACCCAGCTGCGCCATCTTGATCCCCTCCTTCACCCACGAAACCTGGATATTTGTGAAGTTGTCGAGGAAGAGACGGGCGACCGCGACCATCAACAGATCCTCCCTCCCGGTCGCCCCGGCCCGGGCGAGCCCCTGTCGATAGATCGGGGTGTTCATGTGGATGAACGAGAGCGGAACGAACTCGGTGAACCCGTGGGTCTCATCCTGGATCGCCCGGAGGATCGCCAGGTGCCGGACCCGGTCGGCATCGGTCTCGCAGTGACCGTACATGATCGTCGCGGTGCTGGGGATGCCCAGGGAGTGTGCCTCTTTGATGATCCGCACCCACTCGTCGGTCCTGATCTTTCCCGGACAGATCGTGTCCCTGACCGGGTCGACGAGGATCTCGGCCGCGGTCCCGCAGATCGAAGAGAGGCCGGCCGCCTTCATCCCGGCCAGCACCTCCTTCGTGCTCATCCCGCTCTTCTCGGCCCCGTACGCAACCTCCATCGGATTGCTCGCATGGAGATGGACCCCCGGCGCCGCCTTCGTGATCCAGCGGTAGATCTCGATATAGGACTCAGCCGTGAAATCCGGGTGCAGCCCGCTCACCGTGCAGATCTCGGAGACGTCCCGGCTCTTCGCCAGCGCCGCCTTCTGCTGGATCTCCTCGCGGCTGTGATAATATATCCCGTCATCGCCGGGCTTCTTTGAGAATCCGCAGAAACCGCAGGCATTGACGCAGAGATTGGTGACATTGATGTTCTGGTTTCTGACATAGGTGACCAGATCGCCGGCCACTGCCTCCCGTTGTTCATCGGCCGCCGCTGCGATCGCCCAGACATCCCGGCCCCGGGCTGAAAAGAGGAGGAGCGCCTCATCTTCACCGAGCCGGTGACCCTCCTTCAGATCGGATAACAGTCTCCGCAGATCATGGTTCATGGTCATCGCCCCTCTCTCCGTACTATGCTAACATGTGTCATGCCAGACATAAACCAATCGGATCTGCCATTACAGCATTCCAGCCTGCGATAGGAGGCGAGGCCATGACCCGGATGACCGGGCCGGCGCAGGGGTGCGTCATGAATCAGACCGATCTCACATCAAGGATCTTCGACAGAAGATGGTCACCATTCATCGGATCTGACAGAAAATGTGAACAGGATCCGGGATCCCGGGAGGAAAGACCATGGAGATCGTCACCTCGCATATCACCATTATAAATACTAATAGTTTAGACATTTTTTTATGGTCAGTACATTCTCACGGAGCCTCTCCCGAAAAAAAGTGATGAGCAACGATGGTATGGTGATAGGCACCCTCAAGAACGTGATGGTTGACCTGGACAGCGGACAGGTGATCGATCTGATCGTCAAGCCTGACAGCACCTTTGATGCGACGGGATACCGGATCGACGGCGACCGTATGCTGATCCCGTTCGAAGCGGTCAAGGACATCAAGGACTATATCGTTGTGGACCGGTTCCTCTCCAAGTCACCATCCGCATAATCCATTTTTAATAATCAGGTCAATAGACCTTTTTTCCGAAACGAAAGGTTCGATCCCTCTAAAAAAGTGACGGGAGGGCGTGCCTGACCGCCTCCACGAACCCTTCGCCATATCGTGCAGCGGTCACCCGGGTGGCCGCCGCCTGAACGGCCGGCCTGGCGTTGGCGACCGCGATACCGGTGCCGGCCCACTGCAGCATCGGGATGTCGTTCTCTGAGTCCCCCACTGCAAGGATCTGGTCTGCAGGGAGATCGAGTGCTAAAGCAAGCTGTTCCAGTGCCGTCGCCTTGCTGATGAAGAGCGACTGCAGATGGATCGCAAATCCGGTGTCGAGCACCTGCACCGGGCTGTTCGAGAGGAGTTCACGGACCTCCTCCACGGGGACGTTCCTGGCGAGCGCCAGGTCGGCGTACCGCTCCTTTGCCCCGAAGAGCTCGAGGGCAACCCCCTGCCGGTCAAAGTGAGCCTTGAGCAGGTAGTAAGCGTCCCAGCAGACCTGCTGATCGCCATGGATCTGCAGATCCCCGGTGAACCCGATCCGGTATACCCCACCGTTCTCTCCGATGAACGTGCCGTCGGTGCCGATCATCTTCGTGAGCGTGTTCATAAAGCAGGGGGTGTTGCCACTGGCGAGCACCACCCCAACCCCGGCATCGACGAGGGTTCTGATGCACTCGATCGCGCAGGTGCTGATCCGTCTGCGCTGATCGGTGATCGTCCCGTCGACGTCGGTGACGACGACCTTCAGCACGGCTTGAGACCACCCTCCTCCACCATAAAGGGAGCCTCCCCCTCGGGCAGGTTCGGACTGTCGACCAGCCGGGCGATACGCTTTCCACCCTTGCTCTTGCGCAGGTAGAGTCGGAAGGTCGCGGTGTGGCCGACGATGTTCCCCCCGATCGGCTTGGTCGGATCCCCGAAGAAGACCGCCGGGTTGGACATCACCTGGTTGGTGACCAGACCGACGGCGTTGTGCTCGTCGATCAGCTTGAAGAACTCATGCATGTGCCGGTTCAACTTCTGCTGCCGTGTGGCGAGGGTGCCCCGGCCGGCGTACTCGGCCCTGAAGTGGGCGGTCAGCGAATCGATGATGAAGATCTTCACCGGGCGGTCGCTGTTCTTCAGTTCTGCAGCCAGCTCGCGGGCCGTGTCGATCAGTAGCATCTGATGGTCTGATGTGTGTGCCCTGGCCACATGGATGTTGTTGAGGAACTCCTCAAAGTCGGGAAGCTCGAGTTCAGGGAAGTCAAGCCCTGCCACCATTTGTTCGATACGTTCTGGCCGGAACGTGTTCTCGGTATCGATATAGATCGCCGAGCCGTTCAGCCCGCCGACACTCTCGGGGAGCTGGACGTTCACGGCCAGCTGGTGGACGATCTGACTCTTCCCTGATCCAAACTCACCGTAAACCTCGGTGATGGCCTGTGTCTCAACGCCACCCCCAAGCAACTCGTCGAAGTCTGGGACGAGCGTCTTCAACTTGCGCACATTCTTTCTCTGTTCAAAGACGTCCTGTCCGGTCTTGAACCCCCCGATGTCGGCGATCTCACGAGCAGCCTTGATGATCTTCTTGGCTGACGCCTCGCCGATCTCTGCAGCCTCTGCAAGTTCGGTCGGGGAGGCCGTTGCGATACTCTCAACGGTCAAAAATCCTGCATCGCGGAGCTTCTCGGCCGTGGTCGGGCCGACACCGGGCAGGTCTTCAATTTCAAGCGGTCCTGCTGCCATGTAATGTACCTCCGGGCGAGTGCTCAGCACCGGCCCGTATCGATAGACGCCGGGCGCCGATCAGGCATTCCCGGTTTCACCATATATACTATCCACCTCAGGGCATATAGCCAGGCGACCATGCAGGGTGAAAGTATTCGATCCTCCCCGGGGGGAAGCTCCCATTCAGTCATCGATAAGGCGTTTGATTCGCTCTTTCACCGCATCATAGTCGGGAACCAGCAGCCGGGTGCTGACCGGGGTAAGCCGGTAGCCCTGCAGCACCCCGGTCATCTCCACTTCACGTCCGTGCGGCGCCCCGTCGGTCAGCAGGTACCGGCCGTCGTCGGTGTCCAGGAAGGTGCCGGCCCCGGTCACGATCACCGTCCCGGAAAGGGTCACCTCCTCAGGCGGGGGTGCCGGAGTGACGACGACACTCCCCCAGCCGGCACTCAACTCCAGGGAGCCCGACCGGCCGTTTCGGGCGGAGAGATGGTACAGGGAGAGGTCCTCGCCGACACTGATTCCCAGCAGGGCATGGTCCCCCCAGAGCACCACCGGCACCTCGGTCTCCTGGTCCCCGATGATCAGATTCCGCACCCAGGACCGGTCCCCGTTCCTGGTCACGAACTCTCGGGCCGGGTGGATCGCCCGGACTGTCCCAGAAACCGAGAAGGTCTGGTCCGGGACCAGCGCCGAGAGGGAGGTCATCGGGACGGTCACCTCCTGGTCGGTGGCTGTGATCTCTCCGGTCTCGCTGATCAGGTACTCGGGCTTTTCCGAGCGGCGGTTCCTGGTCGCCCCGACCAGTTTTATCACCTCCCCGGCTGAAAACCCGTCGAGGAGCGGGGGATACCAGCAGACCAGCCGGGCCGTCCCGGCTTCAGTGCCGATCAGGGCCCCAACCATCTCCCCGGTGGTCCCGTCCCGCCGCGAGAAGGTCCGCGGCTGTTCCAGGGCCAGCAGCCTGACCACCAGTTCGGGGGGGGCGTCTTCCCCCTCCTGCACAGGCTGCGGCACCTGGCACCGGATCTCACAGGCCGCCTTCTGCAGGGCCATCAGGGTGAACTCGCCGGCCCGCCGTTCGGAACGCTTCGCGATGATCTCAAAGACCTCGCCGACCTCGAGCTCGGCCGCGCCCTCGGCCCGCTCGTCCCAGAGCGTCACCTCGGCCCTGCCCGACTCGTCACCGACCGTCATCGTCGAGACCAAACCCTCGCTCCCGTCCTTGCGCGTAAACGTGTGCGGCGGGGTGACTGAGAGGAGCCTTGCAAAGAAGAGGACCAGGCTGGACCGGCCGGCCAGGTCCCGGATCTTCAGGTGCTGACGGCCGGCGTCCCGGACCACCAGCATCGCTGCGGTCTGCTCGTCGATCAGGTCGCCGCAGGCCGTGATCTGCGCCTCGACCTTCGCCTCGAACTCAGGTCCTGTCATCAGGTCGTCGACCAGAGCGTAGTGGAACTGCATGCTGTCAGAACTCTCCTGGTTACAGCCAGGGGGGGCGGACCATCGGGGCCAGCAGGTCGTCGACCGTCTCGGCCCGGCGCATCAGGGCTGCCTCGCCACCCCTGACCAGCACCTCGGCGCACCGGGGCCGGCTGTTGTACTGCGAGGACATCGAGAACCCGTAGGCCCCGGTGTCCAGCACGGCCACCAGGTCGCCCTCCTGGACGGCCGGCAGCTCCCGGTCCACCGCCAGCAGGTCGCCGGTCTCGCAGATCGGCCCTGCGACCGTGTACGTCCCGGCCATCGGCTGATCAGCCCGATTGGCCACGACGATCTCGTGATAGGAGTCGTACATCACCGGCCGAATCAGCAGGTTGAACCCGGCGTCTACATTCACGAACGTCTTGTGGGCCTTCTTCACCGAGTTGACCGTGGCCAGCAGCACCGTCGAGTCGGCGACCAGGGACCGCCCCGGCTCCACCCAGAGTTCTGGGTGGATGTTGCACTCCCTGATCCCGGCTAAAAAGACCGGCATCACAGCCGCTGCGTACTCTGCCGGCGACGGCGCTGTCTCGGAGGTGTGGTTGTACGGGATCCCGAGGCCGCCGCCCAGGTCCAGGAACTCGAGTTTGACCCCGAGGTCGGTGATCTCTTTGGCGATCCTGACCATCACCTCGGCAGCCTTCGCAAAGGGGGCGACGTCCAGGATCTGCGAGCCGATATGGCAATGGATCCCGACCGGTCGAATATTGTTGCAGGCGAGCGCCTCGGCATAGGCCGCCGGGATCTGCTGGTGCGGGATCCCGAACTTGCTGGAGGCGAGGCCGGTGGCGATCTTGGGGTGTGTCGGCACCTCGAGGGCCGGGTTCACCCGAAACGCGATCTCGGCAACCTTCCCGGCCTCGGCCGCCACCGCGTCGAGCTGGTGGAGCTCGTCGAGCGAGTCCACCGAGACCCGGATCCCGAGCTCGACAGCGAGGGCGAGGTCGGCGAGGGTCTTGGAGCTGCCATTGAAGAGGAGCTTGTGCGGGTCCATGCCGGCCTTCAGCGCCAGCGCCACCTCCCCGGAGGAGAAGACATCGGCACCGGCCCCTTCAGAGGCCAGGATCTGGAAGACGGCCAGGTTGCCGTTCGCCTTGGCCGCGTACAGCACCGAGATGTCGGGATAGTACGAGGAGAGGGCGTCCCGGTAGCCCTGCACCTGCGTTCGGATCCGGTCCTCGCTGGTCACGTACAGCGGGGTGCCGTACTGCTCGGCCAGGTCCACGCAGTTCTGTTCCCCGATACAGAGGTCGCCACCCCTGATGCTGAGGTGCGGGGGGAGGATCATCGGCTCATCCCCGCGATCCGATCCAGAGCTTCCTGGATCCGCTCCACCTGCCTGGTCAGGGCGAACCTGACATATCCTTCACCCGAAGAGCCGAACCCGAGGCCCGGGGTCGCGACGATCCCTGCCTCGTTCAGCAGCCGGGCCGAAAAGGCCATGCAGTCGTCGACCGGCATCCAGACGTAGAAGGTCGCCTTCGGAGCGGTCACCTCGTAGCCGAGGGACCGGAGTCCATTGACGAGCACGTCGCGCCGCTCTTTGTAGACCGCGCATGCCTCGCCGATACAGTCCTGCGGACCGGAAAGGGCCGCGATCCCGGCGTGCTGAACCGCGTCGAAGACCCCGGAGTCGACGTTGGTCTTCACCCGGCCGAGGCCGGCGAGGATCTCGGCGTTGCCGACGGCCATCCCGAGCCGCCAGCCGGTCATGTTGAAGGTCTTGGAGAGGGAGTGCATCTCGACACCGACCTCCATCGCCCCGTCGGCCTCGAGGAACGAGGGGGACCTGTAGCCATCGTACGAGATCTCAGAGTAGGCGTTGTCGGAGACGACGACGATGTTATGCTCACGGGCGAACTCGACGACCTCGTCGTAGAACTTCATCGGGGCGACCGCCGAGGTCGGGTTGTTCGGGTAGTTCAGGAAGAGGAGCTTCGCCTTCGCTACGACCTCCTTTGGGATGTCGTCGAGCACTGGCAGGAACTGCTGATCGGAAGTGAGCGGCATCTCGTGGATCGTCCCCTCGGCAAAGAGGGTCGAGGTCTGGTAGACCGGGTAGCCCGGGCTCGGGGCCAGCACCACGTCGCCGGGGTTCACGAAAGCCTCGGGGATGTGGGCGATCCCATCCTTCGAGCCCATCAGCGAGAGGATCTGATCTTTCGGGTCAAGGGTGACGTTGAACCGGTTCTGGAACCAGTCGGCGACCGCCGAGCGGAACGCCGGCAGCCCGGCGTACGAGGGGTAATGGTGGTTCTTCGGGTCCCGTGCGGCCGTACAGAGGGCCTCGACGATATGGGGCGGGGTCGGGAGGTCCGGGTCACCGACGCCGAGGTCGATGATGTCGACGCCCTGCTCGATCTTCTCTGCCTTCATCGCATCGATACGGGCGAAGAGATAGGGGGGGAGAGAACCCATGCGCTGTGCATACATTGCTGATCTATTGGTGGTTCACCGATAATTAACCTGACAGATCAGAGACATCCGCCCGGTGCCGGCCCTCTTCCGATACCGAGCAACATCTTGAAAAACTACGGTGCTGACGGGAGAAGAGAGAGTCATGGTGGCGGTCAGAGTGGATGAACATCATACGAGGGTCTGGTTTGCATGAGGGTACTGAAAACGATCATCTGCGGTGTCCTCCTCGTCGTCTGCCTCCTCTACCTTCTCCTGCCCGTCGGCTTTGGAGGGTATGCCTCGCTCCGGTTCCCTTCAGAGGTCGGCGACCCTCCGGCAGGGTTTCAGGAGATCACCCTCACCACTCAGGACGGTGTCGGCCTGAAGGGGTGGTACATCCCATCGCAGAATGGGGCGGCGATTCTGCTGCTCCATGGCGGCACCGGGTCACGCGAGAATATCCGTCCCTATGCCCATATGCTAGCCTATGAGGGCTTTGGTGTGCTCGCCATCGACCTCCGCGGCCATGGAGAGAGCGGCGGGGAGGGGAACGGTTTCGACTGGGACGGGACGCGCGACGTTGCAGCAGCGGTGGCCTATCTGCAGGAGCAGAACGTCAGCTCAATCGGCGGGCTCGGGACCTCGCTCGGTGGGGAGGTGCTGCTCGGAGCCGCCTCTGCCCAGCCGGCCCTGAAGGCGATCGTCAGCGACGGGGCGACCCATCGTTCAATCGACGATTACCTGATCCTTCCATCCAGGCAGAACCTGCTGCGGAGCTGGACGACCAGGCTGATGTACGCCTCGACAGCCGTCTTCACCGGCGACACCCCGCCGGTCACGATCCTCGACTCGGTCACGGCGGCGCAGGAGACCAGGCTGTTTCTGATCGCAGCAGGCACCGAGGAGCAGGAGATCGAGTACAACACCCGCTTCCTTGAAGCAGCCGGTGACCGGGCGTCCCTCTGGGTGGTGCCGGGGGCGAAGCATACCGGTGCTTTTTCTGACCGGCCGGAGGAGTATACTGCACAGGTCACCAGGTTCTTCCGGTCGGCCATGAACGTCAACCCCGCCCCTGCCTGATGGGGAGGGCAGGGTTTAAGTCGCCGGCAGTGTTCTCTCTGTTTATGAGCGACGAAGAGAAGGGTGCGGTCGTGGTCCTCTCGACCGCACCTGCCAGCGAGGCGGCCGACCTGGCCAGGTACCTGGTCGACCGGCACCTGGCGGCCTGTGTGAACGTGACGCCGGTGCAGTCCTTCTACCGCTGGGAAGGGGCCGTCCACCACGAGCCCGAAGAGCTTTTGATCATCAAGACCGCCGCCGACCTGGCAGAGCAGGTGACCGCGGCCATCTGCAGCCACCACTCGTACCAGGTCCCGGAGGTGATCGTCCTGCCGATCATCGGAGGATCGATAACGTACCTCGACTGGATCAGGGAGATGACCGGTGGACCGCCGGCATGATCCCCTGATCCTGATGTAGAGTGGGACGGTCACGGAGGCGGCGCCGGGAAATCCGAGGGTCGTTGCCTCCAGAGCATCGCAAGGCCATGCTCGATGATCTCCTCCTGAGACATCCCGGTATTCTGGGATTCTATCAGCCTCAGGATCCCGTTGATGATCCGGGAGATCATCACCGCATGGAACTCGAGCGGCAGGTCCTGCAGGATCCCATCACGGACCGCAGCAGTAGAGAGCTCAAGCATCCATGCACATTCGTCCTGCACCTGCTGCTTCACCTCATCCCCAAGGCTCGGGGAGTTGTAGAACTGATCCAGAAAGCGGACCTTCTCCGGGTTGGCCACGCCCCATGCGATATATCCCCGCAGACACCGCTCGATCCGCTCCTGTGTCGGGTACGTCGCATCGTCGTCGTTGCGGATCACCTCCGCCAGTTCCTTCTTGATCGAGAGGTACACCTGGTCGACGAGGCTGCTCTTATCCGGGAAGTAATGGAAGAGCGTCCCGGTCGAGACCTTCGCTTCTCTGCTGATCTGTGCGGTCGGTGTGGCATCCACCCCCTGCAGGGTGAAGAGCCGGAGTGCTGTGGCGAGGATCTTCTCCCGGTTCCCGGATGATCGTCCTGGATCGGATACAGGTGTCCGGCCAGGACTCCCGCGGCTCATGGTCTATCCTCACCCATCATCATGGTCATGTACCTCCAACCCTCCGTGAATCTCACGCTCCCCGATTATTCTTTGACCTCAGAAGAGAAGAGCATCCGGGCGAACGGGAGCAGGATCTTCGTGCGGAGCCCGCCCAGGGTACTCCCGACATGCTTCAGCTCTGCCGGGATCGCAATCTTCTGGGGACAGGCCTTAGAACACTTCCCACAACTCTGACAGAGGGACGCATCGGCCCTTGTTCCCGTCATCCCCCCCATCAGCATCATGCCATACGTTCCACGGGTCATGATACGGTTACCCCCCATGGAGTAATCATTGTACATGGAGAAGCACTGCGGGATGTTCACCCCGAACGGGCAGGGCATGCAGTAGCCGCAGCCGGTGCACCCCACCTTCATCAGTCGCCGGTACACCCCCGCCACCGCTTCGATCGTCGCCAGTTCATCGGTTGTCATCGAGCCGGGCAGGGAATCTTCGCAGGTCGCGAGGTTCTCTGCAATGTGCTGCTCGTCGTTCATCCCGGAGAGGACCACCGTCACCTCCGGGTGGTTCCAGACCCAGCAGAGTGCCCATGCGGCTGCCGACCGCTTCACGTCTGCACGGCCATAGATCTGCTCGATCTCTTTCGGGAGTTTTCCGGCCAGCATCCCGCCTCGCAGCGGTTCCATAACCATGATGGCGATATCCTTCGATGCCGCGTACAAAAGCCCCTCCGTGCCGGCCTGGTTGGTCTCATCGAGGAAGTTGTACTGGATCTGGCAGAAGACCCATGGGTAGGCATCGACGATCTCCAGAAAGGTCCGCTGATCCCCGTGGAATGAGAAGCCGGCATTCCGGATCTTCCCGGCCGCCTTCGCCGATTCCAGAAATTCCAGAACACCGAGGTCCAGCATTCGCTTCCACTGGCCGGCTTCGAGTGAGTGAATCAGGTAATAGTCGATGTGGTCGGTCTGGAGCTTCTTCAGCTGGATATCGAGGATCCTGTCCATATCCTCCCTGGTTTTCACATTCCAAGGGGGCAGTTTGGTGGCGAGCTTCACCTTCTCCCGGTATCCGCCCTGGAGCGCTCGCCCGAGGAACCGTTCGCTCTCCCCACCATGGTAGGGAGCCGCGGTATCGATGTAGTTCACGCCCTGATCGATGGCATTACGGATCTGTCGGGTGGCCCGTTCTTCGTCGATACTGCCTCTCTTCGTTGGAAGACGCATGGCTCCAAAGCCTAAAGCGGATAATTGATCGCCATTCCTGGGTACTCGCCGGTATTGCACTGGTATCACTCTCGTTGCCCGGGTTCAGACTCCCAGACCCAACTAGACTGATCAGTCTAGACTGATCAGTCAGTATGATAGATTCTGTATATAATCCTGATGATCCTGACTCAGAAGACCCTGTACGAGGAGTCTGGATGCGACGGGTCACGAAAGACCCCTGGCTTGATCCGGCGTGAAGTTGGAGTCTGAAGAAAGCAGGATTACTCCGGGCCCGCACCCCCGCAGAACAGAAGAGAGGTGAGTATTATCCCTTCCCCCGCGATACTAGAGTAGGATACCCGGATAATCTTTCGGACAGCGGCGGACGCTGCCCTGGACAGACCCGGATCTGGAGTGCTGCAATGGATACAGATACCACCACAGGAGAGAACGCACCGACCGCACTGATCCTGCTCGGGTGCCCGCAGGTACCGGTGCAGACCAGTGTCGCGATCTACCTCTGCCACGCCCTCAAAGCGCACGGGATTTCACCCACCATCGCCGGGACCACCTCAGCCAGAAAACTGATCGACGTCGCCGACCCCGAGGGGCATTATATCGGGGCCTCCATCGACCTCGACGCCTGCATCGCAGCAATAGCGGAGAAGGAGCGTGACTTCGACCAGGTCTTCGTCTTCGTCCACAACGACGGCGGGGTCTCGTATGCCGGCACCATCTCGGCCATCTCCAGCGGGAGGCTGATCGCCGTCGTCTATGGCGAACATGCCGAGGAGGTGGCGGCTACGATCACCTTCCCCTGCGAGAAGGTCGTCGCCAAGGCCGTCCACAATCCGATGCCGCTCGTCCATAAGTTAAAGGAGGTTCTGCAATGAGCTGTATCGAGAATATCAATTACGAGATCCTCATCCAGGGGGCCTCGTTCAAGGAGAGCAGCGAGTACATCAGGGCGCACTTCACCGAGTACTACGAGGTGCAGCCCGGGTATCGGCTCTTTGAGAACTACCTGATCGGGGTGCCCCCGGTCACCATCGGGGTCGAGGGGGACGATGTGATCTTCCCGTACACCAAGCCCTGCCGCGGCACCTTCCTCCTCCGGGCCGAAGGAAAGGAGGAGATCGAGAAACTCCGGGCTTTACCGAAGCAGAAGCGTTGAAGTGAAGAGACGCTGCATTTCTTTTTTTACGGGATTATTGTCGAAAACCTGACAGTTGATACCTGCCAGGTTTTCTCAAATTCCAGTTCTCCCGTAAGGGAGAAGCGGTAATCCCCAAAATAGACCAATTTCCAACTCTACGATTGGTCAAGGATGGTGTGTTCAATACGGTAATCCAAAAAGGTCGACGCCAGCCGCTGGCCAATACAGGCCAGGCCCTGGCATCAAGAAGTTTGGGGGGCGTAGTGCCCCCGATAAAAGAATCGGGGTAGAGGGGTGGACCTTCAGTAGTCCATGCCGCCCATACCGCCCATTCCTGGTGGCATGCCGCCCATTCCCGGTGGCATACCGCCCTCTGGACCTGCCGACCTGGACGAGGCGATGACATCGTCGATCCTGAGGATCATCACGGCTGCTTCTGCAGCGCTGGAGATGGCCTGGGTCTTGACCCGCAGTGGCTCGATGACCCCTGCTGCGAGCATGTCCCCTGCCTTGCCCTCGTAGACGTCGAGACCTGCGGTCTTCTGTCCCTTCTCGTGAGCGGCACGGAGCTCGACGAGCATGTCGATCGGGTCGAGACCTGCGTTCTCTGCAAGGGTCCTCGGGATGATCTCAAGGGCGCTGGCAAAGGCTTCGATGGCGAGCTGTGCACGGCCACCGACGCTGGACGCGTAGAGTTTCAGACGCTGGGAGAGCTCGGTCTCCGGTGAGCCGCCGCCGGCGACCAGTTTCTTGTCCTCGATGACGACGGAGACGACCCTGATGGCGTCTTCCATTGCACGCTCGAGTTCGTCGACCACGTGCTCAGTTCCGCCGCGGACGATGATCGAGACCGCCTTGGGGTTCGAGCACTCGGTGACGAAGATCATCTCTTCGCCGGAGACCTTCTTCTCCTCGATGAGCCCTGCAGTGCCGAGCTCGTCCTTGCTGATCGCGTCGATCGAAGAGACCATGGACGCGCCGGTCGCACGGGCCAGCTTCTCCATGTCGCTCTTCTTCACACGGCGGACCGCAAAGATCTTTGCCTTTGCAAGGTAGTGCTGGGCGATGTCGTCGATACCCTTCTGACAGAAGAGCGTGTTCGCGCCGCTGGCGATGATCTTGTCGACGATGTTCCTGATCATCCGCTCTTCCTCGTCGAGGAATGACTGGAGCTGGTCAGGGCTCGTGATGTTGATCTCTGCATCGACTTCGGTCTTCTTGAACTCGACCGCTGCGTTTAAGAGCAGGATCTTCGCGCCGACGACCTTCTTTGGCATCCCGGGGTGGACACGTTCCTTGTCGATCAGCATGCCCTCGATGATCTCAGAGTCCTGGATCGAGCCGCCGACCTTCTTCTCCACCTTGATGTTGTCCTTGTCGACGGTGCCGTCGTCTTCGGCGACCATCGTGACTGCCCGAACGACCAGGTCGCAGAGCTTGTCCTTGGCAGCCTCTGCACCCTTGCCGGTCATCGCGGTCTCTGAGATCTTCTTGAGCATGTCGAGGTCGGTTGCCTTCACCGGGATCGCGATCTCGGCGAGGATCTCCTGGGCCTTCTCTGCTGCCATCCGGTAGCCGTGGGCGATCACGGTTGGGTGAACGTCCTGGTCGAGCAGGTCCTCTGCACGCTTTAAGAGTTCGCCGGCGATCACGACAGCGGTCGTGGTCCCGTCCCCGACCTGATCGTCCTGGGTCTTGGCGACCTCGACCATCATCTTTGCGGCCGGGTGTTCGATGTCCATCTCCTTGAGGATTGTGACACCGTCGTTGGTGATCACAACATCGCCGATCGTGTCGACGAGCATCTTGTCCATGCCCTTTGGTCCGAGCGTGGTCCTGACCGCGTTGGCTACAGCCTTGGCTGCGTTGATGTTGTTCCCCTGCGCGTCACGTCCACGGGTCCGTGAACTTCCTTCCTTAAGAATAAAGATTGGCTGTCCTGCAAGCTGTTGAGACAAAGTTATCACCTTATGTAGCGATAAATTTGGTTTGTGGTTCTATATAAAAATTGCGTCTAATCGAAGAGTTCGATCAGTTCTTCGCCGTCCTCGATGGCGTGGAGCTCCTCCTCGCCGATGATCAGCGTCTGCCCGACCTTCTTTCGGATCGGACCGTCGATCGCCACGCACATCGCATGCGTATGCGTGATCGCCGAGAGGTTCCCGATCAGACCGGCGCGCTTGACCACCTTCTCTGCAGTGCCGTACCCGGTCAGGATCATCTCCCCCTGAAAGGTAGCCAGCACCTGAAACGGTGCACGCCGGAGCGCATGCAGCTCGAGCCCGATCTGCTCGAGGACGGCCAGCGCCTGGACAGGGAGACGTTCCTGTGGCTTGCCTGCAAAGTGGGAGGTGTACTTCAGCAGGTCGATCGACTCGATCACCCCTGAGTCGAAGACCTCCTCGATCTTGATGGCGATCTCGAGCGTCGTCCCCATCCCGCTCTCGTACTTGCTGATCGTTCGCCGCGAGACCCCGAGCACAGCGCCCAGGTCCCCGAGAGACATGTTCCGCTGCTCGCGCAGCCCTCGGAGCACGTCCCCGTTGATGTTTACGTACAGCCCGCCCGGGGAGGCGTAGACCAGCGGCGGGATCCCGTCGACCAGATAGTCGTACAGGGTCTCGGGGTTGATGGCGATGATCCCGTACCGGAGATAGACCGCACCCCGCTCCAGGTCCGTGTCCCGCGCCCGGCCCCCGATGATCAGGGGGGAACCCTCGAGGTGACCTGCGATCAGGTCGAGATCCCTCGCGATCTCCTCGGAGACGTTGTCGATCGGGGACGAGACCTTGATGATCAACAGCAGGTTGCCTTTCTTCGCGATGAGGTCAAAACTACGTGGACGTATCGCACATCGTTCTGATACCTCAAAACCGGCGATCAGCAGTACGCTGATCGCCTTCTGAAAGAGCCGATCCTGCACCATTGACCTGACGAATGCATATAGACCCCCCGGCTAATAAATAATAAGGTTATGATCATCGGGATCGACGACACCGATTCACGGGAGGGGATGTGCACCACCTACCTCGGGGCGGTGCTGATCGGCCGGCTGGAGGAGGCTGGGTTTACGGTCAGGGAGGCACGGCTGATCCGGCTGAACCCGAACGTCCGGTTCAAGACCAGGGGGAACGCGGCCATTGCTATCGAGGCTGACGGGGACCTGGAGGAGGGGTTCGCACTCGCCTGTGCGGCCGTCGAGGAGCTGGCGGAGTTCGCCGGGGCCGAGACCAACCCCGGGGTGGCGGTGGTCGGCGAACGGCCGGACCCCGCCTTCTATCACCGGGCCCTGCAGGACTTCTGCACGATTCCGGAGGCAGAGGAGGTCCTGAAAAGGTGGGGAGCCCGCTATCAGGGATACAAGAACGGCAGAGGGCTGATCGGGGCGGCGGCGGCGATCGCAAGCGACCTCCCCGATGGGACCGCTGAACTGCTCGCCTACCGGGATCCGTCCTGCTGGGGGACTCCGCGTCAGATCGACGAGGAGTCCTTCTTTACGGCAGAGGCGGCGACCTTCCCGCAGACCTGGGACACAGTGGACACCATCAACAACACCGTGGTCTGCGTGCCGCACACCCCCGACCCGGTCCTCTTCGGGATCAGAGGGGTTTCGCCGGCCTGGGTGACGCTGGCCAGGTCGTACCTGGAGACGGAGCGGCCGGTCCTCGAGCAGATCTACCGGACCAACCAGGGGACCGATGCCCACCTGGTCGAAGGTGTGATCGGCAGACTGCTCGAAGGGCGGTCGTACCGGCTGGACGGGACCGTGGCCGCGGTTCCGGTCACCGGCCAGGGGGGGCATGTGAGCCTGCTCCTCGAAGGGGCGGACGGGGCGACCCTGGCGGCAATGGCCTACGAACCGACCAAGGGGTTCCGCGACATCGTCAGGGCCCTCGTCCCCGGGGACGAGGTGAGCGTGACCGGGAGTTACAAAGGGGGATCGCTGAACCTGGAGAAGTTGCAACTCCGGGCGATGGCCGATGCGGTGACCCGCCGCCCGCCGCTCTGTGCTGCCTGCAACCGGCGGATGACCAGCGCAGGACGGGGGCAGGGGTACAAGTGCCGGCACTGCGGCGAAAGAAGCGCAGAGCCCGAGGTGGTGACACACCAGCGAAGCCTCATCTGTGGATGGTACGAGGTGCCGTCGATGGCCCGCAGGCACCTGGCAAAACCCCTCTGCAGGGGCACCGGCCCGACACCGGAGCCCTGTCCTGAGCAGTGAAGAGGGCGTGCAGCGAGGAGTTATCTTTGATGAAGATCAACATTTCTGCATCCAGAGGTGGCGACTATGAAGGGATGCAATGAGCCGGTCAAACAGGCGCACCTCTCGGCAGGGATGAGTGTCGGGGCGCTCGTCGCCGAACTGAGAGGGGCTGGGGCGTACAACGGGGGATCGCTGGCAGAAGCGGTGACGATCTATCGCAGGATGCTCGAGGACACCGAGACGACCAAGTTCTTCGGCCTGGCCGGGGCGATGGTGCCCGCAGGGATGGGCGGGATCGTCTCTGACCTGATCAGGGACGGGCACATCGACCTGCTCGTCTCCACTGGTGCGAACCTGACCCACGACGTGATCGAGGCGATCGGGTGTCACCACTATCACGGCACGGCCGACTGCTCGGACGTCGACCTGCTCCACGAGGAGATCAACCGGATCTATGACGTCTACCTCCCGAACGAGGCCTTCGTCCACTTCGAGGAGTTCATGCAGGAGGTCTACGGGGATCTCGAAGAGGGCTCGGTGATCTCGATCAGCGAACTGCTGCGGCACATCGGCCTCCACCTGAAGACCGGGATCCTGGCAGAGGCCGCAAAGGCCGGCATTCCGGTCTACTGCCCGGCCCTGCAGGACTCGATGCTCGGGCTGCAGTACTGGCTCTTCTCGCAGACGCACAGGGTCACCGTCGACGCCTTCAAGGACATGCCGGCCCTGCTCGACCGCTGCTTTGCAACAGAAAAAGCTGGCGCCTTTCTGATCGGCGGCGGGGTGCCGAAGAACTTCATCCTGCAGTCGATGCTGATGACCCCGAACGGCTTCTCGTACGCGGTCCAGCTGACCGGCGACCGGCCCGACCTGGGCGGCCTCTCCGGGGCGACCCTCGATGAGGCCAGGTCCTGGGGCAAGATCACCGAGGAGGGGCAGGCCGTCACCGTCTATGCCGACGCGACGATCACGTTCCCGCTGATCGTGGCCGCAACCCTCGAGGAGATGCGCCATGGCTGACCTGATCCTCGCCCTCGACCTGCTCGACCCGATGCACGCCCGCGAGGTGGCCGAGTCCTGTGCGGCCTCGCTGGACGCCATCAAACTCGGGTACCCGCTGATCCTCTCGGCGGGCCTGGGCATCGTCAGAGACCTCGCCGACATCGGGCTGCCGCTGATCGCGGACTTCAAGGTGGCCGATATCCCCAACACCAACCGGCTGATCGCCGATCAGGTCTTCTCGGCCGGCTTCGATGCGATCATCTGCCACGGGTTCACCGGCAGGGATGCGGTGGAGGCCTGCGTGGATGCGGCCCACGCCTATGGCGGCGAATGCTTCGTGGTGGCGGAGATGTCCCATCCCGGGGCCCTCTCGTTCTTTTCACGCGGGGTCGCCGAGCAGATCGCGACCCTGGCGGTGGAGTGCAGGGCCGACGGGATCATCGCCCCGGCCACCAGGCCGGAACGGATCCGGGCTCTCCGCGGCGTGGTGAGGTCGAGAAAGATCTACAGCCCCGGCATCGGCACACAGGGCGGCGACCTGAAGAAAGTGCTCCCCCTGGTCGAAGGGGTGATCGTCGGCAGGACGATCTACGGGGCCGCGGACCCGGCACATGAGGCGGCAGTGATGGCAGCGATCGTCAATGATGAACGATCATCCTGATTGGTGATGAACCCTATGAGTCTGCTGAGACGATCGATCCAATTGCTGAAAAGTTTAAGAGCAGCCTCTCCCATTGAGTAGTATGGAATGGAGCGAGGAGCAGCGGAAGCTCGCGGCAAAATACCAGAAACTCACCGATATCCCCCCAGAGGAACGGCGGTATAAATGTCACACCTGCCATCTGATCGTGGATGAGAGTCCGTGCCCGAACTGCGGCGAGGCACACCCGGAGATCATGTGCCCGCTCGATCACTGCCACTGTTCTCATGAGGTGCTCGCAGGGATCGAGTACTGTCCGCTCTGCGGGGCGGCGGTCTGTCCTGACTGCGGCTCCCACGATGTGGTGCAGATCAGCCGGGTCACCGGCTACCTTCAGGATGTCTCCGGCTGGAATGCAGGAAAACAGCAGGAACTGAAGGACAGGGTCCACTACACCATTGCATGAGATATTATCTCGACGGTACCACCCTTTTTCTCCGTGGTCATTTCACGGTTGCAGTCCAACACGATCCAGCCCTGCTGACCGTCCCCCTGGTGATGATCACAACCGCGGCCGCTGAAGAGAGGGAGCGGGCCGGAGAACTGACGGCAGCCGCGGCTGGGATGGTTGGACCGGCGTACACCCTCTTCTCGGCCGGGCGGATCGTCACGGCTGCGATCGCACGCTGCGACCAGGTGACCGCCTGCGTCCATGCCGGGCCCGCCTCGGTGAGCATGGTGATCGTCGTGAACCGGGCAGGGCCGGCCCTGCTGAACGGGATCAGGAAGACCGCGGCGGCAGCGATCAACAAGGTCCTTGAGAAGGCAGGAATGCCGGAGTATACAGTGGAGGTGGCGGCAGCCACCGAGGAGGAGGAGGATTCACCTGCCGGCCCGGAGTCGGAGGCCGAAGTGACGGCCGCTACCACCGAGGCGACAGAGACGGCGCTTTTCCGGCGATCCCTCTCCCTCCCCGGGGATCGGGCCGCCCTGAACAGGCCGGCCTTCTCGATCCACAGCCGGTTCGGCGGCGACCACTGGGTGGCCTGGCAGTCGAAGGACTGCCCGTACTACCCGTGCCATATGAAGGGACAGTCCTGCAGGTACTGTTACTGCCCGTTCTACCCCTGCGAGGACGACGAGCTCGGCCAGCAGGTGATCTCCTCGACCGGGAAGACCGTCTGGAACTGCAGCGGCTGCATGCTGGTGCACGAGCCCGCGGTCGCGGCCTACCTGCAGAGGGACCCGATGGCTTCGCTCTGTGAACTCAAACAGGTGCACCGGCGCCGGAGTATCAGACCGGAATAAAAATAGGGTTACTGGGCGATGCCTAGGGCCGAGACCAGCTCGTCGAGCGGAATACCATGGGCGGCGGCGGCCTCCTTGATCGATTCGCCCTTGGCGATCGAGCACCCGACACAGCCCATTCCGAACTTGAAGAGGATCGCTGTCGATTCCGGCTTCTCCTGGAGGAGATCGTAGATTGTACTGTCAGCTGTTAACACCATACCTGTACTGTGAATACAGGTTTGCATAAACATCTGTCGATCCCGGCAGATGGCAGGGGCAGAGGGCCAGGGTCGTTCACTTTCACCCTGCAGCGTTTTAGTTATTTACCCTGACAGATCCATTCCTAACATGGAGATGTAAGTATGGATATTTCCGTAATAGCTGAGAGAATCTCCCAGAAGGTTCAGTCCAAAGGCAAAACCCCCGACCAGGCAGCGGTCGAAGCAAAGCTTCGCCGCCTGATCGAGGAGTTCGGTGTCCAGCCTGCCGAGGCAGAGCGGACCGTGATGAACGAGCTCGCGAAGGAGTTCCAGCTGACCGGCGTGGTCAGCATGGCTTCAGACCTCCGTGGTCTGGGAGAGGTGCTCCCTGGCGAGTGGGTCACGATCGAAGGGAAGGTGGTCTCGCTGACCACCCCACGTACCCCTGCGATCGGACAGACCGGGATCATCGCGGACTCCACCGGGGCGATGCAGTTTGTGATCTGGGCCAAGGCAGGAGCGCCGCTCCTTGACTTAGGGGAGTGGTACAGGCTTGAATCAGCAGTGGTCGACGAGTTCCGGAACGTTCCGAACGTAAAAGTCCATTCAGGGACGACCGTCAGCCAGATCACCCATGATCAGCCGCTTGTGCCGACGATCACCCCGGTGCAGACCCTTCATCCAGGGGTCGGCAGTGTTCGGGTGAAGATGGTGCAGGAGTGGGAGCCCTCGCATGAACGGATGCTGCAGACCGGGATCGTCGGCGACGAGTCCGGGACGCTGAAGTTCACAATATGGCGCGAGGAAGGAGAGGGAAAGGAGAAACTCCTCCCTGACACCGTCTACAATATCTACTATGCCCAGGTCGACGAGTACAACGGCCGTCTGTCGCTGAATCTGAACAGCGCGACCGTCATCCCCGACGAAGGGGATATCGAGGTCGGAACCGGGGGAGCGGCCTTCTCAGGGGCGCTCGTCCACATCAGCCAGGGTTCAGGGCTGGTCAAGCGCTGCCCAGTGGAGGGGTGCAACCGGGTTCTCTCCAGGCAGAACTACTGCCCGATCCACGAGATCCAGCCGGAGTTCAGATATGACCTCCGGATCAAGGGGGTGCTCGACGACGGCGAGAAGACCAGGAACGTGCTGATGCAGCGCGAGGTGACCGAACAGGTGACCGGGATGACCCTGGAGGCCGCCCAGGAGATGGCAGAGAACAGCCCGCTCGGCATGGACGAGGTCTTCTTACACCTCGGCGATGTCGTGATGGGCAGGTACCTGACCTGCAGAGGCCGGGAGATGGACCAGGTGATGCTGGTCAACCAGTGCGAACCGCAGCACCTGGACCAGACAGCCCTGGCTGCGCTGATCAACCGTGCCGGAGGTGAACAGGCATGACCCCGGAGAAGAGCGCAGCGTTCCCACGGAGGGACCAGCGGTTCGAGCGGGAGCCGGCACGACGGGTCTTCGCCCAGGAACTCCGCGAGACCAGGTACCAGTTCAAGGAGGGGACCGAGGAGAAGAGCCCGACCTTTGTGCTCCTCCCGACAGGCGAACGCTGTAATCGGATCTTTCTGGTCGGGACAATGACCGAGAAGCAGCGGCAGGGCGAGCAGAACATCTTCTACCGGGCACGGGTGGTGGACCCGACCGGGACCACCTTCATCATGGCCGGCAACTACCAGCCCGAGGCGATGCAGCAGATGGCGAAGATCGAGACGCCGGCCTTCGTTGCCATCATCGGCAAGCCGAGCATCTACGAGACCCCTGACGGGAACAAGCTCATCTCGGTGAAGGCGGAGTCGGTGACGGTCGTGGACAAGGAGACCAGAGACCTCTGGGTCCTCGACGCTGCCGCGGCCACCCTGAACCGGATCGATGCCTACGGCACCACCCCTGATTCGAAGAAGGCCCAGGAGCAGTACACCCTGGACCCGGCACAGTTCAGAAGCATGGTCTACAACGCCCTGACCCAGATGAACATCTGATCAGGTCGCCCCTTTTTTCATGTCATTATCCGGAAGATCACACCCTGACGAGCTCTATCGGGAGATCGCCGCCAGGCTCAGGGCAGCCGGGATCCAGGCCGCACCCCCAAGGACGATAGCCTACGGGTTCCAGTTCCAGGTCGGCACCAGCGAGTGGTCAGCCCTGCTCAGGGTCTACCAGAAGAAATCCGGGGCGGTCACGATCGACTACTCGCAGGTGAGAAACAGCCAGGCCGAGGCGCTGCTGAAGGCGGCGATCGCCGGCACCAGGGTGGCTCCTCCGGATACACTGGAACCATCCGGAACACCCGGGCACCTCACTGCCCTTCCGCTCCTCATCGGAAGCGATGAGTCGGGCAAAGGAGACTACTTCGGACCGCTGGTCGTAGCCGCCGTCTGCCTGGACCAGGAGGGTGCCGCCAGGCTCAGGGCAGCCGGGGTGACGGACAGCAAGGCGCTCTCCGACCAGGAGAACAGGTCCCTGGCCTCCGTGGTCAGGAAGGCGGCGGTCAGCGCATCGGTGATAGCCCTCCTCCCTGAGGAGTACAACACCCGGTATGATGCCACCGCCAGGGCCGGCGGAACATTGAACGATCTTCTCGCGTCAATCCATGCCGAAGCGATCCAGGCGGTGGCGGCAGAGAGCGGGTGCACCACGGCGCTGGTCGACCAGTTCGCCGGGGAACGGGTGCTCAGGGACCTGCTCACCACCCGGTGCCCGGGTCTCCGGGTCGTTCAGCGGCCCCGGGCAGAGCAGGAGACCGCGGTGGCGGCGGCCTCAGTGCTGGCCAGGGCACGATTTCTTCAGGAGATGGACCTGCTCGGCGAGCCGTATCATCTCCACCTCTTAAAAGGAGCCTCTGCAGGTGTGACCAGGCAGGCGGCGCAGCTGGTCGGCCGGTATGGTCCGGGGGTGCTCAGGTCGGTGGCCAAGGTCCACTTCAGGACCACTAAATCGGTCTGCAGGGACTACTGATCATCCCTTTTGACCGGGGTGACCAGCACCTTGTCGACCCGGTTGCCGTCCATATCCACCACCTCAAACTGCAGGTCCCCATGGGTGAACCGGTCCCCGGTCTGCGGCCTCCGCTCAAGGTGCATCATCACGAGTCCGCCGATCGTGTGGTAGTACCCTTTCTCCTCGAGCGGCAGGTCCCCGAGCGGGACCACGTCACGGAACTGGTCGAGCGGGAGCATCCCGTCGACCAGCCAGGAACCGTCCTCCCGCTGGACGAACTCAGGCTCGGCCTCCTGGTCCGGCGAGGGGAGCACCCCGACGATCGACTCCAGAATGTCATGCGGGGTGACCAGTCCCTGCACCGATCCGTACTCGTCGGTGACGAGCCCCAGGTGCAGGCCGGCGTCCCGGAAGAGGGCCGGCACCTTCAGCGCCGGCACCGATTCGGGGATATAGAGCGGCTCGGTCAGGGCCCTGCTGACCGAGACCTCCTCGCCATCGAGCATCCGGGCCCAGAGATCGCGGACCGAGACCATCCCCCGGATCCGGTCCAGATCACCATCGATCACCGGAAAGTACGAGTGGCCGCTGGCCCGCATCAGGGCGATCTGTTCCAGATCAGGACTCCTGAGATCGACCGCCGTGATATCAGGCCGCGGGGTCATCAACCCGGATACCCGACGGTCTGAGAGGCGGAGGATCCGGCTGACCATCGCCTGCTCCTCCTCTAAAAAGACCCCGGCCTGCGTCCCCTCTTTGATCATGATCTTCACCTCCTCCTCGGTCACCGGGGACTCCGTCGAACCCTTAACCCCAAGCATCGCCAGCACGAGATCGGTGGAGTACGAGAGGAGCGAGACGAGCGGAGACCCCACCCAGGCGAACCACTTCATCGGTACCGCGACTGAGGCGGCGATCCGTTCCGGGTCCGCAAGGGCGAGCCTCTTGGGGACCAGTTCCCCAAAGACCAGGGTTAAGTAGGTGATCACGGCGACGACCAGTACCAGGGCCAGGAGGTCACTGTACGGGGCGACCGCCGGAATCGACCTGAGTGGAGCCGCCACGTATCCAGAGAGGGCCGCCCCGCCGTAGGCACCGGAGACGATGCTGATGACGGTGATCCCGATCTGCACGGCGGAGAGGAGACGGTTCGGCTCCTCGGCGAGTTCCAGGGCCACCGCGGCCCCCTTGTCTCCATCCGCAACCCGCTGCGAGAGCCTGACCTTCCTGGCCGATACGATCGCAAACTCTGCCATCGAGAAGAGGCCGTTGAAGAGGATCAGCAGAAGGATGATCCCGATATCAGTGAATGCCGCCATAACGTTATCAGAAAGAGGACGCCGGTCTGATAAATAGGCTTCGTAGAGGCGTGAAAAAAGACGTGGAGAAAGCGTGGTAAAAGGCTTCAATGAAGGCTTCGAATTGGGGGAGGGGGAGAAGACAGACCGGCCATATCCGACCGGAACTGCGATATCCCTGGAGGCTGACCTGATCAGGGTATGCCGGTCGTTACAATACAGATGGCAGAGGGACGGAGTCTTGACCAGAAGCGGAGAGTCGTCCAGGAGATCACACGCTCGATTGCAGAGACCTTCCAGATCGATCCCGGAATCGTCACCGTGCTGATCCAGGAGTTGAAGAGGGAGAACATCGCCAAGAGCGGGGTTCTTCTCAGTGAGTCCTGATCGGTCAGGGATCTAATAAATCAAGATCGCACGTCCATCTGATACTGTGGGATCGATGCAAGAGAGTCCTGTGCAGGCCAGGTTCGCCCACCTGGCGGACCTCCATATCGGCGCATGGCGTGAGCGGATGCTCTCGGCCCTGAACATGACCGCCTTCTCTGAAACGATTTCGGCCTGTATTCGGGAGAGGGTGGACTTTGTGGTGATCGCCGGCGACCTCTTCGACGGGAACCTCCCCGACCTGGGCGTTGTCCGGGAGGCCGTCACCCATCTGAAACGGCTCTCAGACCATGGGATCCGGACCTACCTGACCTACGGCTCGCACGACTACTCCCCGACCGGCACCTCGATCATTGACATCCTGGCCTCGGCCGGTCTCTTCTGCAGGGTCACCCCTGAGGGGGACTGGCAGAGAGCCGACGGAGAAGGACTCCGCCCACCCTTCGTGGTCGATCAGCCCACCGGGGTGAAGCTGACCGGGATCTACGGGAGAAAGAACGGCCTGGAGGCAGCCCTCTACCAGGATCTGGACCGGGCCTGGCTGGAAGAGGAGGAGGGGACGAAGGTCTTCCTCTTTCACTCGGCGATCAGCGAGCTGCAGCCGGTGGGCGAACAGTTCGAGGAGGGGGTGCCGCTCGCACTCCTTCCCCGCGGGTTCGCCTACTATGCAGGCGGACATATCCATACCCGTATATCAGAGAGAGTGGACGGCTACGGGACGATCGCCTACCCCGGCCCCCTGCTCGGCCACCAGGTCAGGGACCTCGAGGCGCTGGCGACCGGCGCCGGCCGCGGGTTCTTCCTGGTGACCCTTCAGGAAGGGGAGGCGACCAGCGAATTCATACCGGTCCACCTCCCCGACGTGATCATCGAGCGAGTCGAGGCCGATCAGAAGAGCCCGACCGAGGTGACCGCACTGCTCGAGGAGGTCCGGAACAGGCTGGACGTCGCAGGAGCGATCGTCCTCCTCTCGGTGAGAGGGACCCTCTCCTCCGGCGCCCCGCACCAAGTCGACGTTAAAGAGGTGCGGCGGCAGCTGGAGGCCGACGGGGCGCTTGTCGTGAAGATCAGCAGATCGGGCCTCCGATCGCCAGCACCGGCCGGCAGGGTGATCGCCGGGGAGAACCGGGAGGAGATCGAGCGGACGATCTTCGCCGAGTCCACCGGTACCTTCTCCCCTGACCCCCGGGTCACGGACGGGCAGGCCCGGGGCGTGCTCATGGCCCTGACCGGGGAGGACGGAGTCTCCACCGCTGTCAAACTCCTGGCCGCCCTCGAAGATGAGCCTCGTGAGGGTGAACGGAAAGACGACTTCAACCACCGGATCAGGGGCGGTGTCGAGCCCCTCCTCCGGCATCAGGGGGACTGCTGATGCTCCATCTGGTGCAGCTCCGGGTCAAAAACATCCGGAGCTATGGCGAGGAACCGGTGACGATCGACTTCTCGCCCGGGATCTCCCTCTTCTCAGGCGACATCGGGAGCGGTAAGTCGACGATCCTCGCGGCCATCGAGTTCGGGCTCTTCGGCCTCGGAGACGTGAAGTCAACCCATCTCCTCCGGCACAACCAGAAGCAGGGCGAGGTCAGCCTCACCTTCATCGCCGGCGAGGAGGAGTATACGGTCAGGCGGACACTGATCAGGAACAGAAGGGGAGCGACCCAGGGTCCGTGCTCGCTGACCGGGCCAATGGGGGAGGAGACCTCGACCCCCGCTGAACTGAAGCCTAGAGTGCTCGCGATCCTCGGATTCCATGAACAGCCCGACCCAAAAGCCACCTCCCGGATCTTCCGATACGCGATCTACACCCCGCAGGAGGCGATGAAGGCCGTCCTCTCGATGAAGGAGGAGCAGCGGCTCGACATCCTCCGGCGGGCGTTCGGGATCGAGCAGTACCGGTGGGCGGCCACCAACACCGAGGAGGCCGTGATCAGGCAGTGGCTGAACACAGAGATCGAGGTCTACGACCGGCTCTGCAGCGGCCTCGGGGAGGACGAGCAGCGGTATGCAACGGCGCTGCTCAGCGCTCAGCAGGCCAGGGCCGGGGCGGCCGAGCAGGCAGCGCTCCTCGCGACCCTGACCGGGGCCGTCGCCAGGACCGAGGAAGCGATCGAAGATCTCCTTCCGTTCCGGGAGCGGACCATCACCCTCCGCAGTACCCTCCCCGGGCTGATCTCGACCAGGGAGGCCAGACGGGCGCAGCACCTGGGACTGACCGAAGAAACGGACCGAATCGACACAGAACTCGCCCTGATCGCACAGGACGAAGAGACCCTCACCGGGCTGATGCCGAAGTACACAGGCCTGCAGGAGCAGAAGAAGGTGATCGCAGCCCTTGAAGGGAAGTATCTCCAGCACCGGGACCTGCAGGGTAGGGTAGAGGCCATAACAGCCAGGATCAGGGCCGAGGAGACCCATCTGCGGGACCGGGCGAACCGGTGCCAGAAGGACCTGGCACGGGTGCAGGCGATCCACGACGAACAGCACGAGCTGATCGACCGGCAGCAGGCGATCATGGCGTCTCTTGGACCCCTCGAAGCAGCGGTGGCCCGACTGCCGGAGGTGACCGCCCGGGTGAACTCCCTGGTCCAGGGGAAGGGGAGGATCGAGGGCGAACTGGAGACCCAGGCGAAGGCCCTCTCGACCCTGACCACCGATTGGGACCAGATCGCTGCCATCGGAGAGGGGGCCACCTGCCCGCAGTGCCGGCAGACCCTGACCAGGAAGCACCTGGCCACGATGGAACAGGAGACCAGGGCGAAGGTCGACGAGATCCTGGGCTGGCAGCGGGATCTCCGGGGGCTGATCAGAGAGGCCGACGAGATGGTCGGCAGTGCACAGGCCGAGCAGGCAGCGCTCGAAGAGCAGCAACGGGCCTGCACCCGGCAGAGGACCGAGCTCGCCGGGATTGCAGCCGGTATCGACAGACTGCAACAGGAGAAGGGACGGCTCGGCGCCGTCGTCGAGGAGGAGGAGACGATCCGCAAGGCGCTCAGCACCGGCACCTTTGCTGCGGATCTTCGGCAACAGCGGCAGGCGATCGTCCTCGCGATAGAAGGTCTCGCCGGCGAGGTGGCCGGATACCTCCATGCAAAGGAGACGATTCAGACACTCGAGGAGGAGCAGGTCGAGAAGACCTGCCTGGCCCTGGCCGCCCGGGTTGGAACAAAGCCGACCCTGCTGGAGCGGAGGGCTGCCAACGGGGAAGCGCTCCGGTCGGTGACGGCTGAGATGCTGGCCCTGGACGAAGCGATCAGAGCAGGGCAGCAGGAACTCGCCGACGCCGAAGGAAAGCTTGCAGAGCTGACAACCCTGGAGGCGACCGCGACCAGGCAGCGAGAGGTGGTTCTGGAGCAGCAGCAGGTGCTGGACCGGCTGCAACGGGAGGTGGAGGGCCAGACGAAGCTCTGCGAGGATCTGGACGGGGTGATCCAGGATAAACGGGCGAAGGCCGGCAGGATGCAGGTGTACCAGGAGCAGCGGCGATGGCTCCGTGATCACTTCCTCCCAGCCGTCGAATCGATCGAACGGTCCAGGCTGGCCCAGATCAACGAGACCTTCAACTGCTTCTTCCAGCAGTGGTTCACCGACCTGATCGCAGCAGAGGAGATCTCGGTCAGGGTGGACGACGCCTTCACCCCGCTGGTCGAACAGGACGGCTTCGAGGTGGACGCGGACGGCCTCTCGGGCGGGGAACGGACCTCGCTGGCCCTGGCCTACCGACTGGCTTTAAACACGATCGTCAGAAAAGAGGTCGGTGCCGACCAGGAGTCACTGCTGATCCTGGATGAACCGACCGACGGGTTCAGCGCCGCCCAGCTCTATCGGTTGCGCGACATCCTCCTGGACGCCGGCTGCGACCAGTTGATCATGGTCTCGCATGAGAAGGAACTCGAAGGGTTCGTCGATACGCTCTACCAGGTCACCAAGGAGGACGGGCTCTCCTCAGTCGTCCGAAGGTAGTGCTGCGGTCAGCAGGTAACAGTACGGCCCCGAAGGGACGACCTCCCTGACCAGAAACCCGGCGCCGGTGATCAGGGCGGCGGCCTCCTGCTCGCTGAACCGGATCCGGAGCGGGGGGCCGATCGGCATCTCCTCCTTCTTCCAGTCCAGGTCCACCAGCACCCCCCCCGGCTTCAGCATCAGCCGGGCGTTCTGCAGCACCGTGACCGGGTCGGCGAAGTCGTGAAGACAGGTCCCGAAGAAGACGATGTCGGCACACCCCTCGCAGGGGACGGTCTCCTCGGCTTCACCTCTGACCAGGCGAATGTTCCAGATCCCCTGCTCCCTGGCCTGCACCGAAAGCCGGGTCAACCGCCCCTCGTCGATGTCAATCCCGTAGACCACACCGGTCGGCCCGACCAGGACCGCAGCCGGCAGGGCGAAAAACCCGTCCCCGCAGCCGATATCGACGAAGGTCTCCCCCTCCGCGACCCCGATAGATCCGAGGATCTGGTCGCGATCCTGCCAGGTCAACCGTTCTGTGGGGTCATGCTCATGGCCCATCCGCTTCTCCTTCATGATGATCTAGAGTGGTGGAGGTGGCCGCTGATAAAGATTCTCAACCCGACCGGAACGGGGTGCGATGCACGCTGGCGATCAGCAGCGTCCCACCGATCAAGAGGGGTAGTGCTATGAGTAACTGCAGGGTCGGGGCGGTCTGGAAGAGGAGGAACGAGACCAGAGCCCCTGCAAACGGGCCGGTCCCAAAGAAGGCCGCCGTCCGGGAGGCCCCGAGCGTCCCGACGGCACTGATGAAGAGGACGATCGAGAGACCATAGCAGAGAGCCCCGATCAGGAGCAGGGCACCGGTGGCGAAGGGGGATGCGGCGGGCTCGTGCACGATCCAGCTCAGGAGCAGGGCAGAACTGCCGGCTACGGACCCCTTCACCGCCCCGATCATCTGCGGGTTCCTGGCAGCGACACGCCGGGTCAGGTTGTTATCGAGCCCCCAGAGCAGACAGGCGAGGACGACTCCGAGCGCCCCGAGGGAGAGGCCCCACCCGTTTTCCGACTCCAGTGAGAGGAGGAGGTTCGCACCGGTGATGCAGGCGATTCCTATCCAGACCGGTCGTCTGATCTGCTCGGAGAAGAAGAGGGCGGCCAGCAGGGCGGTGGCGATCCCCTCGGTGGTCAGAGGAGTGAGGCGGTGGCTGCCGGGGTGATGGTCAGGGCGATCATCAGCACCGCGGGCGCAGCGACGCCGCCGGCCAGCACCGCCCCTGAGAGCCACGGGAGGTCGATCCTCCGAATCCACTGGTCTGCAGGGATTCGTCCGCCAAGGTAGAGGAGCACCGTCCAGACCAGCAGGGTCATTCCCCCACCCGAGTACAGCAGCCCCGAGACCTGCAGGGGACCGGCATCCTCCAGAAAGAGCTTGGAGAGCGGGACCGTCGCCCCGAAGAATGAGGCTGAGAGGACGGCCTGGATCACCGCATGACGCTGCCGACCCCGGTCGTTCTGCTCAGCTTCCATATGGGTCAGATTGGAAGGCTGAACCTATATCAGTGCGGATCAGACCGGAAGTAACCGGCAGGGACCAGGATCTCAAACCGTCCACCGCTGCCATAGACCCCGGTCTCCCGCAGACTCATCGCAGTGATCGAGAGGATCTCCCTGACCAGAAAAAGGCCCCATCCAAAGTTTTTGCCCCTCCCCCGTTCAAATATCCGTTCCTTATCGGAGGCAGGAACCCCGACACCGTCGTCTTCGACCCTGATCGAGAGCGACCCGTCCTCTCTCAGACCGGCCGTGACGGTGATGGCGGTCACATGTTCGCCATGTCTGAGCGCATTGTCGATCAGGTTCGAGAAGACCTTCTCCAGCAGCGGGTCGGCATAGACCTCAAAGACGCCGACGTCCTGGGTGAAGGTGACCCCGCCGAGGTCGAAGGAGGCCACCGATCCCCTGAGGGTGCCGGCCAGATACTGCCAGGCCGGCGGTCTGATTCCGACCTCCTGGTAGGTCCTCGTGAACTCGATCAGCGAAAAGATGGCCTTTGATGACCGCTCGATCTTCTCCATATACCGCAGTTCTGAGGGATCAGAGATCCTGTTCTTCATGATCTCGACGAACCCGAGAGCGATCGTCAGCTGGTTCAGGATATCATGCCTGGTCACACTGTAGAGCAGGTTCAGTTTTTTGTTCGCCTGTTTGAGTGCCTGGGCGGTCAGATGCCGGTGGGCGGCCTCACGGATCCTGCGGGCGAGATGATCGAACATCACGCCCGGCTCTTCACCTTTCTCCAGATAAAAGTCCGCATCACTGTTCAGCGCCTCAATTGCGGTGTGTTCGCAGCCGATGCCGGTCATCATGATGAAGGGGATCGTGTTCCCCTCCCCACGCAACGTCCGAAGGAGTGCGATCCCGTTCATCCCCTCCATATCATAGTCGGAGACCACGACATCATAGAACCCGGTCCGGACCTTCTCAAGCGCCTCTTCAGGCGAGACGAGCACGTCCACCGCAAAATCGGTATATCGGCTGAGCATGTCACCGGCCAGGTCGAGAAAGTCGGGTTCATCATCCACAAAGAGGACTGTGATCATCGGTTGTCACCCAAGGAAGAAGCAGCACCCTGGTGCCAGGGCAGGGCTCTGTCTAGCAACAAATACAGGGAGCAAGGATATATACCTTTGTCTTCTCGTCCGGCACGGTCGGAGCGCTTGCATGGGCAGAAGAAACCTAGGCCGCTTCGTTCCGTCCAGTCCCGGACACCTCCGACCAGCACGCTCCTGAATTGACTCCCATACCTTTTTCTGGATAGAAAGACAGGATGCTCTCTGAGTTGTGAAAGGATCGGGCATCGCAGGTCCGGACGACCCAGTGACTCTGAATAAAGATATTATTAAATAAAGATAGTAGGAAATAAACTTCTATCTCCAGTGGAGAAACGGGCAGCAGCGCCTGTCCGGAGGGAGTATCATGAAGATGATTGAAGCGATCATACGCGAGACGCAGTTTGAACAGGTGAAGAAGGCCCTCGAGGAGATCGGATGCACCTCGATGACCGTCTCCGATGTGAAGGGGCGGGGCGAGCAGAAGGGGATCACACAGCAGTACAGGGGGTCGGAGTACGTGATCGATATGCTCCCAAAGATCAAGATCGAGGTGGTCGTCAGGGACAGCGCTCTTGAAAAGGTGATCGAAACCCTCTGCTCAAGTGCCCGGACCGGAGTTATTGGGGACGGCAAGATCTTTGTGATCCCACTCGAACAGGTGATCAGGGTCAGGACTGGTGAGCGTGGGGAGGAGGTGATCTGATCAGTTCTGGTCCCTGCCGGCCTCTCTCCGCAGGAGGCGGACCAGCGGAGACGAGGCGTTCATAAATGCGTTGAGGAATTGTGCAAACTCCTCTAACCAGCAGTCACTACCCAGACTGACCTGCCATCCCTTCTTCAGTGACCGGCGGACATGCTTTCCAAGCGAGACCGCGAGGAGCGTCTCCGAGCCGAGCAGCGCCTCGGGGGTGGTGAACTGGCGGAGCACCTCGACCACGTACCGCCCGTCCTCGATGTACGGGCCGGCCACGGTGAGGGAGGGATGACTGTACTTCTCCAAAAACTTCTCTGCATTCTCCCGGCTGGAGAGCGGCGGGCCGATGTGCCGCCTGATCCGGGCCACCGACGGGGTCAGCAGCTCAAAGAGGAGCATGCACTGTTCCTCCCCCATACAGGCGTCCGCCCGATTGATCATGAACCCGGACCGTTCGAGCAGGTTGCAGGTACCCTCGAGGGAGCGACGGAGCTGCGGGACCACCACATCCTCGATGAACGGCGGAGTCGCAAAGGTCACGGCACAGAGGCAGGTCCCCCTGACCTCGAGTAGTGCGACGAGGTTCTCCCTGCTGATTGCTTCAGGACCAGGGATTTGAAAATACTCTTCTCCCGGGTGTTCGAGGAACCCCCGGGCCATCTCCACGAACTCGAACATCCGGGAGAGGGAGACCGAGGCGGAGACGTTCCGGTTTGGGTCGACCGGATCGACGACGACGAGCGGTTCATCGAATGTTCTGGCCGCGTGCTGCTCGGGGTCGATGACGGTCCTCGCCCGCCATGCAGAGGCCGCGGTCAGCACCTGCAGGAATCCGCCATAATAGAGGACCAGCAGCTCACAGAGGTAGCCGGCGAACCCCTCGGTCATCTGGTCTGAACCGTAGACCCCGCAGGCCTTGGCGAACTGCTTGAGCAGGAGCACGTCATCGGCGAGGTTCCCGATCCGGGAGATCACGTACCGGGTGTGGAACGGAGTCCGATCCACCGCCGACTGGATGGCCGTCGCTGAGGCGACCCTGTAGCAGGGGACCAGGTCGACATCGATCCCATCGATGGTGGTGTTGATGTACGGGTGCTCGGCGTACTTCTCCTGGTACCTGCCCGCGAACTGGTCGGCCAATGAGCGGGCCAGTCCGAGCCCCTGCTCTTCGAGCGCCTCCCGGGAGAGATCAGGCGGAAAGAGCATGAAGAGGTCCAGGTCACGGTCGCCTTTGACGAAGGTGGACCGGGCCACCGACCCGACCACCATCGGTTCTGCGGCGCCGGATGCTCTAACAGCAGCGATCAGCCTGTCTGCGACCTGCCGGATCGCCGCCACCTCCCCGGCATCTGGTCGGATCCTTTCGATGACCCGGGCCAGCACCGCGCTGACCTCCTCCCCGTTCACAACGTCACCACACAGAGGTCGGTATAGATCGGTCCCCGTGCCGTCAGCATGGACTGCTTGAGCGTGAACTCCCCGACCTCAAAACTCCCGAACCCGTCCCGGCCGAGGGTATCGACGACCCCTTCAAGGGAGGGGTGGCTCCGTCGGATCCGTCCGACCGTCGCATGCGGGGTGAAGGCTCGTGCTTCGGGCTCGTATCCGAGCGGGGAGAGGACCGCCTCGATCTCCTGGTGGAGCGCCGCACACCTCCCCTGATCCTCGACACCGCACCAGATCACCCTTGGCCGGGAGCGGCTGTTCAGCGTGACCGGCCCGATCGAGACCGGGAACGGGCTGAACCGGATCGTCTGGAGAGCAGCCCTGATCCTGCCGATCTCCTCCTCGGTAACCTCGCCAATGAAGCGGAGCGTGATATGAATGATCGCAGGGTTGACCAGCGAGATGTCTGCCGGTACAGCCCGAAGCGCCGGCTGCACAGCCGCGATCTCCTCCCTGATCGATGCAGGAAGGTCAATTCCGATGAATGCCCTGACCATTGCAGAGAATATGGGCAGTGAACTACTAAAGTGTGATCGATCAGAGCCATGTCGGCCAGGGGAGACCGAGATCCCTCGCAAGGGTCGCAATCTCGTCATGGACAGCCTGATCCCCCCGGAGGACCAGCACCCCGTAGACGATCCCCCCGACGAGCACGGCCCCGAGCAGGGCCGGCAGGGTGGCGAGCGGCACAACCGCCTGGTACAGCAGCACCACCGCGCCCATCACCGCCGACGAGGAGAGGAGCACACGGATCGAGTGCCGCTCTATCCTGACCACCATGTGCCGCTTCAGCGAGCGATGGAGGAGGACCCAGTTCACCACCATCGAGGCGAGCAGCCCGGCGGCGGCCCCGGTGATCCCCACCACCGGGATCAGCAGCAGGTCCAGCAGCAGCAGCACGGCGGCCGCGGCAGCCGCGGCTGTGAAGGTCTCGCGCGGGCGGTTCATCGAGCCGAGGCACATTCCCTCCAGGGTCACCAGGATCGTCACAGCCTCGGCAGCGAAGAGGATGGCCAGGGCCGGGGCGGCGACCACAAATGGTTCCCCGTACAGGTAATAGAGGAGTCGTCCGCCGAGCAGCCACCCACCGGTGCAGACCGGGGCGCCGAGCAGAAACGCGTAGGTGAAGGCCCGGGCCAGCGCGTCCTCGATAGCCGCGACCTCCCCCTCCCGGTACCATCGGCTGATCCGGGGGCCCAGTGAGGAGCGGACCGCCAGGGTGGTGAAGAGGGCCATCGTCGCCAGCTGAAGGGCGGTCCGGTAGAACCCGACATCGCTGTTCGGGAGGAAGTGGCCGAGCAGGATCGTGTCCACGGAGCCGACGACCACGGCGGTGACCCCGCCGAGGAACGACCAGACGGCGAATGCCCAGAGGCCGGCGAGGTGACGCCGCTGGAACCAGACGAAGGAGAGATCGAGGAACCGGTAGTTGACGAGCGCAGTTGCAGCGATCCCGGCCACCAGCCCGCCGGCCAGGCCGGCCACCAGGTACCCGAGTGCGACCAGGACCACCTGCCCGAGGACCCGGACGATGGTGCCGGTCAGCTCGGCAATCTGCGAGACCCCGGCCTTCCCCCTGCCATAGACCCCGGTGGCGGCCAGCGCGCCGGCGGTGCCGACCAGGACGGCGACGACCAGCCAGGGGAAGAGGCCGGCCTGGTCCAGATCCACCAGAAACGGGCGTGCGACCAGCAGCACCCCGACGGTCAGCAGGCAGAGGAACAGCCGGACTGCGGTGTAGGCGGAGAAGTAGGCGTTCTCCTCGACTCCTTCTGCGATCCGCTGTACCGCCGCCCCACCGGAGCCGCCGTCGGCGATCAGGTTGAGGATGTTTGCATAGGCGGTGAGCAGGAAGAAGGCCCCGAGCGGGCCGGCTCCGGCCGCATGGGCGATATAGACCGTCGAGATGAATCCGACGATCGTCGAGCCGATCGCGGACATGAACCCGATGAATGACTGCCTCCGGACAGGGGTGATCCCCATCAACCGGTCACGCGGGCTCTCTCTTTCAGACACGTGGTACCAGAGTCTCCATACAGGTTGATGAAGATAGTGGGCGGCAGAGGATCGAACACATTTTACCGCGGCGATGACCTATGGTACTGTTACTTCATGGAGGGAGTCTGATGTCGCCGGCGCCAAAATTGACCGTATATACACTTGAGTTCTGTCCGAACTGCGAGATTCTGAAGGAATACCTGAAGGAGCACGGGGTGGCCTATACCGAGGAGGACATGTCCACCGCGGCCTCCCTGACCGAGCTGCGGCTGAACGGGGTCTTTGTGAACGAGGCCCCGGTGCTGCAGCGCGGAGTCGCCTTTCTGACCTCCGCAGACCTCTTCACCGGCGGCGCGGTGAACGAGAAGAACGTGGGGCCCTTCATCAAGGGTGACCAGATGTGACGCAGCAGACACAGCAGACCACCCTCGACGGGGTCTGGGTTCCGATCCTGCCGCCGGTCCGGACCTCGGACGGGCACATCCTCGAGTGGGACCGGGAACGGATCGTCCAGCAGATCCAGAAAGAGACGAAACTGGTCGAGACCTTCTACGGCTACACCGGGGCCACCGTCGAGCTGGCCCGGGAGATTGCGGCAGAGGTTGAGGAGCGGATCCTCGCGCTCCACCTGACCGCCCTCTCCGGTCCGCTGATCCGTGAGATCATGAATATCACCCTCCTCGAGCACGGGCTGGTCCAGTATCGGAACGTCTGCACCAGGGTCGGGACGCCGGTCTACGACGCCCACCTGATCGACGTCGGCAGAGGGTTTGAAGCGCACGACAACGCGAACCTGCAGGAGAACGCAGAGACCTCGCACAAGAAGAAGGCCGACAAGATCAGCAAGGAACAGTACCTGCTTCAGTTGCCGCCGGCGATCGCGGACCATCACCTGGCCGGGGACATCCACATCCATGACCTGGAGTACTTCGGCACGCGCCCGTTCTGCCAGGACTGGGACCTCCGCTACTTCCTGTACTACGGGCTGATGCCTGACGGCAACGGGACCAAGGCCTCGGTGGCCGGCCCTGCCAAAAGAGCTGAGGTGGCGGTGCTCCACGCCGTCAAGGCGCTCGGGTCAGCCCAGACCAACTTTGCAGGCGGGCAGGGGTACTACAATTTCCTGACCTTCCTCGCGCCGTTCGTCGAAGGGGTTCCGTACGAAGAGATCAAGCAGTTGATGCAGATGTTTGTGTACGAGATGACCCAGATGATGGTCGCCCGGGGCGGACAGCTGGTCTTCTCGTCGGTGCAGCTCTCCCCCGGGGTGCCGACGCTCTGGAAGGATAAACCCTGCGTGTACAAGGGAAAGGTCTGGGACGGGGAACAGGCGCCGCTCCGGACGTACAGCGAATTCGAGCGGGAGGTCAGGCTCCTCTTCCTCGCCCTGATGGAGGTGATGATGGAGGGGGACGCCTGGGGCAAACCGTTCTCGTTCCCCAAGCCCGAGATCTCCATCGAGCCTGACTTCATGCAGGAGGACGAAGGCTTCAACGCGGCCCATCCCGACCTCCCCACCTACCAGCAACTGTACCTGAAGTCGTTCGAGCTCGCATCCAAGTTTGGAACCCCGTACTACGACAACCAGATGCCGGCGTACCGCGGGGCCGGCAAGGGGATCTCCTGCTACCAGTGCTGCGCCTACCAGTTCTCCACCCTCGCCGAGAAGGACACCGGATTTGACGACAAGCTGATCTTTAAAGACGGGATGCACTTCTCGATGGGCTCCTGGCAGGTGATCTCGGTGAACTGCCCGCGTGCGGCCTACAATGCAGAAGGGGACGACAGTCGCCTCTTCGCCGAGCTGAAGGCCCTGATGGATCGGGCCGTCGAGGCGTTCAAGATCAAGCGCCGGTGGATGAACCTGATCCGAACCAACGGCCGGATGCCGTTCGCGATGCAGCGGCCCAAGGACCCGAACACCGGCGAACGGGGAGCCGTGGCTGTGGACCTGGAGTCGCTCGTCTACACGATCGGGATCGTCGGGGTGAACGAGATGGTGCAGCACCATGTCGGGACCGAGCTGCACCAGTCGCGGGAGGCCTTCGCGCTGGCCATCCGGGCGATGACCGAGATGGAACTGTATGCCAAGGAACTCTCAGAGCGGCACCACATGACGATCGCCCTGGCCAGAACCCCGGCAGAGACGACCGGACAGCGGTTCGCGGTCGCCGATCTGATCGACCGGCGGTACCGGGCGCATGCGATGAAGGTGATCAAGGGGAACCTGCCGGACGCTCTGGCCCGGATCGGGACCACCCATGACCTCCCGATCTACTATACCAACGGCACGCACGTGGCCCCCGGGGCCGACGTCCCACTGCCAAGAAGGATGGAGGTCGAGCATGTCTTCTTCCCGATCGTCGACGGCGGGAACATCTTCCATATCTGGCTCGGCGAGGCACGCCCTGACCCTCGCGGGCTGATGGACATGGCGATGAAGCTCTGCAGAAACACCCAGATCGGCTACTTCGCGTTCACCAGGGACCTGACGGTGACGCTCAGGCAGTACCGGGAACAGAAACCCGGCAAAAAATCCGGTAAAAAGCCGGCCCCACAGGCCGGGATGGTCAACAACAGACAGAAGGTCTAGAGGAGAGCAGAGAGTGGTCAGAGATGGGGCCTGAGCACCTCAGGGAGGTGCTCCTCCACCCAGGAGAGGGTGATCCCCTCCTGCAATGGGAACAGGTACTGCTCCTCCCCCTCGGTGACCAGCAGCCCGACCCCGGTCTTTGTGATCGAGAGGAACCCGGCCACCGAGATGACACTCACCTTTTCTATCGGCACGATCTGCCGATCGCCGGCCTGCACCATTCCGCCGGCCTGATAGGTGGTCTCATGCTTCATGATGCACCCCGCGCCCTGATCATCCGCCAGACCGGTCTGCAGAACAACAGGCGGGCGATGGGAACGAGCAGGGTTCCCGGGTGGTTCAGCCTGAGCGTGCCGGAACCGGTGCCGGCAAGGGTGATCGTACCAAAGACCGGCGTCACCCCCATCGAGAACCATGGGACCGGAGTCAGCATTCCCCGGATCGCCATCAGGTACCCGAAGACCTCCCCGGTCTTTGCGGCGTCGGAGAGGCCAAAGGTCATATCGATGGTAACCGACCTGATCTCCACTGCCCTGATGGTCGACCCGAGCAGGTCGGTGATCCGGGGCCAGGCCTCTTCAACCATGCTGATCACCTCGCCGGCGCCCGGCCCGGACGACCTTCGCTTCTCCTCTAGGTGCTCTTCGCTCTCCTCGGCCGGTGCGACCGGTTCTTCCGGCTTTACCGACACCTCAGGCTTCTGCTGGCCCTGCTCCATCGAAAACCAGAACCGGTGGCCGAAGAGCATGATGGCAGTTCTGAGATTTCCCTGTCGCTGCTCGGCCACAAACCCAGCCACCCCCCAGATGAGACCGCCCTCCGCAGTCACCCCCTCAGGCTCCAGCATGCCGGTGACCATCAGATCGATCGGGACCAGCAGCAGGTAGAGGACTGCTATTACAATGAGCAGCAGCAGGATCAGCAGGATCGTGAGGAGGAGAGGCATGGCCAGTTGTTAAAAGATGATAGGGATCAGGCAGATCCGGTCTCAGGTTCGTTCTCTGTAATCTCTGCGCTCTCTTTCTTCTCCTTTTTATCCATTTTGCTCTTGACCGCTTCAATGATCTGCGGAACGAGCGAGGTCGAGATGGTGCTGATCAGTTCAGAGATCTCAGTCTTCTTATTGAGCATGTGCACCTGGATCCCGTCACGTCCCTTCACGGTGGAGTCGATGATGATCACGGCGATCGGGGTGATCCCGGCCCCTGCTCCGGACCCACCCCCTTCGCCCTTCATCGTATCGTTCCCCTTGGCGTACCCGCCGCCGAAGGCGAACCCATAGCTTGCAACCGGAATCACAATCCGTTCGCCCATCGGAATCGCGTCGCCGATGATGTTCTTGGTGGAGACCAGCTTCTCGAGCTCGTCGACCGTTGTCTTCAGTAATTCTTCGCCAGACATATCGGTATACCTCGACTCTGTATAGACCAGAGATGGTATATAAAGATGTTCAAGTCCTTCCCGCCCACCAGGTTAAAATACTGATGACCAGATAGCATTCCCTGATGAAGATCGATCGACCGACGTGTGAGCAACCGGACTGGAACCAGGTCTGGCAGGCGTTACAGCAGCGGTATGACGCCACCCCGTCCTACCATGACTCCGTCCATCTCTGGGGAGAGAAGAAGAATGCGTCCAGGTATGACCAGAACTCCCGCGAACAGTACTCTGCCCGGGTGCAGCGGACGATCCAGGACCTCCACCCCGATCGGACAGAGCGGGTGCTCGACATCGGGTCCGGTCCCGGTACACTGGCCCTGCCGCTCTCGCCGCTGGTCAGGTCGGTGACCGCCGTCGAGCCGGCCGGCGGGATGGTCGAGGTGTTAAAGGAGCATATCCAGAGCGAGGGGCTCGGCAACATCACCTGCGTCCAGAAGCGCTGGGAGGATGTCGACCCGGCACGGGACCTCGACCCCCCCTACGACCTGGTGATCGCCTCGTTCTCGCTGACGATGACCGATCTCTGGGCGGCGATCCAGAAGATGGATCAGGTCGCCGACGGGCTCGTGGCTCTGTACTGGTTCGTCGACGACTCGTTCTGGGAGCAGCAGTACCTGGCCCTCTGGCCGGAGCTCCACCACGCCCCCTTCTCACCTGGCCCCAAGGCCAACATCGTCTTCAACCTCCTCTACCAGCACGGGATCTACGCCGACGTCCGGATGCTCCCTGCCGACAAGACCTACCGGTTCGGAGACATGGAGGAGGCGTACCGGTTCTTCGCACCCAGGTTCAGCATCACCGATCACCGGCAGGAACAGGTGCTGAGAGCTCACATGGACCGGACCAGGACGGTGGTCCCCGGCGGAGTCGCGTTCACGACCCCCTCGACCTATGCCCGGATCTCCTGGAGAACCGACAGAAATCGGTCCGGCTCATCGGTTCTCTAACCGTTCCCTGGCGGTCGCACAGTACTCTGGGGAGATGTCGACCCCGATGAACCTCCGCTGTAGTCGCCGGGCGACCAGCGTGGTGGTGCCGGCCCCGTTGAACGGGTCGAGGATCAGATCCCCCCGGTAGGTGAAGAGCTTCAGGGCCCGTTCGACCAGTTCCTCGGGGAACATCGCCGGGTGATGGTACCGCTTCATCTGCCGTTCAGGCCCGATCGACCACCTGGCCACCACCCAGGCCTTGAACTCGTCGGCAGTGATATCGATCTGCTCCCGCTTGCCGGGCTTTTTCAGATCCCCTTTTGAAAAGATCTCGATAAACTCCCAGGTGTACTTCAGGTACGGGGCCGACGGGCTCTTCCAGGAGCCCCAGGCCGTGTACTTGCAGTTGTAGTTGTTCTTCTCCCAGAGGATCTCTCCTTTCCAGATCATCCGTCGTCCGAGCAGGTGCTGCGAGATCAGGTGATGGGTCGGGATGTTGTCGGAGAAGAGCGGCTGGATGTTGACCAGGCACCGGCCGCCGAACTTCAGCACCCGGACACACTGGTCCAGGATTGAGAAGAGTTTGCTGAAGTAATCCTCCCAGTGCTGCCCGTCGTCCCCTCCCCGGTACGAGAGGCCGAAGTTGTACGGCGGCGAGGTGAGCACCAGGTCCACACAGTTGTCAGGCAGGCGCGCGAGCACCTCCTCACTATCCCCGCAGACGATCGAGTCCACCGGAACGCCGGAGAGGCGGTTCTCCTCTCTGCTGAACTGGTGGTCTCCCATATAAAAACAACCTCCCCGCCGTCGTACCTTCTCGCTCCGCCCGATCACCCTTCGTTCGGCCGTATACCCGGCATAGACCCGTTTTCCATCGTGGATGGAGTAGCTGGTCTGCCGGTCCACCAGATCGGCCAGCTCCCGGAGCACTTCTACGGCCCCGGAGAGGGAATTCTCCCAAAAGGCACCACCGATCACCTGGATCCGATCGCGGAGCTGACCCGGGGTGAGGGCATGCAGGTGACAGATCAGGGAGATGCCGGTCAGGGAGAGGGAGAGGTCCCCGGGTTTGAACCCTGCACCGACCTTCCTTACCAGAGCGGACCCCTCCGGTGAGAGCGGCGCCTTCAGTGGGACCACGATCACCCTGTACCGATCGTTCTGCAGGTCAGGTGTCGACGCCATCCTGCCTGCATCTGGGGGTCAGAAGATATGAAACACTGCCCGGCAGAAGAGACCGGCAGAGGTTGTGCGAAAAAAGAGGAAAGACCGCTCAGGCCCGCTGGTGGGCTTCGATGAAGAGACCGATCCTTCTGACCGCTTCGGTCAGGTCCGGGCGTGAGACCGCGTACGCGCAGCGGATATGGCCGGCCCCGCCGGCCCCGAAGACCGAACCGGGGACGACGGCCACATGCTGCTCATGCAGCAGCTGCTCTGCGAAATCCTCGTCAGAGAGGCCGGTGGAGGCGATCGACGGGAACGCATAGAACGCACCCTCTGGGAGGTGACAGTGGAGGCCGATGTTGTTCAGCCCCTCGACGAAGAGGTTCCGCCGCTGGCGATACTCCTTGATCATCCCGTCCTTCTCCTCCTCTGCAGACCTGATAGCCTCGTTCGCCGCCACCTGTGCCATCACCGGGGCGCAGAGCATCACGTACTGGTGGATCTTGAGGGCCGCATCGCAGAGATCCTCGGGGGCGCAGAGGTACCCGAGCCGCCACCCGGTCATCGCATAGGCCTTGGAGAAACCGTTCAGCGTGATCGTCCGCTCCCAGAGGTCGCCGACCGTGGCCGGCGGGACATGCGTCCCTTCATAGGTCAGCTCGGCATAGACCTCGTCGCTGATCAGGATCAGGTCATGGTCGGTGACCAGGTCGGCGATCGCTTTGTAGTCTGACCTGGTCATCACGGCCCCGGTCGGGTTGGTCGGGAAGTTGATGATCAGGGCCTTGGACTTCTGTGTGATCGCCTCGGCGAGGATATCGGGGTTCAGCTTGAAGCGGTCTACCTCCCTGCACTCCACCGGCACCGGGACTCCACCGGTCAGGGTCACGCAGGGGGCGTACGAGACATAGCTCGGCTCTGCGATCAGCACCTCGTCGCCCGGGTCGACGATCGCCCGGACCGCGATATCGACCCCTTCACTCACCCCGGTGGTGATGACCATCTCCTGGTCGGGGTTGTACCGGAGGGCGTGCCTCTGCTCCATTCGTGCAGCGAGGGCCTCGCGGAGGGACTGGAGCCCCCGATTCGAGGTGTACGAGGTCTTCCCCTGCTCGATCGAATAGATCGAGGCCTCGCAGATGTTCCAGGGGGTCACAAAGTCGGGCTCGCCGACCCCAAGCGAGATCACCTCGTCCATTGTCTGGACGATGTCAAAGAACTTCCTGATCCCCGAGGGGGGGATCACCCGGGCCCGTTCAGATATCCGATTCTTCATATCGACGCCTCAGAACGAGAACGGGATCCGGTCGTCGGTCTCGCGGGTGAAGAGAACAGTGCCGTTCTCTTTGTACGACTTCATGATGATATGCGTCGCCGTCTCACGGATCTGATCCATCGTCGCGATCCGTTCGGAGACGAACCGGGCCACCTCCTGCATATTCCTGCCGGTCACCTGGAGCTGCAGATCATAGGTGCCGGTGATCAGCCGCATCGACCGGACCTGCTTGAACCGAGAGATCCGCTCTGCCAGCCGGTCGTACCCGAAGTCTCGCTCAGGGCTGACTTTCAGCTCAATGATCGCAGAAACCTCGCCGTTGCCGGTCCGTTCCCAGTCGATCACCGCCGAGTACTTCCTGATCACCCCGACCTCTTCAAGGGCCTTCATCCGGGCGGTGACCTCCTCTGCTGTTGTTTCGAGCATCGTTGCAAGTTCTTCCACTGCTATCCTGCTGTCCTCCTCCAGCAGATGGAGGAGGTCACGGTCTGTCTGGTCCATGATAATCACCTAAATGTCTGTTTCAGCCAGGTGCGATCCATCTGTCCGAGCCCCTGTTCCGTGAGCCGCGGGTCCTTCTGGATCACCTCCTGGATCTTGGTCGAGTTTGCATCGAACCACATCTCTTTGGTCCGGCCGTACCTGCCGCGGGAGACCACCCGGGTGTTGATCACCCCGAGCATGTTCAGCTCTGAGATCAGGTCGGTGATCCGCCGGTTGGTCAAGACATCGAGCTCCAGATGGCAGGCCAGCTCCTGATAGACCCTGCAGACCTCCCCACTGGTGAAGATCAGATGCCCGAGCTGTTCAAGGAGGAGCATCGAGTAGAGCACCACCTTGGACTGCGTCGGCAGGGTCGAGATACACTCGATCATCGAGTCGGTCTCGATCTTGGCCTGCGCACTCTTGACATGGCTCTCGGCCACCTTATCAGCCTCCTCGCGCTCGGCGAGCTCGCCGGAGATCCGAAGCAGGTCGAGTGCACGGCGTGCATCACCGTGCTCCTGGGCGGCCAAGGCCGCACAGAGCGGGATCACCCCTTCATCGAGCGCCTCGAGGACGAAAGCCTTCTCGGCACGCTGCTGGAGAATGTCGCAGAGCTGCGGGGCATTGTACGGGGGAAAGACGATCTCCTCCTCTGAGAGAGAGGAGAGGACCCGCGGGTCCAGAAAATCCTTAAAGCTGAGATCGTTGGAGATGCCGATGATACAGACCCGGGAGCTGTGGAGATCAGAGTTGATCCTGGTCAGGTTGTAGAGGGTGTCGTCCCCGCTCTTCTTGACCAGCTTGTCGATCTCATCGAGGACGATCACCAGCACACCGCCGCGTGCCTCGAGCTGGTTCTTGAGCTCCATATACACCTGGTCGGTCGGCCACCCGGTCATCGGAATATGGGGTCTGAGCTTGTCCGAAGGGGTCGCATCAGGCCTCTCGATATCTTTGGCGATCTGAGCCAGCACCCGGTACTGGGTGTCGATCACTTCACAGTTGATATGTACCACCGCACAGGTGGCCACATTCTGACTGGATGCATTTTCAAGCTCTGAACCCACATATCGGACACTTGCGGTTTTCCCGGTGCCGGTTTTTCCATAGATCAGAATGTTTGAGGGGGTCTCGTTACGAAGGGAGGGTGCCAGAATGGAGGCGATCTCATCGATCTGGGGCATACGGTGAGGCAGGATATGAGGGCGGTACGAATGCCTGAGAACCTCCCTGTTCTTGAAAATTTTATTCCGATCAGTCAGATACTTCTTGAAAAGCCCCATTGATCTGGTCTGATCGCATTCTTCTTCAGGCATCTCGTTCACTGGAATCTGTACATTAGCTATCTGTTTCTATTAAGATGATCCCTTTTCACCTGATCACTGATCGATACCCCTTTGTTTCCAGTGGAGATCTCTTCTGCTCAGTCTGAGGGGAGCGTTTCATCCAATCGGCGTTCTGAAATTTATATACCCCCTCTTTTCCACTGGAGAATCGGTGAGATCAGGATTCTGTCTGGAAACGATCTCATAATCTCCAATGTTCGAGTTCGGCTTTGAAGATCAACTGGTCGTTGGTGCTGAATTGGATGTCTGGATGTAAAAAAGCAAAAAAATGTACCCCCACCCCATGGTTTCCTATGGAACATGAGAATACGAGATGAACTCTCTCCTCCTCTAAACATAGAATACGAGCATTGTGTAATTATACTCTTAATACTATAAATAATGATCCAGATGTAACACAGCACCGGTTGACCATGTTTGGTACTGTCAAAAGAGGCGACCAGACTCCATCTCCAGATGGTGCACCGAAGGTGGAGAAGCTCCAGTGGAAATAAAGGGGTAGGTCCCTTTCTACAAAGAACTGCCTGATTTTCGTTGCGATCACCAGATTTCAGATCCATCATCAAGAAGAAACTCTTATCTGAACTTTAATTATTTCCCATGGAAAGAGATCGATGGAAATAAAACCTTAATACCCTCCGACTACGAGAGTTAGAAGATGGATTCTGAACATATCAAAGAGGTGACGATCGAAGCAGCGGTGATCACGGTGTCGACTACACGGGACAGTGTCTCAGACTCCAGTGGCGCCCTGATCAGGGATCTGCTGACCCAGGCAGGGATCAGGATCTCCTATTATGCAGTGATCCCTGATCAGATTCCCCAGATCCGAGGGGAGTTCTTCACTGCTCTCAAAAAAGCCAACTGTATCATCTTCAATGGGGGCACAGGACTCACCCATGATGACTGCACCATCGAAGCGATCGCTCCGTTGCTTGAGAAGAGGATGGATGGATTCGGAGAGATCTTCCGGCATCTCAGTTTGGAACAGGTCGGGACCGCAGCCATCCTCTCTCGTGCTCTTGCCGGGGTCACCTGCGGAAAGGCGATCTTCTGTATTCCAGGGTCGAACGGAGCGGTCACGCTGGCGACCTCAGAACTGATCATCCCGCAGATCCGGCATATCGTCACCCATGCGATGCGCTGATCAGCGGTATACTTCGAGGAGGGCGACCCGTTCGAGGACCAGCTCGCCCAGCCGGTCTTCACCGACCACGCCCAGTTCTGCTCTGGTGATCGAGAAGAGGTCCATCAGCCGGGCCTGCTTCTCCGGGGAGATCGTCTCCTCTCGGTCTGGTGTCATGGTCAGGTGTGCAGAGAGCGCATTCCATGCCTCCAGCACCTCGGGGCAGAGGCAGACATAACAGTGGTTCTCTCCCTTATGAATCCCGAACTCTCTCCCCACCGTGCACTGCCGTGAGCCGGCGGCATAGAGGAGTGCCTCCATCTCGAACGTCCGGGCGATCATCCGCTGCTCCCTGCAGGAACGGGCTGCATGGGCGAGAGCTGCCTCTGCATGCCTCCTGCCGGCCATTTGGTCCTGGTCGAAGAGGATGATGTGGGTCGAATTTTTTTCGGCGATCGCCCGGATGGCGACGAGCAGGTCAGCGGGATCCTCGACCGTCACTACGGCCGATCGTATGCCACAGTCACTCATCGCAGCCACCAAATCCAAAGAGCGAGGTCTGTGCTTTTTTCATCTGTTCAGATGATCCCTGGAGATCGTCCTTCCGTTCCTTCGTCTGCTTCTCATCGAACTGTGAAAAGAGGGACTTCGCAACCCCTGATCCGAGGATCGAGCTGATCCTGTCGAATCCGGCCTCCTGCAGTGCAGCAGGATCGGTGATCCCGTTGTTGAAGAGCCGGCGGGCGCGGACCCGCCCGATTCCTTTCAGCCTGACCAGCGGCAGCAGCTCGCGCCGGATCCCCTGAGAAGTGCAGATTTCAAGCTCCCGCACCGCCGGCGCCAGGTCCTCCCTGAACATCGCAGCCAGCCGGGCTGCGGCATGGATCAGCCAGGTCACATTGGTGACCGCCGCATAGAGGTCGCCGGGACCAACATCGTACCGCTCGCAGATGATCGCCTCGGGCACCTCGTCGGTATAGTCGGAGAGGAGCATCGCGGTCTTCACCGAGCGGTAGAACTGCTCGCGGTCCTCCCAGGGAACCTGCTGCCAGAGGTCGTCCCCGTGTTCATACAGGAACTTATCCAGGTACTGGAGGTCTTTGCTCTTCAGGTACAGGGCCGGCATGTCTGAGGTGCTGCAGACCACCTGCAACAGGGCTCGGTCGGAGTATCCGTCGGCCTGCAGCATCGCCCCGGAGATCGCCTCGGCGCTGAGCGGGTCGATGTATAGTCTTGAGACGAGCGCCCCGTACTCGGTCGCCTGCAGCAGGTCGCCGATCTCGGTGATCATCTCGGTCTCTGCCAGAAATTCGAGGGACTGGTCGACGATCGTATCTAGGGCTTTGGTGCTGGCATGGGTAAACCCGTAGAAGGTCTGGACCAGAAACCGGCTGAGGGCCTCCCGGTCCGCGGCGAACCCCGTCGCGATCAGCGAGAGGAGGTGCGAACAGAGAGCGCCCGACCGGGTGCACTGGGAGACGACCGGTTCGGCAGGGGCGTCGATGTAGCGCTCGAAGAGTTCCTCGATCGACTGCTCGTTCTTGGCGATCATCACGGCCTCGCCGTACGGGTCCAGGTGCGGCCGCCCGGCTCTGCCGGCCATCTGATGATACTCGCCGACCGGGATCGGGGCCATCCCCTCAGCCCCGGAGAACCGCAGCAGGTCCCTGATGATCACCCTTCTCGCCGGCAGGTTCAGTCCGGCTGCAAGGGTGGGGGTCGAGGAGATGCACCGGATCTCGCCCTTGAGGAACCCCTCCTCGATCAGCTCCCGGAACTCGCGCCTGAGGCCGGCATGGTGGAAAGCCGATCCGGTGGCGATGCAGGCCGCGAGCACCTTCTCCTGGTCGGTGGTGGCCGATTCGAGGATCCGGGCCGCGTACTCCTCCAGAACAGGACTCTTCACCCTCTTCTTGAACGCGGCGGCGGCCCTCTTCGCGAACCCCTCGGCGTTCCGCCGGGAGTTGACGAAGACCAGGCACTGCCCGCCCTCCTCGATCGTATCGATGCAGAGGTTCAAGTCCTCGGTCTTGGAGGGCTCTGCCACCTCCCGCTCGCCCTGGTGGAAGTGGATCTTCCCCCGGAAGAAGACCCCCTGCCGGAGGTCCACCGGCCGCCACTCGCTGGTGACGAGCCCGGCCCCGAACCAGTCAGCCAGTTTCTTCGGGTTCCCGATGGTGGCTGAGAGGGCGATCACCTGCAGGTCCGGGATTCTGTACCGGAGCTTGGTGATCACCATCTCCAGCGTGGGGCCGCGGTCGGGCGACGCGATCAGGTGGACCTCGTCCACGACCAGCAGTGTCACCTCCCGGAGCCATGGGGTTCTGTTCCGGAGGAGCGAGTCGACCTTCTCAGAGGTGGCGATGATGATATCGTTGGCACCCAAAAATTCGTCGCGCCGGTCGAGATCTCCGGTGGAGATCCCGACCTTCACCCCCTTCCCTGAGAACTCCCGAAACTTCTCGCCAGCCAGCGCTCTGAGCGGTACGATATACAGACATTTCCCGCCATTGGCGACCTGGGCATGCATGGCCAGCTCGGCGACCAGCGTCTTGCCGCTCGCGGTCGGTATCGCCACGAGCAGACTCTTCCCGGAGAAGATCCCTTCGTCGACGCAGGCGGCCTGTGGAGGGTAAAGGTCGGTGATTCCCTTCTCTTCACAGTATGCTATGAGCGGCGCGGGCACCGGCAATGATGCTATCTTCATCAGAACCCCTTTAAATCCACTGCAATTACTTCAAATACCAGTTCGCTGATCGAATAAACCTCAAAAATTACGCTTCTCTCTCCAGTGGAAATAAAGCATAAATTGGGGTGGGATCCGGATATCTGGTCCGGATCAGTAGTAGTAACTGAGCATGTCCTGCTTCAGTTCCTTCTTCTTGCGATCCAGAAAGGCGAAGACGCTCTCATGCGGGATGCCCTTGATCAGCATCTCGATCCCGGCACGGGCGTTCCTGACCTGGTCAGGCAGCCCGATGATCGCCACCGTCTTCCCGTAGACCGAGAGGTAGGTACTGGTCATCGTCTCGATCTGTTCGCGGGAACTCCCGTCCCTGCCGATGATCCGTCCCCGCAGCCGGTCCAGCTGCCGCTGCGTATCTCCGGTCGATGAGAGCTCGATCACATCGAGGATCATGTCCTCGTCATCGAGGAGGGTGAACGCATGCGCTGGTGAAAAACCCCGGTTGATCGCCCTGACCACTTCGCTGGCCAGCAGCACGCCGACTGCGTCCTCACCCTCGATCTTCACCATCCCCTCCTCGCTGTCGACGGTGATGGATGAGGAGGTCCGCTCCTCGAGCTCCCGCTTGGTCGCCCCTGCTTTTCCGATCAGAACCCCGACTCTGTTCCCTGCAATCTTTGTCTCCTGCATCATCGTCTTCTTTCTCCTCTGTTATGGTTCATAGTCGCTGCTGATTCCGGTGACCGCGGTGAAGATCTCTCTCTCCTCCATCACCTCAGTCTTTGTTCTGAAGAACCTGTTGATATTCTGGATATCCCTGACCAGGAACCGCAGCGCCTGCGGGTGATCGAGGGTGACCGACTGGCCCATATCTATCATGTACACCTGATCCCCGTACAGGATATTATATTCGCTTAAATCTGCATGAACCAGTTTGGCACTGGTGTACAACGTCTTGATGTAGCCGATGATCGTCTCGTAGGTGGCGGCCGGATCCTCCATGGTCGCGTTCCGGAGCTGGGGATAGGGCTGTTCATCTTTGCCGAGGAACCCGATCAGCAGGATGTTCCGATCCCAGATCAACGGTTTCGGGACCGGGATTCCGGCCTCGGCGGCCCTTTTCAGGTTTGAAAACTCCTTCTTCGCCCAGGCGAAGATCAGGGCTTTGCGCGAGGAGCCGATCCCGGAGAACCGCCGATCCCCGGTCATGTACACCCCCATCGTCGTGAAGTTCGCGGACCTGACCCGGTAGATCTTCAGGGCGATCGGTTCCCCGTCATGCTCGGCATAGAAGACGTTCGCTTCCTTGCCAGTGCTGATCGCGCCCCCGATCACCGAGAGGTGCTTCTTGTGGACCAGTTTGTACAGGGCGAGCAGTGTCACCTCGTCGAAGACATCGTCCCGTACCTTGAACTGGTTGGCGTCCTTGACCCGGACGCCCATCGCAGCGATCTCATCGTCGAAACGGTCCTGCAGATCGTCGCGGTGGGTGATCACGGGTGGGACTCCAGATACTCGCGGACAGGCCTGAGCAGATCGACCATGTACTCGCCGGCCGCCTTCTTCAGGTCGGCCGGATGGATGGCCCCGGACCCGTAGGCTTCGCTGAGCGCCTCGTACGAGGCGAAGGTCAGGTCGCCACCGAACTTCTCCGGCCGGTGAAGGGTAATCTCCCCAAACCTCGGGAAGAGGTGGTACTGGAGCATCTGGAGCACCGGGTTCTCCTCGGTCTCCTTGGGACAGTAAGCCTTGTTCATCTTCTTTCTTATCGTGTCCTCATCCTCAGCGACGGATATATAGTTTTTCTGCGACGAGGACATCTTCTTTCCGTCGAGCCCGTTCAGGATCGGGGTGTGCAGGCAGACCGGGGTCGGGTAGCCGTGGCCGGCCAGGTACTCCCGTGCCAGCATGTGGATCTTCCGCTGGTCGATCCCGCCGACCGCGGCGTCGACCCCGAGGGTTGCGATGTCGGTGATCTGCATGATCGGGTAGACCATCTGCGAGACGGTCGGGTGCTCCATCTGCCGACCAACCTCGTCCATCGAGCGGGTGGCCCGGTTCAGGGTGACCTCCTGGGAGAGCTTCAGCATCAGCAGTTCGTACTCCGGGGAGAGTTGTAGGTCCGAGCCGAGCACATAGGTGACATCGACCAGACCGAGCCCTTCAAAGCACTTTTTGTTGTACTCTGCCAGGGCCCGCACCTCCTCCATTGTCCCCTTCCGATTCAGGAAGGCATGCAGATCCGCCAGCAGTACCACGACCTCAAAGCCGGCCTTCTGCATGTCAAGCAGCTTGTTGACGGTCACCAGGTGGCCGAGGTGGACCTCGCCGCTCGGTTCGTACCCGGCATAGACCTTCGGCCTCGGCTTCTTCAGCAGTGCCGAAAGCTCTTCGTCGGTGACAACCTCCACGGTGTTCCGTGTCACAAGCGAGTATGGATCCATAGAAAAAGAATGGGTGGGGAGAGGCTTAATAGGTTATTCAACCCCCGGATCAGATCGCCGTGAACCCGAGGGCCTTGTTGGTGATCGCGATCGAGGTCTCGGCATCCTTCACCTCGCCGATCATCGCCCTGATCGCATCGACGTTCTCGACGACCACATCGGCTTCCTGATGGATCGCCTGATACAGGCAGACCTCATGCCCGTCCACCACCGAGACCGAGTCCTCGAAGATCCCGTTCTCCCAGAGGTCGGCCCTGGACCTGCCCAGATCCTGCATGTACTCCTTGAGCTGGGCAGTGCTGGTGATCCCGGTTGCAGGGCGCACAAGCCCGAGCCTGGAGTGTCCCTCGATCAGGGCGAGTACCCCTTCCCGGTCTGCTTCCTTCTCGGTCTCGATCATTACGACATGCATATGCATGAAGGTGGTCGGGACGATCAGGGCTGCCGTGGTGATGGCGATCTTCGGAAGGACGCTCTGGACATCAGGACCATGGTGGCTTGGCACTGTCACCGGGTCGAGGACGATCGCGTCGACAGGTCCGCGCTTGATCTCGCCCGGGTCCGATGCACGCCGGATCATCGTGGCCCGGACCTTCTTCACCCCGTAGGCGGTGTCGATCACGTGGATGATCCTGCAGAGGCCAGTGGTGTTGCAGGAGACGACCCGGACGAACTGCCGGCCGATCGCCTCGGCATAGTTGCAGGAGGAGTTGAACGAGAAACCGGTCAGGGGGTGCTTCTCGCCGCCCTGGTAGATCGCACGCACGCCGAGCTTCTCGTAGAGCGGCTTATTCTTGACGCCGACCCCGCCGGGGGTTGCATCCACCACCACGTCGGCCTTGGTCAGCATCTCCTCGACAGAGCCGGCGACCCGGATCCCTGCCTTTTCAAAGTCGGGCTTTCTGCCGATATCGGCGATATACAGCGGGTATCCACGGCTCTGGGCGACGAAGGCCTCGGCACTCGGGGAGGTCTTGGAGACTCCGATGATCTCCATGTCCGGCTGAGCGGCGACGGCGTCAGCGACACGTTTCCCGATGGTGCCGTATCCATTGATGGCGACTTTGATCATGCAAGTAAGATTGGCATCGATTATTTAAAGGTATGTGCCCCGGCGGGCTCTCCCTTCAGAGCTGTTTCACGCTGGTCTGCCAGCACTCCGTGCCGCCGATCAGGTCCAGGTCCTGATCACTGGTCGTGCAGACGATCTTTGGGGTCTGGAACACGGCACGATAGAGGACCGCATCACCCGGTCGGGCAGGACTGGAATGTCGACGTTCTTCTGGATGATGTGGTGGTACTGGTGGAGGTTGCCGAAGTAATACGCCTTGAACTGGTGTCGTTCATCATTGGTGGCATTGAAGGACCGGTCGGCCATGGCTGTACGGGGGGTGTCCATGATGGACCAGCAGATCTTCTCAGCCTGCCTGTAGGGGCTGGTCTATGAGGAGGGGGTTTCGTTCGCCCTGTATTGTGGAACACTCGTAGGCCAGGACTCCGGCCCGACGACGGCCGGCCGGCCGGTCGCGGGTGTCCCCCTAATGAAGACCCCGACGTGCTGGTACTTCTCGTCATCCGACAGGGCTGTCAGTTCCCCCTCGTAGTCATGCCAGGACGCCACGAACTCGTCGCGGTTCATCGAGAGCCTGGACCCGAGTATCGCCGGGTCTTCAAAGGTCACATTCCGGTCGTCGATCCCGATCACCACCATGTAGTGGCCGGCTGTCCAGGTCTCGTTCCAGGTCTTGTTCCCATCCCTGAACCGCTGGGAGTTGGTGATCACCGGCACGCCCCGTCTGATCGACTCCTCCAGGTCGGCCAGGGTCAGGTTCGCCTTCCATTCGGCCTTCAGTCCGAGTTCCTCGGCGACCCTCACCATATCCCAGGGGTAGGTGCCGTGCCCGGGGGTGGTGTTGAGCATCCCCCGGAGGTCGGACTCGAAGGAGTCGATGCCATAATAACTGAGGACGGCCTGCGTCGACCCGGCCCCGCAGGAGTAATATTCGGCCTGCCGGACATCCGGGACGGAGGTGAGCATAACCGGGGTGGTGTTGGTGGTCGTTGCCGTGGCCTTCTGATCGGCGATGCAGCCGGAGGCGAGGACGGTGATCGCGATCAGCAGCAGGGTGAATAGGAGGGATATGGGTTTTGCTCTCATGGTTCGTCTCCGGAAGCGTATCGTATGATATTATCGGTATTTGATATCTTCAATGTTCTGCCGGTTCAGACCAGGTATGTGGCCTGGATTGCCACCACCTCGGCCGAGTCCTTCGCAGCGGCGTACAGGTTGAGCGGCTCCTGATTCACCTCTAGGAACCGGATCCCCCAGCTGATCTTGGCGAGAACCGCCCTGGCCTGATCCTGCTCGCCCATGATGTACAGGGCTGCGGCTATCGCCTCCACCGAGGTGAGCCGGAACGGCCTTCCGAAGTTCACCGGGTTGGCTGCGACCAGGAACGGGAGGGCCCGGTGGATCCGGAAGGAGGCGAACGCCCCGGTGTCGAGCACCTCCCAGGAGCAGTCGAGTGCCGTGATCGACCTGACCGTTCTGTCGGCAGGAGAGAGGGCCTGCTCTGCGGTTGGGTCGAGGATCAGGGTGCTCCGGGGGATCGCAGGGATGGTGGTGACGATCTTGATCAGCCCGAACTTCTCGAGCTTCTTGACGGTGCACTTCCTCGGGTCGCACGAGTTGTCCCTGTACGCATAGAGAGGGATCATCTATCTTCTGTGGGCATCCAACTGTCTAATAATGTACGTGCTGGTCTGCCCCTGTATCCTCGATCCCTCCCTCCGTGCACGTGGAATCACTGATGAGGAGGCTCTCTCGCGGTTTATGAAGGTCCGGGCGCGATGCGAGACGCTCAGAATCGAGATGGTCCCCCTTCCCTGCCCTGAGGCGATCCACCTCGGTCGGGACCGTGAGCCGGGGACGTTTCTGGAACGGCTCGATACGCCGGCGTTCACGGCCCTGTTGGACCGGCTGGAGGAGGAGGTTCAGGCCCTGATCGCGGTTCGGGGCCCCCCGCTCTGCATCGTCGGGGTGAACTCTTCACCGACCTGCGGAGTGGACAGGACCTACTATGGCGGCGATCCGCCAAAGCGGCCGGGCCCCGGGGTCTGGCTGGCCCGGTTTCCTGAGATCCCGGTCTTTGATGTTACCTCTTTCGGGCGGTACCGCGTCTACCTGGCCGCCCCACTCTTCTCTGAGGGCGAGCGGGTGTACAACCGGCTGATCCGGGACCAGCTGGTCAGGGCCGGCCAGGAGGTCCACCTTCCGCAGGAGATCGGCGACGACCTCTCGTCGCGTGACCTGGGGACCACCAGGGCGATCTTTTCAGAGAACCTGGCCGCCCTCTGTGAGTCTGACCTCGTCGTCGCGGTGATCGACGGGGCTGATGCCGACTCCGGGACAGCTTGGGAGATCGGGTTTGCGTATGCCCGTGGGATTCCGGTGATCGCGCTCCGGACCGACTTCCGGTTGGTCGGGGCCGATGAACGGGTGAACTTGATGCTCGAGCAATCTGCGGTGGTGGTGACCGATCGTGAAAGTCTGATCCGTCACCTTCCCTCGCCCCTCGGTCCCTCATCCGATCCTGGTGAGGGCGCAGGGGTCTGTTCAACACTATAAATACGTACAGCGCCAACCCTGATGAGAGAACTACATTTATCTCAAAAGGGAAGGAAGTGGTCTTCTATGGAAATCAGAACCGGGTGTGTGTGGCGAAGCGGAGAGGGGTCTCTGAAGGGGGTAATGGATGGCGCTTGATACCGGCACCACGGCATGGCTGCTGATCGCAACGGCGCTCGTGATGTTCATGACCCCGGGGGTCGGTCTCTTCTACGGCGGGATGGTCAGGCGGAAGAACTTCATCTCGATGATCGCCCTCTCGTTCATTGCCCTGGCGCTGGTGAGTGTGCAGTGGACCTTTATCGGGTACTCGCTCGCGTTCGGGCCTGACATCGGCGGGGTGATCGGCGGACTGCAGTTTATGGGGCTGCACGGGGTCGGCCTCGACCCCGGCACCGGCACCTACCCTCCAATCCTTTTTGCGGCCTTCCAGCTCACCTTTGCCGCGGTCACGCTGGCTGTTATCACCTCGGCCTGTGCCGAGCGGGTGAAGCTCACATCGTTCATCGTACTGGCCCTGCTCTGGACCACGCTGGTATATGACCCCGTGGCCCACTGGGCCTGGGGCGGCGGTTGGGCACAGACACTCGGCTCGCTCGACTTCGCGGGCGGCACGGTCGTCGAGATCACCTCCGGATTCAGCGCCCTCGCGCTGGCGTTTGTGATCGGGAAAAGGGTCGGGTTTGGTGAGTACTCGATGGAGCCGCACAACATCCCGATGGCTCTGCTCGGGGCTTCGATCCTCTGGTTCGGCTGGTTCGGGTTCAACGCCGGGTCGGCCCTGGCGGCCGATGGGATAGCCGCCAACGCGTTCATGGTCACCAACACCGCGGCCGCGGTCGGTGCCCTGGCCTGGCTCTTCACCTCATGGATCCACGGCCGCCCCTCCTCGCTCGGGATGGTGACCGGGGCAGTGGCCGGGCTGGTCGCCATCACCCCTGCCGCAGGTTATGTCGACTCAATTGCCGCCGTGGTGATCGGTGGGGTGGCCGGGGTGCTCTGCTACAAGGCGATGCTCTTCCGGATCAATATCGGTTACGACGAGTCCCTGGATGCCTGGGCAGTTCATGGGGTCGGTGGCCTATGGGGGATGCTCGCAACCGGGATCTTCGCCACAACTGCGGTGAACCGGTACCCCGGGCTGCTGGAGGGGAACATCGACCAGTTCCTTCATAATGCGCTCGCTGCCGGGGTGGTGCTCGTCTATGCCTTTGTGGCCAGTTATCTGATCGGCCTGGTAGTGGACAGAACGATGGGGCTCCGGGTCTCTGAGGAGGAGGAGTATGTCGGTCTTGACATCTCCCAGCATGGGGAACGGATCTGATAGAACCCCTCCCCTTCCTGTGGAGTTGTTCCGGCCAGAATGAACCGGACTTATCACATCTCTACCGGTCACGCTGCTGCTGTCCAGACTCCTCGTCGAGTGGTGTTGGAATCTTGTGGGAGAGGACTGGATGCACCGTCTGATCTTCGGGGTCTGTTGATGACCACGATCTCGCTCCTGATCCCGTTCTGAACTAGAAATCAGCAGATTTTTACGCTCTCTGGACGACAGCTGATACTGTGAAGATAGTGAAGGGGCGTACGCAGCTGCTCGGCGTCGCCGGGGGGCTGATGCTGGTCATCGGGTGTTTCTCGCCGGTTATGAGTACGCCGATGGGATCGATCACGATGATGTTTGCCGGGAATACGCTCGGCAGGGTCCTGTTGATCATTGCGATCGTCTCGCTGGTGTTGACGGTCCTTGGGCAGTACAGGTACCTACTGGTCACCGGTCTTGCCTCGCTGGGGGTGACAGGGTATGAACTCTACCAGTTTCAGACCCAGATCGGGCAGTTAAAGACCGGTGGAGTCGCCAGTGCCGTCGCCCAGACACTGGCTCAGTCCGTCCAGTTCTCATGGGGCTGGGTACCGCTCTTTCTTGGTGCCCTGCTGATCATGCTCTCCGGAGCGCTCGGGTACCGGCGCTGATTCACTCTCCTGATTTTTTTCGTACTGCTGCTGGCCGGCTCCATCTTCAATCATAGGCTTAGAATCTCTTCTCGCTTTAGTAGCCCTGATCCCTGTTCTGTACGTCTGATCAGTACACCAGATCATGGTCTACATAGTTAAATCTATATACCTAGGAAGTTAACTTCCTTCCATCAAAGGTTGATCCAACCTTTGAACTCCAACGTAGAGATCAGGCTTATAATGCCTGATGTCATTACGCATCACATTCACCAGATGATCACAGGAATTATGAGGAAATAACATGGTATTGGATTCAGGTGCAACTGCATGGATACTGGCCGCGACGGCCCTGGTCTTCATCATGACCCCAGGCGTCGGGTTTTTTTACGGTGGTATGGTCAGGCGGAAAAATTTCATCTCGATGATCGCCCTCTCGTTCATTGCGTTCGCGCTGGTGAGCGTGCAGTGGGTGGTCTGCGGGTACTCACTCTCGTTCGGCCCTGATATCGGGGGGTTCATCGGCAATCTCGACTATCTGCTGCTGAACAATGTCGGCATGGACGCCGGGGATCTGAGTTACCCACCGATCCTCTTCGTGATGTGGCAGCTGGTCTTTGCGACGGTCTCGCTCGCAATCCTGACCTCGGCCTGTGCCGAACGGGTGAAGCTCAGTTCGTTCGTCGTGCTCGGGCTGCTCTGGACCACGCTGGTCTATGACCCGCTGGCCCACTGGGCATGGGGCGGTGGCTGGGCAATGACACTCGGCTCGCTCGACTTCGCGGGCGGCACGGTCGTACACATCAGCTCCGGGTTCGGTGCCCTGGCCCTCGCGATGGTGATCGGGAAACGGGTTGGCTTCGGGAAGTATGCCATGGAGCCGCACAACATTCCGATGACCCTGCTCGGTGCCACCCTGCTCTGGTTCGGCTGGTTCGGGTTCAACTCGGGTTCAGCCCTTGCTGCAGATGGTCTTGCCGGGAGTGCGTTCCTGGTCACCAACACTGCTGCTGCGATCGGTGCCCTGGCCTGGCTCGGCGCCTCCTGGCTCCACGGCAAACCATCCTCGCTCGGGATGGTCAGCGGTGGGATCGCAGGTCTGGTCGCTATCACCCCAGCAGCCGGCTTCGTCGACACCAAGGCTTCCCTTGTAATCGGTGCGGTCGCCGGGGTGCTCTGCTATGGGTGCATGCTCTTCCGGATCGGGCGGGGTCTTGATGAATCCCTGGACGCCTGGGCCATCCACGGGATGGGCGGCCTCTGGGGGGCCATTGCAACCGGTATCTTCGCAACGACTGCGGTGAACAAGTACACCGGGCTGATCTATGGGAACGTCGACCAGTTCATCCACAATCTGATGGGTGCCTTCGCAGCGGTCGCGTATGCGTTCGTGGTCACCTACATCATCGCTGTGGTGGTGGACAAAACGATGGGCCTCCGGGTCTCTGAGGAGGAGGAGTATGTCGGTCTCGACATCTCCCAGCACGGGGAGCGGATCTCCACCTGAGGTGAACGGACGATGAAGATGATCAACGCAATCATCAGGCCGGAACGGCTTGACTTTGTCAAGAAAGCCCTGGAGGACCAGGGCTTTTATGCCATGACCATCACCGAGGTGAGGGGTCGCGGTGAACAGAAGGGGATCTCACTCCAGTTCAGGGGGGGGAAGATGTCGGTCGACATGCTCCCCAAGAGCAAGATCGAGATGGTCGTCGAGGATAAGGACGTCGACAAGGCCCTCAACACGATCTGTGCCTCTGCACGGACCGACAAGATCGGGGACGGGAAGATCTTCGTGCTGCCAGTGGAGCGCTCGGTTCGCGTCAGAACCGGGGAGGAGATCACGTAACTTTTTCCCAGGCGTTCCAGCAGCCCCCTCTCGAAGAGTTCTCTCACATATTTCCGGTCACGGGACCGGACCCTTTTTTCGACTATTCTCTGTGATGAACAGAACCCTGATATTTCTCCCTCTCCAACGTTAATCTATGAAGATCACTGCCCTTGGAAGTGGCAGCAAGGGCAACTGTATGCTGGTGGAAGGCGGGAGCGGCTCGTTGCTGGTCGATGCAGGGCTCGCAGCACGGGAGATCCAGGCACGCCTCGCCCTGGCCGGGGCAGATCCCGGTTCAATTGAGGCTATTGTGGTCACGCATGAGCACACCGATCATATCAGGGGGCTCGATGTGATGGCCCGGAGGTTCGATATTCCAATTATCGCGACCGGCGGAACCTTGGCCGAGTTCTTTCTGCACCGGAAGGTCTCGAAGAAGACGGTCACGACGATCACCTGCCATCCCGGGACTACGCTCGAGATCGGCGACTTTACCATCGAGCCTTTTTCGATCTCGCATGACGCCCATGATCCGTGCGGGTACTGCATCGAAGAGCAGAGAGCCCGGCTCGGCTACTGCACCGACACCGGCGTCCTCTCTGGCGAAGTGATCGAACTGTTCAGACAATGCGACGGGCTGGTCCTGGAGAGCAACCACTGCCCCCAGATGCTTGAGGACGGACCATACCCGGCAATGCTGAAACGACGGATCCGGTCACGCCGCGGCCACCTCTCCAATGAGCAGGCCGGTGCCTGTCTGCAACTGCTCGGCCATGACCTCGGGGCGGTGATGCTGGCCCATCTCTCCGAGACGAACAACACCCCTGCGGTCGCCGAGGAGTGTGCACGGGGCGCGCTCGGTCTCTTCGTCGACGATGTCGGCCTGCAGGTGGCCCTGCAGGAGACGATCTCTGCCCCGATGGAGATCTGAGCGTGCAGTTCTCCCTCTTTGCCCGGACCTGTGCCGCCCTCGAAGCGCAGAGCGGCAGGCTCGAGATGAAGCATGCCATCAGTGCCATCCTGCCCTCCCTATGTGCAGAAGACCTCCCGATCTTCATCCGGTTCCTGATGGGGAAGATCTTTCCTGACTGGTCACCGCAGAAGCTCGGGATCGGTCCGAACCTGCTCTACGAGGCGGTGGCCTACGTTGCAGGGACGAAGAAGGCGGCCCTGGTCGACCTGATCAACAGGACCGGGGACGCCGGGCTTGCGATCGAACAGTTCCTCGCCACCAAGGAGCAGACCGCCTTCTTCACCGAGGACCCGAGCCTTGCCGAGGTCTACGCAGCATGCATCCGGATCGCCGCCTCCGCAGGCGGCCGGTCCCAGCGCGAACGGCTGCTGGTCCTCCGGCAGCTCTTCGGCAACGTATCCCCGGCTGAGGCGCGGTACCTCGCTCGGCTAATCCTCGGCGAGCTCCGGATCGGCATCGGGGAGGGGACGGTTCGGGACGCCATCGCCGAGGCCTACGCGGTCGAGCCGGCGCAGGTCGAGCATGCGATGCAGGCGCTCAACGACCTCGGCGAGGTGGCCCTCCGGGCCAGAGCGGGTGAGGAGGGGCTGATCCACCTGAACATCGCCCCGTTCCGGCCGGTGAAGATGATGCTCGCCCAGGGAGGGCCGACGATCCCTGAGATGCTGACCGCCCACGGCGAGGTGGCCGTGGAGTTCAAGTACGACGGAACCCGGTTCCAGTTCCATAAAGAGGGGAAGACCTGCCGGATCTACTCCCGAAAACTCGAGGAGGTGACCGACGCCGTCCCCGAAGTCGGCGAGGCACTGCTCGAGGCCACCGATCATGACGTGATCCTGGACGGCGAGGTGATCGCGATCGGGGCTGACGGTCGGCCGCTTCCGTTCCAGACGGTGCTCCGGCGTTTTCGGCGCAAGCACGGGATCGCGGCCGCTCGGGAGGCGATCACTCTGGTCCCGCGGGTCTTCGACATCCTGTACCGCGATGGCGAGACGCTGATCGACCTGCCGTTCCTGGAGCGGCGTGCGATCCTCGTCGAAACAATTGGTCCCGAGTACCTGGCCCCGCAGCAGGTGCTCTCCAGTGCCGAGGCGGTCGATCACCTCTACCTGGAGGCCCTCGCCGAGGGGCACGAGGGGGTGATGCTCAAGGATCTCCAGTCCCTGTACTCTCCGGGGGTGCGAGGCAAGCACTGGGTGAAGATTAAACCCGAGGTGGAGACCCTCGACCTGGTCGTCATCGGGGCTGAATGGGGCGAAGGGCGACGTGCCAGGACATTCGGCTCGTTTCTGCTTGCCTGCTTGGACCAGGGGGTCTTTCGGGCGGTCAGCAAGGTGGCCACCGGCATATCCGACGAGCAGCTTCAAGATCTGTACACACTGTTCAAGGATCTGGTGATCGCCGAATCAGGGAACACTGTCACCTTTGAACCGACGGTGATCTTCGAAGTCGGCTACGCCGAGATCCAGAAGTCCCCGTCGTACGAGAGTGGGTACGCCCTCAGGTTCCCCCGGTTTGTCCAGGTCAGGGACGATAAGGGGGTGGAGGAGATCGAGACCCTTGAGAGCCTCACCGCCCGGTACCTGTCGCAGAAGACCCGGACGAACGGCCAGCCTGAGTTCAAGTTATAATCGAAAACCTGACAGTTGATACCCGCCAGGTTTTCTCAAATTCTGGTTCACCTGTAAGGGAAGCCGATGTGAAAAGAATTCTCTGAACCATTCGAGTGGTCTTGAACGCACCCAATCCTAAAAAGACCATTCTTCGACTTTTTTAAGTCTACGATTGGTCAAGGATGGTGCGTTCAACACTATTTTTAAAAGAAGTCCTGCAGTCGCCGCTGCGTCTTGAGCCGAGGCAGTAGCGTACTCGCTGGGATCCAGGCCTCGTCACCGATGATCCGGCTGATGGCCATGGCCCCCTCGGCCACCGTCTGGTACCGCTCTGGCGGTGCCTGCATCGCCTTTCTCGTCGCCTCGCGGATCACCCAGGTTCCGAGCGGCGCCCAGTACTCGCCTGAAACCGACCTGACCACCAGAATCTGTGCTGTCCGTCTGATCCCGGCCAGGTACTCGTTCACCGCGAGCCGGGCCGAGTAATAGGCCCCTGCGATCGGCGAATAGCCTTTCTTCGCCTTCTCTCCTTCACCGTCGGCCACGATCACGTCGGCCGTGCCAGCCCAGAGACTATTCTTCCGCCACTGCTCGACCATCTCGTACCGCCACCCGCCTGGCGCCAGCAGAACGGCGATCTGGTTGCCGTAGAGTTTTCCCCCGAAGACCAGCACCTCCTCGATCGGGGGGTAGCGTCCGATCTCCTTCTTCTGGGCTTTCCCGAGCATGTCGTCGACGGCGGTGATCGCCCACCTGGTCGGCACGACTGTCGGCTTTTTGCCGAGCAGCCCGGCTGAGAGGATGTTCTGGATCTGGTAGACGTCGATCGAGGAGGTATAGAGTTCCCGGACCCCGTCCGTGGCACCGAGGTCGGTGTCGGAGGTCACCCGGTCAACCACCCGAGGGACGGCGGCGTTGTCGATTACGTCCAGGTTCTCGACAACACCGCTCCGGCCGATCGGGGTCAACACCCCATCGAACTTCAGGTCGAAGGAGACCGGCCGTTCAAAGGCCACCTCGACATCGAGCGGGCGGGAGGAGAGGGCGATCTCCTGCATGCTCGCCTTCATTCGCGGGATTACTCCCTTTGCACTGATGGTAGCAGCCCGGAGGCCGACGATCTCCTCGATACCGAGACCTTCACGGATCCAGTCGGTCGGTTTGTCCGAGTCTCCGATCAGCAGCGGCCCACCCCGGACCTCGGGATAGTTGTAACTGCCGACGAAAACCGACGGAGAGGCCCCCATGTACGAAGAGACCGGGGTCAGTGCCGTCTGGGTATGGAACCTGCTGACGATCGGGCAGCGGGGGAGACCGCAGAGCCCCTTCCCCTTGCAGACCGCACACCGCATCCCCCCTTCAGGCACGCCGTCCATCAGGAACCGTCCATCCCGTGTCGTACCGGGCACCGCATTCAGGGCAGATCAAAATTACCAGAAACCCTCCCTCTGTTCTGAACAGGGAGGTGTGAAAACCGAGTTTGTACCCGCAGGCAGGACAGATCCGGAACTCTTCGCCGGGGGTGACCGCCCTGATCTCTTGCCAGACATCAGCCATACTGCTGCTTTGCCCTCCCGTTATATCAGGCTGTCTTCTCCGGCAGGATCTCCAGACTCAGGTCGAGGTTCCTGACTGAGTGGGTCAGCCCCCCGACTGAGATCAGGTCAACCCCGAGCCGGGCGTACTCCTGGAGGTTCCTGGCGGTGATCCCGCCAGAGACCTCGATCAGCACCTGCTCTCTGAGCCCCTCCGCTTCCAGTGAGGCCAGGGTCTCGCCGACCATCTCAACCGACATATTGTCGAGGAGGACCTGGTCTGCGCCGCACTTGGCTGCCTCGACGGCCGCCTCGGTCGTCTCCGCCTCGACCTCGATCGTTTTGTAGCAGGAGAACCGCCTGGCCCGGGCGATCGCCTCAGCGACAGGAACCAGGGCCAGGTGGTTGTCCTTGATCAGCACGGCATCGCTGAGCGAGAACCGGTGTGGCTCCCCGCCTCCGAGGATTACGGCCTTTTTGTCCAGCAGCCGGAGGCCGGGAACGGTCTTCCTCGTCGCAGCGACCCTGGCCCGGCTCTGAACGGCCTCAATCAGGCTGCAGCAGGCTGCGGTCCCGGTCGCGATTCCGCTCATCCTCCCCATCAGGTTCAGCACGGTCCGCTCGACCAGCAGTACCGATGCGGCCCTGCCAGCCAGCTTGAGCACCTGGGTGCCGGTCGTGACCGCCGACCCGTCCGTGACGAGTGGAGTGGCCGTGATCCCTTCTGCCCTGCAGAGCATCACCGCCTCCTCAACCCCTGCGATCATCCCATCCTCCTTCGCCCAGACCTGCGCCCTGCAGGGCATCTCTGGCGACACGATCGCTTCGGTGGTGATGTCCCCAAACGGTGCGTCCTCGGCCAGAAATTTCTGCAGGTACTCCGCTGTCACCTTCACGTGCCCACCACGATCGGCTCGTCAAGGTTCTTGAGGAGCGTCAGGATCGAGAGGGCCGCCAGGTAACTGGTTGCCGGGTTGTCCGGGCTCGGGACGTTCCTGACCCGGATGTAGGCGTCCCCGAACTTCCCCTCCATGGTGATCTCGTGGATGTTCCGGTCGACGGCCGGATCGGCGAAGAGTTCGACGTCCACCTCTCTGCCTGACGCCAGGGTCAGCGCCACCGAGACGTTCAGGTTCTTCGGAAAAGCCCTGATACAGTCCTCGGCCCGACCATGGAAGATCTCGGTCCTCTCGGTCACCTCGAGGCCGAGCGACTTCGGGTTCTTGGTGGTCCGGAGGAGCACCCGGTCGATCCCACCGATCTGCCCGATCTTTGCATTGTCCAGCCCCATCACAGCCCCACTGGGGATCCGAACCTTCCGGTGGTGTTCGATCGCCGTTTCGCGGATCAGGGTGTAGAATTCCTGGTCTGAGAAGGCCCCGACACTCATAACGATCAGATCCTTGCCGCTCGCAAGAACCTGCTCTGCATACCGCATCACGGCCTTGACCGAGGCTGCCTCGACAACCAGATCCATATCTGCATTGAGGAACTCGTCGAAGTCCTGATAGGGTTTGCCATTGCAGGAGGAAGCCAGGTCCAGTGCCTTCTCGTACAGGATATCGTACAGTGCGACGATCTCGACGCCTTCCCTGTATTTGGCGATGAGATGCCCGATATTGCCACAGCCAAGCAACCCTATCCTGATCATTGTGTACATGTGGTGGGCGTCAGCGGTTAAGGATTGTGTTCAGGGGGATCGACCCGTTCCCTTATATATACTGAGGTCGATGAGCTAGCCAGCAGATGCAACGTCTCTCTTCTCTTTGCACCGGTGCCGGTGCCTGTATCAGCGCTCTTCACAGCCTTGTGGGGCGACATATCTACCTGGAGGAGTACGGATGCACCTTCAACCACGCCGATACCCTGGCGCTGGTCGAGGTGCTGAAGGCGCAGGGGTGCATGATCGTTCCCACACCAGAGGAGGCGGATGCCGTGGTTCTGAACACCTGCACCGTCATCGGCTCGACCGAGCGGCTGATGCTCAGGCAAATGCGCCGGTATAGCGGCCATGACCTCTTTCTAACCGGGTGTATGCCGTCCGTACAGATGGACGCGATCCGTGAGGTCTGTTCCCCCCAGGTGATCCCTCCGGAGGAGATCAGGGCGGCCTATGCCCGGGTGAACACCACGGTTTCATCGGCGATTGGGGTTGTGCAGGTGGGACAGGGGTGTGCCGGACGGTGCACCTACTGCATCACCAGGCAGGCCCGCGGCCCGCTCCAGTCGTTCCAGCCGCCGGATATCTACAGCAGGGTACAGCAGGTGGTCAGCTACGGGGCCTGTGAGGTGCAGCTGACCGGCCAGGACCTCTCCTCATGGGGGCTCGACCTCGGGCGGACCCTCCCTGACCTTCTCCGGGGGATCACGGCGTTTTCGGGCGACTACCGCCTCAGGCTCGGGATGATGAACCCTGCTACGGTCCTCCCGATCCAGGACGACCTGATCGCAGCCTACCAGTCGGACCGGATCTTTCGATTCCTTCACCTTCCGGTCCAGTCGGGCTCGGACCGGGTGCTGGCCGCGATGAACCGGGGATATACCGCATCCGATCTCCGACAGCTCGTCAGGGCGTTCCGAAAGGTTCACCCTGATCTCACCTTGATGACCGACCTGATCGTCGGGTTCCCGGGCGAGACCGATCAGGAGTTTGAGGAGACCCTGCAGCTGATCACCGATCTCTCCCCGAACAAGGTGAACGTGACCCGGTACTCCGGAAGGCCGGGCACCCCTGCGGCGGATCTGCCTGACCTGCAGGACTCAGTGAAGAAGGACCGGTCACGGGCCGTCAATGACCACGCCACCGCACTCTACCACCAGAAGAACAGCCGGTGGATCGGGGAGGAGGTCGACGTCGTCGTCACCGAGCAGCGCAAGCCGGGCTCGGTGATCACCCGGGACGAGCGTTACCAGAACATCGTCGTCCCAGCATCCCTCCCCTTTGGGAGACGGTGCAGGGTCAAAATCGAACAGGACTGCACCTACTACTTCATCGGTTCCCTGGTCTGACGATCGTATTATCCCCTCTCCTGCAGACGATCTGGTATGGCTGACCAGATATCTGAGGATACAGAGACGACGCTGACCGTGATCGAGCAGGGGTTCAACCGCCTCTCGGACCTGGTCATAGAGAACGGGGACCTGGTCGAGGCGAAGAGTGCCGGGCTTCGGGCACGGGAGGGCGCTCTTCTCGGGAAGATGGGGCTCCGTGCAGCCGGCCTGGTTCCGAAGGTCGGTCTCAATGTGCTCGAACGGGGCAAGATCGGCCTCGACGGTGAGGTCTTCGACGCCCGGCACTACACACAGAAGGTGATGGTGCTCGGGCGGACGGATCCGATGCCGTTCCGTCCAGATAATCCTGAGAAGAAGATCGACGACCAGTTCTGCGTCCTCCGGGAGGACGGCACCTTTGCAGAGTTGATGTACTCGTCCGCTGGGGGGATCGCCGACTCCTATCTGCAGCAGATCACCCCGGATGAGGCGCTCGCGATCTACGGGTATGACCTGATGTTCATGCTCTATCGGGCCCTGAAGGAGTACCTGGTTGGAGAGGAGAGGCTCGTCGCCGCCCTCGGAGAGGTACTCACGTTTTTGGAACACCAGACAGCGGTCTGATCACTTCCAGCTGAAGAGGGGGAATGTGGGTCTGAGCAGATCCTCTTCTCCCTCCCCGAGTGCGGAGAGCGGAAACGAGCCCGAGAGGCTCCGCCCATCACTGAAACTGTAGTGCACGACCGCCTTCGCCTCCACGATCATCTCGGTGAGTGGATACTCAAAGCGCTCGTCAGGGGCCAGAGCCGGCAGATCGAACTCGATGTTCAGCGGGACCAGTGCCACATGCCCGCCGGTTATTGGGGCGTTTCCCCGGTTGATTACCACCACTGCCTTTGCATCATCGCGGAGATTACAGGTGACATCAGGAAGGCCCTGACTGTCCTGCATGATCATCATACCCATAATCGTCACCGCAGTGAGGATCAGAACGATATACCCGTAGATCGGTTCGAAGAGATACAGAGCCGCCGCAGCGAGGACTCCTATCCCCAGCACCAGCACCTGGCGTTGTTGCATAAGGGATCGTAGGGTTGCATTAGATATAAGAGAATAAGAGATGGGCCCGATGTGATTCGAACACATGACCTCCCGGTTATCAGCCGGGCGCACCACCTGGCTATGCTACGGGCCCAACTGTTACCCTATTAGATAAATCCTTGAAGTTCTTATAGATTATCATATGTTCCGCGGGGTGCGGGCAGTCATAATCCCCCTGATCCCCTCAGACAGAGAACCAGAAATACGGGAAAATGAGCATGGAAAGACGATACGCTCTTGGAAATGAAGGCATTGCCCATGCATGCCTTGAAGCGGGGATTGACTTTGCGAGCGGGTACCCGGGGACGCCGTCCTCCGAGGTGATTGACATCCTGCGCACAGAGGCGCGAGGCGACTATTACATTGAATGGTCGGTGAATGAGAAGGTCGCCCTCGAGAACGCCCTCGGTGCCGCATGGTGTGGACTGCGGGCCCTCTGCACAATGAAGCATGTGGGCCTGAACGTGGCCGCCGACCCGCTGATGACCAGCGCCTACACAGGGGTCACTGGCGGGCTGGTCGTGCTCAGTGCGGACGACCCGTTTGCACACAGTTCGCAGAACGAACAGGACAGCCGGCGGTACGCACACTTCGCCCGGATCCCGTGCCTGGACCCGACCGGGGTGCAGGACGCCCATGATCTTTTAAAAGAAGCGTTCGCCCTCTCCGAGGAGTTCGGGCTTCCGGTGCTCTTCCGGCCGACGACCAGGATCTGTCACTCCAAGGGTGATGTCACCTTCGGTGAGGTCGCGACTGAGCACAGGATCGGCTCGTTTTCGAGGAATCCAGCCCAGTACGTCGTGATTCCGGCCCATACCCGGGTGTTGCACAAGGCACTGAACAGAAAGCAGCAGCCCCTCGCCGAGGCACTGGTGGAGAAGGGATACAACACCGGGACAATACGGGGGCGGCGTGCGGTGATCGCGGGCGGGATAGCGGCCTCGTACCTGCAGGAGGTGCTCCCGGAGGATGTCTCGCTGCTAGTGATCCGGGGATACCCGATCGATGAGGGGTGGCTCGGCCGTTTCGTCCAGCAGCACGAGGAGGTGCTGGTGGTCGAGGAGCTGGCACCGGTGATCGAGGAAGTGGTCAGGCAGGTGGCTGGCTGCATTCGGGTCCATGGAAAGAAGGATGGATGCTCGCCGTACGAAGGGGAGTTCTCGCCGGCGCTGGTCGCCGAGATCCTGGTTCGGGCCGGGTTCCTCGACCAGTCCCCGTTCCCGGCGGTGACCCCGGAACAGAACCTTCCGCCGCGGCCGGCGATCCTCTGTGCCGGGTGTATGCATCGTGCCACCTTCTACGCGATGAAGAAGGTCTTCGCTGATGGTATCTTCCCAAGCGACATCGGGTGTTACACGCTCGGGCTGCAGCTCGGGGCGGTCGACACGACGATCTGCATGGGGGCCTCGATCACGATATCGAGCGGGATCGCTCATTCTGGAGAGACGAGACCGGTGGTCTGCACCATCGGGGACTCGACCTTCCTCCACACCGGCATCCAGGGGCTGATCAACGCGGTCTACAACGGGGCTGACATGGTTGTCGTGATCCTGGACAACCGGATCACCGCGATGACCGGCCACCAGCCGAACCCGAATACCGGGGTGACGGCGACCGGCACGCTGGTGCCGCCGATCTCACTCGAGGCGCTGGCCCGGGCCTGTGGGGCCCGGTTCGTCGAGACGATCGATCCCTATGACCTGACCGGGATGCTTCGAACCTTTGAAGAGGCGAAGGGGCGGTCAGGGGTGAGGGTGATCATCGCCAGGCAGGCCTGTGTGATCACTGAAAAGCGGGCGAAGGTGAAACGGGGCAACTATGCGGTCCTTTCTGACCGGTGCACCGGCTGTCGGGCCTGCATCAGGTTCGGCTGCCCGGCGATCGAATTCGAGGATAACAGGGCCGTTATCAACGATCTCTGTAGCGGCTGCGGAGTCTGCACGACGATCTGTCCTGTCGGGGCGATCGCACGCGGAGGGAGACGATGAAAGAAAGTTTTGATATCATCATCGCCGGTATAGGGGGACAGGGGACGATCCTCGCCTCCAACATCATCGGTGAGGCCTGTATCATCGAAGAGAGGACGATCCGGGGCGCAGAGACGCATGGGATGGCCCAGCGGGGCGGGTCTGTGGAGTGCCAGGTCCGGATCGACGGCAAACATGGCCCCCTGATCGCTCCTGGCCAGGCAGACCTGCTGATCGCGTTCGACCTGCTCGAGGCGTTGCGGTACAGCCATTTCCTGCGGGAGGGTGGCGTGGCAGTCGTGAACGATCATCTGGTCCCGCCGACCTCGGTCTTTCTGCAGAACCTGCCGATGCCGACTGCTGCAGAGATCCCAGGCATGCTCAGTGCCCGGGGGATCCGGGTCACCCTGATCGATGCGGCAGCCATCGCCACCGAGGCCGGCTCGGTGTTGACCCAGAATGTGGTGATACTCGGTGCAGCCTCCCACCATCTGCCGCTTGCAGTGGAATCCCTCGCACAGGCTGTCGAACGGTCGGTGCCGGCGAAGACTGTCGCCATCAACCAGAAGGCGTTCCTGCTCGGTCGGGACGTCGCTGGCGGTTGCTAAAAAAATCGATCATCTTCTCATCTTTTTTTATCGTTCTTCGACGGCCAGCCACTGGAAGAGGACGGCGCAGACGAGCACGACCGCCCCGGTCACTCCGAATCCGGCCCGATAGGAGAAGAGTGCCAGTAGTCCGCCCATCAGCACTGGCCCTGCAGCCTGGCCGATGTCCATGATCGTCGACATCAGTCCGAGGGCGGTGCCCCGGCCGTGGCTGGGTGCCAGGTCTGCGACGAAGGCCGAGGTGGCCGCCGAGGCGACTGAGAAGCCCATCCCAAAGAGGGCCGAGAGGCAGAGGAGCACCGGCCAGGCGGTGGTGTACGGGAAGAGGGCGGCGGTGAGGGCCGTCAACAACAGCCCGGCGGTGATCTGGGTCTTGCGCCCCCGCTGGTCGCTGACCTTGCCGAAGAGGGGCCTGGTCAGAGTCCGAACGCCGACCTGCACCAGGAAGAGGAGGCCGATCATCACCGTGTCGATCCCTGCGCTCAGGGAGTACAGCGGGAGGAACGCCTCGATGGCGCCGAAGGCGAAGAAACCAGAGGCCTCCGCCAGGGAGGTGATCAGGATCGTCCGATCGCCGATTACAGTCCGGAAGGCCGAATCCCCACCCTGGATCTTAGATGCAGGAGCCGGCTCCCCCTCTTCCCCCTTCCGGCCTCTCTGGTCCGGCTCTGGTAGCAGCACCATCCCGGCGAGGGTCAGGGCCCCGGCGACGGCACAGACCATGTACACCCACTGCCAGGCCCCGATGGCCAGGATTGCGCCGCCGGCGAGCGGGGCGACCGATCTGCCGGCAAGCTGGAACGAGGAGAAGTACCCGAGCCGTTCCCCACGCCGCACCGGGGCCAGATCGGTGACGTAGGCCATCGCGACGGGCCCGAAGACGGCGGTGGCGAGACCGTGGTAAACCCTGACCAGTGCGAGGTCGAGCGGGGTATGGACCAGCAGGTACAGTATCGGGGCGGTGAAGAAGACGATGCCGGAGAGGATCAGGATCGGCCGACGGCCGTACCGGTCGGAGAGGGAGCCGGCCCAGAGGCTGGTCACGATCCCGGTCACGGTCGAGGCGGCTGCGATCAGCCCGATCGTCTGGAGATCTGCCCCGAGGGTCTGGGCGAGGATCGGGAGCACCGGGTTCTTGCTGATCGTCGAACTGAAGATGGCCAGTCCCCCGATCGAGCAAAGGACCATGAAAAGGAGGAACTGCCGCTTCTCCGTTGGGGGGATCTGCCGGTGCCTGTTCATCGATCGATCATGGTGCTCGCGGTCTATATACCCGTTCTCCTCCTTTGGAATAATATATATTTTATAATTTATCTATTGATTTATTTTTAATACTCCTGAACTCAACCATACATCAGGGGAACAATGCTATCCATGTATACTGGGAAGGGGATGGAAAGATTGGATGGAGGAGAACTCCGGAACCCACGGATGCTCAGACTTCTGATGGTGGACGACGAGGTGGAGATGACCGACCTGGCCCGCCTCTTTCTGGAACGCTCCGATGGCATCAGCATCGACGCGGTCCACTCAGTGACCGAGGCGCTGGACCGGCTGGACCGTCAGATCTACGATGATGTGATCTCGGACTATGAGATGTCGGGGATGAACGGGATCGCATTCTTAAAGGTGCTCCGTGCCTCCCAGAACTTCATCCCGTTCGTGATCTTCACCGGCCGCGGCCGCGAGGAGGTGGTGATCGAGGCGCTCAACTCGGGCGCAGACTATTACCTGCAGAAGGGGGGTGATGCACGGGCCCAGTACGCGGAGCTGGCCCATAAGATCCGGCGTGCGGTCGCTGAGCGGGAGCAGGAGCGACAGATTCGGGAGATGCACGAGGTCCTCTCTGCGATCCTCTCCGCTTCGACGCATGGGATCGCGCTGGTCAGGGGCATGCGGCTGCAGTGGATGAACAGCTCACTGGCCGGGATGCTCGGGTACCGTGGGCTGGAGCTGGTCGGCTGTCATATCAGGCAGCTCTACTCCAGCGAGGAGGCGTTTGAGCAGGCCGGCGAACGGATCAGGGCTGACCTCAGGGATCACGGGCGCTCAGAGCTTCAGATCCGGTTCGTTCAGAAGCATGGGGCCCCGCTCGACTGTGACGTTCACATCGCCCCCCTCGACCAGGCCCACCACGAGTACGGGCATATCATCGAGCTGACTGACATCACCAGGATCCTAGCCATCAAACGGGAGATGACGCAGATGGCAGCCTTCCCTCACCTGGAGATCAACCCAGTTATCGAGGTGAACAAAGCCGGCCAGATCACCTACTTCAACGAGGCGGCGATCGACGTGCTGATCAGCAGTGGTGAGGAAGCCGAATTGCAGGCCTTCCTCCCCGCTGACCTCGACTATATCCTTGCGGCGATGGAACGGGAAGAGACGGGTTCGATCTTCCGAACTGTGAGGATAGGAGAGAGACGATTCTCTGAGCATATCACGATCAGCCCCAGGTACAGGGTGGCCAGGATCTCGGCGATCGATCAGGCGCTTGCCGCGAGAGCGGCACAGAGACTGAGAGAGGGGATCAACCCGCCGGAGAATCTAGTTCCCCCTCCCCAGCGGCCTTGATTCATTCACGAGGGCTGATATGCAGGGGTGGCTGCAGAGGGCGTACCCGGGATAGGCAGTGCTGCCCTATTCATCTTCTTTCAGATAGTATATTGCCGGATCACTCCCGCTTGAAATACTAACAAAATACTATATCGTATAAAATTAGGAATTAGCAGGTCTGGCCTGATGAAAAACCAGCCCCCAAAATGAATCGAGCCGATGGTGATGCGAGGAACCAAAACCCTTCTGGAGTCGGAGATATGATCCGCTTTGCTTCAGGAGATAACACCATGAAAAATGAAGAGCGCTGAGGGGGAGATTTGAACTCCCGAGGGGCAAACGCCCCACAGGCTTTCCAGGCCTGCGCCCTACCGGACTAGACTACCTCAGCAGAAATGTCCTACTATACTTCTCTGTCCATTTTTTTAATGGTATGCCTCGTTCAGACCCTTTCGAAGAGAACGACGATGTCACCAAAGTCGATCTGACCGTTTTTGTTGAAGTCGAACGCTTCCACCGGTTCATGCGCACCGATCCAGTCCATCTGGTTGAAGAAGAGGGTGACATCGTTGAAATCAGTCACCCCATTCCCGTTCAGATCCTCGCAGAGCCCGTCATGATCCGGATCGGTCGGCTGGTCTCCGTTCGACTGGACCGGAACCAAGCCAGGACCCACCTCCGGAGCCTCCACGGTGATCACGGCCGGCACGGTGGTGGTCGGGATGGAGAGCCCACGGTCGTCGCTGAGCCCAGTCACCGTCATGGTCAACCTGGCCGTCCCTGCCTTTCCGGCGGTGATCCCCAGGTGGGCCAGGGAGACGGTCTCCGCTCCCCTGGAGACCCGGTCGGAGAGGTCTGAGCCCCTGATGGTGACGTCTGACGACGGGAGCGTTGAGACGCCGGTCATGCCGGCCCAGACCGGGAGTTCTGCGCTGGTGATCGCGGCCACCTCGGGGTTATCGCTGCTGATGGTGAGCACGTATCCGGAGAGACCGTTATCGGACGGGGTGAGGTTCAGGTCGAGTGACAGGTTCCCGCCACTCTTCACCGAGGTCTCCTTCGGGGAGAGGCCGAGCGTGGCCGGCGCGATTGTGGTGGGGGCCGTGGTGATCGTGTAGGTGGGCTGCGGGGTGCCGTTGAACTTCACCGACTCGGTCTCCCATTGCATCACTGGCACATTGTACGATCCCACGTAGTACGCGCTATAGTCAACGTCCATCTTCATCCGGAAGATCCCATTCGGCCGCTTGCCTCCGGCGGTCCCCCAGGAGTTGACGAGGATCCAGTACCGGTTGTTGGGATCGGTGTCGTCGTAGCCGACACAGACCACGGCGTGGCCGCCGCCGGTGCTGCTGTCATAGGCCCTGCCTGCGTACCTGGAGGGATCCCAGACAGCCTCCTCCCCCTGATTGTTCCAGAATGTATCGAAATCGTTCCAGGCCGCCCCGTTCGGGAGCCGGAACGCCAGGTAGATGGCCTGGTCCTGGTCGATGAGTGCCTTGATATTGGCGATCGCCGTGACCTGGCTGACACTCCGCGTCTGGACCCGCTGCCCGGTGATGCCGGCGATCTCATAATGCGGAGTGGTCTGGATAGAGGTGGCAGGAATCCAGGCCCGTTTCTTCTCTAGCGACCATGACCGTCCGTCCTGGTAACTCGCATTGGTGTTGGACCAGGGGACTGCGATCAGCTGCTGGTTATAGAACTGGACGAACTCTGTCAGGGACCCCCCCTCCCCGGCCCAGTCCGGGCCTGATCCGCCGTTATAGTTCGAGTCCAGGTACTGGATCGAGAGCCGGTCCATGATCCCGGTCTGTTCGGCATGGGCCACCTCAAGCACCCCTGTGCCGGCCCAGACCCAGCAATTCCCAATAGGGTTCTGGTTCCGTTCGGTGGCATTGTAGGGCAGGTGCGACAGGAGCGATCGTGAACCGGTGGACTGGATCGCTCGGTTTTTGATCGTCTGGTCGATCGGCACCGGCTCGGCGGCCTCGTACTGTTCGATCCACCGTAGCAGGGTGGCCTCGTCCGGGTGCATGACCGGGTGAAGTGCGGTTACCGATGTGTTGGCTGCCGGGCTCTCTGCTGCAGAGACCGCGCCTGCCCCGAAGAGAACTGCGAGCAGACAGCAGAGTAGAAGAATGGATCGGAACCTGTTCATGAGACAACCCCACCCTGGAACGGTGCCCTGGTAAGTCAATAATTGAGGATATTTCCTCAAATCGTCCTCATACAGCCCGCAAATTTATTGCATAACCTCTATGCAATGCAGTACGGCAAGGCAGTTCCACAAATTGTATTCATCCGGGCTCCTATAAATAGCGGACGATCAGGACATACCGACTGTTTCTTCAGGAGAACAGGTCGGTTCCGGTGTCTATCCGGACCGAATCCGAGAAAAAAACCAGGGAAAAAAGTGCTTTGGCCATTCCGAAGAGGACCACAACCCGGTTAGGAGTCACCGGGCAGTTCTCGTCTATTGGATATTCAGGGAACAGTCTGGTGTTTCTTCCAGCACCGGGGGTAGGTGCCGGGGGCCATGAAGACCGTGTCCGGGGCGACGACGAGCCCTGGTTTGCCGGGGATGATCGCGGTGGCATCGACGAGGGCCTTCCCGAGGCAGACGAACTCGTTCTTCTCGGTCAGCACGGCCACCTTCTCCCCCCGTTTGAATTTCGTCGCACTGACAACCCCGACGCCGGCGAGGACGGCCCCGTGGCAGACTGCATCGACGGCGGAGTCCCGGATCACCACCGTCTGCACCTCCGGGATGGCGACCTCGACCGGCAATATCATCGCATCGAGTGCAGAGGAGTCCCCTTCTTCGGCCCTGACCACCGCGTCCTTGAGGGCGTGGAGGGTGTGGGCCTGTGTTTCATCGAAGGTTCCGGAACGGGTCCTCCGGAGCTCCTGCATATGCCCGCCCACGCCGAGGACGAGGCCGAGGTGATGGCAGAGCGATCGGATGTAGGTGCCTGCATCGCACCGGATCCTGAGGAGTACCAGCCGGCCCTGCTGGTCGAGGACCGTCAGGTCCTGGATCGTCCTGATTCGCAGGGCCCGCTTCACAGCGCTCCGCCGGGGCGGGCGCTGGTAGATCCTGCCGGTGAACTCCCTGGCCGCCTCCAGCACGTCGGAGGGCTCTGCATCCCCGTGCAGCCGCATCAGGGCGACATACTCCTTGTCATGCTGGAGAAGGAGCGGGGCGAGCCTGACCGCGTTGCCGAGCATCACGACCAGTACCCCTGACACCATCGGGTCCAGCGTCCCTGCATGACCAACGTCGACCCCGAGCAGGTCCCCGACCCAGGCCGCCACCTGATGGCTCGACGGCCCGCGTGGCTTGTCGATGATCACAAGCCCGGTCTTTCTGGTCCCGGTGCTCATGCTCGCTCCTCCATATACCGGTTCAGGGCTGTGAGGAACCCTTCCAGGGAACCGTCACCGACTACATCCACCGATGTCCCTCCTGCCCTGATCGCATCCGCCGTCACCTCGCCGATGGCGCAGACCAGCAGGTCCGGGCGAGGTGTCCAGATAGCCTCCCGGTACGACATCGCGCTGGTGAAGAGGATCGCGCCGGCGTCAGCGGTCTGGAGGGGCTCTCCGGTCTTCACCAGCCCGTAGCACCGGAACTCCCGTGGGATCCCGCCAGCTTCGGTGATCGCGTCGAGGAGGGCCTGGTTCGGGACATCGGCACGTGGGATCCCGATCGTCTTCATGCTGATCCAGGAGCCTAAGTACGGGACAAACTCCCGTGAGTAGAACATCGAGAGGGTTTCTGCCGGGATCCCGTGCTCCTGAAGTTTCGCTGCGGTGGTCGGCCCGATCGCCACCACCCGCGGCCAGGTGGTCAGGTGAGGCCCGATCAGCTGGGCCGGCAGGGCACTGGTGAAGAAGAGGCAGTCGAACTGTCCCTCGGTGACCGCCTGCACAAATGCTTCGATCCGGTCGGCGTACACCTCGGCCCGAAGGGGGGAGACGGCCTCGCAGGTGTGGCTGAATGCGCTGCACCGGGCAGCATCGTTCTCTTCCTTGCCTGCAAGCCGGGTGATTGCAATCTTCATTGCAGGATCATCATCCTCTCCGGATAAGAGTATATCGCTCAGGGATCACCGAACGACCCCTCCCCTTCCCTGTTCTACTCGGGCGATACCATTAAGGGTTCACCTCGCAATAGGTCTCCTTGGGATAGATGATGCGTCTGTACTGGTTCCTTCTCCTGGCCGCCTGCGCACTGCTGATCTGTTCAGCCGGGTGCCTGAGAGAGGGTTTGATGGAGGTGACCGGGATCGAGGTGGCGCCGGAAGCGGTCACGACCGGGGATGTGACCCTCAACGTCAGTGTTTCGATTGAGCGGACCTCCGGCGTGAGTGCCAGCCGGCCGACGCTGCTCATCAGGGCCATCGATACGGAGACCGGTCTCCGTGTGAACGAGAGCAGTGGAGAGATAGCCGCGGTTGGTACAGGAGGGACCGTCATCGCGTCGCGTGAGATTGTGCTCCCCCGGCGGGGTTCGTACCGGCTGGTGGCCCAGGTCTTTGAGGACGGAAAGCGGCGTGCCACCGGAGAACTCACCGTCAGTTCCCTCGAAGAACTGACCCCCGACGACCTCCGGACCACAGTCGCCATGGTGGATATGGACTTCATCGTCCGATCTGTTGCGCAGGGCAGGGCTACCATTGGAGCCGAGGTCTCCTTCACGAATGAGGGGGGCGAGCCGAACCCGCCGTTCTCAGTCGAAATAAAGGCACGGGAGGCTGACGCCGGTCTCCTCGGCGACCGCCAGTGGACCATCCTCGACCCGATCCGTCCCGGGGCGACGGTCGTCCGGAATGTCACCCTCTCCGTCCCGGATCAGTACAACTACGAGGTCGAGGTGGTCCTCTGGCAGGGTGACGTGATCGTGGAGCGCGGCTCGCGGGCTCTCCTCCTCGCCCCGAACACGACGAAGGAGCGTGGGGGGACAGCATTTATGACGCACAAGATCAGGACCGGGGACTTCGTCGTCCCCACTGACACCGGTCAGCCCATCGAGATGCCGGCCCCGACGATGGCACCGGGATTTGGGGGTCTCCTCTCAGTGATCGGACTCTGCTCCCTCCTCGCCCTCCGGAGGTGTCTCCATGGTTGAACCGGCTGGGTCTGAGTCCCCTTCTGATGGGGGAATCTCCGGGCTTATCAGGACTGGTCTTCTCGGGACCCTCCTGCTCCTGATCCTCCTGGCCACGCTCCAGCTCTACTTCACGGTCCAGGAGGTGATCCGGTACTGGTTTGCGGATGAATACGTGCCGGTCTTCAACGCAGTTTTCTTCATCATCGTGATCATCGGTGCCCTTCTCCTGATACGGGCGTACCTGCTGCCGCGGGGGTGATGGGGTCTTCTGGTGGCGGTACCGGGGTCACCAGGATGCTTGAGACCTTCTGGGGTTGCACCACGCCCCATTATTATAAATATAAGTTTCCCTAATTTACGGGCTTGAGGTAATCGTAATGGACATTTTTGAACAGACGATGCAGTCGCTCTCAGAGAAGAGCCCTGCAGATAAGGCGGCCGCGATCGCGGAGATGCATGAGAAGTGCCCCTGTCCGGGTTGCCCGACATATAACCGGTGTGCCGGCGAGGCGAAGGAGAAACTCTTCTGTATCAATGGCCGGTCTTTCATGTGCATCAGCGACCCAAAGACCTGTATCTGTCCGACGTGTGCCATCGGTCAGTCGGTCGGCCTGAAGAACAATTCGTTCTGTACCAGGGGGTCAGAGATGGCCCAGCGGTACGAGCATACGATCTGGGGCACCTCGCTCTTAAAGTAGGTTGGTGGGGGGCTGTGCTATAGCCACACGCCCCATCCCGGACCGGGGGAATTCAGATCTTTCCCTGTCCCACTGGTCTGACGATCACACCCCAGTTGTCGAGAAGGCCGGAGAATTCCGGGTCTTCATCGAGGATATCACCGACCACTTTTGTAGGTTCGGAACCACCATTCGGAGCATCTTCCCATCGCCCGGGCCGGTACGATCGGAATGTCGACATCCTTCTGGAGGATGTAGCGATAGGGGTCGAGGCTGCCGAAGTAGTACTCCTTCCACTGCTGCCGATCCTCATCCGTCGCATTGTACGCCCAGTCGACAGCTTTCTGCTCTGGTCACCTCGCATGACTACAATCAAAACGAGGGGTGATCACGTAAGCGATGATTTTTGCTTTCAGAGTACGATGGAGGTCGGGCTATCGAGATCTCTCTCATATTCGAAGAAGGGTTCTCCCAGGGAAAAATAGGGGGCTGGTCCATCAGAGGGTGTTGAAGAGGAGGACGATATCGTTGAAGTCGATCTGCCCGTTACGATTGAAATCGAAGGCACCGATAGGTTCATGCTCGGCGATCCAGTCCATCTGGTTGAAGAAGAGGACCACATCGTTGAAGTCCAGGCCCCCGTTGCCGTTCAGGTCCTCGTAGAGCCCGTCACCGGTGAGATCACGGGGAGCGCTTCCTGACGGGAGTACCGGGGTCACCGGAGAGAACTTCTGGATACGATTGTTATAGGTGTCGACGACAAAGACATTACCGGCGCTGTCGACTGCGACAGCACCTGGCCAGTCAAACTGCCCGTCCCCCAGGCCACGGGTGCCCCATGTCGTGATGAACGTACCGCTTGACGTGAACATCTGGACCCGATCGTTATAGGTGTCGACGATGGAGACCCTGTCGGCGCTGTCAATCGCGATCCCCTCTGGCAGGTAGAACTGCCCGTTTTCAGACCCCCAACCGCCCCATTGTGTGATGAATGTCCCGGTCGAACTGAACTTCTGGACCCGGCTGTTGCTCCTGTCGACCACGTACACGTTTCCAGCGCTGTCCACAGCGAGACTCACCGGCTCTTCGAACTGCCCGTTCTCCGAGCCGACACTGCCCCATTGGGTGATGAACGTACCGCTTGACGTGAACATCTGGACCCGGTTGTTCACCCTGTCGGCGACGTAGACATTGCCTGTACTGTCTGTTGCGAGACCGGCCGGTCCGTTAAACAGTCCGCCTTCCGAGCCGGCACTGCCCCACTGTGTGATGAATGTGCCGGCCGAACTGAACTTCTGGACCCGGTTGTTGTTCCAGTCAGAGACGTACACATTTCCAGCGCTGTCGACCGCGACCCCGGCCGGCCCATCGAACTGCCCGTCCTCAGAACCATAACCGCCCCATTGTGTGATGAATGCACCGGCTGAACTGAACTTCTCGATCCGGTCGTTATACGTGTCGACCACATAGAGATAGCCGGCGCTGTCGACGTCGACACCCGATGGCCCGTTAAACTGGCCGTCTCCCGAGCCCAAACTGCCCCATTGTGCGGCGTACCCATACCCACCGTCGGCCGAAACGACCTGGACACTGCAACAGAGGAGCAGGGCCCAGATGATATATAGAGATTTCATTCAGAACCACCACTTCGTTCCTCTGAGTAGCCTGTTCTCATGTTAAACTTTGCTCTCAGAATCTCCCGGGATCCCTGTCACTCCGCGGGGTCATCATCTATCCGGGAACAAAAAATTCCGGTGACCCCTGTCCAGCAGAGAAGAGAGTCTCTGGAGAACTGCGATCGCGGTGGCCGTCGAAGCCATCACCTCCTGCTAATTCATTTCAGAACCTTTTTGCCCTCAGCCACTGATGCCAAACCATGGAGGGTGTGGTCACCGGCCTGATCGCCGGGGTGCTCCTCGGGACGATCAGCGGGCTGCTGCCAGGGATCCACGCCAACACCATGGCAGGGATTCTCCTCGGACTGCAGGCCGCCCTCGCCGGCATCCTCGGCGAGGAGGGGCTCGCCACTGCGATGTTCGCGGCCCTGATCACCCACACATTCCTGGACACGATCCCCTCCACCTTCCTCGGGGTCCCGGACGCCGACACTGCCCTCTCGGTGTTGCCGTCCCATGCCCTCTGCCTGGAGGGGCACGGCGAGGAGGCGGTCAGGACCTCGGCCCTCGGTGCGGCCTGGGGGCTCTCCTTCGCCCTCCCCCTCTCTCTTCTCTGCTTCTACCTCCTCCCGCCGCTCCAGCCCCTCCTGGATTGGGGGATCGGGATCCTGCTCGTCGCCGTTGTCGGGGCGATGATCCTCGCGGCCGAGTCCCCCCGCTGGGGGGCGGCGATCTTCTTCACCTCAGGGATCCTCGGCATCTTCACGATGCAGTATGGGTACCTGGCCTGGCACACCCTCGGGGGGTCTGCCCTGCTAATGCCGCTCCTCGCCGGCCTCTTCGGCCTACCTGCCCTGCTGTACTCATCCCACGCCGGGGTCCCTCCGCAGACCTTCGAGGGGATCAGCACACCGCTCGGGACGATCATCCCCCAATCCGCCCTCGGGGCCCTGGCCGGGGTACTGGTCGGCTGGCTGCCGGGCCTCTCCACCGCCACCGCCAACGGGCTGCTGACCAGGTTCGTCTCCTACGACCGGGACCGGCGGGGATATATCCTCGCCACCTCGGCGGCCTCCACCTCGAACGCCTTCATCGGCCTCGCGGCTTTCTTCGCCCTCGGTCGGGAACGGAGCGGGGTGATCGCGGCGATGGCCCCGCTCCAACTCCCTTCCCCCCTGGTGCTGGCCATAGTCGGGTGCCTGGCCGGCGGGGCCGGCTACCTGCTGACTGTCCTCCTCGCCGGCTCCGCCTCCGCCCTGCAGGTGCTCGATGGCAGGACTCTGAACTTCGGGGTCGCCGGGTTTGTGACCCTGGTCACTCTCCTCCTTTCCGGCCCGTTCGGGCTGATGGTGCTGTTGCTCGCCACCCTGGTCGGCATCGCCCCGTACCTGATCGACATCCGGAAGATCTTCTGCATGGGTGCGATCCTGCTCCCGGTGATCCTCTACTCGTTCGGGCTGTTAGCCCTCTGAGCATGACTATATGGAGGTAGCGCTTATGATCCAGAGATGCAGCACTACTGGTTTGGGGATCGTGAGGAAGGGGTCTGCACCCCCGCGCCGGCCCGGCTCGAGGATGCACTGGCCCGGCTTGCGACGCTGAGAACGCCAATCCGGGAGTACACCCTCCCTGACTGGCAGTGGGCGGTCGAGTGCGGGTACGTTCAGACCAGGGACGAGTACCTGCACCGGCTCCAGGAACTCTGTCTCCTCCTCGCCGAGCAGAAGGTCGCCGTCCAGTACCAGGCCAAGGATGTCGAGCTCCTGCAGATGGTCCGGACACTCGACCAGATGGACGAGGTGATCAACCTCTTAACCGAACGGGCGGTGGACTGGTACACCGTCAAACACCCGAAGTTCAGCAGGAAGTTCAAATCGATGAACGCCCGCAAGCTCCTCGGGTCGCTCGCCCCCCGGACAAAAGGGCCGCTTGGCATGGTGATGGAGGAGATAGAGCGCCTCTCGGTGACCAGGACCGCACTGATGCGGGAGGTCTCCTCCCGGTCGGACCTGGTGCTCCCGAACTGCAGCGCCCTGGTCGGCGGGCTCGTCGCCGCCCGCCTCCTCTCCACGGCCGGCGGGCTCGAACCTCTGGCCAGGCTGCCCGGTTCCTCGGTGCAGGTGCTCGGAGCGAAGACGGCCCTCTTCTCTCATATCAGGTCAGGGACTCCGTCCCCCAAGCACGGAATCATCTTCCAGCACCGGCGGGTCCACAACGCCCCGCCCCAGGTCAGGGGCCGGGTCTCGCGGGTGCTGGCCGCCAAACTGGCCATCGCCGCCCGCCTGGACCTGTACCGGGGCGAGCCTGATCAGGCCTTCATCGATAAAGCCCAGCAGGCGATCGATGCAGCAGGGAGGGTCGCATGATCTGGATCGATGGAACCCTCGTCTCCAAAGGGGAGTCAGGGGTCTATGGCGAGCGGGTTGTCCAGGGATACCGGGTCTGGGACCCGTACCGCTCCAAGTACGCGGCCCTGGCTACCAAACGCAAGCAGCGGGACCTGGACCTGACCCCTGATATGAAGGTGCTGTACCTCGGGGCCGCCAATGGGACCACCGTCTCGCATGTCGCCGACTACGTCGAGGTGGTCTACGCGGTCGAGTTCGCTCCGCACCCGATGCAGGATCTGCTGATGGTCGCGCGGAGGCGGAAGAACGTGATCCCGATCATGGCCGATGCCGGTCGGCCTGAACAGTACGCCCCGCTCCTCGAGCAGGTGGACCTGCTCTACCAGGACGTGGCCCAGCCGACGCAGGTCGCGATCGCCATCGCCAATCTGATCTTCCTCCGCCCAGACGGGCAGTTGATCCTGATGCTCAAGACCCGGTCGGTCGATGTCAGCAAAGATCCCAAGGAGGTCGCTACCGGGGCCGCTGAAGAACTGACCGCGGCCGGGCTCGTGGTGGAGAGCGTCGACTGGCTGGCTCCATACCACCTGGACCACGCGGCCCTGGTCTGCAGAAAAGTCCAAAAATAGACCAGAAATCAGAAGGATTGATTATCCGGCGGGGAGAGGTGAAGGGTATGTCCCGGGTCTTCTCAAGTCCGTTCAACCTGCTCTTCCTGGTCGTGCTGGTTCTGATTGGCGTCCTGCTGATCCCGCTCCTCTTTCTGAACATCGTCGGCAGTGCGTTCACGCGGCTCGGCTTCTCGGCCTGGCAGGCAGTGCTGATCGTGCTGCTGACCCTGGCCGGCAGCTTCGTCAACATCCCGGTGACGACGATCCGGTCGGCGCCGATCTTTCCGCCCGGCCGGTTCTTCGGGGGCAGGGGGGGCCGGCTCCTCCCCCTCTTCTACCAGGTCCCGGTCTACACCGAGACGACGACTGTCGCCGTGAACCTCGGCGGTGCGGTGGTGCCGGTGGTGATCTCGCTGCTGCTACTCGCGGCCGCGGTCACTATGGCCGGGATCGGGATCCTGCTCCTGATCGCCACAGGCGTCGTCGCGGTCACAATCGTCACCCACCTGCTGGCCGAGCCGGTGCCCGGCCTCGGGATCACCACCCCGTTCTTTATCCCCCCGATCACGGCGGCGCTGGCAGGGCTGCTGCTCGCCGGGGGAATCGGTTGGGAGAGCGCCGTGATCGCCTACATCGGCGGGACGCTCGGGACCCTGATCGGGGCCGACCTGCTGAACTGGAGGTCTTATGGGGACCTCGGTGCTCCGCTGGTCTCGATCGGGGGCGCCGGCACCTTCGATGGGATCTTCCTCTCAGGGGTGCTGGCAGTGCTGCTGGCCTGACGGCCTCTGACAGTAACCCTCTTGTGGGTGGATGACCGATATTCTGGTCATGCAGCGTGCGTACCGGATCGGAGGTGGGATGCGTTCGGATGATCTCGAGACATTCCATGTCCTCTCTCTTCTCGCTGACCAGGGACTGATCGACCATATCCAGGTCTATGTGGTCCCTGCCCCAGAAGAGATTCTGAATAGAGAGATTGAAGAGATCGCCACAACAGATGCAAGGATCGTTGTCCATGCTCCCCACCACCTTGACGGAGTGAACCCGGCTGACCCCTCACTGGGGGGGACCACGTCGGCAGCGGTCGGGGAGGCACAGATCGAAGCCGGGATGGCCGATGCGTTCGAGGTCGCCGATCGGCTCGACGCCTCCTATATCGTCGCCCATGCCGGCTACTTCGGTCACCTCGATCGGCAGACAGCCGTCAGCAATGTACGATCATTCATCGACCGGTACCATGATCGTCGGCTCCTCATTGAGAACCTCCCCTCGGTCTATAAGGACCTGCAGTTCGTCGGAACGACGGCAGAGGAGCTCAAATCCCTCAACCTCTCCAGGACCGGCGGGGTGTGCCTGGACTTCGCTCACCTCTACTGCACCGCCAACTATCTCTCAACCCCTTATGGGGAGATGCTGGCCGCTTTTTCAACCCTTCCGGTCAGATTCCACCACCTCTCTAACAGCAAAACCGGGTCGATCAAGGATCAACATCTGCCACTCGATCACCCTGACGGGGGGGTCCCGATCGATCAGGTGATGGCCTGGGTCAGAACCCATCCGGCGAATCAGACCAGCCTGGAGTATAAGAACAGCGACCATTCGATCTATCAGCAACAGCTGCAGGTCTTCGACGATCTGTACCGGCAGGCCTGAATGTGAGGCGGGGAGTGGTGTCCAAGCATCCCCGGTCTCCTCAGAAGTAGGGCAGGGTGCGGGGTCTGGATATATCCGCGTGGACAGAACGATTGTGATCGTGGATTCGATCGCGCTCCTCGGGTATATTGCAGGCTTCTTCTCGACCCTCTCGTTCCTCCCACAGGTGGTCAAGTCAGTCTGGTGCAGGTCCACTCGGGACCTCTCCTGGGTGATGCTCGGCATGATGGTCGTCGGCTCGCACTCTTGTCCGACTATGGGCTGCCGGCCGGGCAGACGCCGATCGTCATCACCAACGGGGTGCTCTTCGTGCTGATCTCCACCCTGATCGGGGTCAAGATCTGATTCGGATGATCAGGAGATCCGTTTTCCGATGGTCTCGATCGCCTCGATGATCGTTTGCGGCTGTGGCTTCATGATCGCGACCGGGATATCGACGACCCGCTCTATGATCGAGGCGAGCACCGGGGCGCAGACGATTCCGCTCGCCCCCTCCTTCTCAGCCCGTACTGCGGCGATGATGCACTCCTCCAGGGAGTTGGCAGAATAGCCCTTGATGGTGCAGGTCCGCGCTCCGCAGGCGATCTCCTCTCCTTCGACCTCCTCGAGGACGAACTTGGCCGCGATGACGGCGATGAAGTCCCTGCCTCTTGGTTCGAGGATGTTGATGATCCTGGTGACGGTCGAGAGGCGGGGGTCCCGCTCACCTGCGGTGATCTTGTAGAGCGTGGCTGCCGGGATCCCGGTCGCCTCGGCCAGCTCCCGAACGGTCATGTCCCTTCGGCGCAGCTCCTCGTTCAGGGCGGCCTGAAACGAGGTGTCTAGTATACGTCTGATCATCATGATACTACAATTGTATATAATATTTTAATATATTTTCCTTATTAGGTAATTTAAATTCAATATTCAGAGAAAGTATTTCATCTGGTATCCCCGAAGACTGGTATGGATGCGTACCAAATCAGGGAGATCACCCTTCTCCCTGGCATCAGCCGGGACGGGGTGCGGGAGACCTTCGACGAGATCGTGATCCGCCCGGGGGACACAATCTCGATCGTGGGTCCGACCGGATCGGGAAAGACTGCGCTGATCAACGACATCGAGGTCTTTGCACAGCAGGACACCGCGACCGGGAGGAGTGTGCTGGTGAACGGAGCACTGCCGCCTGACACTCTGGTCAGGGACCCTTCACAGAAGCCGATCGCCCTGATCACCCAGCACACCAAGTGCCTGGCCGACCTCTCGGTCCTGGAATTCCTGTCCATGCATCTGCAGGCCCGGAAGTGTACAGACCCGGCGAGGACCGAGGAGACGATCACCCTGGCCAACCAGTTCACCGGCGAGGCGATCACCGGAACGATGCGGATGACCGCCCTCTCCGGCGGGCAGACCCGGTCACTGATGGTGGCTGATGCGATCGTGATCAGCGATACCCCGCTGATCTTGCTCGATGAGATCGAAAACGCCGGGATCTTCAAGGATCGGGTGATAGCCTCGCTGAAAGAACATCAGCGGGCTGTGCTCTTTGTCACCCACGACCCTTACGTCTCCCTCCTATCAGACCGCCGGATCGTGATGCAGCACGGGGCGGTCGTGAAGGTGATCGAGTCGGACGGGTCAGAGCAGGAGGCGTTGACCGCAGTCGCAGGGATCGATACCCTTCTCTATTCTCTCCGGGAGCGGATCCGGGCCGGCGAGCAGATCACAGGCGGGGTGAAGGTCGCATGAAACTGATCGCGATCGCCGGCCCCCCGAGCGCCGGCAAGACGGCCGTGGCCAGGCAGGTGATCCGGCAATTGCAGGGAGAACATCGGATCGCCTACCTCAAGGTCGACGTCGTCCGGGCTTTTGAGGACCAGGAGCTGAAGCAGGAGTTCTCGATCCCGACCAGGATCGTCTACTCCGGCGACCTCTGCCCTGACCACACTGGGATAATGGTCCTGCTGGACGGGCTCTCCTGGGCAGAGGAGCAGGGGGCCGACCTGCTGATCTATGAGAGTGCCGGCCTCTGTCTCCGGTGCACTCCCTTCACGACACAGGCCCTTGGGGTCGTGGTGGTCAGCGCCGTCAGCGGCTCCAGCACTCCGCTGAAGATGGCGCCGATGATCGCCCTCGCCGATATCGCGGTGGTGACCAGGGTGGACCTGGTCTCGCAGGCAGAGAAGGAGGTCTTCCGGGAGTGTATCCGGGAGGTGAGCCCGGGTGTCGACATCATTGAGACCAATGCTGTGCAGGGGACTGGTCTTCGGTACCTGGTCGAGCGGATAACCCGGGCAGAGGAGGTCACCGATCCCGCGACGATCGTCCTCCGCGGCAGCCCTCCGCTCGGGGTCTGCACCATCTGCGTCGGCAAGAAGGAGATCGGCTGGCAGCATCACTTCGGGGTGCTCAGGCAGCTCGATAACGCCGATCATCTCTTCAGGGGTGACTGAAATGGCCGGATGGACTCCCCCGGGCAGGGACTGCGGGGCCTGCGGGGCGTCGGGCTGCGATAGGTTCATCACTCTGGTCGGAGAGGGGAGCAAGGAGGTGCAGAGCTGTCCGTTCTTCCGGGAGGAGGGGACGGTGGACCCGCCGGTCCGAGGGATCGCCTCGCCGTATACCGGGGTGGATGTCCATGGAGCCGTGTACGACTTTGTGCTCGCCCCGCTCCCGGGAGAGGTATCGGCCAGGAAGGGGATCGTCCCGTTCCGGCCCGACCTGGTCGAGCGATGGGGGATCCAGGCAGGGGATATCGTCTCCGGCCGGCCTGCCGGCCCTGGCTGCCCGGTGTACCATGTCCTCCGGGTCATAACGGCCAATCCGGTGACCGGGGTGCTGGTCTGCCATACCGTCGGCCCGCTGGTGGCACGGAATGCCGGGGTGGAGGTGCACGACGTGCAGGCCTATCATGTGGCCTCCTTTGAAGGGGTCGCTGAGGTCTTTGCAGCCCCGCCGGTGCTGGGGAAGAGGCAACGGTTTCTGCCCGGCTCGTGCATGATCAACCTCTCGCACACTGCAGTGGTGAACATGGTGATGCAGAAGTCGTTCGGGCTCCATATCAGACTCGAGGATATCAGGATACTATGAAGACCATCGACGAGATCAACAGCAGGATCCGGGAGGGGACGGCGGTCGTGCTGACGGCAGATGAACTGAAGGCCAGGGTCAGGGCCGGGGAGACGGTCACCCCCGAGGAGGTGGACGTTGTCACCACCGGCACCTTCGGGGTGATGTCGGGGACGATGGCGGTTCTCTCGTTTTCGGTGGCGAAGCCGGGAACCTTCCGGAAAGCCGAGCGGGTACTGCTGAACGGGGTGCCGGCCTATCCCGGCCCCTGTCCGAACGAGCGGAATGGGATCGTGGACCTGGTGGTCTACGGGACCACTCACCGCGACCATCGGTACGGCGGCGGTCACCTTTTCCGGGAGATCGTCGAGGGCAGAACGATCGCGGTCGAGGTTCTGGCAGGTGAGCAGACCCTGGAGACCACGATCACCCTGGACCAGATGGGGCTGGCCCGGATCATCGCGACACGGATGGCGTTTCGGAACTACCATGCGATGATCAATCGCTCGCCCGACCCGGTCCAGACGATCTTCTCGGTGACCGGCCTGGCCGGCGCCTGCACCGAGGTCTCGGTATCCGGCTGCGGGGAGATCAACCCCCTCGAGAACGATCCCGGGCGGCGGTTCATCGGCACCGGGACCAGGGTGCTGCTGAACGGCGGAACCGGGTACGTGATCGGCGAAGGGACCCGCTCCAGCCAGGAGAAGCCGAACCTCTCGGTCTATGGGAACATGAAGGGGATGGACCCCCTGATGATGGGCGGATTCATCACCTCTGCAGGGCCCGAATGCCTGACCTCGCTCGCGGCTCCGATCCCGGTGCTGGACCAGGCAGCGCTCGACCAGTTGCTGGTTCTGGATGCGCAGGTCAATCTGCCGATTGCAGGGATCAATGACCGGACCGGGTGTGCTGCCTCATGGTACAGCGAGGTCTGGCAGGGGACCGACCATCAGGTCCGGAACGATCCGTCGGGTTGTATCCACTGCGAAACGTGCAGTGTAGCCGCCCTCTGCCCGACTGGGGCGATCAGTCCGGATGCGGTGATAGACCGGGACCGGTGCGTGAACTGTGGGACCTGCGTGCAGGTCTGCCCTGGATCGGCCTTCTCCGGGAGTCTCGGCGCGGTCACCTACGAAGGAAGGGCGGTGCCGATCACCCTCCGCCAGTCCGACCGGGTCCGTGGGGCACGCCTCTGTACAGAACTCAAGGAGCGGATCCAGGCCGGCACCTTCAGTCTCACCGGAAAGGTCGATTCCCTATGAGTGGAGACTACCTGCTCAGGTGTCCGGCGTGCGGACTGGCGATCGAGGATCACTACACCTCGGCCTGCCCGGCCGGCCACCCGGATCTCCTGGTGACCGAATACCCGGAGCGGACCCTCTCCCTCTCAGACCAGCCCGGGATCTTCCGGTATGAGGCCTGGCTGCCAGTCAGGGGCCGGCTTCCGTTCACCGGGGGGACCGTCACCTACCAGAGCAGCGGGCTGGCCGCAGAGCTCGGCCTTCCGCACCTCTTCATCGGGTTCAACGGCTACTGGCCGGAGCGAGGGGCCGATCTGGTCACCTGCTCATTCAAGGAGCTCGAGGCGGTCCCGACGATGCTCCGTGCGATCGAGCGAACTGAGAGTGTGCTGGTCGTCGCCTCTGCAGGGAACACGGCCCGGGCATTCTGCCAGGTCTCGGCTCTGACCGGGATCCCGATTGTGATCGTGGTCCCGCAGTCGGCCCTTCCCCGGCTCTGGACCATCGAGCCCGCTCCTGGGGCGCTGGTGATCGGGGTCGACGGCGATTATGCCGATGCGATCGCCTACAGCACGGCGCTGGCAGCTGCAGATCCGCGTCTTATCCCCGAGGGAGGCGCCCGGAACGTAGCCCGCCGGGATGGGATGGGGACCGTGCTGCTCGACGGGGCGGTGACGATCGGGCGTATCCCTGACCATTATGTTCAGGCCGTAGGATCAGGGACCGGGGGGATCGCGGCGTATGAGGCCGCCTCCCGGCTGATCTGGGACGGGCGGTTCGGGGGAGAACTCCCGACCCTTCATCTCTCCCAGAACCTGCCCTTTGTCCCGATGGTGGCGGCCAGGGAGCGGCATACCCGCGACCTCCTGGTCGGCCCCGGAACACCGTACACCGCAGAGGCCGAACAGGAGGTCTCTGCACCAGTACTGACCAACCGGACCCCGCCGTATGGGGTTCCTGGTGGTACCTTCGACGCGCTCGAGGCGACCGGGGGAGAGATGTACGCGATCAGCAACGGCCTGGCCCGAGCGGCCGGGATTCTCTTCACCGACTGCGAGGGGATCGACCTCGACCCGGCCGCAGCGGTCGCGACGGCCTCGCTGGTCAGGGCAGTCGAGGCGGGTACGATCGATCGCGAGTCGACGGTGCTGTTGAACATCACCGGCGGCGGGTACGATCGGGTCGCCGAGGAGCATGCCCTGCTCCCAACCGTGGCCAGGTACCTGGTCTCTGCCGGCGTCCCAGATGAGAATATCAGAAGAGCCGTGATCACCTGGGTGAACGACAATGCATGAAGCGGACCTGATTACCATCCTCTCCGAACAGAAGATCGACCTGGTCGCCACCCTCCCCTGCGACCGAACCAGGGATCTCTGCCCGCTGATCACCGCTGATTTCCCTGAGATCCAGGTGAACCGGGAGGAGGACGGGGTCGGTGTCTGCGCCGGGGCGGCGCTCGGGGGGGCCAGGCCGGCGCTGGTGATCCAGAGCTCCGGCCTCGGCAACTCGCTCAATGCCCTGATGTCGTTGACGATGACCTACCGCCTTCCGCTCCCGATCATCGCCAGCTGGCGCGGGGTCTATCATGAGGCGATTCCGGCCCAGGTCCCGTTCAACCGGCCGCTTCCGGCGGTGCTGGAGGCGCTCGGGATCCCCTACCGGGTCATCAGGGAGGTCGGCGAGCTGAGCCTGGTCGGCCAGGTGATCGAGGGGGCGTTTGCAGAACATACCCCCTCTGTTGCCCTGATCTCCCCGAAGGTATGGGAAGGGGATTGCGGATGTACAGCCGCCGGCCCGGCTCCCTCGCGGGCACGGACCTCAGAGCTCTGCTATCGGCGGCAGATCAGAGAGCCCGTGATGAGCAGGTCGGAGGCAATCGGGGTGATCAGCAGGGCTCTGACCGATCAGGCGGTTGTGGCCAACATCGGGGTGCCAAGCAAGGAACTCTATGCGCACCATGACCGGCCATTGAACTTCTATATGCTCGGCAGTTACACCCAGGCCACCCCGGTCGGGTTCGGACTGGCCTCGGTGACCGATCGGGATGTCTGGGTGATCGACGGGGACGGGAGTATGCTCGGCACTGGAGTCCTGCCGGCCGTGGGGGCGGCCCGTCCCCGAAACCTTTGGATCTTCTGCCTGGACAACGGGGCGTTCGGCTCGACCGGCAACCAGCCGACCTATGCGGCGACCGGGGTGGACCTTGAACTGATGGCCCGGGCGGCCGGTCTATCAGCGACCGTCAAGGTCCAGGATGCCGCAGAGCTGGCAGCGGTCTGCCGTGACAGGGTGGACGCCCCCCTCTTCGTCCACGTACTGATCAGACCGGGGAACACCCAGGTACCGAACATCCCCCTCCCTCCAGAGGCGATCAGAGACCGGTTCATTGGGGCCCTCTGAGCCCTTCAACTAAACTTATAAACACTTTCTCCTCCTTCTTTTGATCACCAATCCGGTGGACAGACAGATGTGGCTGCGCGATCTCTTCAGGCCCAACCTCGGCAAGCTGGCCGAAAGACAGGATGTCAGCGGGCTGATCGCAGCCCTCTCCCATCGGGATCCGATCGTGCAGCGTCAGGCCAGCACCATCCTTCGTTCGATGGGAAAGATCAGCATTCCACTACTACTCGATAATCTGCAGCATGGAAATCCTGATCTTCAGGAACGGGTGGCCGGAGTGCTCCGGGAGATCCCCGGCCTCCCGGTGGAGACTCTGATCGCGGCCCTCGGTGATGACACCGGCCACACCTTCCCCGGGGTCGCGGGGCTGATCGCAGTTATGGGCGACCAGGCGGTGCTGCCTCTGATGGGGGCGCTGAACAGCGAGTCCGAGGAGGTTCGGAAGGGATCCATCGTCGCACTCGGGATGATCGGTGAACCGGCCAGGCCGCAGCTGCTGGCTGCCCTGATGCACCCGTCGTACAGGATCCGGTACGGGGCGGCGCTGGCCCTCGACCGGACCGGGTGGTTGCCCCAGGGAGAGCGGGAGAGATTCCGGTACCTGTTCGCGACTGGCCAGTGGGCGGAGCTGGTGAAGATGCGCAAGGCTGTGGTTCTCCCACTGGTGGCGGCCCTGGATGACGGTCATTACGCAGTGCGAAGGGATGCCGCCCTGGCCCTCGGCTCGATCGGCGATCTTCGGGCGGTCGATCCCCTTCAACAGCTGCTGGTCACCGATCCCGAGGAGGCGGTCCGGGCTGCAGCGGCCGAGGCGCTCGGCCTCCTCGTCGACGATCAGGCGATCCCGGTGCTCCGGGCAGCGGTCCGTGACCATGCCCACAGTGTCAGGATGGCGGCAGCCCTGGCCCTGGCCAGGATCAACTGGATCCCTGATGATGAACAGGAGCAGCTGGCCCTGCTGGTGGCCACAGAGCAGTGGTCCCAGCTGATCCGGCACGGACCTGCTGCGGTTCCGGTGCTGATCACGGCACTCGGAGATGAGTACTATGGGATCCGGACCGGCAGTGCCGAGGCGCTCTGGCGGATCGGCGACCCTGTGGTGGACCCGCTGATCCGGGCCCTCCGGGACCAGAACCCGGCCATTCGGGCTGGTGCCACCGGGGTGCTGATGCGGCTCGGTGCCTTTCCGAAAGAACGACCGGCACCGACCTATATCGAACAGATCAGGCCGAACATCTCCCCTCCGTTGCATATCAGACGGGAGGTACAGCCGGAGGTTTCCCGGGTCAGGGATCTCTCGGCACCCGACCTGACACCCGCACCTCCGGAGCCTGTTCCTGCCGGGGATGACCTGGACCTCCTCCTCTCCCCGCCTGGAGCCCTGCCCCCGGAAGAGCCCGCGGTGGAAGAGCCGGCCATGGCAGAATCCCCGGAGTTCATAGGAGAGGGGGATGAGGACCTGTCCCTTCCGTCACCTGATGACGAGAGTACAGACCGGATTCTCGTCGGACAGGACAGCTCCCTCCCGGTCGACCTCTCCTCGCTCCTTCAGCCGTCGGCGATGACCGCAGAGACATCACTGCCCCTAGACCTTCCGGGTGAGGACGATCAGATCTCCCTGGCCTCTCTCTCCATTAAAATGGGCGACGAAATGTTTCCCCTCGACCTCTCCCCTATCCATCCTGCCGAGGAAGGTCCGGGAATAGAAACTACCGATCCAGAGGATGAGGAGTCAGGCTGGGCCCCGGTCCAGGAGTCGGCGTTCCTCTCCCTGATGGACACACTCCAGCGCATCTATCCTGATGACGAGGAGGGACGGTATCAGATGATCTCCTCGTACCTCACTGATCAGCAGGGTACCCTTGCCAGCGATCAGCCGTCGGTGATCGTCAGCGCCGTCGGGCCTGGTCTCGCTGCAGAGGACGATGCGGTCAGGATGGTGACTGTGGAGGTGCTCGGGCAGATCGGGGTGGCGTCGGTGCCGCTGCTGCTCGCAGCGTTACAGGACCCGTACTACCAGGTCAGGATCACGGCCGCCGACGCCCTTGGCCAGATCAGGGACCAGAAGGCCCTCTTCCCGCTGATTCACCTGCTCCTTGAGGACGAGGAGGAGGAGGTCCGGAGCCGGGCAGCTCATGCCCTCGGGGAGCTCCGGAACTCCGCCGCGACGGAACCCCTGGTCAGGGCACTGCATGATCGGTACCCGGAAGTCAGGGGAGCTGCGGCCCGTGCCCTGGGGATGGTCGGGGACCGGCAGGCGATCGGTCCGCTCGTCGCTCTCTTCGAGTCCGGGGACCGTGCGACGGCAGAGGTGGTGGTCCAGGCCCTGCAGTCGATCGGTGCCGCTGATGATCTGGCCCTGCTTGATTCAGACACTGCCGATGAGGGACGGCGGGCAGCCGTAGAGACATTGCTGGCCCGCCTCAGTGAAGGAGGACCCACTCTCCCCCCGCCCGCCCGGCAGGTTTCCCCTCCGCTGCCTGGGGTGACCTCTCCGATCCATGAGGTTACGATCCCCCAGGATGGTCCACTTCCGATTGAAGTCACCCGGTTGAACCCCCTCCCTCCCTCCGTTCCGGGGATTCCCGGTCTCATTGCGGAGCCTGGCGGACCAGTATCTGGTGCAGCACCGCCGGATGACTCCAGTTTTGTTCTACTGATCGAGGCCTCTGTGCATGAAGAGGCCAGTGTTCGGAAGAAGGTCGCCCATGCCCTGGCAAAGAGTCATGACCGCCGGGCCGGGGATCTGCTCAGGACGCTGCTGGTCGACCCGGATGAGGAGGTCCGGGCGTCTTCAGCCGAAGGACTCGGGCTGATTGGCGACCTGGCAGCGGTGCCGGATCTGATCCTGGCACTTGAGGATCAGAGCGACGAGGTCGTGATGCAGGCCGCCCGGTCGCTCGGAGAGATCCGGGATCCGGCCGCTGCCGCCCCGTTGATCCAGCTGCTGGACGCCGATGACTATGGAGTCAGGCAGGTCGCCGGCGAAGCCCTGACCGCCCTCGGCACCGGGGCCACCGAAGCGTTGATTGCAGCCCTTAACGACCCGGCAAAGGAGATCCGGGCAGGGTCGGCAGAGAGCCTGGCCGCTGCCGGCTGGACTCCGAGGGATACCGACCAGGAGGTCGGGTACCTGATCGCACAGGAACGGTGGTCCGAGATCGGCCGCTTTGGTGAGGATGCCCTTCCCCACCTCGCCCCGCTCATCGACGACCCGGACCAGGAGACCAGGCTCGGGGTGGTCAGTGCCCTCGCAAAGATCGGCGGCCCTGATGCCGCGATCCTGCTCGAACATGCCGCCGCTGATCCTTCATACATGGTCCGAAAGCGGGCAGGTTTGTTCCTTCGGGAGGGGAACCAGATGGCACGGTCTGAACCGGATGGACCGGTGCCGGAGATCCCGAGAGAGGAGTGACCCGGTGTACACAGGTGATGCCGCTCTGCTGCGGGATTATAATCCTCCAGCCCCAATATTTGATGATGGAGACAGGTAGTGACGGAGAGGATTGCGTCCACTGATATGGTCAGGGCGTTCCTTGAGACCTTCGTACTGGCCAGCGGGGAGGGTACGGCCGGTGCTCCTTCGGTGACCCGGTGCGAGAGAGTCTGTGTTGAAGGGGAGTTCGTACCGCAGTATATCAACGAGTTCTGGACCTCCCGGCAGCGGCAGGCCTCCACCCTCCACGAACTCTCGTATCGGGCCTGCTTCAAGCCGCAGCTCCCGGGCTTCTTCATCAGGCTGCTGACCCGGGAGGGTGAGACGGTCTACGATCCGTTCAGCGGCCGGGGCACCACGGCGATCGAGGCCGCCCTCCAGGGGCGACAGGTGATCACGAACGATATCAACCCGCTCTCGGCGATCCTGACCGCCCCCCGTTTCACTCTCCCCCGGGAGGGGGAGGTGGCCGAGCGGCTGGCCCTGATCCCTGAAGGGGAGGTGGGTGCAGACCTGGACCTCTCGATGTTCTACCATCCCCGGACCGAGGCCGCCCTCGTTGCCCTTCGTGGTTACCTGATCGAACGGCGAGCGTCGGGTGCCGAGGATACGATCGATCGGTGGATCCGGATGGTCGCGACCAACCGGCTGACCGGCCACTCAAAGAACTTCTTCTCGGTGTACACCCTCCCGCCCAACCAGGCGGTCTCGCAGGAGAGCCAGTGCCGGATCAATGCCAAGCGGGGACAGGTGCCGCCGTACAAGGACGTCCATGCGATCATCGAGCGGAAGTCCGGGCAGCTGATGAGCGGCGTCCCGATGGATGAGCGGGCACGTCTCGCGTCAGTCGGGGCAACCGCATTGTTTCTGACCGGCGACGCACGGGAGACTATGGCGATTCAGTCTGAGTCAGTGGCCCTGACCGTCACCTCGCCCCCGTTCCTGGATATCGTCCAGTACGCCCGGGACAACTGGCTTCGCTGCTGGTTCAACGACCTCGACGCCCGGGTGATCGGAGAGGGCATCACAATGGCACGGACGGTGCCGGGATGGTCGGCGGTGATGGGGGAGGTCTTTGACGAGCTCTATCGGATCACCAGATCGGGTGGATGGGTGGCCTTCGAGGTGGGGGAGGTGCGGCGCGGGACCGTCTCCCTCGACCAGCACGTGGTCCCGCTCGGCAGGGACGCTGGCTTCTCCTGCGAGGGGATCGTCGTCAACGCGCAGCAGTTCACCAAGACCTCACAGATCTGGGGTGTCTCCAACAACGCCTGCGGGACCAACACCAACCGGATCGTCCTCTTCCATAAACCCTGATCTCTTTTGTTGCCTGCCCGGGGAGAACGGTCTGTCCGACGCTACCATTATTAGAAGGCGAAAGGAGAGTAGAGCAGAGGTGAACCGTGAAGATCGCATGCCATGACCTGGTGGACCGGATGATCGAACAGGAGTACCCGTCCCTCTTCTCGTTGTACAGGACACTCCATCAGCACCCGGAACTCTCTGAGATGGAGGAGCAGACCGCCCTGACCCTTTCAACCTCCCTGGAGACTGCCGGGTATACGGTCACCACCGGGATCGGCGGGTTCGGAATCGCCGGGGTGCTCGACACCGGCCCCGGCCGGACCGTGCTGGTCAGGGCCGACATGGATGCCCTCCCGGTTCTGGAGGAGACCGGTCTCTCCTATGCCAGCACCGAGACCACTGTCGACTGGAACGGCCGGTCGGTGCCGGTGATGCACGCGTGCGGGCATGACCTGCATATGACCATCCTCGCCGGTGTCGCAAGGGTGATGGCCGCCCTGCAGGACTGGTGGAGCGGGCGGCTGGTCCTGGTCGGCCAGCCCTCAGAGGAGCGGGTATCAGGGGCGGCGGCGATGGTCAGGGACGGGCTGTACAACACCGTAGGCACGCCGGATGCCCTCCTCGCCCTCCATGTGGCGGCCGAGTACCCGGTCGGCACCGTCATCTACACCGAGGGTGTCTCCTCGGCCGGGGCAGAGTCGTTCGATCTGAAGATCTTCGGTGTCGGAGGGCACGCAGCCCATCCGAACAAGGCGATCGATCCGATTGTGATCGCCGCAGAGACGATCCTGCTCCTCCAGACCGTCGTCTCCCGCGAGATCGATCCACAGGCCTTTGCCGTGCTGACCGTCTCATCGATCCATACCGGTTCCAAGCATAACGCGATCCCAGGGGAGGTCGAACTGACCCTGAACATCAGGTTTTTCTCGCCCGGGGTCAGAGACCACCTGATCAGCGCGATCGAACGGATCACCGCCTCCGTCGCCCGCGGCGCCGGCGTCCCGGAGGAGCGCCTCCCGATGCTGACCCTGCTCGATGAGTCGGCCCCGCCGATGATCTGTGACCCGGCGTTGGCCGGCGTGGTGATCCCGGCCATCCGGGCGGTGGTCGGTGAGGAGCAGGTGATCGCCGTCCCGCCGTCCTCAGGCAGCGAGGACTTCGGTGCATTCGGGGCGGTCGACCCTCCAATTCCGATCTGTTACTTCCGGGTGGGCAGTGTCGACCCGAACAGTACACATCCCCCGGCATTTCTGCACAGCGGTAAATTCTCCCCTGATGCAGAGGGTGTGATCAAAAACGGTGTCCGTGCGATGAGCATAGCACTCCTCGCCCTGCTCGGAGAAGAGCGGTACTGACCAAAATTTTCAAAAAACGGGTGAGGACCGAATCTGGTGGATCAGCCCTCTGCCTTCTCGGGCAGTGGCTCGGTCTCTACCAGGGTCGGCCTGAAGAGTTCCTTGACCCCTTCGGTGGCAGGCGGCAGGTACGTGTTCTCCATCACCAGGCAGTGGGCCGGGCAGATCTCCACACAGGAGTTGCAGACCACGCATCTGAACCGGTCGATCTCCCAGGTCTTCCCCTTTTTGTCCACGATGATGGCCTGCGTCGGGCACCGGCGGGAGCAGAGCCCGCACCAGATGCACGCATCAATATTGTTCATCAGGTGTCCTCGGGAGAGGTCGTACTTCTTTGCCGGTCGTGCCGGGTAGTTCAGCGTCGCTGGCTTTTTCATGAGAGTTGCTGTTACGGTCTTTGCAAATGTGAAGAGTCCCATAATATCACCAGATTACCGTTCTGCACAGCCGATGCAGGGGTCTATCGAGAGGACGATGATCGGTACATCCGCCAGTTCGCACCCTTTCAGCATCTCGACCAGCGGCGGAATGTTCGTGAAGGTCGGGGTCCTGACCCGGAACCTGACCAGGTTCTTCTTCCCGTTCCCCTTCACATAATGGACCACCTCGCCACGCGGCTGTTCGGTCCGGGAGAAGAACTCGCCATCAGGGCTGCCAGTCACCTTTATGTCGACTGGACCGTCAGGGATCTTGTCGACGGCCTGCTCGATCAGATCGATCGAGGTGAAGAGCTCATTGGCCCTGACAAGGCACCTGCCCAGGCAGTCGCCACTGGACTCGGTCACCGGTTTGAACGAGAGTTCGTCATAGGCCGCGTATCCGAGCATCCTCATATCGATATTGATCCCGCTCCCCCGCCCGGTCGGTCCTACGGCTCCGAGCAGGTAGGCCTGCTCCTTGGGCAGGACCCCCACGTTCCTGAGCCGGTGAGCGACCGAACTGTCGTGCGAGAAGACCTTCGTCAGGTCCCGCAGTTCATGCTTGATCCCGTCGAGCCCCTGCACCATCTCTTTTAGTTTCTGGTTGGAGACGTCCTTTCTGACCCCGCCGACCTTGCAGACCCCCTGGATCACACGCCCGCCGGTGGTCGCCTCCATGTCGTCGAGGATATGTTCGCGGAGTTTCCAGGCGTTCATGAAGAGGGATTCGAACCCCATTCCATCTGCAAAGAGACCGAGCCAGAGAAGATGCGAGTGGAGACGGGAGTACTCGGACCAGATCGTCCGGAGGTACCGGGCCCGGTCGGGGACCTCGACCCCCATGATCTGTTCGATCGCCTGTGAATAGGTGATGCTGTGGATGAACGAGCAGATGCCGCAGATCCGCTCTGCGATGTACACCATATCCGGGTACTCCCGCTTCTCGACCAGTTTCTCGAGACCGCGATGGACGTACCCGATCGAAGGGATCGCCTCGATCACGCGCTCGTCCTCCAGCACCAGATCCAAATGGAGCGGCTCGGGGAGGACAGGATGCTGTGGCCCGAATGGGATGATTATTCTTTTTGCCATGATTATTCGTCCTTTTTCTGGATGGTTATGCCGAAGGGGTGGGCGATCGACGTTGCATAGAGCGTTCCCTTGAAGTCGATGTTCATGCCGGTGACAGTGATCCCGTACAGGTCATGGATCTCGTTCTCGTAGACGAACGCACCCGGGTAACTGCCGCTGATGCTGGCCAGTTCGGTCCCCGGGGATATGATGATCCGCAGGTTCACGAAGTGGTAGTCCTTATCGAACGAGTAGTTGATCTCATAAACCTCGCCGGTGTTCGTGCACCCGATCTGCACCAGCCGGTAGCCCTGATCGAGCATCTCCTTCGCCCTTTTCTGCAGCGTTTGGATCTCGATCACCTCGGTGGTCTGTTCTTCAGTCTTCATGCACTCTTCCCCCTGGCAGCGAGCTGCCTCTGTTTCTCTTCAAGGATCGAAAGACCCTTGACGACACTGTCGATGATCTGTTCAGGCCTGACCGGGCAGCCGGGCAGGTAGACATCCACTGGGATCACCTTGTCGATCCCGCCGATGATGTTGTAGCACTCGCGGAAGACCCCGCCGCTGGTGGCGCAGATCCCGAGTGCGATGACAACCTTAGGCTCAGGCATCTGATCATAGATATTCTTGATCACTGCTCTGTTCTGTTCGTTGACACCGCCGGTGACGAGGAAAATGTCGGCGTGCTTGGGGTTGCCGGTGTTGATGATCCCGAACCGTTCCAGGTCGTACATCGGCGTCAGGCAGGCCAGCACCTCGATATCGCAGCCATTGCAGCTTGAGGCGTCGTAGTGGATGATCCAGGGTGACTTCTTCATATAGGTCATATCAGGCCCTCCAGTAGAGCAGACCGAGGTTGATCAGTCCAAAGACTGCGGTAACCAGCCAGATACTCTTCAGGGCCCATGCCCACTTCACTCGTGCGAAGGTGTTGTCGATGAAGATCTCCAGGAAGTACAGGACGATCATCGCCACCACCCCGAGCAGGGGGTTGAACGCAAAGAACAGGTACCCCATCCCGACCAGCAGGATGTTTTCGTACCAGTGGGCGATCTCGACCATCCCGAGCGTCGAACCCGAGAACTCGGTGGTGACCCCCTTCACGATCTCCTGATGAGCGTGGTGCGAGGTCGAGATATCGAAGGGCGACTTCCGGAGCTTCATCGTCAGGATGTAGGCGAACCCGATGAAGACCCCGGGCAGGTACAGGATCAGCGGTACCGCGGTGGTGGCCAGGGCACTGACATAGAAACTGTGCACGACCATGTACATCCCGACGGCGATCAGGATCACCATCGGCTCATAGGCCATGATCTGGATCAGTTCTCGCTCGGCTCCAATGAACGCGTACGGCGATGCAGCTGCATACGCCCCGAGGACGAGGAAGACATGGGCCAGGGTCAGGGCGAAGATCACCAGCAGCAGGTCCCCTCCTGCAAAGAAGAGGGCGCCGCTGAAGGCTATGAAGATCAGGTAGCTGAGCACGTAGAAGTTCTGCGAGGCGTGGACTACCGCATGTTCCTTCTCGAAGAGCTTCAGCACGTCGTAGAACGGCTGCAGCACTGGCGGTCCCATCCGCCCCTGCATCCGTGCGGTGATCTTCCGGTCGACCCCCGCCAGCAGCCCACCGAGGGCCGGGGCGAAGAACAGAAAGATCAGGGCGTAGAGGACTGAGGTCATAACCACACCCCCGCGTAGACGGCCCCGGCCATCAGCACGATCAGCCCAGTGCAGAGGACCACGCCGACCTTCATCAGTTTCGTCTCGCCAAAGAAGTTCTCCATGTAGTAGTTGTGGATTGTGATCGGCTTATACACGCCGAATGTCCCTTTAAACTGCATATCTGCGTTGGTGGCCCGTCCGCCCATGTACGGGGCCAGGTGGCGTCGGTCCTTTCTGTAGTACAGCATCGAGAGCGGCATCAGCAGCACCATGAAGAGCATCAGCAGCATGATGATCACATTGTCCTGTCCGAGCTGGGCGACCTTACCATAGGACGCGAGCACATACGGCTCGATCAGCACTGAGGAGATGAGCGGGAAGAGCAGGCAGACGCCGACGGTCAGCACCGTCAACGCATACAGTACCCCAATCTCCTCTCTGCCGACGCCCCCCTCCTGGTTCTTCTGCGGGGTGGGGACGGCGATCAGTTTGCCCATCCACTTGGTCCAGAAGAAGAGCGTCACCGCCGAACCGAAGGCGACGATCGCGACCAGGATCAGGCCGAACTGGACATCGATGAATGCACGGAGCGTCGCCCACTTGCTGATCAGCATCCCGAATGGGGCCAGGAACATCCCAGCGATCCCGACCATCATCATCGAAGCCACCCGGGGCATCCGGGCGATCAGCCCTTCCATGTCCTCGATGTCCCGGGACCCTATCTGGTGTTCGACGGTTCCGACCGAGAGGAAGAGGAGCGACTTGGAGATAGCATGGAAGATGATCAACAGTATCGCTGCCCAGACCGCTTCGTAGGTTCCGATACCCCCACAGGCCACAACCAGTCCGAGGTTTGCGATCGTCGAATAAGCGAGTACCTTCTTGGCGTTGGACTGGGAGATGGCGATCCCGGAGGCGAGCAGGAACGTGAACCCGCCGACCAGGGCGAGCATCAGCCCTGGAAGGGAACCCTGCAGGATCGGGGCCATCTTGATGATGATATAGACCCCTGCCTTGACCATCGTCGAGGAGTGGAGCAGAGCCGAGACAGGCGTCGGTGCAACCATCGCCCCGACCAGCCAGGACGAGAACGGCAGCTGGGCGGACTTGGTCAGCCCGGCAAAGCAGATCAGCACCGCCGGGATCAGGGCCACGGCCTGGCCGGCTCCGATCAGCCGGTCGAGCTCGATGATACCGCCTGCTGCCGGCACAGCGGCCAGGTACAGCAGCGCAGCAGCGAACCCGAGACCCCCGAGGAGGTTCATCCACAGGGCCCGGAATGAGTTTTTGATCGCTTCTTCGGTCTGGGTGTATCCGATCAGCACGAACGAACAGAGCGTCGTCACTTCCCAGAAGAAGTAGACCCAGACGAGGTTGTTCGAGAAGACGAGCCCGAACATCGCAGAGAGGAACGCGAAGAGGACAAAGAAGAACATCCTTCTCCTGTCGGCCACCTCAGGGTGATGCTCATGGAAGACCTTCATGTACCGGATCGAGTAGACACAGATCAGGGATCCGATGATCCCGATGATCAGGGTCATGATCAGGGTGAAGTCGTCGACGAACAGGTTATGGATCGCCGTCAGGTGCTCTGCATAGGTGGTCTCAAAGTAGATCATCATCGCAGACTGTACAAGAATCAGGGCCACGGCCAGGTAGTTCTTGTACCGCACCCCCATGTACAGGATGAAGAGAGCCATCAGCATCTCGATCACGAACATGATCTGACCGGCCGGCTCTGAAGCGAACGTCGAGAATACAGCACCCTGTGCAAACGAGGTTGCAACCAGGTAGACCGAGGCAACGCCGATCACCAGTGCTCCGATGCGTACGAGCAGGTGCTTGAGTGCATGCTCAGGCAGTGCGTACATCAGCAAAGCGATGATCAACGGAAAGAGTATCAGGAATAATAGCAGCTCCACGTGAACCCACTCTACTTCCTATTTGTATTTATCATTATTAATCATAACACATCGGCATCCTGTCGGTGTCTCAATGACCGGAAAATATTTTAGTAGTTCATCTCCTGGAAGGAGTATGCCACCAGAACCCTGTCCCTTCTGTGATCCCCCGGAGGAGAAGATCCTCTTTCGTTCCTTTCGCTGGTATGCGCGATCGGACCTTCACCCGGTCACGCCGGGTCACCTGCTGCTGATCCCGTTTCGGCATCTCCCCACCTTCTTCGACCTCACTCGAGAGGAGTGGTCTGAGCTCGGTCCCTTCATTCAGCAGGCGAAGGAGTACCTTGTCCGGACCGTCGCCCCCGACGGCTACAACATCGGGGTGAACATCGGCCGGTCGGCCGGCCAGGCGATCATGCATCTCCATCTCCATATGATTCCCCGCCACTGGGACGACAGCGGGGTGAAAAAAGGCGGAGTCCGGCGTTCGGTTCCGGAGAAGGAGGAGGCCGATCCCGCCGTGTGTGCAGTTCCCGGGTTCCGGTGAGCCCATCCGGCCATCTGCTGGCTGACAGATCGGGAGTACCACGCCGATCCAGAATGGCGAGATCCAGGAGCAGGCTCTTGAGCAGGCGATAGCCCTATCTCTGACTGTATGATAAAAAGAGAGTGGAAGTGCCTTATCGCTCTTCGCGTTCCATCGTGATCGCTTTCTTCGGGCATTCATTGGCGCAGATACCACAGCCCTTGCAGAATGCCAGGTCGATCGTCAGATCCTCGTCGATCACCCCATCCGGGCAGTACATCCCGCAGAGCCCGCAGGTGTTGCACTTCTCCTTGTCGACCACCGGGCGGAAGACCCGCCAGGATCCGGTTTTCCCTCCGGCCCCCTCGCCGGGGGTACTCATTGCAAGCCGTTCTCTCATGCTGTCACCTCGGCATAGGCCCGTTCTGCTGCCTTCACATTCCGCTCATCAGTGAACGTCCCGCTGATCGCCTTCATGGCGGACTCCTGCGAGACGATCCCCATCTTTGCCAGTGCACCGAGCACCGGCGTGTTCAGGATCGGCGACCCTGCGATCACCAGCCCGAGCGAGAGGGCGATCCCGGTCAGGTCCACATGGTAGGTGGTATGCCCGTCCATCGGCACGGCATGGGCGCTGTTGATCAGCACCGTTCCGTCTGGCTTGATCCCGTTGAGCACATCGATCACGTCCATCACGCTGCTGTCCAGCACCACGACCAGGTCCGGCGACCGGATCTGGCTGTACACCTTGATCGGCTCGTCGCTGATCCGGACGAAGGAGACCACCGGGGCCCCCCGCCGTTCTGCCCCGTAGAACGGGGCCGCAGTCGCGTACTTGTGGTCATTGAACGCCGCCTGAGCCAGCAGCTTGGCTGCGGTCACGCCACCTTGTCCACCACGGGAGTGGATCCTAATCTCAAACATCTGGCGTCACCCCAAACCAGTACTCGGTCCCGATCTTCCTGGACCTGACGAACTCTGCTATATCGTCATAGGTGACCTCCTGGCCACCGAGGCCGGCGATCACACTGTAGACATCCGTCCTGCAGGTCGACCGGATCGCGTGGGCCAGCACCCCGCCGAACCCGAACGAGTAGTCGCGGTCGATCACCACGACCTCCCGGCCGGCAAGGTCGAGCTGCGGGAACGGCCGGAACCAGCGGAGGCGCATACCTCCTGCTCGGATTCCTTCCTCCCGCAGGATATCGATCGCCATCTCGGCCTCCTTCCCGAGCGTTCCCATCGAGATGAGGATCACATCCGCGTCCTCACACCGGTACTCCTCGGTCGGCCCGTACTGTCTGCCGAAACGGGCGGCGAAGTCGGATTCCACCTCTGCGATCACCTGCACCGCATCGCGCATCGACCGCTCGATGTCCCATCTGAACCTGAAGTATTGATCAGGCCCGGTCATCGGTCCGTAGCCGACAGGATGTGCGGTATCGATCCGGTGCGGCAGGTCGATCGGCGGGATGAAGTCCCCGAGCTCGACCGTATCGAGCGACTGTGTGATGTGGCTGAGCGAGAACCCGTCCAGGTTCACCATCACCGGCAGCAGCACGTCATGGTGCTCTGCGATCCGAAAGGCCATCAGCGTCGCATCGTAGGCTTCCTGCACCGTGGCCACAAAGACCTGCAGCCAACCAGTGTCCCGCTGGGAGAAAGCGTCCGAGTGCTCCGCCCAGGTGTTCCATCCAGGGCCGAGCGCACGGTTCACATTCGCCATCACTATGGGGAGGCGCGAGGCCGCCGCCCAGTGGAGCATCTCGTGCATGTACAGCAGCCCGTGTGAACTGGTCGCCGTGAAGGTCCGGGCACCGGTGACCGAGGCACCGATGCAGGCCGCCATCGCCGAATGCTCACTCTCGACCGGGATGTACTGGCTTCTCATCGAGCCATCGGTCACATAGTTTGCGATCTGCTCGACGATCTCGGTCTGCGGCGTGATCGGATATGCCGCCACGACGTCAGGCTGCGCCTCACGTGCCGCAGAGGCTACCGCCTTGTTCCCGGTTCCTATCGTCAGCATAGTCCTTCCTCCTCATGGAGCAGCCGCCGCTGGCTCCGTTCGAGCGTCAGCTGCATCTCCCTGACGGCATCCGGGGTGATCCCTTTGAACCTGCCCTGGGCAGAGAGGTACTCCTCGAGGGGGAGTGGCTTCTTCATCGCGGCTTTGGAGATCCCATTGATCGTCAGTTTTCCCGCTTCCCGTTCGTACAGCATCCAGACTCCGGTCTTGACGGCCAGCTTCCCGAGCTCGACCGTCTTCTCTGCGGGGTACCGCCATCCCGGAGGGCATGGAGCGAGGATGTGGATGAACTTCGGCCCCTGTATCGAGAGTGCCTTCTTCACCTTTTTGTACAGGTCCTGGGGATAGGCACTGCATGCGGTCGCCATATACGGCGGCTCATGGGCAGCGACGATCCGGTCGATATCCTTCTTGGTCTCGATCTTTCCGCCAGGGGTCGTCGTGGTCCTGGCCCCTATCGGGGTTGCCCCTGAGCGTTGCATCCCGGTGTTGCCATATGCCTCGTTGTCGTAGCAGATATAGAGAAAGTTTGTTCCGCGCTCCAAGGCCCCTGAGAGTGCCTGGATCCCGATATCAACGGTTCCACCATCGCCTGCGTAGGCGATCACATTTGTCTCTTTGCCGGCGGCCGAAAAGGCCGAGCTCATCCCTGAAGCGCAGGCAGCAGCCGCTGCAAACGCCACATTGTAGACCGGTACGTTCAACGCCGTGGTCGGGTAGATCCCCTGCAGCACGCTGGTACAGCATGCAGGGACCACCAGCACCGTGTCCGGGCCCGCGGCCTTCAGGACATAACGGAGGCAGAGGGAAGAGCTGCACCCTGCACAGGCAGTGGTGCATTTCTTCAGGTACTCCTCTTTCGGTAGTTCGCTCATGTAGGTCACTGGTAGTATATATCTATCATCTTTTATAATGATAATTACCGGCACATAACCCTTATACGGCGCTCACGATACTACAGGTACAGTGAGGAACGGGTATGGACGATCGTGATCTGATCTTTGAGATCGATGAGGAGATAGAGGTCGGAAGCGCAGCGGAACCGGAGAGAGGCCTTCCTGTGGGACCTTCCCCAGCTCCGATCCAGGGAACAACACCAATGGAGCCGGTCCCTTCCCGTTCCCGCTCCTCCCCCGTCCCTGTTCCTCCGAAGAGGAGTGCCCGTTCACGCTGGGGTTGGTACGCTGGTCTCTCCCTGGTCGGCCTCGTACTGATCGTCCTGATCATCGCCGTCACCTCGATCGGGATCACGATCGGCGGTTCAGAACAGGCGGCGCATTATCCATATACCGTCACCTACGACGTTATCTTTCCAAACTCCAACCCGGTGCAGATTGGAAATATCCTGATCGTTGCGATCCCGTACACCGACCATGTCAGCCTCTCGGTCGACAAGGTCCCCTATGATATCAAGATCGGGGAGCAGAAGGAGATCACCCGGAAACAGGCCGCGGTGACGATACTCGGTTATCCTCTCCTCTCATTCAACTTCGGACTCGATGCGACGTACAACGGTCTCGTCAACGGGGATGCCGGATTCTCCCTTGCAGTCAGGACTTCAGAGCAGGTTCCGTCCGCGATCATCGCCCGGCTCCTCCCCCCGTCGGTCAACGCCACTCCGGTCTAGGAGGTCGATGATCCGTTCCCGGACGGTCGCTTGCCGCCTGGCCCCCCCGATCCAGTCCCTGCTCCGGGGGTCGGGCTCGGTTGGAGTGAAAGTGATCCCGCAGTCTACGTCCCAGAGGACCAGCCCATCAGCTGGAGCGGCCGGGGGATTTCTCCTGCACTCGCCTGAGAGAAGCCTCTCCATCAGCTGCGTCTCCTGCTCATGGGTTCCAATCGAGAGGAGGGCCGCCGCCATGCATCTGACCATGTGCCAGAGGTAGGTGTGGGCGGTCACCTCAAAGATCGGGATCCCCTGGTCGAGAAAGACCCGGGCCGACCTGACGGTTCGGATCGGGCTCTTCTCCCTCACCCGTGCGAGCCTCGAGAAATTGTGGGTCCCGACCAGAGCCTGTGCTGCCTGGTCCATCGCCCCGATGTCGAGGGGCCAGTCGGCAAAGAAGTAGCGGTAGGTGCGGGATATGGCATCGAAACGCGGATGGAACGAGGGGGGTACCTCGGCGAACCCGTTGCACCAGAGGTCGGGAGAGAGCTGCCCGTTCAGTGCCTCCACCGCCCGCTCGGGGAACGGTGTCGAGAAGGCGCCGACCTGGCCGCGGGCGTGCACACCCCGGTCGGTCCTGCCGGCCAGGGCGAACCCTGCCCTGCCCGGATCATCAAAGAGCTGGACCCGCTGGCATGCGGTGATCAGCTCCCCCTCGACCGTCCGGTAGGCTGGCTGGAGCTGGGAACCCCGGAACCGATTCCCGTCGTACGAGAGCCGGAATGCCAGTCTCATCGATGGACATGGCGCCGCACACGCCGCCAGGTGCTTCTGATCGACTGCCGGGTATAGGTCCGCAGCGGTGTCATCCTCCCGCCGGGCACGGTCTTTCCTGCCCGGATCGCCTCGAGGATCGATTCGACGGTCCGCTCGGCATCGATGGTGGTTCTCCCGAACCCGACATATCGGGCATGGTGGGCGTCCGATCCGCCGACTGCCGGTTTGTGCACCCTGCGTGCTCCGCGTGCAGCCTTTCTGTTCGCCTGCCCGACGATGTACCGGCTGTTGAAGACCTCGATCGCATCGACCGCCTCAAGGGCGGACTTCACCTTCAGCCCGACGGCGTGTCTCCAGATGTGGAACGGATGGGGCAGGATCGTCACGGCCCCCTGGGCATGGGCGAGCCGGATCGTCTCGATCACATCGAGGCCGGGCGGGATCACGCCAGTCCCCCCAATTACCAGCAGGTGACCCTGTGCCGTCGAGACTTCGATTCCGGGGATCACCAGCACCCTGCTCCTGATTTTGGCTGCGTACCAGGCCCCGTCCATCGTATCATGGTCAGTGATTGCAATTGCATCCAGCCCAACCTTCTCTGCCTGAAGCAGGATCTCCTCGACGCTCGACTCACCATCGCGTGAGTGGTTGGTATGGACATGCAGGTCACAGTTCAGCATCAAACAGTACTATTTTTTATCCTTCTCACTATTAAGGAGACGTATGCCTGTTCTTCTTCCGACCGGTGCGGCAACCTACCCGCTCGTCAGCAGGGCTGCCGCAGGGTTTGACGCTGATGTGGTCGTGACCGGCGAGATCGCCTCGTTTCTGACTCCGTCCCAGCTCCTCTCCCTGCTCAAAGAGCGGCGGTACGACCTTGTGATCGTTTCAGGGATGTGTACCGCGTCCTTTGACCAGGTGGAGCAGGAGACTGGAGTGCCGGTCTTCCGTGGTCCCCGACATGCGGCCGACCTTCCCCTGATCCTCTCCAGGCTCGATTCCCTGGAGCTCTCGCGGACCGTCCCTGCCGATGAGATGATCCGGCTCCGGCGGCAGGAGGAGGCCGCCCGGAAACTGGCCGGCCTGGAGCGGTCCGCCACCCCTGACCTGCTGATCCGGGGGGTGAAGATCGGCGGCAGTTCACGGATGAAGGTGCTGGCCGAGGTGATGGACGCCCCACGGCACCCCGACCTCGCTGCAACGGTCACCGACCTCTTCTCCCGCGGTGCCGATATCGTCGACCTGGGGTTCGGATTCGATGCGACCCCCGAGGACGTCCTCCGGTGCTTTAGAGCGCTCGAATCGGTCGAGGGGCCGCTTGCCGTGGACTCGCAGGACCCGGCCCTGATCAGGGCAGCGCTCTTCCGAGCCGATCTGGTTCTTTCGCTCCATGAGGAGAACATTCCGCTGATCGGGGCCGAGGTGGCGGCCGCCGGCGTCGCAGCCGTGGTGGTACCGCGGTATAAATCCCTGGCCGAGAACCTGGCCCTCGCAGAAGAGGCCGGGATCGTCTCGCTGATCGCAGACCCGCTCCTCCAGCCGGTCGGATCAGGGCTCGTCCGGTCGCTCCAGGAGTTCCCGGACGAACCGGGGTACCCGCTCTTCTTCGGCGCGGGCAATGTCACCGAACTGCTTGATGCCGACTCGATCGGGGTGCAGGCTCTGCTGGCCGGGATGGCGCTTGAGGTGCACGCGGCTATGATCTTCTCCAGTGAACACTCGGACAAGACCTTCGGAGCCGTCCAGGAGATGCGGCGGGCTACCGAGATGATGATGCTGGTCCGGTGCCGGCCCTACCCCAAGGACGTCGGCCTCGACCTGCTGGTGATCAAGGAGAAGCGGCGTCGCAGGGAGCCCCCGCTTGTCTACCAGCAACGGATCGACGTGCCGCCCTTCTCCGGGGCCCTCACCTACGACCCTGTTGGGAACCTCAGGATCGGGATCGAGGACGGCCAGATCGTAGCCGTCCATAACGGGATCGCCTTCTCCGGCAGTCATTGGGAGGAGGTCTTTGCTAAAATCCAGACGGAGAACCGGGTTTCCCTCCTCGACCATGCCGCCTATCTAGGAAAGGAGCTGTACAAGGCCGAGCTGGCGCTCAGGTTCGGACGGTCGTTTGAACAGGACGGTCCCTTCTGATCCCTGTCGTATTTTTTTTTTATCGAAAACCAGACCGTTGACAATAATCTGGTTTTCCCTAACAGTGTTAACACATCTAATTCTTAGATGAACCAGTCTCCGACTCTTTTGAATCTACGATTGGTCAAAACAGTTGCGTTCAACACGATAAAAAAATTAGAAGGTGTTGAGGTAACGCTCGATCTCCCAGGGATGTACTGACATCCGGAAGGAGTCGTGCTCTGCGGTGGTGATGGCACTGAGGCCGCTGACCACGTGGTCGCCGAGGGTGTTACAGATGATCTGATCTGCGAGCAGTGCCTCGTGGGCTTCGGGGAGGCTGCCCGGCAACATCGTGATCCCCTGACTCTTCCGCTCTGCCGCCGTCATGTGGTAGATGTTCACATCGGTCGACTCCGGTGGCTCGATCTTGTTCTTGATTCCGTCGAGCCCGGCTGCGAGCATCGAGGCGAAGGTAAGGTACGGGTTGCACATCGGGTCAGGGGACCGAAGCTCTGCCCTGGTGCTGTTGCCACGGGCTGCCGGCACCCTGATCAGAGCTGAACGGTTGGATGTGGACCAGGAGACATAGACCGGGGCTTCATAGCCCGGCACCAGCCGCTTGTACGAGTTGATCGTCGGGTTGGCAACCCGGGTGATGGCACGAGCGTGGTGGAGCAGCCCGCCGATGTAGTAGCGTGCAGTGTCTGATAACTGCTTGTCGCCGTTTGGATCAAAGAAGACGTTCTTTCCGTCTTTTGCGAGCGAGCCGTGGGTATGCATGCCGCTGCCGTTGATCCCGCCGATTGGCTTGGCCATGAACGTTGCATGCATCCCGCTTCTGAGGGCGATCGCCTTGGCCGCAAACTTGAAAGTGATCACTTTGTCTGCGGTGTCCAGGGCATCGCTGTACTTGAAGTCGATCTCATGCTGGCTCTCGGCCACCTCGTGGTGCGATGCCTCGATCTCAAAGCCCATCTCTGAAAGGGCAATGACGATATCCCGTCTTACGTCCTCTGCCGCGTCGTTCGGGGCCAGGTCGAAGTATGCGCCCCTGTCGACGAACTCGGTGGTGGGCTTGCCGTTCTGCATCTGGAAGAGGAAGAACTCCAGTTCAGGACCTGTGTTGAACGAGAAGCCCATCTTTGCGGCCTCTGCCAGGGTCTTCTTCAGCACATACCGTGGATCGCCCTCAAACGGCTTGCCACCATAGGTCTGAAGGTCACAGATGAACCGTGCCACTCTGCCGTCCTGTGGTCTCCAGGGGAGGATCGAATAGGTCGCAGGGTCTGGCCTGAGCAGCATGTCGGACTCCTCGATCCTGGTAAAGCCTTCTATAGACGAACCATCAAACCAGATTCCCTCAGTCAGTGCTTTCTCTGCCTGTTCTACAGGGATGGCCACATTCTTCGGGATTCCAAGGATATCGGTGAACTGCAGCCTGATAAACTTTATCAGATCCGCATCGATCCGTTCCAGCATCCCGGATACTACGTCTCCAGACATATGGAAGAAAACTTCTACCCAATTCTACTTATACTTACTGTAATATAGGTATTAGGAGAGTACTGTATACAGTTGAACTCTATCGAGAGTATTTTGTGGTTGCCATGTGTGGGATAATTGGTGTTATCGATAAGAGTCGGTCCCTGATGGACGGTTCTCATATCAAATCGGCCCTCTCCATGATGAACGAGCGGGGGAGCGGTGAAGGGGCGGGCTACGTTGCCTACGGGGTCTATCCCGAGTTCAAGGACTACTATGCACTGCACGTCTTCTTTGACAATGTGCATGAGCATAAGAAGGAGGTCGATGCACTGCTCGGTCAGTGGGGTACCATCATCCATGACGAGGAGATCCCGACCTATGAACAGCCAGGGCTGCGCAAGGTGCACACCCCATGGCGGTACTTCTTCTCCCCGGACACCAGCCTGATGACACGCAGTTCCACACCTGCAGAGGATATCGTGACCAGCCTGGTGATGAGGGTGAACACCCAGGTGACCGGGGCCCTGATCTTCTCATCAGGTAAGAACCTCGGGGTCTTCAAGGCCGCAGGATGGCCTGAGGAGGTCGCCGACTTCTACCGGATCGAGGACTACTCAGGCTACATCTGGATGGGGCACAACCGCTACCCGACCAACACCCCGGGATGGTGGGGTGGTGCCCATCCGTTCAACCTGTTGAACTGGTCTGTCGTACACAACGGGGAGATCACCTCGTACGGGACTAACCGGCGGTATATCGAGAGTTTCGGATACCAGTGCTCGATGTTCACCGACACCGAGGTCGTCGCCTACGTCGTTGACCTTCTCTCCCGCCGGCACGGTCTCTCGCAGGAACTGACGGTCCGGGCGCTCGCTCCACCGTTCTGGGACGAGATTGACCGGGAAGAGCCGAAGCAGCAGGAGCTCGACCGGGCGATCCGGCTCACCTATGGCCCGGCGATGATGAACGGGCCGTTTGCCATCGTGGTCGCCAACCAGGACTCGATGGTTGCCTTCACCGACCGCTCCAAGCTCCGGCCGCTGGTCGGGGCAGAGAACGGCTCAAAGTTGTACGTCTCCAGCGAAGAGGCGGCGATCCGTGCGATGGACCCGAATATCGATGATGTCTTCACCCCGAGGGCCGGCGATCCGATCATCGGGAGGATTGTGGCATGATCGGGAGTCTCCCCCTTCGATACAAGGTCTCGATCGATCTGGATCAGTGCATGCTCTGCGGCAGATGCGTCGAAAACTGTTCGTACGGCGTCTTCCATAAAGAGGGGGACCGTATCGCAGTCAACCCACGGAACTGTACGGCCTGCCACCGATGCATTGCGATGTGCCCCCGTGATGCGATCTCGCTCGAAGAGAAGCCGCTCGATTACCGGACCCATCCGGTTTGGACACGGGAGGTACGGGAATCGATCTACAACCAGGCCCGAACCGGCAAGATCATCCTCTCCGGCATGGGGAACGCCAAGCCCTATCCGATCATCTTCGACCGGCTGCTGCTCGACGCCTGCCAGGTCACGAACCCATCGATCGACCCGCTCCGCGAACCGATGGAACTCCGGACCTATATCGGTAAGAAACCGGCCCGGCTCTCCCTCCGGGAGCATGACGGAGAGGTCGACCTGCTGACCACGCTTGCGCCGAACTTGCAGCTCGAGACCCCGATCATGATCGGGCATATGAGTTACGGGGCGATCAGCTTGAATGCCCAGATGTCGATGGCGAAGGCCGCTGAGAAGGCCGGCACCTTCATGGGCACCGGGGAGGGCGGGCTCCACCAGTCCCTGTACCCATTCCAGAAGCACATGATCGTCCAGGTCGCTTCAGGCAGGTTCGGGGTTGACATCGACTACCTGGAACGCGGAGCCGCGATCGAGATCAAGATCGGACAGGGGGCCAAGCCGGGGATCGGCGGCCATCTGCCCGGTGAGAAGGTGAACGAGGAGGTCTCGCTGACCAGGATGATCCCGGTCGGCAGCGACGCGATCAGCCCGGCCCCGCACCATGACATCTACTCGATTGAGGACCTGGCCCAGCTGGTCAGGGCGCTCAAGGAGGCGACCGAGTGGAAGAAGCCGGTCTTCGTGAAGATCGCCGCGGTCCACAATGTGGCCGCGATCGCAGCAGGGATCGCCCGGTCCTCGGCGGATGCGGTGGTGATCGATGGGTTCCGGGGCGGAACCGGGGCTGCTCCCCGGGTCTTCCGGGACCATGTCGGGATCCCGATCGAGGCTGCCGTGGCCGCGGTCGATGCCAAGCTCCGGTCACAGGGGATCAGAAACGAGATCTCGATCATCGCCAGCGGCGGGATCCGGGACTCGACTGATGTCACCAAGGCGATCGCCCTCGGCGCAGATGCCGTCTACATCGGAACCGCGGCGCTGGTCGCGCTCGGGTGCAGGGTCTGTGGCAGCTGTTACAGAAACCTCTGCCCCTGGGGGATCGCAACTCAGCGGCAGGACCTCGTGAACCGGCTCGACCCCGAGGTCGGGGCGACGCAGGTCGCCAACCTGATCCAGGGGTGGACCCTGGAGATCATGGACCTGATGGGTGCGGCCGGGATCAACAGCATCGAGAGCCTCCGCGGCAACCGGGACCGGCTCCGCGGGTATATGCTCGACGAGTCGATGATGAAGGTGCTCGATGTGAAGCAGGTGGGGGCGTGACGATGGAGAGCGTGACAATTGATGCAGCAGGGATGCACTACACACCCCTGAACAAACAGATCCGGGCAGCAGTCGCTGCAGGGGCGAAACGGATCGTGCTCGAACATGTGCTCGGGCAGCGGTTCATCGCTGACGGTCTCCGAGGCAATGACGTGGTGATCGAGATCCACGGCGTCCCTGGCGGGGATCTCGGGATGTTCATGAGCGGGCCGACGGTGATCGTCCACGGCAACTGCGAACATGCCCCGGGGAACACGATGGACAGCGGCACGATCGTCGTCCACGGGAGTGCCGGCGATGCGGTCGCCCACAGCATGCGGGGCGGCACGATCTTCGTCCGCGGACATATCGGATACCGTGGCGGGATCCATATGAAGCAGTACAAAGAAAAGTACCCAACCCTGGTGGTCGGGGAGTACTCCCGGGCGTTTCTCGGTGAATACATGGCAGGCGGGACCGTGCTGGTGCTCGGCCTCCATGGCGGCGCCCCGGTGGAGGAGCGTGGCCTCGGCTCCGGGATCCACGGGGGGGAGATCATCATACGCGGCGATGTCGATGACCAGTTCTTAGGGGTCGGGGCGACGAAGACGGTCCTCGGAAACGAGGACCGTGAGCGGATAGCACCGCTGATCCGACAGTTCGCAACCCATTTCGGGGTCGACGCTGCCCCGTTGTTAAGTGCGGCATATACCCGGATAATCCCGGCGAGCGGACGGCCTTTTGCAGGCAAATACACAAACGAGTGATGGCGATGGAAGAGAAAAGTTACAAGGATCTGAGCGGGGCGGTCTGGGAGAAGAACCTCTGTGCAGGCTGTGGCGCCTGTGTGGCGGTCTGCCCTGCCGATGCGCTCTGTATGGACCAGGGTGCAGGATCAGACCATCCACGGAACAATGGCTACTGCAAGGCGGTCAATGACGGGGTTCCCTGCGGGGCCTGCTATGCGGTCTGTCCACGCGTTCACCCGCACGCAGAGGAGACGATCGGGTCGACTCTCTCGATGCATGCGGCGAAGGCCGCGTTCGAGGTCGCGGGAAGACAGAGCGGGGGAGCTGTGACGGCCATCCTGGTTAATGCCCTCGAAGAGGGGTTGATCGATGCGGTCGTGACGGTGACGGCCGACCAGTGGACGATGCTCCCGCAGTCAGCGGTGATCACTTCGTCCGAGGCACTGGTCACCGGTGCCGGCTCCCGGTACAACTGGTGGGTGCCCCTGCTGGCCGCACTGAAGGAGGCGGTGGTCACGCGGAAGTATCGACGGATCGCCATCGTCGGGGTGCCCTGTGTGGTTCAGGCCGTCGAACAGATGCGGTCGAGCGACCATGACCTGCTCCGTCCGTATGCCCGGGCGATACGCCTGCTGATCGGCCTCTTCTGTACCGAGTCGTTCGACTACCAGAAACTGATGGAGGGAAAACTGGTCCGGGAGTTCTCGGTTGAGCCCTGGCAGATCAAAAAGATGGATGTAAAGGGCGGGCTTGAGGTCCTCCTCAAGGACGGAAACGCGATCACGATCCCGCTCAAAGACCTCGCCGACTGCGTCAGGCCGGGCTGTCATGCCTGCAATGATCTGACCGGCGTCGACGCCGACATCTCCGCAGGTTCGGTCGGGTCGCCGGCGGGGTGCACGACGCTGCTCGTCAGGACAACAACCGGTGCAGGGTTTGTGCAGAGTGCCCTCGACAACAACCGGCTCTCGCTCGCTGGGGAGGTCGACACCGGTGCGATCGAGAAGCTGGCAGCGATCAAGATCAGACGATCCCATCAACCCTGACCCCTCGCTTTTTTCTAAGCAAATACTTTTAGTTATCTGAACACGCCACTCTTATCAGGCGTGTATTCATTTCACTGAATACAAAAGACGGGAATAATACCATGGTTTCGGTTCTCTTCGTAAATGATGACTCAGATCTGCTCAGATCGATAGTTCTGGACAGGGGCTGCGATCTCACCCCCTGTGCCAGCGTAGAGGCAGCGCTCGTGCTACTCCAGGAGCAACGATTTGATATGATCGTGTCTGATGATGGGATAGCACTGCTCAGGTCACTCCGCAGCGCCGGCGATCCGACGCCGTTCATCCTGCTTTCAGATGACCAGCAGGTCTGTGCGGATGGGCTTGCTGCAGGGGCTGACCTCTGCCTGAGCAGCAGAGGAGATACCGGGATTCTGGCTCTGCGGAGGGCACTGCACCTGATCGCAGATCAGCGACGGCAGGCCTCTGCGCAGATGGCGGCGAACGCCGCGGTCAGCAGCATCACCGCTCGGGTCAGGCATGACATTCTGAACCAGATCATGGTGCTGAGCGGGTACGCCGAGCTCCTCCATGACATGGTCACCGATCAGTCGGCGCAGCTCTTTCTTGAGAAGATCGAGAAGGCTGCAGAGACGATCAACCGGAACATCACCTTCACTCGCTCGTACCAGGACCTGGGGGTCGGTGAGGTCCGGTGGCAATCGCTGGGGTCTGTCCTCGCTGCGGCCGCCGGGCAGGCAGCCACCAGGGTCGCCCTCGATGCCTCCGCGGCCGGTGAGGTCAGTCTCTTCGCCGAGCAGCACCTCCCGGATGTCTGTGCGGTCCTCTTCTCGTATGCCCTGAACCATCGGTCTCCGGTCACCCGGGTCAGGCTGACCCTGGAGAGGACCAGTGCGGGGCTGCTGCTGATCTGGGAGGATGACGGCCTTCCCATCCCTGAGAAGGACCGGAACCGGCTCTTTGAGTACGGGTACCTGCAGATGTCAGGGTATGACCTCTTCCTCGCAGCGGCATCCCTCTCGGTGACCGGCATCACCATCTCCGTGTTTCCTGACCAGCAGTCAGGGGCCCGGTTTCAGATCACCGTTCCTCACGGTGTCTACAGGGGGTGAATGCGACCGTATCCCCTTCCTCTCTTCCATGGGCCTATCTGATGATCGCAGGGATCTTCGAGGCGGTCTGGGCGGTGCTGACCAAGTACACCGATGGGTTCACCCGGCCATTTCCCACGTTAATCACCCTGGTGACGATGGGGTTGAGCGTCTACTTCCTCTCCCTTGCAACCAGGTCTCTCCCTCTCGGGACCGCCTATGCGGTCTGGACCGGGATCGGGATCGTCGGAACCGTGATCGCCGGGATGATCCTTTTCAACGAGCCCCGCGGCCTGGTCCGGTTCCTCTGCATTCTGCTGATCCTGGCAGGGATCGCAGGGCTGAACCTGACCGTCCAGCAGTGAGCCTGGGAGCACCCCTTATATCGACAGCCGGCGACTTCGTATCGATGGTATCAGATCCGGTGATTGAGGCACGAAACCTGAGCAGGTCCTTTGATGGGCATCTCGTTCTTGACCAGGTCTCGTTCTCGATCCAGAGCGGGGAGATCTTCGGGTTCCTCGGCCCGAACGGTGCGGGGAAGACGACCACGATGCGGCTGTTGCTCGGGCTGATCCGCCCGGACCGGGGGGAAGCCACGGTCTTTGGGGTCTCGCTGGCCGACCATGATCGTGAACGGCGGAGGGTTGGTGTGCTCCTCGAACAGAACGGGATGACCGACCGTCTCTCCGCCGAACGGAACCTGCGCTATTACGCCGGACTGTACAGTGTCCCCGACCCGGCGCAGCGGGTGGAGGAGGTCCTCTCCCTGGTCGGTCTCCTCGACCGCCGGTTGGACCTGGTCGGCACCTTCTCCACCGGCATGCGTCGATCCCTCGGCCTCGCCCGAGCTATTCTCCATCACCCAGATGTCCTCTTTCTGGACGAACCGACCTCCGGCCTCGACCCCGGGGCCCAACAGCAGGTCAGGGAACTGATCAGAACCCTCTCTGCAGAGGAGTCGATGACAGTCTTTCTCAACTCCCACCACCTCGACGAGGTGGAGCGGATCTGTTCACGGGTCGCGATCCTACAGGAGCAGAGGATCCGGGCGATCGACACCGTTGAGGGGATCCGGCGGGGTCACCAGCAGCGAGTCTTTCTGATTGTTCCATCCCGGCAGGAACAGACCCTGGCCGCCGTTGAGGTGTTGAAGGCCTGCCCCGGCGTCGTGCAGGTCTGGCAGGAGGAGGGGGCGGTGCACGTCGCCCTGCAGGGCTCCTCAGGTTCTGCCGGCCTGCTCGACTGCCTGGTTCATGCCGGCATCCCGGTAGAAGAAGGGTATTACAGGCGTGAATCGCTTGAAGATGCGTACCTCGCGGTTACCAGGGGTGATGCAGCATGATCAGATCACTGCTGGTAGTGGCCGAGAAGGAGACCTATCAGATCCTGCATACTCGGAGCCTGCTCCTCTCGGCCCTGGTCTTTGCGGTGGTCTTTGGCGGGATGTCGGTCCCTGGGGCGGGTACTTCTGGTGCTGACCGTTTCGAAACGCTCCTCTTCACGGTGGTGCTGATGCTCGGGCTCTTCTCCGGGTACCTCTTCTCAGGACAGGCCTTTCTGCGGGAGAAGCAGGACGGATCGATCGAGACACTCCTCTCTTCGCCGCTGACCATTCAGGAACTCTGGGTAGGGAAGGTGCTCGGGGTGACGGTTCCGGCCTATCTGATCGCCCTTATATCGGCAGGGTTGATGATCGGTGCCTCTCTTCTCGTCCCCCTGGCAGGGGACGGCCTGGGCCAGTTCTGGTCGGGTGAGCTGCTTGTCCACCTGCTGGTCGTGGTGCCCTGCAGCATCGCTGCCGTCGTCGGCCTGCTCGGCCTCTCGCAGTTGCTGCTCGGGATGCGAGAGAACCGGGTGATCGGGATCGTCATGGTCCTGCTGATGGTCTCTCTGCTGAGCACCGCACGGTCCCTGGCCTCTGTGGCCGGGGAGATCACCTGGATGACGGAGGGGGCCATGCTTCTTGCTGTGCTGTCGATGCTGCTGATCACGGTTGTACTGACCCGGCTCCTCTCCCGCGAGCGGATCGTGATGACCCTTCCCTGATCAGGGTTCGGTCCGTCGGTGGAGGTCTCCGGCAGGGCGGAACCACTGCCACGATCGCCGGCCGTGGACCAGTCCTATCAGCAGGTCATCGGAGAGGGCGACGAGCACCCTGATCAGGGGGAGTGGCAGGTGATGGAGCAGGTGGAAGAGCAGTCTGCGTCCCCGGAGGTCTGCCTTTAACTCTGGATTGATCAGCGACCGAATCAGGACCCGGTACTGGTCTGCAGCATCGCCTCCCTCTGAAAGCGCCCTGTCCACTGCTACAGCCGCCAGTTCTCCAGTGCGGTGTGCATAGAAGATCCCCTCGCCGAGGAGCGGTTCAACAAACCCCCCGGCGTCTCCGACCAGCAGGGTCACCCCGCAGGTTGGGTCCCTGATGAAGTTGCCATACGGGAGTGGCCAGCCCTGTGGGTGCAGGGTCTTCTCCTCAATGATCTCAGCAGCCAGACAGTTCCTGAAGACCTCAGCGACTCCGCTCTTCCCGTTCTGTTTCAGCCCGCCGACGCCGAGGATCATCTCCTCTTCACCGGGGAAGACCCAGCCGTAGCCGGCTCCCCATCCTGGAAGGTCGAAGAAGAGGACCGGGTGATCGATCGTCCTGAATGACGGGGTCATCTGGTTGCGGGGAACCTTCATCTCCACTGTGCCGGCCAGGTTCTGGTACCACCTGGTCCGCTCCTCTGGGGTGGTGGGGAACGCACGTCGGACCCTGCTATTCGCTCCGTCGGCACCGATCAGGTACCTGCCGGTGATCGTCCTTCCGTCCCTGGTCTGGACCATGCCCCTGGTCGGGTCCACACCGGTCACCTCGCATCCGGTGATCACCGTCACCCCCGCCTTCTCTGCCGCGGCCAGGAGTTTCGCATCATACGCGGCCCGGTTTACAAATGTGAAGGGTATCGGCGTGTTCCGTCTGGAGATCGTCTCGCTCCTGCAGGTGATCTGGTAATGATCGGCGGTCGCCGTGACGATCCCCTCCCTGGCCAGTTCGGCCTCCGTCAGCCCGAAGGCCCGCCTGAGCAGATCCCGCGTCTTCTCGGTCAGGCATCCTGCGCAGAGTTTCTGTCGTGGAAACGCCGCCCTGTCGAGGAGCAGCACCTGATGTCCGTGCTTCGCCAGCAGGTAGGCGGCCGTGGAACCTGCAGGGCCGGCACCCACGACGATGACGTCAGCAGTGGTTGGGATCGATGATGGTGACTGGTTCATACCTGATTCATCGCATGAATGACCGGCCTTCGGAGAACGCTTTGCCGAGGAACTCTCCAAGCCCATAGTACCCCATTTCGATCGAATCGTAGACGAGCGGTCTGATCTTTGAAAGATCCGGCTTCCCCTCAGGGGAGAGCCCTGCTTCGTCCACCTTCACATCCAGGATCTCACCGACGAAGAGGGTATGTACCCCGAGCTCGAGTGTGTTGGAGAGTCTGCATTCGAGGACCACCGGAAACTCGTCCACATATGGGGCGTCGACCAGATCGCTCCGTTTTGGAGTCAGTCCGGTCACTGCAAACTTATCGACCGCTTTTCCGGACTCGATCCCCACATAATCGGCCTCGGCGAGATGCCGCTCCGAGGGGATGCTGATCGTGAACTCCCGCTTTTCGAGGAGCGACTGGTGAGTGTACCGTGACGGCCTGACAGATATCCCGACACTTGGTGGGTCTGAGCTGCAGATCCCTCCCCATGCGGCGGCCATCATGTTCGGCCTTCCCTCGAGGTCATACGTGCCCACGATCAGGTCCGGGTGCACACAGAGAAATGTCTTTGCACCGATCGATCTCTTCATGTGCACATATCTCTTCACAGCCGGTTAAATCCCTTGCCCCGGCAGAGTGAACCGGATCGCCGCTCCTTCACCAGGGTGGCCTGCCACCCGATCATCAGCCCAGATCCTCCCCCCATACCGTTCGATCAGCATCTGTGCGATGTACAGCCCCAGTCCTCTCCCGTTCTCCTCTTCTGCACCCTTCTGGAACCGGTTGAAGACCAGTGGCTTCTCGCTGTCAGGGATACCGGGGCCGTCGTCCTCGACCGATACCTGATATCCCTGACCGACGGGTTCGACCCTGACCGTGATCGTCCCGTCCGGACCGGCGAACTTTCTGCTGTTCCCGATCAGGTTGGTCAGTACCACTCCGAGCAGGTCATCTGCAGAGACGATCGTTCTCTGACTGCTGTAATGTATATTGATTCCAGGAAAATTGGCAATCTGGGCCTTTATCACCTGGTCCAGGTCGATATTTTGAGGTAATGCCTGCTCCTCGGTGATCGTTCTGATCGTCGAGATATTGTCGATGATCTCGATCGAATGGCGGATACAGGCCTGAAGCTTTGCCGTCATCGCCGCTTCCCCCTCATCAAGCATCCCTGAAAGGCAGTCGGCATATCCGAGGGCTGAGGTAGCTGCGTTGTTGATATCATGAGTCATGATGTCGAGGTACAGGTCTGTCCTCCCTTTCCGGGGCGTGATCTTTTCAGAGATGTTAACCGCTCCGATCTGCTGCTGGTCCTGGTTGTGAAGGGGAAACCAGTTCATCCTGACGGTGATCACCTGATTATCGCGTCGTCTGAATGCGGTCACATCACTCCACTGCTCTCCGTTTTGAGTGCCCCGGATGACCCGCTCCCGTGAGGGTTCATCGATCTGCGCAGTGATCAGGATCTCGTGTTTCTCTCCTCTGACCTCGTCGGCCTTCCAGCCATAGAGCTCCTCGGCGCCCCTGTTCCAGGAGACGATCGTCCCCTCAGAATCGATCACCACCACTGCCTGGCCGATATGGTCGAGCAGTTCCGCCTGGAACCATGCCTGCTCCTCCGCAATTTTTCGGGCAGAGATGTCCCGTGACGAGACCTGGATCTCCTGTCCATGCCCCGGCAGATCGACCAGCCGGTATGTCGACTCGATCCAGCAGAACTCCCCATCTTTTCGCCTGATCCGGTAGGTGATCAGGGAGGGCGGAGCGCTGGCGAGGATCACTTCTGCGGACCTGCGGACCTTTGGGATGTCGTCGGGGTGGATGAACACAAAGGCGGCGTGGCCGACCAGTTCCTCTGGTTGGTACCCGAGGAGATGTTCACAGGCCGGCGAGGCATACCGATAGGTGCCGTCAAGGGTGTGGCAGGAGATCATATCGGTTCCGTTTTCGGCCAGCAGCCTGAACCGTTCTTCACTCTGACGGAGAGCCTGTTCGCTCTTCCGCTGGGCGACCGCCCTCTTCACCTTGTGGCTGAGCTCAGCGAACTGTGAACGGGGGTCTCCACCCTTCTGGAGATAGAAGTCAGCCCCCTGGTTCAGGGCCTCGATGACGATCTGCTCCCGTCCTTTCCCGGTGAAGATGATGAATGGAATGCTGTTCCCTGCTAACCTGATGGTCTTGAGGAGTTCTATCCCATTCATCCCGGGCATCTCAAAGTCTGAAACGATCACATCGAACGGGTTCTCTTTGAGCAGTGCAAACGCTTCTTCTGGGGATTTAGCGGGAGTTACGGTGATATCCCCTGAACGTTCAAGAAAGAGGCGGGCCACCTCGAGCAGGGCGGGTTCGTCATCCACGAGGAGCAGCGCAATCATGATTCATCTTCAATGCAGGGGGTGCCCTGTTCTGATTACGATCTGGACGGTGCTGATAGAAGAATATGCCTGTTTAGAGTTCCTATCGTCGGAAGCAGAACAGTCCATGAGAATAAACGCCGAGGGGGAGATTTGAACTCCCGAGGTGCCAAGCACCAGTGGCTTTCGAGGCCACCGCCTTTCCGGACTAGACTACCTCGGCACGTTGACCCACTAAATTTGTCTCTGATTTATATAAATGGTATTGGTGGGTGACAGGGATCGAGTTGATGTTCAGACTCTCCTCCTGATGGAGATGCGGGGGCATCCCCATACCACCAGGTACGCTTACTGCCCTGGTGCCCGGTTCTGGGTGATCATCATGTCATCGACACGGATCAGCATGCTCGCGGTCTCTGCTGCAGACTGGATCGCCTGCTTCTTGACACGCAGTGGTTCGATAACCCCGGCCTCAAACATGTCGACGATCTCACCGGTGTAGACATTGAGCCCGGCATACTTCTGTCCATTGGAGTGGGCCGACTTCAACGCGACCAGCTTGTCGAGGGGGTTGTACCCGGAGTTCTCGGCGAGGGTCAGGGGAACCGCTTCGAAGACGGTTGCGAACGCCTCGATCGGGATCTGAACCCTGCCGCCGACCGACTCTGCATACTCCCTGAGTTTCAGCAGCAGTTCGGTCTCGACGGCACCGCCACCGACCACGAAGGTTCCGTCCTCCATCGCATCGGCGACCACGCTGGTTCCGTCGACGACGGCACGCTCGAGTTCATCGATCAGGTAGTCGGTTGAACCACGGAGCAGGATGGTGATCGCCTTTGGGTTCTTGCAGCCTGAAATGGTGATCAGGTTTGCATCCTCCTTCTCTTCGACTAGCGCGGCGTACCCGAGGTCTGCAGCGGTCAGGTCTTCGGTCTTGTTGACGATCGTCGCATGCAGTGCCTTGGCTGCATACTTCATATCCTTCTCCTTGACGTCGTCGACGGCGAGGACACCGGCCTTGGCCAGGTAGAACTGGACTGCGTCTGCGATCCCTTTCTGGCAGAGAAGTACATTCGCGCCGGCGGCGATCACGGCATCTGCGAGCTTCTTTAAGGACTCGCGCTCGGAGGCTCCGAATGCGTTCATCTGTGCAGAGTCGGTGATCTTGATCTTGGACTTAACCTGGGTCTTGGTCACCTCGAGGGGTGATGCGATCAGGGCGACCTTGGCCTCGACGACCTTCGACGGCATCTGCTCTGATACCCGGTTCTTGTCGATGACGATCCCGCGGATCAGTTCGGCGTCGTCCATGCTTTCGCCGGTCTGCTTCTTGATCATGATGTCGTCACGGTCGACGACGACCTTGCCGTTCTGATTCTCTCCGACACTCATCACCGCATCGACGACGATCCCGTTCAGCTTCCCCTTCACCGACTCGATCGACTTGCCGGTCATCGAGGTGTCGGCGATCTTGAGGAGTCCATCACGGTCAGTGGCGTCGATCTTCAGGGCTATGGTGTTCAGGATCTCGAGTGCCTTCTCCATCCCCATCCGGTACCCCTGGGCGATGATCGTCGGGTGGATCTGCTTGGCGAGCATAAGCTCTGCCTGTTCCATCAGGGAACCGACGAGGATACAGGCTGTGGTGGTACCATCGCCGACCTCATCATCCTGTGTCTCTGCGACCTCGATCACCATCTTGGCGCCAGGGTGCTGGACAGAGATCTCGTGCAGGATCGTAGCCCCATCGTTGGTGATGACCACATCGCCGGTAGAACTTACCAGCATCTTGTCCATGCCACGGGGGCCAAGCGTGGTCCGCACTGCTGAGGCTATCGCCTTTGCTGCTGCAATATTCGAGCGCTGGGCCTCCTGCCCTCTGGTTCGCTCAACATTATCCTTTAGAATGATGACTGGCTGTCCTGCAAGCATTATTAATCCTCCAATATGGTAAAAAATTGAATTGAACTTCTATATAAATTATTGGTATGATATCAGAAGAACGGCAACAATCCTCAGTCTATTCGCGAGATCGTGAAGACTGAGTAGACCGGAACGCCCTCAACCTCCTTGATCCCGAGCTTGTCAAAGAGGACCCAGATGGCGAGCGGCGTCGCCTTGTGCCTGCGCAGGTACCTGACCACCTCATGCATCGTCTTCCCTGAGGTGATCACATCATCGACGATAATTGAGCACTCTCCGCCCACCTGTGAGAAGTTCCCGCTGATCGACCCGATCGGGTTATCAGCACTGCTGTGCTTGGCTGGGTGGTAGATGGCCAGCTTCATCTGTTCCTTCTGGGCGATCAGAGTTGCGAGCGGGATTCCTGAGACCGCGATCCCGACGATGGTGCAGCTCCCGAGTGACGGGCACTGCCCCTCCAAGGCCTCCTGGGGGTGGGCGCAGTAATACCGTTCGATCATCAGCGAGGCGATCCCATCGAGGAGCAGTCCGTTGCTGCTGACCACTGTCCA